>JAEUVE010000024.1 GCA_016786865.1 Sediminibacterium sp. | reverse complement strand
AACTAATGGCCATGTCTTGTTCTTCTCATTTCAGCCTCTTTAATTTTAATTTTTTAATAGTAAGTAACTTTCTTACTAAATAGCTTTAAAATTTAACTTTTTTCTAAGTAAGTGAATTAACTTTATTTTTTACGGGCTATAAATTGAGGATAATCAGATATTCAGATCCAGTCTTGAGCAATTCATTGCTCAGGATAAAAGCCTCTATCTTTTATTTTCCTGCAATTGTGTGGAACAATGGTTATCTCATTATGAAAAAAATCCGGAAACCCCCGCTTTATTATTTCTTGATCTTGGGCTGCCTGGTATTTCGGGTTTAAAGGCCATCTCATTTATTAGAAATACATATCCTGACACAAAAATTGTAATCATTACCAGCGATAATTCGCAGGATACCATCTGGGAGGCTATTACTAATGGTGCAAATGGATTCTTGCTAAAACCATTTGCAGTAAGAGAAATCAAACAGCAGATAGATGTAATTAAATGTGGTGGGGCAGCCATATCTCCGGAAGCAGCACAGAAACTCATCCTGCAGTTAAATACCCGTTCTGCCGCTCCAAAAGTGGAAGACCATGGATTACTCACACCAAGAGAGTCTGAAGTTTTAGAGCAATTGGTTAAGGGTATGAGTTATAAAGAAGTATCGAACATGTTGAATATCTCATTCGATACAGTCAACGGGCATATAAAAAGAATTTATGTAAAGATGGGAGTGAACTCAAAATCGGAACTGATAGCAAAAGTATTGATGAATAAAGTATAGCACATTCATATTGTTTTAATACGCAAAACGTATAATTCCCCCAAAACAGAATGGCCATCATTTTATAGTGATGGCCTTCTTATTTATAGGAATATGACCCTTTCAAAAAAATGATATTTTAAATTATTAAGTTATATGTCGTCTTTTTAAAATGCTAATTATCAACTTATTATAAAGGTTAGACTTATTTAAGGGGTATGATGGACCGCATTTGAGTTTCAAATTTGGTCATTCAAAATCATATCTGATGAAACAATATTACTCACAGCAATCCGCACGAAAGCATTTAATTTTCCTGCTGTTTTTGCTATGTCTGGTAAGTTGTACCAAGAGCTACATTACAGATGTTTTATTTGAACAAAAGGAATTACTCAGCGGCAACTCCTTAAAGCTTACTAAATGGAAACTTGCTGAAACAATCATTGATCATACAGCTCAAAATGGATCATCTGCGGCATATGAGCAGCAGTACTTTCCAAACGGATCATTTGCAGATAATCAGGATTGTAAAGGGAACTGGAACATGCTTTCGGCCGATTCAATTATGGTATCCTACCTTAATTTCTATTCAGGTGTGCGGGTTACACAAGGTTATCGTATCGAAAATCTGACCACAGATCAGCTTACACTTACATATACTTCAAACGGGAAAAAGATTCAGTTGTCTTATGTGGCAGTTAAGTAAGATCATACTTGTGTTGTTCGTACTACAGCTGACTGTAGTACATTCTGCGGATGCGCAAATCCGTGGACGTTACTATATTGGTTGTGTTGGCAACCTCGGTTCAGTCACTAAAATGTACAGCGGTCCTGTATATATACAGGGCGATAAATGCATAGATGTTTCTAATGGAGTAAAAACCTTTACAAGCACCGGAGAAGGTATGTTTTCCATGGCCTGCAAGGAAACAGTAACTCCTGAGCTGCTTCAAATCACAGCATATCCCAATCCGGTGACCAGTTTTCTTACAGTAAAGACTTTGGCAAAATTGCCTTCGTCCGGTAATAATGAGTATCAGTTGAAACTGATGGATTTCTCCGGAAGAGTTATTAATGTTATTAGAACCGATATGGTTAGCCTGGACAATGGAATGAAATTGTCTGTTGGCAATTTGGTAAATGGCTATTACAGTATAGCAGTTTATTCGGCTACACAGCTGATACAAACAGTTAAAATTATTAAAAACTAACCAAGATGTTGCATCAAGTATTACGTCAATTAGTAGTTCTTACAGGGGTACTTTTTCTAAGCCTGCAGGCAACAGGGCAGGAGCCCGGTGTTCCTAAAGGGATTCTTTTTCAGGCAATGGCAACCGACAACAACGGTAATCCTGCTGGCGGAAGAACAATACATGTACGAACTGCAATACTTCGTTCCAGTGCAACAGGAAATGCTGTATATACAGAAACGTTTAAAGTAGCTGCTTCTTCTGATGGCGTTTTCACTATTGTAATTGGTCAGGGAGAAAGAGTGTCTGGTGTGAGCTCGCTCAACAGTATCGACTGGGCTTCAGGTCCCTATTTCCTGAATATCAAGGTGGCAGTGGAACCGGCAACTCCTTTGGCAAACTGGAGACCTGAACAACAATATGTAGACATGGGTACTTCTCAGTTTTGGACAGTCCCTTTTGCAAGCTATGCTGCCAATGTTGCCGGACTGGATTTAAAACTGAATATAGCTGATACAACTAATTTACTCAAGCCCTATCTCAGAAAGGCGGACACTGCAACTTTAAGCAAAAGGATTGATCAGAAATTAAATATTTCTGATACAGCTGGAATGTTAAAATCTTACCTGACCATATTCGCGCACAATAATACATTTTCAGCAAACTCGAAAGGTTTGGTGCCTGCGCCAGGTTCTGTAGAAGGAAAAGTGCTTTCTGATAATGGTCAATGGGTAGACATGTCCACCGTTGTTTCAGGTGCAAAGGGAGACAAGGGCGACAAGGGTGATAAAGGAGATACGGGTGCACAAGGTATTCAAGGTTTGAAAGGAGATAAAGGTGACAAAGGCGATACCGGAGCACAGGGAGTTCAGGGCGAGAAAGGATTAACCGGCGATAAGGGAGACAAAGGAGACAAGGGCGATAAAGGTGATACAGGTGCACAGGGTGTTCAGGGAGAGAAAGGATTAACCGGCGATAAGGGAGACAAGGGAGACAAGGGCGATAAAGGAGATACTGGTGCACAGGGTGTTCAGGGAGAGAAAGGATTAACCGGTGATAAAGGCGATAAGGGCGACAAGGGTGACAAAGGAGATACCGGAGCACAGGGAGTTCAGGGCGAGAAAGGATTAACCGGCGATAAAGGTGAAAAGGGTGACAAAGGTGATAAAGGAGATACGGGAGCACAAGGTATTCAGGGAGAAAAAGGATTAACCGGAGATAAGGGTGACAAAGGCGATAAAGGAGATACCGGAGCACAGGGTATTCAGGGAGAGAAAGGATTAACCGGCGATAAAGGTGATAAAGGAGACAAGGGAGACAAGGGTGATAAAGGAGATACCGGAGCACAGGGTATTCAGGGAGAGAAAGGATTAACCGGCGACAAAGGCGAGAAGGGTGACAAAGGTGATACAGGTGCACAGGGTGTTCAGGGAGAGAAAGGATTAACCGGAGATAAAGGTGAAAAGGGTGACAAAGGAGATACTGGAGCACAGGGTATTCAGGGAGAGAAAGGATTGACTGGAGATAAGGGAGACAAAGGAGACAAGGGCGATAAAGGTGACAAAGGCGATACTGGAGCACAGGGTATTCAGGGAGAAAAAGGCTTAACCGGCGACAAAGGCGATAAGGGCGACAAAGGTGATAAAGGAGATACCGGAGCACAAGGTATTCAGGGAGAGAAAGGATTAACTGGTGATAAAGGAGACAAGGGCGACAAGGGTGATAAAGGTGATACTGGAGCACAGGGTATTCAAGGAGAGAAAGGATTAACTGGTGATAAAGGAGACAAGGGCGATAAAGGTGATACCGGAGCACAGGGTATTCAGGGGGAAAAAGGATTAACCGGAGATAAAGGAGACAAGGGTGACAAAGGCGATAAAGGTGATACAGGTGCACAGGGTGTTCAGGGAGAGAAAGGATTAACCGGAGATAAAGGTGAAAAGGGAGACAAGGGCGACAAGGGCGATAAAGGAGATACAGGTGCACAAGGTATTCAGGGAGAAAAAGGATTAACCGGAGATAAAGGTGAAAAGGGTGATAAAGGTGATACAGGTGCACAGGGTGTTCAGGGAGAGAAAGGATTAACCGGAGACAAAGGCGAGAAGGGCGACAAAGGTGATAAGGGAGATACTGGAGCACAGGGTATTCAGGGAGAGAAAGGATTAACCGGAGACAAAGGCGAGAAGGGTGACAAAGGCGATAAAGGAGATATCGGAGCACAGGGTATTCAAGGAGAAAAAGGATTAACTGGAGATAAAGGAGACAAGGGCGACAAGGGTGATAAAGGAGATACCGGAGCACAAGGTATTCAGGGGGAAAAAGGTTTAACTGGTGACAAAGGCGAAAAGGGAGACAAAGGAGATACAGGTGCACAGGGTGTTCAGGGAGAGAAAGGATTAACCGGAGATAAAGGCGAGAAGGGAGACAAAGGTGACAAAGGAGATACAGGAGCACAGGGTATTCAGGGCGAAAAAGGATTAACTGGAGATAAAGGCGAGAAAGGTGACAAAGGTGATAAAGGAGATACAGGAGCACAGGGTATTCAAGGAGAAAAAGGATTAACCGGCGATAAAGGCGAGAAGGGTGACAAAGGCGATAAAGGTGATACAGGAGCACAAGGTATTCAGGGAGAGAAAGGATTAACTGGTGATAAAGGAGACAAGGGAGACAAGGGCGATAAAGGAGATCCTGGTATTCCGGGAAAAGACGGAAATAACGGTAACCATGGTCTTAATGGGGATAAGGGAGATAAGGGAGATAAGGGAGACAAAGGAGAGAAGGGCGATAAGGGCGATACTGGGGCACAAGGCGCACAAGGTATTCAGGGCGAAAAAGGCTTAACTGGTGATAAAGGAGACAAGGGAGACAAAGGCGAAAAAGGAGATACAGGTGCTCCGGGAAAAGATGGTGCCGTTGGCCCACAGGGTCCACAAGGGGAGAAAGGAGATACAGGTGCTCCGGGAAAAGATGGAAAAGATGGCGCAAATGGTAAGGACGGTGCTATTGGTCCACAGGGGCCTCAGGGAGAAAAAGGAGACAAAGGCGATCCTGGACCGGGAGCAACTGATGCAACTAATGCTGCAAAGGGAATTGTAAAATTAGCCGGAGACCTGGCAGGTACAGCAGATCTTCCGCTAATAGCAACTGGTGCCATAAGTAATGCTCATATCAACGCTTCTGCTGCCATTGCAGATACCAAACTGGCTACCATCAGTACTGCAGGTAAAGTGGCTAATTCGGCTACAACAGCAACGAGTGATAATACTGCAGGTTCAATTGTTGCGAGGGATGCCAGCGGTAATATTGCAGCCGGTGCCGTTACTGCCACCAGCTTTATAAAGTCAGGAGGGAGTGCCAGCCAGCTTTTGGCAGCTGATGGCTCAGTTGTTACAGCCGGCTCGGGTATTACCATCACCAGCAATAAAATTTCAGCAGTCAATGCTGTTGGTACTGCAGCTAGTAGTCAAAGAACGATCGTTATCAATAGTAGTACTTTCAGTTCGTTGGTTGGTAGTAATGATGAGCTAAGTCAAAATACCACAATTATTACGACCAGTTATTCAAGTGGTAGTAATAACGTTTCCTTTACTTTACCATCACCCTCCGGAAACGAAGGGAAAGCAATTATTCTCAGAATTTTAGTAACCAGTAGTAGTAAGATCAATGCAGTGTCCGGATCTGTAGACAATGCGGGCGTGGATATAGCCAATGGATATCGTTTTATACACTATATATCCGATGGCGCTAAATGGTTTTTGATCAACTACAGATAATGTGTTGGGGAAATTCAGTATAAATCATGCTGAATGCTGAACAAAATCATAAGCTTGTTTGTATTTATATATCCAATCTTATGAAGATGTTTTACAAACTTTACTTGCTGACGCCCCTTCTTATTGTAGCTTTCTCGCTTGGTGCACAGCCATCAAAACAATGGAAGCTCAAAACAGATAAAGACGGCGTACTGGTATATATGGAAGAGGGCGGAACCTCGTCTTTTAAAGCAGTTAAAACGGTCACTGTGCTGAATACTTCGCTGACGAAGGTGGCTGCTGTTTTGCAGGATGTGATGCGCACCCCGGAATGGGTCTACGGCACCAAGTCCTGCTATATAGTAAAGCAGGAATCTCCTTCATCCCTTTATTACTATGCAGAAATTTCCATGCCCTGGCCAGTTAAGAACCGGGATTTTATTATAAAAATTTCCATGTCTCAGGATGAACAAACCAAGGTGATTACCGTGCTGGCAGAAAATAAACCGGATTACCTGCCTGTTAAACCCAATCTGGTCCGAATCCGGCATTCTTCGGGTAAGTGGACCATTAGTCCCTTGCCTGGTGAAAAGGTAAAAGTGGAATATGAACTGGAGGTAGATCCCGGTGGAATATTGCCTCCAGCTATCGTTAATATGTTTTCCTACGACGGGCCATTCAGATCCTTCAAAAAATTACCCGAGCGGGTAAAAATGGCAGCGTATGCCAACGTGCATTTGCCTTTTATCAAAGACTAGCCAGTGCACGTTCATAAACCTTGATATGCTCCTTGGCAATATTGCTCCACTGAAATTTTTCTGTAACCATTCTGTGGGCATTCTTTCTTTTTTGTTCCCAGTCGTAGTTTTCGAGTTCGGAAGCTGATTTGGCTATTGCCTTGGCAAGATGATGAGGCGTGTTTTGATCCAGCACAATACCTGCATCAAACTCCTCAATATATTCTCCCATATTGGTTTCCCGGGATACAATCGATGGAACCCATGCAGAGGCCGCTTCCAATACAATCGACGGGTCGTATTCAAAGCGGGATGGGCGTAAGAAAACATTTACCTTGTTCAGTAACTCAAACTTTCGCAACCCGATTACGTTTCCTTTAAAGAAAACATGGTTCTGGATTCCCAGTTGCGTAACCAGTGCATAGAGTTGCTTTTTTTGGTCACCTTCCCCCACCATCCATAAAACGCCCTTTCCAGAATATTTCTGTTTGTATTCTGCAAATCCCTGTACCAGTATATCCAGGCCCCCGTTGTTGATTTCCGGTTTGCCAAACCAGGCGAATACGGGCTCTTCAAATTCATTGAACCTGGCAGCAGGGAGGCTGCTCTCATTGCTGAGCCCATTGGGTATGTAGCGTACTTTTTTGTCGTTGGTTATTTCGGGATCGTCGATGAGTGATTTTTCGCTGGGTCCTTCAAAATGGAGGGCTGCACACCATTGCATTAGCGAATTTTCGAACATTTTGAAGTACATCTTCTTCGATATTCCCGAGGCCTGTATATTGCTCTTGTTATAAGTGCCATGCGGTGTGTACACAAAGGGAATATTGCGTTTGTTCAGGTGAAAGGCAAAAGTAAAAAATAGGGGAACGAATCCTCCGTGCATGTGCACGATGGTGTTTTTTTTAAGCTGCCTGATGGCTTCGTTGATTTCGCCTGTGGTAGCCCAGACATAGCTTTTAACGTGAAAATGGCGGATTTTATAAGGTCTTTGCTGAAGTTCCTCGTAAGGGCTGTTGCCCATTTCCCATACATGTACGCTGTATCCCAACTTTACCTGTGCGGTAGCCAGTTGGTCAACCGTTAATGCCATTTTCTTATAAATGACATCTGGTTTATTATACACCAGGTGCAGGATTTCCATCATTTAGTTTTTTTGAGCCTTGCTTGTGCATCAATCTATTACAAAAATACAACTGTTCAGTTCAATAACTGAGCAAAGCCGGGGGCTTAAAATAAACAAATAATGGCCCATTAGTGCTTTATTGGGTTTGGTTGTCTTGCTGGCTGCAAAACCATTTGTTTTGGATTGTTTTGTTGCTGAGCAGTATTGATTTTGTTGCTGATCACTTCCTTCATGGTACTGCCGATTTCAGCAGCTTTTGTAGGATGCAGCGACTTCAGGGCTGCAAGTAGCTCGGTGGGCATTTTGTAATACATGGCTTTATTGGATGTAAGGGTTATATTATAGTGGGATGCAAATGCCAGAACAGGTAATTGCATGTACATGGCTTCGATCAGGGATGTATTGTGATCCGGCTGATAAAATGCGTCTATATATACATAACAGTTGGAGCGAAGCATATTCAGTGTTCTCAGGTCCTTTACTGTGTCGAGCAGATGAATCGCGTGATTGTTGCTGTATTTGGTATAAAGGGCTTCCGCATAAGAGTTATTTTTCCAGTCTCCGCAGATCACCAGTGGATATTCGGCAAATTTTGAAAAAACATCCAGCACCACATGTATGTCGTTGCCTGGCAGTACTGGGGTGGTAAGCAACGCGTATTTACCATAGAGGAACGGATAAGTGACGTGATCCCGGGGGGTGATTACCTCCTTGTTGCAATGGTTTTGCAGGTACGTCAGTGATGCCGTGTAGAGATCCTGCAGCAGAATTGCATTTTGTTCTTCTATATTAGCGATATGCGTCATAACTATTGGACTTAAGCTACCTGCTCAATCAGCACCTGCTGATAAGCATGAATGTGTTCTTTAGCAATCGTTTTCCATTGAAATTTCTCGTTCACCATTCTGTAGGCATTTCTCCTTTTGTAGTTCCACCTTTGTTGCTGTATATCCTTCAGGCACCTGATCATGTTTTTAGCAAGGCAATTGGCTGAGTTTTCCTGAAGTTCATATCCTGCATCGTATTCATTGATGTACTCACCCATATAAGTTTCTTTAGAAACCACAGATGGTACTGAGGAGGAAGCTGCTTCCAGTATGCTGGTTGAATTGTATTCTACCCTGGAGGGCCGGAGAAACACATCTGTTTTATTAAGCAGCTCAAATTTTCTGTTCCCCAGAATATTGCCATGAAATACCACATGGTCCTGAATACGCAGTTGGGTAGACAGTTGCTCAAGCGCTTCCTTATCTTTTCCTTCTCCTACAATCCACAATACACCTTTCTCGAAATATTTGAATTTGTATTCCGCAAAAGCTTGTAATAAAATATCCAGACCAGCATTTTTGATGTCCAGTTTTCCGAAGTATCCAAAAACGGGTTCAGGATTTTTTCTCAATTTGGGAGGATTGAGCATATTGCCTCTGTTCAATCCGTTGGGTATAAAAAATACTTTCTTGTTTTCTGTGATGCTGTTTTCGTTTACGAGCTCTTTTTCTTTGTGTGCCTCGAAATGAACTGCAGCAGACCATTTGATCAACAGCTTTTCGAACAGATGGAAGTATGCTTTTTTTAAAAAGCCTGCAGATTCAAGGGTCTGCTTGTTGAATGCACCGTGGGTTGTATAAATAAATGGAATGTTTCTTTTCTTTAGATGTATTGCCAGGGAAACAAAAAGAGGCGCAAAACCTCCGTGCATGTGAACAATGGTACCCTTCCGGAGTTGGTTAATGGCTTCAATGATTTCCTTGCTTACGGACCAGCGGGAATTGTTTATTCTGAAAAAGGAAGTTTGATAAGGCCGGAATTGGAAATGATCGCCCGGTGCAGGACCGATTTCCCAGAGATGTACGGTATGTCCCAGTTTTGTTTGCTCAGAAGCCAGTTGATCGACCGAACTAACCAGTCTTCCGTTGAACCCGTCGGGCTTATATAAAATAAGGTGAACAATCTCCATGGCTCGTGTTTTGAAAGAAAGGGGATTCCTTTCCTGTCAAAACCATTTCGAAAAGAGTGCCAACCCAATGATTCGATTTAACAGTATGATAATCAATTGATTGAAAAATAATCGATCAATTGAAATTTCCAAAATTTGGAAAAAACTACTTGTATGGGAAATTCTAGTTGGCCGGATAATCTTTCCGGAGCTGTTGCATGACTTTGTGAAGATAACTGCCAATTTCATTGACCTGTTCGGGGATGGAACCAATGTCATTTTCCTGTTTGGCATTGGCCTCGAGGTCGCGGATACTTTTTTTGAGTGCACCGATACCCATGCCATCTATAGCCGACTTCATTCTGTGTGCGGTTTTACCTACCATCGGCCAGTCTTTCTCTGTTGTGGAAATACTCAGCTGCTCAATATCGGCAGGCATGGTTTTGAGAAACAACTGTACCATTTTGTGAATAAACTCCATCTTGCCCTTGCCCATTTCACTGACCAGTTTTTCGTCGTACATTTTTTGTCTGCTGCTGTTGCCGGCAGCGATCGCTGTAACTGGAACTGTGGATGATTCCGCCTGCCTTGCAGTTTCTGTATAGGCAAAGCCTGACCCCGACAAGGAACTCATGATGGTTTTTAAAAGGGCCTGTTCTTTAAATGGTTTACTGATATAACCATTCATGCCCGCTTCCCTGAAAAGTGCTTCATCTCCTTTCAGCGCATTGGCAGTAAGTGCAATAATCGGAATATGTGCTTTTGCCGGATTGCTGTTGCTCCGGATCAGTCTGGTAGCTTCCAGTCCATCCATCACTGGCATGGAAATGTCCATCAGGATCAAATCGTAGTTGTTTTTTTCTGCTTCCGAAACAGCTTCTGCTCCATCTGCAACTGATACAACCGTGCAGCCTTTTTCCCTCAGAATACTTTCTACAATAAACTGATTCAGTTCCAGGTCTTCTGCAAGTAAAATCTTTTTACCGCTGAGCATACTGAAGTCGGTAATAACCATTTGTTCCGGCTGAAGCAAAGAAGGATTCCCTTTTTGATAGGGCAGGGTAAAACTAAACACAGATCCCTTTTCGGGAGTGCTTTCTACCCTGATATGACCGCCTTGTAATTCAATCAGGTTTTTACAGATGCTTAGTCCAAGTCCGGTTCCGCCGAATCTTCTGGTAATGGCAGACGCAGCCTGTTTAAAGGGGCTGAAAATTTCTTCCAGTTTTTCCTGCGCAATACCTATGCCTGTATCCTCCACCGCCACATTAATCCATAGTCTGTTGTCTTTTTCTTCTATGGCAGCAATAGTTACGGTAACGGATCCCTTCTCGGTAAACTTGATGGCATTTCCAATGAGGTTGTTCAACACCTGGCTCAGGCGATAAGGATCACCAATGGCTACAACTTCAGGATCACTTTGGTTGATGAAACGAAGTTGTATTCCTTTTTCCTCTGCCTTGTACAGGAAGGATTCTATTGTTACGGCAATCTTTTCTGTAATCAGGAATGGAACTTCTTCCAGTTCCAATTTGCCGGAAGCGATTTTTTCGATGTTTAGAATATCATTAACGATCACCAGGAGGTTGCTCGACGAATCGTTGATGAGCTTAACCAATTTGAATTGTTGTTCCGAAAGGGGAGTCTTTTCCAGCAGATTAATCAGTCCCAGAATACCATTCATGGGTGTTCTGATTTCATGGCTCATATTCGCCAGGAAAATCTCTTTTGCCTTCGAGGCTTCTTCGGTCATTTTCTTGGCCTCTTTTAACTCTTGTTCTGCTTTTACCCGATCGGTAATATTGGTGTTGTAGCCAATCACCATGATGATTTCTCCTGATTCATCCAGTACCGGGAAGAGGTTTCTCAGGAAGTATTCTTTTTCGCCGTTTTCGTTGATGCGGGTTTCCTCAATGGAACCATGTTCTTTTTTCTGGATAATCTGATTGAACAGGTCGTGGTAGCTTTTTGCACCGGCCCATTTTTGAATACCGCCGGGTTCTTCTTTTTGTTTCCCGATCATCCAGTCAATCACCCACTGTCTGAGCTCGGCATCCTTGATGGCAATGGGGTTCAGGAAAAGATCGGCATGCTCTGGATTGAATACCGCAATGTCTGCGGGAATCTTGCTGAGAATGCTTTCATATAGTTGCTTTTGTTTTTCAACTTTTTTCTCGAGCAGGCTTTTATCGGTTGTATTCTGGAAGTACCAGATATGTCCTTTGTATTCCTCGTCTTTGATTAATGGTACATAATCTCTTTCCAGTACAATGCCGTTTTTCAACTCTACCACATCATTCCGCGCAATGGTGCGCTGGTTCAGAATTTCGTTGGTAGATTGGAGAAACAGGTAATGATTTTTGAAGATTTCGGGACGGATCAGTTCTGCATGAACAAGGTCGAGCCCTTCCAGCGAATCCGGAGACCTGCTGATGTCGAAGTAATTGCAAAAAGCCTGGTTGGCTGCTACTACCAGGCCGGATTCATTTTCTATTAAAATACCTGTTTGCAGGTAATCTGTGATGGTATTGATGAGTGCCGCTCTTGAAAACAAATCGTTGTTTCTGCCATTGTTGTTTTTTTCCTTTTTGAGCTGTGCAATTTCTTTCTCCCTTTCCTGTAACAGCCTTTCCGCGGAAAAACGGGCGGCCATTTCCATCTCAAGTTGTGCTTCCAGTAATTTGATCTTGTTTGCAGACATATGAAGGAAGTAAGTACAGCTTTATTTGGTAACGATTTCTCCGCTTTGAAGCATCCGGTAAATAGTAGATTTGCCGATATCCAGCTTTTTTGCAACACCCAATACGTCCTGGTCGTACTTATTCAGAAAGTATTGAATGATCTGAATCTCATATTCCCGCAGGGTGGTCTCCTTATTCAGCAGGTTGCCAAAATTACTGTTGCTTTCCAGGTTGATGTTATCGTCGTTGATTACTTCGTCGTCCGACATTACGCAGGCCAGTTCCATCAAAGATTTCAATTCGCGTACATTGCCCGGATAGTTGTAAGACTTCAATTTATACATGGCTGAGTTGGACAGGGTTTTTACCGACATCCTGTTTTCGCTGCAGAAACTTTGAATAAAGTGTTTAGCGAGGATCAGGATATCGTTGCTTCTTTCCCTGAGTGGTGGCAGTTCAATCGGAAGCCCCAGTAACCTGTAGTATAAATCTTCCCTGAACATTTTGTTGTTTACTTCGGCCAGCAGGTTTTTGTTGGTGGCCACAATAATTCTTACATCGATCGGGATCACTGAATTTCCGCCGATGCGGGTTACTTCCCTTTCCTGAATCACCCTGAGCAGCTTGGATTGTAAATGCATATCCATTTCTCCGATCTCATCCAGAAAAATGGTCCCCTTATGAGCTTCTTCAAATTTTCCGATGCGTTTTTCTGCGGCACCGGTAAAAGCGCCTTTTTCATGGCCAAACAGTTCACTTTCGAGCAATTCGCTCGGGATGGCAGCCACGTTGATGGCTACAAAAGGATATTTGTGTCTGGGTGAATTGTAGTGGATGGCTTTCGCAACCATTTCCTTGCCGGTTCCTGTTTCCCCCGTAATGGAAACCGTAATATTGGTTCTGGCTGCTTTTTCAATCAGGTTAAATACTTTTTTGATGGCTTCGCTCTGCCCGATGATTACTTTGGAAAAGTCGAAGCTTTTTTTCAACTCGTTTTTCAGGGTCTCCACTTCTTTTTTCAGGCCCTTGATCTCCTGAAGGTGAATCAGAACGTTCCAAAGCCGGTCTTTGGTATCATCATCTTTTACGATATAATCAAATGCGCCCGATTTAAGCAGTTCCACTGCGGTGGAAATGTCTTCCTGGCCGGAAATCATGATTACCTCAATTTCCGGGTTGTACTCTTTAATCCGTCGGAGCACTTTACCTCCATCACCCTCGGTCAGGGAGTAGTCGAGGGTGACCACATCGGGATTCTCGTGTAATTTCTGGTAAAAATCCTTTTCCGTTTCAAACCGCTGAACCTGGTAATCGGGGTTTAGGGAGAGATAGTGTTCCAGCATGGTACCATACCATAAATCGTCTTCCAGAACGAATATTTTTAACGGTTTTGAAGGCCTCATGGACGTTCAATTGATGCTCCCAAGGTACCAATTTTTTAGGAGCAGCTTTTCTATTTTTCCCAAAAATGGAATTGTTTTCCCAAAAAATAAGAAAAATTTAAATTTTTAAGCAGCTATTTAATTGATTATCAATTAAATTATATTTGGCATGTTATTTATCCTATGTAATCCAAAGCATACCACAATGAAATGGAGAGAATTACCAACTAAATCTCTGGCGATCTGCTACATGATGCTGTTCTTTGGCCAGATATTCTACTTGTTGGGTAAACTTTTTTCTTTCAATAATATGAAATGGCTGGTTGTAAAACTGATCATTTGGGGATATATTGTTTTCTGGTTGTATTCCTATTTCCACTCCTGGTATGGTACCCTGAATCAATTTAAATAGCGTCTGCCATGGTTACCGATAATATTATGATGCATTCAGGAGTTGACCACAAGGCACTGCTCAATGCAGTTTTCAATAAGTTACCTGATTATATTTTCGTTTTTGATACGAGGGAGAAGAAATTTGTTGAGCTGAATCCTGCCCTGGAACAGCAGCTGCAAAAATGCAATATTGCTCCCGGTGAGTTTAATTGTACCTCATTAAAAACCATCATTCATCCGGACGACTTTCAGGAAGCGCAGCATGCATTGAAATCTGCCATGTTGTTGCAAGGATCCGATTTTGTTGAGTTCGAAGTAAGATGCAAAAACGAGCTGAAGCTTTACCAGTATTTCAATACCAAAATGTCTGTGTTCGAAAGGGAGGGAGACCAGATTATTTATCTGCTGGGCATAGCGCAGAACATTACGGAACGCAAAAACAATGAAATACAGCGGGAAGTATACAAAAACAGGTTACAGGAGCTGTCGTTTATCACCTCGCATGAAATGCGTCACGAATATGCCAAGATTCAATCCATTATCAATCTGATGGATAACCGGTTTATTACAGATGCAGAGCGAAGCGATCTGATCACTGAAGCCAAGAAGTCTATTCAGATTATTAACTCTTCCATATTCAAATTAAACCACAAGCTGTCGTTTAATCAGAATGATGAATTCTTCGATTTGAGCAATGAGCGGGAGAAATACAGCAAAATTGTTTTTATTGATGATGATGTGCTGACCAATGTGCTGAATAAAAAAATTGTACAGGCGTTGTTGCCAGAGATGCCCGTAGAGGTTTTTCTGGATATTGATGAGGCCCTTTCTTCCCTGCAGAAACATGCGGCAGATAAGGGAACCCTTATTTTTCTGGATATCAATTTTCCCGGAAGAGGTGGATGGGAGTTCCTGGATGAATATGCTGCCTTCTCCAATGCTTCCAATGTGATCGTTTTGTCTTCTTCCATCGACAACAGAGACCGGGAAAAGGCCAGAGGGTATAAATCGGTGATCGATTACATTACCAAGCCGTTGTCTTTTGACTTTATTAAAACCTTTTTTGAACAATTGCAGTCTGCACAGGCATAATTGGTATATTTGTTCAGACCGTTTTTAACCCTATTGTTAAGATACTTGCTATGCGAATACTCATTGCGGATGACCATAGTTTAATTAGAGAAGGACTAAAGAAAATATTGCTGGAATCGTTGCCGTTTGCAGAAATAGAGGACGTGTCCGATTCTGCTGAATTATTTAAGCGTGCCATCAAGGATAAGTGGGATATCATCATTTCCGATATCAGTATGCCTGGTTATTCCGGTATAGAAATTCTAAAGCAGATTAAAACGCATGCGCCGCTTACTCCGGTGTTGATGTTGAGTATGCATTCTCCTGAACAGTATGCTGTAAGGGCTATCAAGGCCGGAGCATCCGGTTATCTTACCAAGGAAAGTGCGCCTTACGAACTGGTGACTGCGGTACAACAAATTCTGAGTGGAAGAAAATACATCACCAACCGGGTAGCGGAAGTATTGGCCGGATCTCTTGAGTCTTACAGCTCCAAACTGCCGCATGAGCAACTTTCCGACAGGGAGTTTGAAGTACTGAAGATGATTGTAGAAGGTAAATCCATTTCTGAAATAGGGGAGATCCTTACCCTCAATGTTAATACCATCAGTACCTATCGCTCCCGCATCATGGATAAAATGAACTTCCGCAGCAATGCAGATTTAGTTAAATATTCCATTGAGCATAAGTTGTTTAATCTGTAGCCTGTTCACTACATTTCACTGGTGCATTCACTACAAAATGACTGCTTTCAACTACCTGTAAGGGTAAGCTGCAGGCGTACTTTTATTGATCAGAATATAATAGTATGAACACAGCTCCCATCAACCTGACTAAACCACTGGATGTACTCATTATCGACGATTCCGATGTTATTTTAGATATGCTTTCCCAGCTTTTAGAGGGAAATTCCGACGCAAATCGGATTATTTGTGTAAATTCTGCCTTCGAAGGTTTGTGGAAAATAGAGCAGGAACCCTTCGATGTACTTATTTTAGACATTAATCTGCCTGTGATGAGCGGCATACAATTGCTGCGAAGGGTACGGATGATGCAAGTGTCCCAACCGGTCATTATTATGTTAACCAATAATACGATGAACCGTTACAGAGATGAATGTTTGAATATGGGTGCCGACTATTTTTTAGACAAATCCCGGGATTTTCTAAAGATTCTTGAAATTATCAATAATTACGGCGTGAAGGTTTGATTATATAATCTTCTAATGCGTAAATTTGATCAGAACAAACAAGTATGCGATATCCTTATACATCAGACAGCCGCCTGGACCAATTGATCAAATCTGCGGATCATTATATAGTTACAACAGACCTCGAGGGGAATATCACCTATTGCAATGAAGCTTTTCAAAAGCGCTACCAGATTGTTGGTGAATCGGTATTAGGCGTAGGGTTTGATGCATTTATCGATATTGAAGATATGGTTCGGTTTAAGCGGGCCATCACAGAATGTGTAAGGAAACAACTACCTTCTATAAAAATTAGCTATAAGGTTTTGAGCGGCTCAGACAGTTCTCAGTCGATCAATTATGATCTGACCATACTAACCGACAGGCAAAACCACGCCATTGGTGTGCTGCAGGTAGGAAAAGATGCTTCTGCTGCTGATGCACATAGTGATGAGTATCCTATTGAGTCTGAAAAACCATTCGAAATACAGGAAACGCCGCAGTCGGTTTTCAGAAAAGCAGCACCTGCCGCTGTAAGCGCAAATCCGAGCGGTAACGATTTTACCCAGATTGCCGATTTCTTACCGGAAATGATCTGGACCACAGATACCCGGCATGAATTGAACTATGTAAACAAAGCCTGGCTGGAATTTTCCGGAACGGAGCTGGAAGACGAAATCGGAGAAGGCTGGTTGCAATCCATTCATCCGGAAGATGTACAGCGGGTAATCATTGAACGGAAAGATGCATTTCAGCGGCATCTTGGTTATTCCATTACTTATCGTGTAAAGAGGCACGACGGCAGTTATCGCTGGATGACCAATAAGGGAAATCCGGTTTACGGCAGCAATGGAGAGTTCTCCGGTTATGCTGGAACCTGTTTGGATATTACAGCTGTGAAAGAAGCGCAGATTCAGATCCGCAGACAGCAGGAGCTGATGGAAAATGCAAAAGTGGAATTTGGTAAATTCACCCGTATTGCTCAGAAGATCAGCAGCATTGTGTTGTTGTGTAATAAAGACAATTGCATCACCTGGGTCAACGATGCTTTTGTAAAAATTACCGGCTTTACACTGAAGGAGGTTGCCGGTAAAAATCCGAACAGCTTTTTGCAGGGGGCCGAAACCAGCCAGGAAACCCTGCAGAAAATCAATAAAGTGATTGAGCAGGGCAGGGGCATCAGAACGGAAATTCTATATTATACCAAAAGCGGTGCGAAATTGTGGCTGGACATCATGATCGATTCTATCCTGGATAAGGATGGCAATACAACCGGCTATATTTCCATTCAGAAAGACATTACCCTGAAAAAGGTTTCAGAAAAAGAAGTGCAGGAGCAAATGACGCACCTGAAGAAGATTTCTTTCATTACGTCTCATGAACTTCGGCATGAGTTTTCCAAAATTCTGCAGCTGATTCAAACTTCCAAGTACCAGGACAACAATCTGGAAACCTATAAGCAGGTTTTCTCTGAACTGGAGAAGTCGGCCAACCTGATGAACGATGCCATTTACAAGCTGAACGACCAGGTGAGCTTTGCTTCCACCAGCAGTATTTCACTGAATAAGTACCTGCTGAATAATGCGATTGAAGAAATCTGTCTGGTGGACGATGATCCACTGGTGAATAAACTCAATGCACTTATTATTAAGAATGTGATTCCAAGTTTGCCGGTGCATATTTTTGAAGACATCGATGAATCACTGAAATACATCCGCGAAAATCCGAATGTAAAACGCAAGATATTCCTCGATCTGAATTTTGGTGGTAAGTCGGGCTGGGAGTTTCTCCAGGAGTACGAAAAACTGGGGCAGCGCTGGCCGGTTATTATTCTGACTTCTTCCATCGATCACGCAGATTATGAGCGTTCCAAAAAGTTCAGCAACGTAACGCACTTTATTACCAAGCCGCTTACGATAGAGCAGTTTGAGAAACTGAGCCAGCTGGAAGAAGCTTAACCGGATTCCTGTTTTTAATTGGCTGCCGGATCAGCCTGGCTGCTCTTCCAGCCAATTAACAGTACACCTGCAATAACCAGCACGGTTCCAGCTATCTGCATGAAAAGGATTTTTTCTCCCAGAAAGAAATGAGCCTGCAGGATGGTGGATACAGGTCCAATACTGGTGATGATGGATACATTGTTGCTGCCAATTTTTTTCATGCCACTGCTCATTAAAAAAGATGGGATTACAGTAGCAATAATGGCCAGTGCAACAGCGTAGCTGGTAAGCGCCGGTGTAAATACCAGTTGCCGGGCGTTGTGTGTTACCAGAAAATGAATAAAAATACCGACAGTAGCAGCCAGCATGGCATAGGCTGTATACCTCGTTGCACCTGCTTTCTGTACCAATCTTCCTGTGCCTACCAGGTAAAATGAATAAGTGACTGCACACAAAAAAATCATGAGTGAGCCAAAATAAAAACCTGGGCTGCCGGTATCGGTAGCCAGTTCTGCATAATAGGCAATACCGATGCCCAGATAAGTTAAGATCAGTGCCACCAGTTGCACGCCGGAAAGTTTGGCTTTGAACAACCAGGTATTGAGCAGTACGGCAAAAGTGGGATACAGAAACAGAATCAGTCTTTCCAGTCCGGCAGAAACATATTGCAGTCCGATAAAATCAAAAAGGCTGCTCAGGTAATATCCAAATATACCCATGACCAGTATCCAGAACCAGTACCGGGGGGTAAGCGCTTCCGCACTTTCCTTTCTGCCTGCAAACCAGGCAGCTGCTATATAAAACGGGAGTGAGAACAACATCCGCAATGCCAGCAGGGTAACCGCATCTACACCAGTATCCCGAAAAGCCAGTTTTACAAAAATGGCTTTGGTAGAGAACAGAATAGCCCCCGCAAGACTAACGGCAAATCCGATGAGCAGTTTTTTCTGATGTTGTTGCTGCGTCATGCTATACGCTTACATTGAAATCCCTCAATGCATCGTTCAGGCTGGTTTTTAAATCGGTGCTAGGTTTACGCTGGCCAATGATCAGCGCACAACTTACCTGGTATTCTCCCGCGTTGAATTTTTTGGTATAGCTTCCGGGGATTACCACACTTCTTGCAGGTACACGGCCTTTCATTTCAACGGGCTCAGATCCGCTCACATCAATGATTTTGGTAGACTGTGTGAGTACCACATTGGCGCCAAGTACAGCTTCTTTTTCTACTACGACTCCTTCCACCACAATGCAGCGGCTTCCGATGAAGCAACCGTCTTCGATGATTACCGGGCTGGCCTGCAGGGGTTCCAGTACGCCGCCAATTCCTACACCACCACTCAGGTGCACATGTTTACCAATCTGAGCGCAGCTGCCAACCGTAGCCCAGGTGTCTACCATGGTACCTTCATCTACATATGCGCCGATGTTAACATAGCTGGGCATCAGTACCACGTTTTTGGCAATATACGCGCCATAACGGGCAGTGGCAGGGGGTACGGCCCGCACACCCAGTTCTTTGTAATTGCTTTTCAGCAACATTTTATCGTAAAACTCAAAGGGAGGTGTTTCCCAGGTTTGCATTTGCTGAACACCAAAATACATCAGGATGGCCTGTTTGACCCATTCGTTCACCACCCAGCCGTTTTCGCCGGGCGATGCCACCCGAAGCTGACCCTTGTCCAGCATTTCCATTACTTCTTTCACGGCTTGCTCATAAACTGCATCTTTCAACAATTCCCGATTGGCCCAAGCGGCTGCGATCTTTTCCTGTACCATAGCTGTATTTTTTGCAAACATACAGTTTACTCAATTACTGTTGTAATTTTGGTTCATGCGCAGCATCCTGGTTATTCAAACTGCTTTTATCGGCGATGTGGTTCTGGCAACTGCTTTGCTCGAATCGCTGCACAAGGTGTATCCACAGGCTTCTATTGATATTGCGGTCAGAAAAGGCAATGAATTGATGTTTAACGGACATCCTTTTCTGCGTAAAGTGCTGATCTGGAACAAGCAACAGGCCAAATACCGCAACCTGATTGCTTTGTTGAAGGAAATCAGGCAAAATAAGTATTCACTGGTGATAAATCTTCAGCGGTACGCAGCCACTGGCTTTCTCACTGCCTTTTCCGGTGCAGAAACCACAATTGGGTTCAACAAAAATCCTTTTCACTTCCTCTTTACCCATTCCATAAAGCACCAGATGGGAACAGACGGACAGGGGGGGCATGAAACAAAACGCAACCATCAGTTAATCGCTTCACTTACTTCGCTTCCTGCGGACAGGCCGGCGCTCTACCCCTCGGCGGAAGACGATGCCTATACAGCTCAATGGAAGCGCCAGCCCTATATCTGCATAGCACCAACTTCCGTATGGTTTACCAAACAGTTTCCGGCGGCCAAATGGGTAGAACTACTGAATGCTCTTCCGGAGCAGTTGCAGGTATACCTGCTCGGAGGGCCCGGGGATCGGGAAGTAGCAGATGAAATCATTGCTGCAACAAAACATCGTTTGTGTACCAATCTGTCGGGCAAATGTAATTTTCTCCAGTCGGCTTCGCTGATGCGGGATGCCAGGATGAATTACGTGAATGACTCTGCACCCATGCATTTTTGCTCTTCTGTGAATGCACCGGTAACTGCGGTGTACTGTTCTACCGTTCCGGCATTCGGGTATGGGCCTTTGTCCAACAATAGCCGGATTGTTGAAACAACCGAAACGCTGTCTTGCAGGCCTTGCGGGCTGCACGGTCGTGTTGCCTGTCCGCTGGGGCATTTCAACTGTGCCAATACCATCCGGGTAGACCAATTAACGGCTGCTTTGCCTTCCTAACAGGAAACAGCCCTACATTTGCACGAATGGAGATTCATTTTACGCATAGCGAATCGGTTGTTTTTGAGAAGATCAGTCAGGTTGCTGCCAATTTAAATATGCCCTGTTACCTGATCGGCGGCTTTGTTCGGGACAAGATCATCGGGAGGTCGGTAAAAGATGCTGATATTGTTTGTATCGGCGACGGGATTGCCCTGGCGAATGCTTATGCAGACACCCTGCATCCCCGGCCCACTGTAGCTTTTTTTAAAAATTTTGGCACAGCACAGATCAAGCTTCCCGATCTGGAAATTGAATTTGTTGGCGCCAGAAAGGAGAGCTATCACCAGCACAGCCGAAAACCCGACGTAGAAGTGGGTACCATCGAAGACGACCAGAACCGCAGGGATTTTACCATCAATGCGCTGGCAGTTAGCCTGAACCCGGAAGATTATGGAACCCTGGTGGATCCGTTCGGGGGCATGAAAGCCATCCAGGATAAAGTGATTGTAACCCCGTTGGAGCCGGTGCGAACCTTCAGCGATGATCCTTTGCGGATGTTGCGGGCCATTCGTTTTGCCACACAACTGGGCTTTGAAATAGAATCCGGAACTTTTGCGGCCATTGGTCAGAATGTACACCGGATGAAGATCGTTTCGCAGGAGCGCATCACCGATGAACTGAATAAAATTATGCTTTGTCCCAAGCCCTCTGTTGGGTGGGATCTGTTATACCAGTCCGGTCTTTTAAAACAGATATTTCCGCAGATGGTAGACCTGCATGGTGCGGTTTATATAGACGGAAAAGGACATAAAGACAATTTCTACCACACTTTGCAGGTGCTCGATAATATTGCGGAGCATACCGATTCTCTTTGGCTGCGATGGGCAGCCCTGTTGCATGATATTGGTAAGCCTGCCACCAAGAAATTTGAAGAAGGCCACGGATGGACCTTTCATGGCCACGAAGTAGTTGGCGCCAGAATGGTGCCTAAAATATTTGCCCGCCTCAAACTGCCTTTGCACGAACCTATGAAGTATGTGCAGAAACTGGTGTTGCTGCACCTGCGTCCGATTAGCCTGACCAAGGAAAATATCACCGACAGTGCAGTAAGAAGACTCATTTTTGATGCAGGAGATGATATTGATGATCTGATGACACTTTGTTCGGCAGATATTACCAGTAAGAATAAGTTGAAAGTAAAACGCTTTCTGCAAAATTTTGAAATGGTGAAAGAGCGCATGCAGGTGGTGGAGGCTTCTGACAGGATCAGGAACTGGCAGCCGCCTATTACCGGAGAATTGGTAATGGAAACATTCGGGCTTACGCCTGGCAGAAATGTAGGGATTATTAAAGATGCAATACGGGAAGCCATCCTGGACGGGATCATCCCAAATCAGTTTGAAGCGGCTTACCAGTTTATGTTAGAAAAAGCAGCAGAACTGGGCCTGAAACCCGTTAAATAATTCCTATTTTGCACCCCAACTCAATAAAAACGAACTGGAATGGCCATTCTTAAGTTTAGAATATACCTGGAAGAAGACGATGCAGTATACCGCGATATTGTGATCAGACATACGCAAAATTTTCAGGATTTGCATTTTGCAATTTTAAAAGCATACGAATTCGACTCCAAACACCAGGCTACTTTTTACAGAAGTAATGATAACTGGCAAAGGGGAAGGGAGATCAGTTTTGAGAAATACGATAAGACATACCGGGTAGATCCGTTGATCATGGCCGAAACAGTAATTGGATCTGAAATTCAGGATACCAATCAAAAATTCATTTACGAGTACGATTTTAACAAACATTGGGTTTTCCTGATTGCACTGATTAGTGTGAGTAAGGAAGAAAATAGTAAAATAACTTATCCGGCAGTTTCCCGGGTAGAAGGCATTGGCCCGCAGCAATATGGTACCAAGAGTTTGCTGGGTGATAAGTTTGCCGATATTGAAGAGAAATACGATTTGACAGAAGCTTCCGACGGCTTTGGCGAAGAAGGAGAGGATGGAGATGTAGATGCTGACGAAGAGACCGGTTCGGAAGATCAAAATGCAGACTTTGAATAAAAAACTATTTATTGTAGCTGGTCCAACAGCTGTTGGGAAAACAGGTTTTGCCATTTTACTTGCTAAAGCGCTTAAAACAGAAATTATTTCCGCAGATTCACGCCAGTGTTTCAGTGAACTATCCATTGGGGTAGCAAGACCTTCGGAGGAGGAACTTGCTGCAGTTCCTCATCATTTCATTGCCAGCCACTCTGTTGCAGAAGACCTGAATGCAGGCTATTTTGAACAGTATGCTTTGAAAAAGGCAGGTGAATTGTTTCAACAGCATGATTCAGTGGTGATGGTAGGAGGAACCGGGTTATATATCAAGGCTTTTTGTGAGGGGATCGATCCTATGCCTGTTGTTCCGCCTGAAGTACGTGCAGCCATCATGGAACAGTACGAGGCCAAGGGACTGATCTGGCTACAGTCGGAACTAAAACATAAGGATCCGGCTTTCTGGGCGGTTGCCGAACAGCAGAATCCGCAAAGATTGATGAGGGCGTTGGAAGTGTTCAATGCAACCGGAAAATCCATCACTGTATTTCGTTCTGCACAAAAAAAACACAGGGATTTTGAGATAATCAAGATGGGGCTTGAAATGCCTATGGAGGTTTTAACAGCACGCATCAACCAGCGGGTAGATCAGATGATCCTGGATGGGTTATTGTCGGAAGCCAGCAGTGTGATTCACTTCAGAAATAAAACTGCTTTGCAAACGGTTGGGTACAAAGAGATGTTTGATCATTTAGACGGAAAAATTTCACTCGAAGAAGCTATACAACAAATTAAACTGCATACCCGTCAGTATGCAAAGCGGCAAATGACCTGGTTCAGGAAAGATCCGGAATTTACCTGGTACGATGCCCGTACAGTAAGCGTTGAGGAAGTGCTTGTTCACTAGTTATGGTCCCCCGGCCAATCTCCTTCGCTTAAATGATGTTGACCTCACGTTCCAGCAGGATATTAAATTTTTCCTGAACAGATAGAATGATGCGCGTAGAAAGGTCAAAGATCTCCGCACCGGTTGCTGTACCGTAATTAACCAGTACCAATGGTTGTAGACTGTAACAGCCTGCATCGCCCGACCGATAGCCCTTCCATCCACATTGTTCAATCAGCCAGGCAGCCGGAACCTTTACTGTAGCTGCATTGGGATAGCCGGGTATGTTGTTGAATTTTGTCTGGAGTTGCCGGTATTGTTCTTCAGCGATCACCGGGTTTTTGAAAAAGCTGCCTGCGTTGCCGATTTTTGTAGGGTTGGGTAGCTTGCTGTTGCGAATTCGGATCACTGCGTCCGAAATAGCCTGGATCGAAAGTGTATCCACCCGCATGGCTTCCAGTTCTTTTTCGATGGCTCCATAGCTGGTGTGGAATTCAGGCACTTTCCTCAGCCGGTAAGTAACACTAAGAATGATGTACTGGTTTTTCAGGGCACGTTTAAAAACACTTTCCCGGTATCCAAATTCACAATCTCCGGCCTGAAAGGTTACGACCTGTTGCTCTGCAATATGGTAGGCTTCCAGTTCAAAAAAAACATCTTTGATCTCCACACCATAAGCGCCAATATTCTGCATGGGAGAAGCGCCCACGTTGCCTGGTATCAGGCTCAGGTTTTCGATGCCTGCATAGTTTCTTTTGACGCAGTATATCACCAGTTCATGCCAGTTCTCACCTGCCATGGCTTTCACATAATAATGATCCTCATCCTCTCGAACCAATTCAATCCCCTTTAATTCATTTTTTACTACCCAACCATTGAAGTCTTTGGTAAATAAGAGATTGCTGCCTCCTCCTAAAATCAGCAGGGGGAGCTGAAAGCTTTTTTTGTTTTCCGCAATCAATGTATCCAGTTCGTTCATTGAACGTACCGGCGAAAAATACCTTGCCTTTGCTGCAATCCCAAAACTGTTGTAGGGCAATAAAGAATGATTTTCGAATAGTTGCATCAGTATACCGGATCTGTGTTAGGAATAATGTGAACTCCCCTGTATCGCTTATTAGATTGGATGATGACCGTTTGCTGGTGGATGGCCCGCTTGCATTGGTTAATCAGGACTGCATCCTTGGGCAATTTAATCAGGATTTCCCAGAGATACTGATTCCGAATGCGATCTACCAGTGGTTGGGAAGGCCCGTTAATGTATGCAGCAAATGGGTGCTTCATGCCCTGTGTCATCAGGTTGGCGGCTTCTTCTGCTATGTGTTTTTCTTTGTGTTTAAAAACAACCTGAATTAACCGGGTAAAGGGCGGATAAGCAAACTGTTTGCGGTTCTCAATTTCATATTGGAACAGGTGTTCGTAATGGTGTTCCTTCACAAATTGGAGTACAGGGTGCTGCAGATTGCTTACCTGTATCAATACTTTGCCCTGGCCATCTTTTCTGCCGGCTCTTCCACTCACCTGTTCCATGAGCTGGTAGGCCCGCTCATTTACCCGAAAGTCGGTGAAGTTCAGGATGCCGTCTGCATCTACGATGCCTACCAGGCTTACGTTTTCGAAGTCCAGTCCTTTTACCACCATCTGTGTACCCACCAGTATATCTATGCGATGCTGCTCAAATAATTTGATCAGCATATCGTGGTCGTGTTTCCCTTTCACACTGTCGTAATCCATCCTGGCTATTTTGGCATCGGGAAACTGTTCAGCAACCAGCTCCTCAATTTTTTCGGTTCCAAAATTCTTTTGCACAAAACGATGGCTACCACATGCAGCACAGGTTTGTAATACCGGATAGGCAGTGCCGCAGTAATGACAACTCAGTTTGTTGGCGGCTTTGTGATAGGTGAGGGTTACATCACAATGCTGGCAATGCGGAATCCACCCACAGGTATCGCAGATCAGGTAGGGAGAGTAACCTCTTCTGTTTTGAAACAGAATGATTTGTTTCCCGGAATTCAGGGTTTCCTGCATCGATTCAATCAATGCAGGGGTAAGCGGACTTCTGTTTTTTCCGGTACCCGCTTTTCGAATATCAATCAACTCTATGGCGGGCATAGCTACATCGCCAAACCGTTCCTTCAGGGTTACCAGTCCGTATTTGTGTAATGATGCATTGTAGTAACTCTCTATTGAGGGGGTGGCACTTCCCAGCAATACTTTTGCATTGAACAGGGAGGCATAATAAATGGCAGCATCGCGGCTGTGGTAACGCGGAGCGGGTTCCTGTTGCTTGTAAGAAGCATCGTGTTCTTCGTCGCAAATGATCAGGCCTAATTCTCTGAAAGGCAGAAAAAGAGCGGACCTTGCCCCCAGTACCACTTTGGTTTCTCCGGATTTGATTTTGTTCCAGATTTCTACCCGTTCATTGGGATTGAATTTGGAATGATAAATGGCAATATGCCCCCCTAAGCTTTTTTGCAGTCTTCTGATCATTTGTGCCGTAAGGGCAATCTCGGGCAGTAAATACAATACCTGTTTGTTTTGTAACAGGTATTGCTCAATCATTTGAATATACACCTGTGTTTTACCACTCGAGGTAACACCGTGGAGCAGACACACATTTTGTTTTTCAAAAACCGAATTGATTTGCTGAAGCGCGTTTACCTGGCTTTCGGAAAGGGTGAAGTCCAGGTGAATTTCCTTGGGAAGGGTTGGTAATCTGTCGGCATTTCTCTTTTCTGCGATCAGGATCCCTTTTTCGATCAGTCCTTTGAGTTGAGCGGCACTGGCATTGGCTTTTTTCAGCAGTTCGGATTGCAGCACATCCTCTCCTTTTTGTTTAAAATGCAGGTAGGAGAGTAAGAGCTCCATTTGTTTGGGAGCCTTGCCCCAATTGTTGAGCAGTTCTTCCAGCTTCTCATCGCTGTTGTATTGCGGATGAAGCAGGATAAAGGTTTCTGTTTTCTGCCTGTATTTTTCTTTCAGTTCTTCCCAAATGAAGCATACTCCTTTTTCGATCAATTTTTTAATGACCGGATAAGTATTGCTGATGTCGAGCAATTGCTGCACTTCGCTGAGGCGGAGTTCTTTTTTAATCTCCAATGCTTCCGCTACCAGGTATTCGGTATCGGTCAGGTCACTGAAATCGAGGCTTCTTTCTTCGTTCCATTGCAGGATGCTTTCGCTGGAAAGTTTCAGGTTGGCAGGTATGGCAGCCTGCATCACTTCTCCTTCGCTGCACATATAGTAATCAGCAATCCATTCCCAGAACTGCAACTGCTCGGGATGCACCAGTGGTTCAGCGTCCAGTACATTTAAAACCGGGGCTGGATTGAATCCGGGCGAAATGGTGTCATGGATTTTTTTTACAATACCAGCATATTTCTTGTTCTTTCGCAGGGCAACTTCTACGCGTATGCCAGGCTGCATGGCATTCCTGAAAGATTCAGGAACAGCCCAGGTATAATTTTTGGGTAAGGCCAGTGGTATGATGACTTCTGCGAACAAGGAATCGTGTTTGTAATAAATGTTTCAAAAATACAGTTATGCCTCGGGATATTCGATATAACGTTGCAGTCCCTGCTCCATCATGTCGTATACCCTTTGTTTTAGTGCGGGCAGGTCTTCTTTGGTAAGCCCTGCTACCGGAACCTCTTCCAGGTAAACCACCCTGTTGAGTCCGGGGGTTAATTCAAAAAGGCTGCGGTGATGCATTCTTTTCAGGGTGTCTATGAACAGGATGGGTTTGATGGGGGTCTGGGTTTCAATCGCAATACGAAAAGCACCATCATAAAAATGTTTCAGGGGCTTCTTGCTGTAGTTGAAGGTTCCCTCGGGAAAAATAAAAATGGAGATACCTCTGTTGAGTACTGCTTTTAGTGCCCGGATACTCCTTGCCCTGGCGGTTGCATTGCTGCGGTCTACCAATATAACTGCAGCCCGGTAGATCCATCCAAATATGGGTACATGTACCATTTCCGCCTTACCCAATGCACGGATGGGCTGGTGCACACCGGTAACGATGGGTGGTATATCCATGTAAGAGATATGGTTGGCTACAAATATGTATTGTTTGTTTCGGTTGTGGGGCGCCTCATAAATTTCTCCGTGTACCATGCCGATCAGCAGATACCAGGTCCGGCCCCAGATCGTACAGAGCCGATAAATCATATTCCCGCCTTTCACTTTTCCAAACGGCAGCGACAGCAGTACAAAAGGAAATATGCAAAGCATCACAGCAATAAAGCTGATCAGGCAATAGATGGAATAGCAAAACTGCAGAACTTTTATAACGTACCTCATTCAGGAATCAAGGTATAAAAAGTTCATTGCTTACCCAAATAACGACCCTGTTCCGGGTAACTTATGCAAGTTGAGGTGTTCGGCCATATTTCTCGTTGTGCTGTGTTGCGTCCAGGCCAATGGCTTCCTCTTCGGATGTTACCCGAAGTGGAAGAATCAGGTCGATGAATTTGAAAATGCCGAACGATACCACAAAACTGTAGCTGACCACAATCACCAGGGCTTTCACCTGCGTAAAAAAGAAAGCAGTATTGCCATAGAGTAATCCGTCTGCACCTGCGCTATTGACCGTTTTGGTGGCAAAAATGCCCGTCAGTAACAAACCTATTATTCCACCTACGCCATGGCAGGGAAATACATCGAGTGCATCATCGAGGCTGGATTTGCTTTTGTAGTATACCGAAATATTGGAAATGATGGCGGCAACAAATCCTATGAAAATACTTTGGGGTACTGCTATAAATCCGGCACCGGGTGTGATGGCCACAAGGCCAACAACTGCACCAATGCAGAAACCCAGCACAGAAGGCTTTCTTCCGCGAATTACATCAAAAAACATCCACGATAATCCACCTGCGGCTGCTGAAACATTGGTAGCGGCAAATGCAGATACTGCCAGCCCGTTGGCCCCCAGTGCAGAGCCTGCGTTGAATCCGAACCAGCCAAACCAGAGCAGGCTGGTACCAATCAGTACATATGGAATATTGGCTGGTGGAATTTCCCGCTGCTCCAGGTGTGTTTGCCTGGGTTTTAGCACTATGGCGCCCGCCAGCGCTGCACAACCCGCTGAAATATGCACCACGCTGCCTCCGGCAAAATCCAGCGCCCCCTTTTTAAACAGAAATCCTTCCGGATGCCAGGTCCAATGAGCAATTGGAGCGTAAACCAGTAAACTGAACAGTACTATGAAAAGGGTATAGGCCCGGAAACGGATTCTTTCTGCAACCGCTCCCACTACCAGTCCGGGAGTAATGATCGCAAACATGAGTTGAAACAGGGCAAAAAGCATCAGCGGAATAGATGGCGCCAGGCTCCAGGGTGCTCCGGAATGTACACCTTTGAAAAACAGGTGGGTCATTGGGTTGCCAATGAATCCGCCAATGCTGGTTCCGAAGCAAAGGCTGTATCCCACCACTACCCAAAGAATGCTCACTATTCCTGCAGCTACCACGCTCTTGATCATTGTAGAAATTACGTTTTTGCGGTGCACCATGCCCCCATAAAAGAAAGCCAGCCCGGGCGTCATTAAAAATACCAGTGCAGTGGCAACGATGATCCAGGCAATATCAGCAGCGTTGTAGTTTGCCTGATTGGTATTGGCCGGGGAGGAGGGGACAAAAATGGCGGCGATGGCCATCAGCATTAATACGATAAAAGGTGCCAGTTTACGGCTGCTGGATTTGGACATGTCTAAATATTATTATTTAATATAATTTGTAATTATTTTCGCTAATTTATTGATTTTATTAATTGATTTAATTTTAATAAACATATTTAAATTAAATGCATTTAAATTTATGGGCCTATTAAATCGTATTTAAATGTTTAATTAAACTGATAATGAATAAAAAAAGCTCGTCCGATAGATGGACGAGCCTGTATAAAAAATTATTAAAATTTAATTAAATATTTGCAAGGCAGCTTTGATCCTTGGATTCCAGAACCGATGAACCCATTAAATACTCATCAACCTTACGGGCACATTCCCGCCCTTCGCTGATGGCCCATACTACCAGTGATTGTCCGCGTCGCATATCTCCGGCCGTAAAAACCTTTTGAATATTGGTTTGGTAGTTTTTTTCTGAAGCACGTACATTTCCTCTTTCATCCAGTTCTACCTCCATCTGTTGCACCAGTCCTTCGTGCTGAGGGTGCAGGAAGCCCATTGCCAGAAAAGCCAGGTTGCAGGGAATCCTTCTTTCACTTCCTTTGATTTCTTCAAATCCTGCGGCCCTGCCATCTGCTCCGATCTTCCATTCCAGGTCTACAATAAGGAGTTCTTCCAATTCTCCTTTTTCATTTCCGATAAACTGTTTGGTGGCAACTGCCCATTGCCTGTTGGCACCTTCTTCGTGCGAAGTGGTTGTTTTTAGCAGCATGGGATATTGTGGCCAGGGCATATCAGGGGTTCTTTGCTCCGGTGGTTTGGGCATCAGCTCGAACTGGGTAACACTAGCTGCTCCCTGCCTGTTAGAAGTGCCTACGCAGTCGCTTCCGGTATCTCCACCACCGATCACCACCACGTGTTTCCCGGTAGCCAGTATTGGTTCTTCCGTGAAGGGCCTGTTGCCCACTCTTTTGTTTTGCTGTTTTAGGAATTCCATGGCAAAATGCACACCTTTTAAGGCTCGCCCTTCTACTGCCAGATCTCTGGGGATGGTGGAGCCGCCTGCCAATACAATGGCGCTGTATTCGCGCAGTAAGTTGTTGATAGAAATGTCTACACCTACATTGGTGTTGTACTTAAATGCAATGCCTTCCTCCTCCATTAGTTTTACTCTTCTGTCGATCACCCATTTTTCCAGCTTGAAGTCAGGAATGCCGTACCGCAATAATCCTCCTGCTGCATCGTCTCTTTCAAATACGGTTACCAGGTGGCCGGCATAATTTAATTGAGCTGCCGCAGCCAGGCCCGAAGGGCCGGAGCCAATCACTGCCACTTTTTTCCCCGAACGGAGATGCGGTTTTTTGGGTTGTACAAAGCCTTTTTCAAATGCAATTTCGATGATGTGTTTTTCAATTTCCTCAATGGTTACCGGTGGTTGGTTGATACCCAGCACACAAGCACTTTCGCAAGGGGCAGGACAGATTCTTCCGGTAAATTCAGGGAAATTATTGGTGGCAGATAATATTTCATAAGCTTCCGCCCAGCTCTTGCGGTATACAGCATCGTTGAACTCAGGTATGATATTTCCAAGCGGACATCCGTTGTGGCAAAACGGAACGCCGCAGTTCATGCACCTGGCTGCCTGCTGGTTTAGTTTGGTATCGTCCAGCCGTTCTACAAATTCCTGATAGTCCTTCACTCTTTCTGCAGGTGGTCTTTTGCCAGGAAGTTCCCGGGTGAATTCTAAAAATCCTGTTGGTTTGCCCATGTTATTATTTGTTGCGATGAAACAATGTGGTGATTGGCTAGTTCTTTGCAAGCACGGTTTTTCTTTTCTCCAGCGCTTTTTTATAATCTTTGGGAAATACTTTCACGAAATTTTTGCGCTGGTTTTCAAAATCACTCAGAATAAACCCTGCAACCGTACTGTTGGTATATAGATGGTGCTTCCTGATCATCGACTGAACTACAGCGGCGTCTTCTTCATTCATAGGATCAAGGTCTACCATCTCGGTATTGCAGTTGTCTGCAAAGTTGCCATGGATATCGTAGATATAGGCAATTCCGCCGCTCATGCCTGCTGCAAAGTTTTTTCCTGTACTGCCCAGGATTACGGCTGTTCCCCCGGTCATGTATTCGCAACCATGTGCGCCGATGCCTTCTGCTACTACACTTGCGCCGGAATTCCGAACTGCAAAACGTTCACCTGCCTTTCCGCGGATATATGCTTCTCCGGAGGTTGCTCCGTAAAGCGCTACGTTTCCGATAATGCTGTTTTCTTCCGGTGCAAAAGTTGCCAGTGCAGATGGATACACAATCAGTTTGGCGCCGCTTAATCCTTTACCAAAATAATCATTGGCATCACCTTCCAATTCCATGGTCATCCCCCTGGTGTTGAATGCGCCAAAACTCTGACCCGCAGTTCCGTTGAAACGGAAATGAATGGTGTTTTCCGGAAGGCCCTCGCTTTTGTATTGCTTGGTAATTTCGTTCGAAACAATAGTGCCTGCTGTTCGGTCGGTGTTTTTAATGGGAAAAGTAGCACTTACTTTCTCTTTGTGCTGAATAGCTTTTTGGGCTATTTGCAGCAGCTGCCAGTCCAGTACATTTTGTAAACCATGGTCCTGTTCTTCCTGACGGTATAAACCGGTGTATAAAGAGCCGGGTTCTTTATAGAGTACAGCAGACAGGTCGAGATTTTTGTATTTCCAGTGGTCCACATTTTCTCTTTGTTGCAAACAGTCTGTTTGACCAATCATTTCATTGACTGTTCTAAAGCCCAGTTCTGCCATGATTTCGCGCAATTCATGGGTGATGAATTTAAAGAAGTTCACTACATGGTCCGGGTTGCCTGTGAATCTTTTTCGCAGGGTTTCGTCCTGGGTAGCTACTCCTACAGGACAGGTATTGAGGTGGCATTTGCGCATCATGATGCAACCTTCCACAATTAATGCGGCAGTAGCTACACCCCATTCCTCCGCACCGAGCAGGGCGGCAATGGCAATATCGCGGCCTGTTTTCATTTGTCCGTCTGCCTGAACTACTACGCGGCTCCTGAGTTTGTTTTTCACCAGGGTCTGGTGTGCTTCTGCAAGTCCCAGTTCCCAGGGCATACCGGCATGTTTGATGGAGCTGATGGGGGATGCGCCGGTACCTCCGTCGTGACCGGCAATCAATACTACATCTGCCTTTGCTTTTGCTACACCCGCTGCAATGGTTCCAACGCCTGCCTTTGATACTAGTTTTACATTGATTCTGGCTGCGCGGTTTGCGTTTTTTAGATCAAAGATCAGTTGTGCCAGGTCTTCGATGGAATAAATATCGTGGTGTGGCGGTGGAGAAATCAGACCAACACCCGGTGTGGCGTGTCTTGTTTTACCAATCCACTCATCCACTTTATGGCCAGGCAATTGTCCGCCTTCTCCGGGCTTGGCGCCTTGTGCCATTTTGATTTGCAACTCGTCGGCTTCGGTAAGGTATAATGCAGTAACGCCAAATCTTGCAGACGCAACCTGCTTAATGGCCGATCGCATGGAGTCTCCGTTAGGTAAAGGGGTATAACGGATTTCGTCTTCGCCTCCTTCTCCTGTATTGCTCTTGCCGCCCAGTCTGTTCATGGCAATGGCCAGTGTGGTATGCGCTTCCCAGGATACGGAACCAAAAGACATGGCACCAGTGGCAAAACGTTTGTAAATTTTTTCTGCAGGCTCAACTTCGTCTATCGAAATAGACGGCCTGTTTTTCACCAATTCAAACTGGCTTCTGAGTGTGCAGGCATGCCGGCTCTGGTCGTTGATGAGGTTGGCATATTTCTTATAAGTAGCATAATCGTTTTTGCGGGTAGCGTCCTGCAACAGGTGGATGGTCTGTGGATTGAATAAGTGGAATTCTCCCTTTCTTTTCCACTGGTATACGCCGCCCACCGGCAAACGATCCACCGGTCTTTCTTTACTGCTGAAAGAGAAGAAATGTTTGGTGAGGGTTTCCCGGGCAATTTCATCCAGTCCCATTCCTTCAATGCGGGAAGTGGCTCCGGTAAAGTACGTGTCTACCACTGCTTTGTTGATGCCGATGATTTCGAATATCTGTGCGCCCTGATAAGACTGGAAGGTGGAGATACCCATTTTGGAGAATACTTTCAGCAGCCCTTCGTTGACTGCTTTGATGTAATTCTTTTTCAGTTGGTCTGCATCCAGGCTGGTCTGTATTTTTCCGGACAGCTTCATGTCGCGGATAGAAGACAGTGCCAGGTAAGGATTGATGGCGGTTGCGCCAAAACCAACCAAACAGGCAAAATGATGTACTTCCCAAACATCCCCTGCTTCTACAATCAGGCCCACCTGTCCGCGCAATCCTTTTTTGATCAGGTGATGATGCACTGCTGCTGTTGCAAGCAGTGAAGGGATGGGGGCGTGATCGGAATCGATGGCACGGTCAGATAAAATAATGACTTCAAATCCATCCTGTACCGCATCTACTGCGTACCGGCAAAGCCTTTCCAGTCCTGCTTTTAAGGCGCCTGGTTTGCCACTTGCCCTGAAATAGGTTTGCAGTGTTTTGGCCTGAAATACACCGGTGTCGATGCTTCTGATTTTTTCCAGATCGTAATTGTTTAGTATCGGATGCTTCAATGCTACACTATGACAGGCCATCGGGTCTTCGACGAGCAGGTTACCATTGCTTCCTGCAAAAGTTGCCAGCGACATCACCATGCGTTCCCGGATGGGATCGATTGGTGGATTGGTTACCTGTGCAAACAGTTGTTTAAAATAGGCGCTCAGGTGTTGTGGCTGATCGCTCAGCACAGCGAGCGGTGCGTCATTGCCCATGGATCCAATGGGTTCCTTGCCGTCGATGGCCATTGGTGCAATAATGGTATCGAGGTCTTCGGTGGAGTAGCCAAACACTTTCTGGTATTTGAAAACCTGATCATGTTCCAAATGGGTGAACATGACCCTTGGTTCGGGCAGCTCTTCCAGGCGGATTTTGTATTTGTTCAGCCAGTCGGCATAAGGCTTTTGTGAGCAGATGCTTTGCTTCAATTCTTCGTCGCTGATGATGCGTCCCTGTGCAATATCTACCACAAACATTTTACCGGGCTCCAGCCGGCCCTTCTCTTTTACATTGGCCGGATCAATGGGCAATACACCGGTTTCGGATGCCATAATTACCCGGTCGTCGTGTGTAACGGTGTAGCGGGAGGGGCGGAGTCCGTTGCGGTCCAGGGTGGCGCCAATCATGCGTCCGTCTGTAAAAGAGATGGACGCCGGGCCATCCCAGGGTTCCATCATGCATGCATGGTACTCGTAAAATGCTTTCTTAACAGGATCCATGTCTTCGTTGCCATCCCATGCTTCAGGTATCAGCATCATCATTACATGCGGTAAGGATCTTCCGGTGAGGGTCAGCAGTTCGATCATATTATCCAGACAGGCTGAGTCGGACTGTCCTCCGGTTACAATCGGCAAAATCATTTCCAGTTCTTCCTTGCTGAAATAAGGTGTGCTGAAACCGGTTTCGCTGGAACGCAGCCAGTTCAGGTTTCCCTGCAGGGTGTTGATTTCGCCGTTGTGTGCCATGTAGCGAAATGGCTGGGCCAGTTTCCAGGAAGGGAAGGTGTTGGTTGCAAAACGGGAGTGCACCAGTCCGAATGCGCTCACCACTCTTTTATCGTTGAGGTCGGGAAAATAATTCCGCACCTGCAGGCTGGTGAGTTGTCCTTTGTATATGATGGTGCGTGCGGAAAGCGATGCTATATAAAACCCCACGTCGTCTTTGCGGGTACTGTTTTCAATCGTATGCGATGCGTAGTTGCGCAGGATAAACAGTTTGCGTTCAAAATCGTCTGTATTACTGATGGAATCCGGGCAGGTAATGAATACCTGTTCCATGCAGGGTTCAACGGATAAGGCCGTTGTTCCTATATCGGTTTTGTTTACCGGTACTTTCCGGTAAGCCAGAATATCCAGTCCCAGTTTTTCGGCTGCCCTGTTAAAAATGTCTCTGCATTCTTCGCGCAGGCCGATGGATTTTGGGAAAAAAATCATTCCCACGCCATACCTGCCGGACTCCGGAAGGTGTACGCCCAGCTGAATGCATTCATCGAAAAAAAATTCGTGCGGAATCTGGAACAGGATACCGGCGCCATCACCGGTGTTGTGTTCGCAACCACAGGCGCCGCGGTGTTCCATATTCTCCAGCACGGTCAACGCATCTGTGATGTGTTGGTGAGATTTGTGGCCTTTTATATTGGCAACAAAGCCAATGCCACAGGCGTCGTGTTCGAACGCAGGGTTGTACATGCCGCCATTTGTACGGGATTTGAACATAGAACCGAATTAAGGGTGATCAAAATAAATTTGGCAGGCAATCTTGACCAAAATACAATAATTCGGCAGTAATAACAAATATTCTGTAATAGCAGGCTATTTTTTTAAACAGCTTTTAATTAAATAGCTATTATGTTGAATTTTGTTAAATATTGATTTCTCAGCCTTCTGCTACCTGACAGGGATGGCTGATTTTTTCCTGAATGCCAATAGCCTGGCCGGGAGCATAAATACCAAATACGGTACTGCCGCTTCCGCTCATGCTGGCATAAACGGCTCCGTCGTCGTACAAAGCCCGCTTAATGGATGCAATTTCAGGATAGGCTCGGAGAATCGGCGCTTCAAAATCGTTTACGAGCTCCCTCTTCCATTCGGAAAGAGATTGTTGCAGGATTTCGGTAATGGGTCGTGGTGCTTTGGCTGGGGTTAGTTGTTCAAAAGCCCATTTGGTGCTAACATGAATACCCGGGTGTATCAGTACAAACCGATGGCCAGACAGGTTCAGTTCAATCGGCTCCAGTATTTCTCCTCTGCCTGTTCCGTAGCAGGGACGGTTGAGGATAAAGAACGGACAATCGCTGCCCAGTTGAGCCGCGTAATGTATCAGCTGATCCTGGTTCAGTTGCAGCTGAAATTTTTCGTTCAATAGTTTTAAGGCAAAAGCGCCGTCTGAACTACCTCCCCCCAATCCGGCTCCCATCGGAATTACTTTGTGCAGGTGCATCTGAATGGGAGGCAGTTCAGGAAAATCTTTTTTGAGAAGCTGATATGCTTTTACACAAAGATTGGAGGCACTATTCCCGGGAATGGATAAGCCCGAAGTGGTAAACCGGATATCTTCCGGTTCCTCTGTTGTTGCATGTACAATTTCAAGTGCATCCCTTAACTGTACCGGATAGAAAACGGTTTCCAGTTCGTGGTAACCATCCGGTCGTTTGCCGGTGATGTGCAATCCAAGATTGATCTTGCAGTTGGGGAAAACCACCATATTATTTTCGCTTGTTCAGTTCGTCTCTGATGGCAATGGCGCGGATATAATCTTCCTGCTCCAATACTTCGTTGAGCAGGTTGTTCAGCGCTTCCACACTCATGGTGCTGAGATCGTCGTGGCTGCCACTGCCAGCGGATTCTTCAATGCCTACAGGCTCTCCACCGGATTTTTTGCCGGAACCGTCTTCCATCAGGATGCCGGCGCTTTCCAAAATATGTTCGTAAGTGTAAACAGGGCAGCCAAAGCGAACTGCCAGCGCCAGTGCATCACTGGTACGACTGTCTATTTCGATGGTGTCGTTGTCTGTATAGCAAACCAGTTTGGAGTAGAAGATACCTTCCTGCAAATCGTTGATGATGATTTCCTGTAACTCTACGCCAAATGCGTTCATGAAATTTTTCATCAGATCGTGAGTAAGCGGACGGCTGGGATGCATGTTTTCCAATGCAACAGCAATGGCCTGTGCTTCAAAGCCACCTATTACAATCGGTAATCTGCGCATTCCGTTCATCTCGCCTAATACAACCGCATAGGAATGGGTTTGTGTAATGCTGTGGGAGAGCGCTACAATTTCCAGTTCTATCTTCTTCATATTGCCTACGAAATTAACTCAAAAAACGCAGACCCGAATGCACCGGGCATTGTTTTTCGATACCAATTAAAATAAGCAAATTGCGGCTGTAAACCATTACTATGCCTTTATACCAGATCAGCAACATCGAGCCCAAGCCACTTATTGAGGGCTATACTGCCCAGTTCATTCATACTGCCAGCGCCACATATTCTCATGTACGTGTTGTGGCAGGCGCCGCACTGCCCATGCACCAACATCCGCATGAGCAGGTTTCCTATGTACTGGAAGGGGAGTTTGAGCTTACGGTAAACGGAACGCCTCACCGCCTGGTTCCGGGCCAGGTATTTGTGATTCCATCCAATACACCCCATGCAGGCCTGGCCATCACGGATTGCTTTATTCTCGACGTTTTCACGCCTGTAAGAGAAGATTACCGGGAAAAGGGCGGAGTAGTACTGGGCTAAAAAAAACGGGGTTGATTTGCTATCAACCCCGCTTGAAAATATACCCGGCTGCAATTGCTTCCGGCTGTGTTTCGTCTTATGCAGACGCTTTCATTTTTTTGATGGCTTCTGTAAGTTTTGGCAGCACTTCAAATGCATCTCCTACAATACCGTAGTCGGCTGCTTTAAAGAACGGTGCTTCCGGATCCTTGTTGATTACCACAATGATCTTACTTCTGTTCACACCTGCCAGGTGTTGGATGGCGCCGGAGATTCCGACAGCTATGTATAAATTAGGTGCTACCTGAACGCCGGTCTGGCCTACGTGTTCGTGGTGCGGTCTCCAGTGTGCATCACCTACAGGGCGGCTGCAGGCAGTAGCTGCGCCCAGTACTTTGGCGAGGTCCAACAGGATACCCCAGTTTTCCGGTCCTTTCAGACCGCGTCCGCCACTTACCACAATATCCGCTTCGGTCAACGGAACATCTCCGCTTACCTTGTTTACTGCAGTTACTTTTATTTTGGCAGTGCCAACTGTAATAGCAAGCGGTGCAACAGTAGCTGTGCCTTCACCTGCAACAGTCATATAGCTGTTTGGATTCAGGGAAATGATTTTAACAGGAGTCTGGATACTCACATTCGCAAATGCTTTTCCGGAGAATACACCTTTTTTCACCACGAAACCATTGGAGGTATCGGGAAGTGCGCAGGCACCGGTAACCAGGCCGGCTTTCAGTTTAGCAGAAACACGCGCTGCAACTGCTTTACCGGTTGGTGTGTGAGAGAAGATAACTACAGTAGCACCTGTTGCGGTAACCGCTTCGGCAATGGCTGCTGCATACACCTGTGTATCGAGGTGGTTCAATGTATCATTGGCAACCTGGTGAATTTTACTTACACCATATTTTCCCAGTGCTGCAATGTCTTCGGTAACGGTTCCCAGCAGCAGTCCTTCAGCGGCAGTACCCAGTTGCGCAGCAACTTTAGCACCATAGGTAAGGGCTTCCAGAGAAGATTTTTTTACGTGACCATCAGCGTGGTCTATGAATATTAAAACGGACATATTGCGGAATTTTGAATGATTGTTTTGGTTTCTGTTTAAATTAAATGGCTTTTGCTTCTTCGTGCAGCAAGCGAACCAGTTCTTCTACATTTTCTGCATCAACCAGTTTAACGCCTGCTTTTGCAGGTGGAAGTTCAAAACCAACAACTGTAGTAAGCGCATCGGCTGCTACCGGTTCAACCACTTTTAGTGGCTTGGTACGTGCCGCCATGATTCCGCGCATGTTGGGGATTCGCTGTTCAGCAACACCTTTCTGGCAGCTTACTACAACTGGCAAGGCAACCTCTGCTACTTCTTCTCCGCCTTCTATTTCGCGGGTAACTGTAGCGGTGGTTCCTTCCAGATCAAATTTGGTTGCCAGGGAAATATAAGGTGCATCAACCAGTTCGGCTACCATTCCACCAATGGAAGATCCATTGTAGTCGAGGGTTTCCTTTCCGGTAAAGATCAGATCGTATCCACCCTGTTTGGCGATTTCAGCAATTTGTGCTGCTATATAATAACTGTCGGTGCTGTCGCTGTTCACACGTATGGCTTCATCTCCGCCCAATGCCAGTGCCTTGCGGATAATCGGCTCCGTATCTGCTCCGCCAACTGTTACCAGGTGAATGGCAACGGAAGCATCTTTCTCTTTTAATTCAATGGCCCTTACCAGCGAATACCATTCGTCGTAAGGGTTGATGATCCACTGAACACCAGCTTCATCAAATTTTGTATTGCCATCGGTAAAGGCAACTTTAGAGGTGGTGTCGGGTGTTTTGCTGACACAGACTAAAATCTTCATATGTTTTCAATTTGTCGTTTCGAATAGTTGTTTATGCAACTATTACAAATATAGTAAGCTTTGGAATGCTGCAAAGTATTTCAAGAATTTTATTCGGTCAAATCTGTAAAAAAGATTGCCCCTATCTTCGTTGTATGAACAGAATTGACCGAATCAGGGAATTTTTGGCAGCCAATCCAAGCGATAATTTTCTGCGCCATGCACTGGCACTGGAATTCATCAAAATAGGAAACACTGCCGGTGCCAGGGAACTCTTTGAAGCCATTCTGGCCGAATCGCCCGATTATGTAGGTTCTTATTACCATCTGGCCAAGTTATTGGAACAGCTTGGAGAAAAGGACCTGGCGGTTGAATGGTACGAAAAAGGCATGGCTGCCGCCAAAGCCGCTAAAGACCAGCATTCCTACAACGAACTGCAGGCTGCTTATGAAGACCTGGTGTACTAAAGCTACTGTTGTTAGGTGCCTAAGGGGGCTATCCAAGGAAATAGTTGGGTCAAAATCTGTATTTTCATTGCATGATTGCCACATACGATTTTGCCAAATACAAAACTCCGGTCGGAACCACATTGAATTGTAAAGGCTGGATACAGGAAGCCGCCTTGCGCATGTTGTTAAACAACCTCGATCCCGCGGTTGCCGAAAAGCCCGAAGACCTCATTGTTTACGGAGGCAGGGGGAAGGCGGCGAGGAATATACAGGCCCTGGACCAGATCATTGCTTCGCTTAAAAGCCTGGAAAATGATGAGTCTTTGCTGATCCAGAGTGGTAAGCCGGTGGGCATTCTGAAAACACACAAAGATGCACCCCGGGTGCTGATCTCCAATTCTCAACTGGTTCCCAATTGGGCCAACTGGAAGCATTTTACCGAATTGGAACAAAAAGGGTTGATGATGTACGGGCAAATGACTGCCGGCAGCTGGATCTATATTGGGTCGCAGGGCATTGTTCAGGGCACTTATGAAACCTATGCGGCCCTGGCCGATAAGCATTACGGAGGCTCCCTGAATGGAACCCTGAATGTTACAGCGGGTCTTGGCGGAATGGGTGGTGCGCAGCCGTTGGCTATTACCATGAACGATGGAGTTGCCCTGATTGCAGAAGTGGAGGAGTGGCGTATCGACAAACGCATCGAAACCAGATATCTCAACGAAAAATATATCGATATTGATCAGGCCATCGACAGGGCCCTGGATTGCAAGGCGGCCGGCATGGCATGCAGCATTGGAGTCCTTTGCAATGCAGTGCAATTGTTGCAGCGATTGAATGAAAGAAATATTGTTCCGGATACCCTTACCGACCAGACTTCGGCGCATGATCCGCTGATCGGTTATATACCCCATACTTTAACCAATGCAGAAGCCAATGAAATGCGGGTAGCCAATCCGGAAGGATACATTGCATTGAGTTACGAAAGTATGTACCTGCATGTACAACAGATGCTGCAACTGATGGATAAGGGTGCCATTACGTTTGATTATGGCAACAATATCCGGGCAAGAGCGCAGGAATATGAACAGCAGAAGACCGTTCAGCCGGAAACACTGGCATTTCCGATTGGCAGGTGTTTTGATTTTCCGGGATTCGTTCCGGCCTATATTCGTCCCTTGTTCTGTGAAGGAAAAGGACCTTTCCGCTGGGCTGCCCTCAGTGGCGACCCCCAGGATATTGCCGTAACAGACGAAGTGATCGGGAACTTATTCCCCGAAAATAAAAGTTTGCAACGCTGGCTGAAACTGGCCAAAGAAAAAATTGCTTTTCAGGGATTGCCTGCGCGCATCTGCTGGCTGGGTCAGGGTGAACGGGAGCAGGCCGGACTGGCGTTTAATGAGCTGGTTCGCTCCGGAAAAGTGAAGGCGCCGATTGTAATTGGAAGAGATCACCTGGATACTGGTTCCGTAGCTTCTCCCAACCGCGAAACAGAAGCCATGCTGGATGGTTCCGATGCTGTGGCCGACTGGCCTGTGCTAAATGCATTGGTAAATACTGCTGGTGGAGCCAGCTGGGTGTCTTTGCACCATGGTGGGGGCGTAGGAATGGGGTATAGCATTCATGCCGGAATGGTAATTGTTGCAGATGGAACGGATGATGCCGCAGCAAGACTGGGTCGGGTACTGCGCAATGATCCCGGTATGGGTGTTATCCGGCATGCCGATGCGGGTTATGAAATTGCAAAAGATACGGCCCGAAAGTTTGGGTTGGAATTGTAAATCTGTATAAGGAGACCTGGGCATGTTTGAACAACTTTTTGCGTTTTCATCCAATCTGGTTCAATTTACCGATCAGGAAAAGCAATTGATTGAAAGTGCTTTTACTTTCCGGCAGGTTCCCAAAAAGTTCCGGCTTACAGAAGAAGGTAAGATTGCGCGGGAAGTCTATTTTATCAATAAGGGCCTGCTACGCTTGTATTATACCAAAGAGGGTCAGGATATTACTGCGTTTATCTTTAAAGAGAATCTCTTTGCCAGTTCGTATGATAGTTTTCTGAGAAAGGTTCCGGGTATTCAAACGCTGGAAGCATTGGAAGATGCAGATTTGCTGGTGATTAACTATGACGAGATGCAACGGTTGTATGAGTTGGTGCCGGCAATGAATACACTTACTCGTAAAATAGCAGAGCAGCGTTTTATCAACGCGCAAATGATCCTCTCTTCCTATATTCTCGACAGCCCGGAAGAACGATACCGGAAATTTGAAGCGGAACATGGCGAGCTGCTTTTGCGGGTGCCGCATTACATGATTGCTTCTTTTTTGGGCATCACTCCGGTTTCACTGAGTCGCATTCGTAAAAGGCTTATGTAAATTAAATAATTTCTTTACAATTGTTAATGAGTGATGGCGTTGACCAATAGTAGTTTTGTGTTGTAAAAAAACAACTATGGACAAGCGAATTAAAACAGAAATCGTTATCAACACTTCCAGAGAGAAACTGTGGGTGTTGCTCACTAATTTTAATGATTATTCCCGCTGGAATCCTTTTATCCGAAGCATCGAAGGCCAATTGAAGCAGGGTGCAAGATTAACCAACCGGCTTCAAAACGGGGAGAAAACGATGGTGTTTAAACCCGTTGTTCAGGAATTGGTTCCTTTTCATTCCTTTTCCTGGCTGGGCAGCTTATGGGTAAAAGGATTGTTTGATGGCCGGCACTATTTCTGCATTGAAGAAATAGCCCCCAATCAGGTGAAATTGATACATGGAGAGGATTTTAGTGGAATCCTGAGCACGGCTATTTTGAAAAAAATCGGGGAATCGACCCGCAACAATTTTGTTGCCATGAACCAGGCGCTCAAACAACTGGCAGAATCCGGTGTTGGATCCGATCATTAAATAGAAACCTTACTGTTTGAACTATTTTTTATTTTAGAGGTATGAAAATATGTTGTTCTTTTCTATTGTGTATTCTTGTTTATGTTGGTCAGGCTCAATCGGTCAACCGCTATTTTGATCAGATCAGGAACAATGATGCCGCTTTAACCGCTTTCTTTTCCCGTATGCCTAAAGGCGGGGACCTGCATCATCATTATGGCGGGTCTGTTTATGCAGAACCTCTGCTGGCATATGCCATTCAGGAAGATTTTTTTGTGGATGCTACCACCATGACCATTGCAAAAGAACAACCCGTAAGTGGCAAATGGGAACGCTTTTCTTCAATCAGAAGCAGGGGAGCGCTGGAATCATACAAAGATCAGCTGATCCAAAAATGGTCCGTAAAAGATTACCATGAAGCGCATTATCCTTCTGATAAACAATTTTTTGAATCATTCGACAAATTCGGGGCTGGGATCGGCGGAACTTTTGAAACCGGCTTATCGGAATTGAAGCAAAGAGCCATCCGGGAAAACCTGAGTTATATAGAAACCCAGCTTACAACGATTCCGTCTTCTGTTTCTGTAGACCAATTTCTTCAACTGAATGAACGGTTACGCAATTATCAGGCAACCCGCAATGAAACAGCCGTATTTAAAACACTCGATACCTTATACGCATACCTGCTGCAAAAAAATGTAGCTGCAGACGCCCGCAGCTACAATGTGGAACTGATTGAAAAACTGCATCGTAAGCTGCAGTTAGACGATTCTCTTTTCACCATGCGTTTCCAGAATTTTGTGTTGCGTTTCAGGGAACCGGTTACCCTGTTTCGCGATCTCGTAACGGCGTTTATTTCTGCTGACCTCAGCCCGATTATTGATGGCGTTAACATTGTTTCACCGGAACATGGTGAAACTTCCATGAAAGATTACTGGTTGCATATGATCATGTACAAGTACTGCAATGCACGCTATCCCAAAGTCAGAAGCTCGCTGCATGCGGGAGAACTGGTGTTGGGACTGGTACTGCCCGAAGAGCTTACCTGGCATATCGGTGCTGCCGTGCATACGGCCAAAGCCACCCGAATAGGGCATGGAGTGGATATTGCGCATGAAGCAAATAACTATGAGTTGTTGGAGTATATGGCTAAAAATAAAGTGGCCGTTGAAATTAATCTGGTGAGCAACGAGTTTATTCTGAAAGTAAAAGAGGGGCGTCATCCGATTTTGCTGTACAAAAAATTTGGTGTGCCCATGGTCATCAGCACCGATGATGCAGGTGTGCTCAGAACCAATATGACGGAGCAGTATGTGTTGCTGGCTAAACGGTACAAAGAATTTTCCTACGACGATATCAAGCGGCTGGTCTATAACAGTATTGAGTACAGTTTTATTGAAGATCCGTTGTTGAAACGCAAGCTGATTAAAGATCTGGATGCCCGGTTCAGGGTGTTTGAGAACTGGTTTCCGGATATTCACCCATCCATCACAAACTCCCCTGTATTCTAGGGTGGTACGTATTTGTTTTGTATCATTATCCCATGAAAATTGTGATATCCACTTTACATACAAAGGCGGCCCGACTGGTGGTTGGACTGAGCCTGGTTTCGTTGTCTGTTGTTGCCCAACAGGGTAATACAGAAGCTACTGTTGCTTCAATTGTAAAAGAAGCCAACGACAATTCTCAACTAAAAAGACTGGCCCATGAACTGATGGATGGAGTAGGGCCTCGTCTGGTTGGTTCCAGCAAAATGGTGCAGGCCAGCGACTGGGCTATTGCACAGTATGCACAATGGGGCATTACTGCCCGCCGAGAGAACTATGGTACCTGGCGTGGTTGGGACAGGGGTGTTACCCATATTGATATGGTGGCGCCTTGGACCCGGTCTATCGAAGGAACCCAACTGGCATTCAGCCCCGCTACAAAAAAGCCAGTGACTGCCGAAACCATTATTCTGGCTGATGTTGCCGACTCTATTGCATTTCAGCAATGGCTGCCAACTGTAAAAGGTAAATTTGTACTGATTTCCATGCCGCAGCCCACCGGTAGACCGGATTATAACTGGAACGAGTTTGGTACCAAGGCTTCCATTGAAAAAATGAAAGCAGAGCGTACTGCATTGGCAGATGCCTGGAAAAAGCGCATCAGTAAAACCGGTCTTTCTAACGCCAAACTGGCGGAAGCGCTTGAAAAAGCAGGTGCTGCGGGTATTGTTGCCAGCAACTGGTCCAGTGGCTTTGGCGTAAACAAAATTTTTGCAGCCTTCACTAAGAAAATTCCTACCGTAGATATTGCGCTGGAAGATTATGGATTGCTCTATCGCTTAACCGAGTCGGGCAAACAACCTTCTGTTTCTGTATATACCCAGTCTAAGGAACTGGGAACGGTTCCAACCTTCAATACCCTTGCTGAAATCAAAGGCACTGAAAAGCCCAATGAATATGTAATGCTTTCTGCGCACTTCGATTCATGGGATGGTGGCACCGGCGCCACCGATAATGGTACCGGTACGTTGGTTATGATGGAGGCCATGCGCATTTTAAAAGCGGTCTATCCGAATCCGAAGAGAACAATCCTCGTTGGACACTGGGGTAGTGAAGAGCAGGGGCTGAATGGCTCTCGCGCCTTTGTGGAGGACCATCCTGAAATTGTTGCTAATCTGCAGGCGCTGTTCAACCAGGACAATGGAACCGGGAGAATTGTAAACATTGGCGGTTCCGGTTATGCTAAGGCCAAGGAATACCTGGGTCGCTGGCTGGCTGCTGCACCTAAGTCTATTACAGATTCCATCAAAACTAATTTCCCCGGAATGCCCGGTGGCGGTGGCTCGGATCATGCTTCTTTTGTAGCTGCGGGGGCTCCAGCTTTTTCACTGGGTGCATTGAACTGGTCGTATTTTAACTATACCTGGCATACCAACAGGGATACCTATGATAAAATTGTATTCGACGATGTTCAGAGCAATGCCATTCTTACTGCGATTTTGGTATATATGGCCTGTGAAGATCCTGAGCGCAGTTCCAATGAAAAAGCCATTCTGCCAAATGGCCCCAATGGCCCGATGAAATGGCCCGCACCTGTTAAGGCTAAGCGTGCCGGAGGATACGATAACTAATCTTTTGTACATAAAAATTACCCCCATTGTTAAAATTAAACTACCTGAAACCTGCACTGCTTTTGGCAGTTGCAGGTTTGTTTGCCATTGCCTCACTGGCCAATACCAATGCCCCCAAACCCAAGCCGATTATTACAGGCGCGGACCAGACGGATCTGTACCTGCCTTATTTAAAGGGCAAACGGGTGGCGCTGCTGGCGAACCCTACCACCATTGTAGGTAATAAACATTTTGTAGACAGCATGCTGAATCGCGGTATTAATATCGTGAAAGTGTTTGGTCCGGAACATGGGTTCAGAGGTAATGCCAGTGCAGGAGTTAAAGTGAAGGATGAGAAAGATCCTGCCACAGGGGTGGCGGTGATTTCGCTCTATGGCCCAAAACGCAAGCCTTCCAAAGAAGACCTCGCCGATGTGGATGTGATGATTTTCGATATTCAGGATGTGGGCTGTCGTTTTTATACATACATCAATGTACTTGGTCATATCATGGAAGCCTGTGCAGAAAACAATAAGGAACTCCTGATCCTCGATCGCCCTAACCCAAATGGATACCTGGTAGACGGACCAGTGTTGGATATGAAATTCAAATCGGGTATTGGCATGTATCCCATACCTGTTGCCCATGGCATGACCATTGCGGAATTTGCGCAGATGCTGAATGGGGAAGGCTGGTTGCCCAATAAGCTACAGTGCAAACTAAAAATCATTAAAGTGGCCAACTACAACCACGATATGGAATACACGCTTCCGGTAAAACCCTCTCCCAATCTCAATACCCAACAGAGTATTATGTTGTATCCTACTACCTGCTGGTTCGAAGGAACGGTGCTGAATCATGGAAGAGGAACGCAGTTTCCATTCACTGTTTTTGGCAGTCCATTGTTAAAAGGCCAGTACGATTTTTTCTATACCCCGGTTAGCATCCCCGGTATGAGTGAAACACCGCTGCACATGAATACCGAATGCTACGGGCTGGATCTCCGGAAGGTGGATATTGCCCAACTCCGCAAGAGCAAAAGGATTCAGATTCAGTGGATGATTGAACTTTATAATAAATTCCCTGATAAAAAGCACTTCTTCGATAGAAGCCAGAGCAAAGAAATTGGCGATATCAACAAACTGGCTGGAACCGACCTGTTCAGACAACAGGTTGAAGCAGGCAAGTCTGTTCAGGAAATTTATGATTCCTGGGAACCGGGTTTGTCGGCATATAAAGCCATGCGCAAGAAGTACCTGCTTTATCCCTAGACCTTAATCGCTTTCTTCAAAATGCAGGTGCTGGTGATGCGCCCCTGCAGCAATGTGCATCACAAATCCCATGATGGCAGTGTCTTTCAGGATATTGATCAGGGCCAGCATTTTCATGTCTCTGGTACCTGCATTCAGGTAGTTCGGCACATGAAGGCTCAGGATAAAAACCAGCATGAGTATCACCAGCAGATAGCTGGTAAATTTCACATACTGATTGGTTAAGAAAGACAATCCCACTAAAATGAAAATGGCTCCTACAATGTAGGCATACAGAATACCACCTACCATGAATACAGGAACATAAACGAATAGGTCGCGGGGATAGAGAAAGTGACAAATACCAAAAATGATCAGAACAACCGAAAGCATGTAAATCGCTATCCTCGAAACAATGTGATAATGTTTCATAACGGACTGGTTTGTTTGATATACAATTTAATCAATTCCATCCGTAATTGCAATACAAGGAATTCGGCAGGGCCCTAAAATAAGCTGGTCTGTACCGCGCGAACCGGAATCCGGGGTAGAACAAGCTCAACCGCTTGTGGGTGGGTGATCTGGTAAACCTCGCTCGCTTCGTATCGGGAAGCCACGGTGATCAGGGTATTGCCTGCAAAGGGTTCAAAGGCGGCTTTAGCCAGTTCGGGAGTATTGTTTTCCCTCGAAAGGTGGGAGAGCAGCAGGTGGGTCATGAACGGTGGCTTATGAGCAATGAATAGTTCCAGTGCCTGTGTATTGGAAATATGTCCTTTGCCACCGCTGATCCTGTTTTTCAGCACCTGGGAATATTTGCCGTTTGCCAGCATCACTTCATCGTAATTGGATTCGAGGAAGGCTGCATGGCATTGTTTAAAATAGTGGGTTACCTGATCGCAAACTGTGCCAATATCGGTGATTACCCCAATGTTGATCCCTGCATAACTCACCACAAAACTGTGCGGATCGGCAGCATCGTGTTCCTTCCCAAAGGGGGTTACAGTTATTCCGCCAATTTGTACGGGTTGATGAGCGGTGAATGGCTGTGAAAGGTGCCGGATTAATCTTGGTCCGTTTTTGGCAGTTTCGGGAGTAATGTAAACAGGCAATTGGTATTTGTGTGCCAGTGTGGATACGCCTTTAATGTGATCCGTATGTTCGTGCGAAACAAAAATAGCTTTGAGCTTTTGGGTCTCCAGCGAACATTGCCTCATGCGTATTTCTATTTCCCTGCAAGACAAACCTGCGTCAATTAAAACCGCTTCGGTTTGATTGCCAACATAATAGCAGTTGCCGTTGCTGCCGGAGTTGAGTGATGCGATGAAGAGGGACATATGAAATGCAAAGAAAGCGTATATTCACCTTCTTAAACTTAAAAAAATTGAACATGAGTATTGCTGGTAAATTTTTAGCGGAACTGAAGCAGGAATCTGCAAACACCCGTTTAATGCTGGCGGCCATTCCTTTTGAGAAGGCCAGCTTTAAACCACATGAGAAATCCATGACCCTGAAAGCGCTTGCACTGCACGTGGCCGAGATCAATGGCTGGTGGAACGAATGCCTGGTTCAGGATGAGCTGGATTTTTCCAAGGGCAGCGGTGAAAAAAGAGTAATCAATTCTACAGAAGAACTGCTGGCTTATTTTGATGGGCTGCTGGCTAAATCCGAAGCCATTCTGCAAAATGCAAAAGACGAAGACTTCGCCAAAAACTGGACCATGCGCAACGGCGATGTGGTTTATTTTACCCTTCCTAAGGAAGCTGTGGTGCGTACCTGGTGTCTGAATCATATGTACCACCACCGAGCACAGTTAAGCGTTTACCTGCGTTTGCTGGATATTCCGGTACCAGGTATGTATGGTCCGTCTGCAGACATGCAATAAATAATAAAGCGGTTTTCAACTGCTGTTGTGATCATCCTTTCATGATTATGGAGATTGTATTATCTTCATAATCATGAAACCTTTTGAATCTAAAGATCCTCTGCATGGCAAAACCCTGGAAGTTATTCTAACCTACCTGGTGCAGCATTTTGGCTGGGAAGATCTGGCCAGGATCATCAATATTAATTGTTTTAAAAACAATCCCAGCATCAAATCCAGTTTAACCTTTCTTCGAAAAACCCCCTGGGCCCGTAAAAAAGTAGAAGATCTTTATATTAGTACACTATAGGTTATATACCCCCGATTATACTTTAATCAGACTGGTTGTTTGAATGATATTTTTTAAGGCATCTTCCAAGATATCCAGGTCCTGCTGCGTATTGAATGCCTGGATAGAGTAGCGCAGATACACGCTGTTTTCGTGTCGCATTACCGGAATTTCAATTTTGTATTTATTGAACAATACGTCTTTCAGTGTTTCCGGCTCCGGTGTATTGATGGGAATACTGAATAGTTGAAGGATATAGTCGTCGTTTATCGGCGCCAATGGCTCGCTCCTGAGTAATTCGCAAAAGCGAAGTGCGTTGGTCTGTACCAGGGTTCTGCACTCCTTCGACACAGCAGTCCACTTGTGCTGTTGCAGAAAATCAATCACTGTTGGAACAGTGCAGAATGCAGAGAAGTCTCTGGTGCCCTGTGTTTGATGGTAATCCAGAAATTTGGAATGCGACGGAGTTGTGCTGTTGAACCCCCAACTGATTACCAGGGGATCGAATAAATTCTGCAGCGATCTTTTAACATATAGAAATGAACAGCCTTTGGGTGCCATCATCCATTTATGACAGGCACCTGTATAAATGTCGGCGTTTAATGTGCCCAGGTTCACCTCCGCCTGTGCAGGCCCATGTGCTCCGTCTACAAACACCAGGATGCCTTTTGATTTCGCGATGGCACAGATTTCTTCTACCGGAAAACGCAGGGCAGTAGAACTGGTGATATGGCTGATAAAGATCATTTTGGTTTTTGCACTAAGCCCTTTCAGTAAATCTTCTATGAATTGTTCCTTGCTACGGAGTGGCAGGGTAATTGGCTGGCGCACATATTTGGCGCCTGCTTTTTCGCAATAATATTGAAAGGTTCTGTCGCAGGCCCCGTATTCGAGGTCGGTGGTAAGAATTTCATCTCCGGGTTGTAATTGCAGACTTTTTGCAATCAGGTTTACTGCATAAGAAGGATTGGTTACAAATACCAGGTCGTCTTCATGGCAGTTCAGGTACTTGCCCAATGCTATCCGGGAAGCTTTCAGATACTCCAATCCTGTTTTTACAATGAATTGAACAGGTTCCTGTTCCAGCTCGAGCTGGTATTGCTGATAACGTTCAAATACAGGCCTGGGGCAGGCTCCGAAGGAACCGAAATTCAGGAAGGTGATGTCTTTTCTGAGGAGAAACTGTTCGCGGAGGGTAGCTGTAATCATGACCTAAATTAATAAATATTATCTTTGTGCATCCTTTTCACCGCATGGCAACAAAAAATTACTCCCTTTTAATGCTGTGTACTCCTAAATGAAATTCGAATGAAGCGTACAATCAGGTATTATCGACTCATTTGGTTCAGACATGATCTTCCTGCTGGTTTATCCGTTTTTTTGGTAGCATTACCTCTCTGTCTTGGCATTGCACTGGCTTCCGGTGCCCCCTTGTATGCTGGGTTAATGTCGGGTATTATCGGAGGTATAGTAGTGGGGATGATCAGTGGATCACAACTAGGGGTGTCTGGCCCCGCGGCAGGGTTGTCTACGGTAGTAGCAGCCTCCATTGTATCCATTGGTAATTACAATGTTTTTATTCTTTCGGTGATGGTTGCAGGTTTGTTTCAGCTGCTGCTGGGAGTGCTTCGGTTGGGTATGTTTGCCAGTTATTTTCCTTCTGCCGTAATCAAAGGTATGCTGGCGGCCATTGGTATTATACTAATCTCCAAACAAATTCCGCTGATGCTTGGTTATTCTGAGCCTCATTTCTGGACCGAAGGTTTCCTGGATCTGTTTTCGTCTAAAAATGTATTGGGGAATCTGTCTGAGTTCAGCAGCCATATAACCCTTGGCGCAATGGTGATAGCGCTGTTTTCCTTTGCAGTAATGCTGGGCATGCAACATCCCGCTGCCAGGCAATTGAAAGTGATTCCGGCGCCCTTGATGGGAGTACTGGCAGGTGTACTGCTCAATCTGATTTTTATTCAGTTCATTCCCGGAATGGCCCTGCAACAAAACCAGCTGGTAAATGTGCCTTCCGATATTTTTTCGAGTATTGTATTTCCTGATTTTTCCAAAGCATTCTCTGTTCCGCAGGTATGGAAAGACGGTTTGGTGATCGGCCTGCTGGCAACGCTTGAAACATTGCTCTGTGTGGAAGCTGTAGATAAGCTGGACCGGAGAAACAGGATTACACCGGTAAACAGGGAACTGATTGCACAAGGGGTTGGAAATATGGCCTGCGGTATGGTAGGTGCATTGCCCATGACTGCCGTGGTGGTGCGTGGAGCGGCCAACGCCGACGCAGGAGCAAAGAGTAAACTCTCTGCCATCACACATGGTGTTTTTATGTTGCTGGCCGTGTTGTTCATCCCATTTTTACTGAACAAGATTCCGTACGCATCGCTTGCCGCCATCCTGTTTGTTACCGGTTATAACCTGACCAAGCCCAAGTTATTTAAAAACATGTGGAGTCTTGGACGCAAGCAGTTTATTCCTTTTGTACTTACCATTTCCATTATCCTGATGACCGATTTGCTGATCGGGGTATGTATCGGTTTGCTGATGTCTGTGTACTATATCATACTCAATAATTTCCGGGCAGAGTATCGGGTAACCAGCGAAAAGAAGCATGAAACCGTTTATTTTCTGATCAAGCTGAATTCTAATGTTACTTTTTTAAATAAAGTAAAACTTCGCAGGGCCCTGGACAAAATACCAGAGTACAGCGTGCTGACCATCGACGGTACCGAGAGTTATTTTATTGATTACGATATTCTGGAAGTGATCAGTGAGTTCGAAAGCAAAGCGCATGAGCGCCATATAGAAGTGCATCTGCAGGGTGTTGAAAAAGTAAACGTAACGGCCGTTCATTAAACCAGTATCTTTCCGTTATGGCACTTTTAACCGTTGATCATATTTCCAAAACAGAGCAGGGTAGGCAAATTGTACAGCCTGTCAGTTTTGTGCAGGAGCGCCTGCAGCGGATAGCGATTGCAGGAGAAACAGGGTCCGGCAAAAGTACTTTGTTGAAAATGGTTGCCGGTTTAATACAGCCAGACAGCGGAACTGTTTTGTTTGAAGGTGAAAAAGTATTGGGCCCGCTGGAACGGCTTTTACCGGGACATCCCAAAATCGCCTATCTCTCTCAGCATTTTGAATTGAGGAACAATTACCGGGTAGAAGAATTGCTGTCCATGGCCAACAAACTTTCTCGAGAAGAGGCCAATATGGTGTATGCCATCTGCCAGATTCAGCATTTGCTGAAAAGAAAAAATGATGAACTTTCCGGAGGAGAGCGTCAACGAATTGCATTGGCTCGTTTGCTCACTACATCACCTGCTTTATTGTTGTTGGATGAACCTTTTTCTAACCTCGACCGGATGCATAAAGACACTATTAAATCGGTGATTGAAGATATCGGCAACAAATTGCACATCACCTGCATCCTGGTTTCCCATGATGCAGCGGATACCCTTTCCTGGGCAGACCGGATCATGATAATGCGCAACGGTGCATTGGTGCAGGAGGGAACACCACATCAATTGTATTATCATCCCGTAGATGAGTATACGGCTGCATTGCTGGGAGAATACAATTTAATTGATACCAATCTGCATCCTGTTTTTATAAATATGCTGGGTGAAGCTGCGGCAGGAAAAAGGGTTTTGTTACGGCCGGAGCAGCTCAGCTTCGGTTCAGTTGCCCATACTACTGTTGCCGGTACAGTACAACAGGTATATTTCTACGGAAGCTATTACATGGTTCATGTGCAGGCTGATGGATTGCCTGTTAAAGTAAGAACAAGTTCCTATTTGTTTGATCCCGGTGACCAGGTTCAACTGACCCTTAAATCGATCAGCACACCCTGACAGAACGTTTTGGCTATCTGGCCACTGCGTTTTTCACAAACAACACATTTCTTGCTCTTGGAACAGTGATGTGGTACCCGGTGATTTTTCCCTGGTTATTCCGGATGAACTGAATTTGTCCAAATGTATAACTGAAGCTGTCCCTGCCCGTTGGGCTCAGCGTTCCGGAAGCGCCCTTGTCTGGCCGTATTTCGATTTGCCGGCCATTCAGGGTGATTTCAACACCGCTTTGGGTTTCTGCAGAATAATATCTTCCTGCAAATTCGGAGCGGTTCACTTTACTGAACCAGCTGGTATCTGCGGATGCAGGTTTGGGTGCTTCAGCAGGGGCATTCTTTAATTTGCTTACAAATACGTTTCTGAGTGCAGTCGGAATATCGGAGAAAGTTCTGTTCGATGAATTGCTCAGCCAGGCAATGGACAAACTCAGGTCGGGGTAATATTCCAGGTTGGCCCGGTAGCCTGCTGTTGCGCCACTGTGAGCGATGCTGTTCCATCCATTGAGTGAATCCAGTCTTAGCCCGGCTGCGTAGCTGTTGCGGCTTCCGTTGTTGAATGGAACCAACTTCAGACGTTCGGCTCTCCAGCCCGTTCCGGCTTCCGGATGCAGGTAGCAGAAAGCATTCCATTTCAGCAGGTCCTCTGTAGTGGTCAACAATCCACCATTGCCATAGGCATTTTCGTTGGGCATGTCTGTTTCATAAAACAACTGATCGCGGTTGTATGCAGTGGTCCTGTTGTACACAGGTTTCCGGTAATTGTTTCTCCACTCGGTATGCTGCATTCCTGCAGGTTCAAATAAGTATTGTTGAGAGAAGCGCGCCAGGTCAGTTCCGCTGACTCTTTGTACAATAATGGCCTGCAGGTTGTAGTTGGAATTGCTGTAAATATATTCGTCTCCGGGCACATTGTTCAGCGTAGTTTGCCTTGCAATGATGGCCAGGGCATCATCATTGTCGTAGGATTTTGTTCCGCGCGGCCATCCGGAAATATCTGCAATGGTTCCCCAGTCTTTTAATCCGCTGGTATGGTGCAGCAGGTGTTGTATCCGGATAGGAGTGCCGTAATCCCTTAATTCTGGTATGTATTTTCTTACATCATCCTGTACAGATAACTTGCCCTGTTGCTGCAGTATCAAAATACAGGCGGCGGTGAACTGCTTGGATACCGAGCCTGCTTCTGTTTTATGTGTTTTGGTTAAAGGAATCCTGTATTCTAGATTGGCCATTCCCCTGGCTGCGCTGTAAAGGATTTGTCCGTTTCTGCTGATCGATACCTGGGCGCCGGGTTCATTTTCCGGATAGCGTTGCAAGATGCTGTTGAGTACAGCAACGGTATCTTGCCAGGACTGCGCATAACCGGACATACCGGTAAACAAAAGGATTGGGATTGCCAGGTAGCGGAGTGGTTTCATATGTAATGTTAAAGGGTGATTCTGTTGCTGAGCGCATCATCTATTTTTTTAAAAAGATGATAGGGTTTGTATACCCTCCAGTTTTGCAGCTCCATTAATTCTATATAATAGTGGAGCTTTTTTTTGCGGAAATCCTGCTGGGTTGCTTCGGGCATATTCAGGGCCACGATCCAGCCGTTCTCCTCACTCACTTCTTCGTACCATTCCTGGTAATATTCTTTGTCGCTGCTGTGATAGTTCAGCACATTTTCGGTGATCAGTATGTATTTGCTGATTCCCTGTGCTGCCAGTAATTCAATCACTTCCCTTTTCAGTTCCATGATATCGTTCTCTATGGCATCATTCCATTCTCCGATCATTTCGATGATGGCAAAATGAAGTTCATAATCCACATAAATGATTTTCAGGTACAGGGTTCTGCTGCCAAAATCGTCCCATTGAGGATGGATATAGAAATTGTAAACGGTCTGTGAAAATTCAAATTCGCTGTAGGTCCTGCCATAGAAGGGGGAACGAGGATCCTCCTCGGCTACATAAATATGTCTCCAGTTAAAAAAAGGTTCTATTTCGTGCATCTGATTAACTAACTGCTTCCACGGCTTTTTTAACGCTTCCGTGTTTCAGCAGCAGGTCTTTGGCCTTTTCGTAATCGCTGATGGCCAGTTTGTCCATGACCATTTTAACACCACGGTCTACCAGCTTCACATTGCTGAGCTGCATATTAACCATTTTGTTGTCTTCCACCCGACCCAGCTGGATCATGATGGAAGTGGAGATCATGTTCAACACCAGTTTCTGCGCTGTTCCGCTTTTCATACGGGTACTGCCGGTTACAAACTCCGGACCAACCACTACCTCTACCGGATAGTCTGCAGCTGCAGATACCGGTGAATTGGGGTTACAGCTGATGCTCCCGGTAATAATGCCTCTTTTTCTGCATTCTTCCAGTGCACCGATAACATACGGTGTGGTGCCGCTGGCTGCAAGACCCACCACCACATCTTTGTCGCTCACAAAATGTTTTTCCAGGTCGGCCCAGCCTTCTTCCGCACTGTCTTCGGCAAATTCAACTGCTTGTGTGATGGCTTTTTCTCCACCGGCAATCAATCCGATTACCAGGCCGTAGGGTACACCAAAAGTGGGCGGGCATTCACTGGCATCCACAATGCCCAGCCTGCCGCTGGTTCCTGCACCTATGTAAAACAGTCTTCCGCCGGCCAGCATTTTGTCGCTGATGGCTGCCACCAGCTTCTCAATCTGAGGCATGGCTTTTTCTACGGCATAAGGAACTGTTTTGTCTTCATTATTGATATTCTGAAGTAATTCGTGAATCGACATCTTTTCCAGGTGTCTGTAGGTAGACGCCTGTTCGGTAACTTTTATAAACTCCGACATAACTTGCTTTTATTGATGATATTCTACCAGCCCCTGCATAGGGGTTTTTAGTACCCTGCCAAGTTCCAGCTCATAACTGGCGCAAAGTTCCTTTAAAACATCTCTAAATCCAAATGCAATACTTCCAATAAAGTGGATCGGAAGGGTCCAGCTTTCCTTGTATTTATACAGGTGGGTAAAGAAAAAATCGTTCAGGCCGTCTTCCAGGATGTTTTCGATCATAAAATGACCCCTGTTTTCGGCAAGGAATATGGCAAAAGAAGCCAGGTAACGGTTGGGTAGTGGCATTTTATATACATTGTACAGAATGCTCTCGTGGGTTTCGTTGAAACGCTTTTCGAAACGGGTGCTCAGCTCTTCATCGAAGGTCTTGTACAGATAATACTGGATTACTTTTTTACCCAGGTAGGCCCCGCTGCCTTCATCGCCCAGCACATAACCCAGTCCGGGACTGTTTTTCTCGATTCTTTTTCCATTGAAATAACAGGAATTGGAGCCGGTGCCCAGAATACAGGCAATGCCTTTGCTTGTGCCGCAAAGCGCTCTTGCTGCACCCATCAGGTCGTGCTGAACCTCTATTGCAGCTCCGGGAAACAGTTTTTTCAGTACCTGCTTCATGTTTTTGGCGTTGGTCTGGTCTCTCAGACCAGTGCCGTAAAAATGCACATCGGTTATGGAAGCCTTTCCCAGTTTGGTTTTTAGCTTTTTTTCCAGAATGGAGAACGTTTCTTCGGGACTCACAAAGTATGGACTGATGGCGGGAGTAATGATTTTCTTTTTTTTGCCATTTTCCAGCAAACACCACTCACATTTGGTGGATCCGCTGTCGGCAAGGAGTGTGGCAGACATAGAGAAAGTTTAATTCGGATATAAATATAGATATTTGCACTCTTACAGAAACAAATAAGTGTTTTATATGGGTTCCAGAAAACTGCAGATTTGGTTACCACTGCTCTTTGCCATCGTGATGATTGTGGGGATGGCGATTGGATTTCAGTTGAAAGAAAAAACCATGGCGGCCCGGTTCTTTACGGTCTCCAGCAGATCTTCCATTCAGGAACTCACAGAACTGATTAAAAATAAATATGTAGACAAGGTTTCCGAAGACAGCATCAATGCATTGGTGGCTACCCAGCTGCTGGAGCACCTGGATCCGCATTCCGTATTTATTCCGGCAAAGGAACTGAGTTCGGTGAACGAGGAAATGATGGGTAATTTTCAGGGGATTGGTATTGAATTCAGGATGATCAATGATACGGTGAATGTAATGTCTGTGATGAAGGATGGTCCTGCAGAAAAAGCAGGGTTACTAACTGGCGACCAGTTGCTTGCTGTAGCCGATACAATTGCCGTTTCGGGTAAAAAAGCAGATGCAGACAAGATTCGCTCCCTGTTCCGGGGAGAAGTGAATTCTAAGGTTAAAGTGAAATTTCTCCGCAATAAAGCCATTCAGTCGGTAACAATTACCCGCAGTGTTATTCCGGTTTCATCTATCGATGCGGCCTATATGCCGGAGCCGGGCAAGGGGTATATCCGGATCAATAAATTTGCGGAACGAACCTACGAAGAGTTCATGCAGCAACTGGAGAAACTGCAGGCGCAAAAAATGAAGAGCCTGATTCTGGACCTCCGTGGCAATGGGGGTGGTTTGATGAAGGAGGCCGTAGATATTGCCGACGAATTTCTGGATGAAGACAAATTGATTGTTTATACAGAAGGAGAGCACGCACCGCGGATGGAATATCGTTGCAAACGCCCCGGACTCTTTGAAAAAGGAGACCTGGTGATATTGATCGACGAAACTTCTGCTTCGGCCAGTGAGGTGCTGGCCGGAGCCTTACAGGACTGGGACCGGGCTACTATTATCGGAAGAAGGTCTTTCGGAAAGGGTCTTGTACAGCAACAGTTTCAGCTCAGCGACGGGGCTGCAGTGCGCCTGACCGTTGCCCGTTATTTTACACCACTGGGACGCAATATTCAAAAGTCTTATGACAAAGGAGTAAAAGCCTATCAGGATGAACTGATCAATCGCTTTCATCAAAACGACAGTTTAGTACAAAAAAGCAAGCCGGATTCAGCAGGAAAAACCTATAAAACCCATTCGGGTAAAATTGTATACGGTGGAGGAGGTATTACTCCTGATACCGTTATTGCCTTTGATTCCACCCGATTCAGTAACCAGTTTATTCAATTGCTGATGACCGGCTCACTGAATAATTTTGCCTATCAGTATTTTGTACAGAACAGTGCTTTGTTCCGTCAGTTTAAAACCCCTGAAAGTTTCAGTGCCGGTTATTTGCCTGGTAATGCGGAATGGCAGTCGCTTTCGGCCTATGCCAAAAAAGACCGGATTGATCTTGCTCCGGTAGATGCGGTTGGCAAAGCGACTATTTTATGGAGATTTAAGGCGCTGGTTGCCAGGCATTTGTGGAGAGACCAGGGTTATTTTATGATCTCCAATCAGCAGGATCCCGTTGTCAGGAGGGCTTTGGCCATTCTGAAATGATATCAGGTGTTGGCAGATTCCGAAATATTCAGCTATATTACATACACAATAAATCCATAGTTTTTTTAATGGAGCAGTAAGCCGTATTTTAAAATGACTATACGATGGAAAAGAAAATTTACGTATTGAAAAATCGGATGCATATGCGTGGGCCCTACACCCTCGATATGCTCAGGAACAAACCCCTCCACCAGGACGACCTGGTATGGTACGATGGATTGCCCGATTGGACGAAGGCGCATTTTCTGGACCAGATTAAGGACTTTGTGAAGTCCGAAAAATCGCCTGCCAGATCGGGCTTCTGGAAACGGAACAAGCTTTTATAAGCTGATCCGTCTGTTGATAGCCTGGTTTGAGCCTTTCACCTAAATTAATTTTAAGATAATAATGAACGGTCCTATGTTTAGGGGGGTAAAATTATTTTTATCCCATCCAAGTATTACAAACTGACTGATTCATGTATAAAATTTTCGGCTTTGCCCCGTTCTTGCTTTTCCCCGTTTTGATTACTGCACAAAAATTGGCTGTGGTGGAAACAGATTCTGCTCACCGGCTGCAGGAAGTGATTGTAACGGCTACCAAGCAACCGGCTCGATTTTTACAAACACCTTATTCTTATAATAAAATTGGTGCGGAGCAGATCAGTGATTTTCAGTTTCGTACCACTCCGGAAGCATTGAGTGGCGCAGCAGGAGTATTTGTGCAGAAGACCAATCACGGAGGTGGTTCTCCTTTTGTAAGAGGGCTTACCGGTAACCAGAATCTGCTGATGATTGATGGTATCCGGCTGAATAATTCTACCTATCGTTACGGCCCCAATCAATATTTTAATACAGTAGATATCTACAACCTGCAATCCATTGAAGTAGTTCGGGGAACCGGTTCCGTGCAATATGGTTCGGATGCAATGGGCGGGGTAATACAGGTATTTACAAAAGATCCCCAGTTTGCCGATAAGGCCGAGTGGGGCGCTACCATCTATGGTAAAGCAGTTAGTGCAGCCATCGAATACAGCGGCAGGGCAGAAGTTGGCTACCAGAGCAAAAAGATTGCCTTTCAGGGAGGGTATACTGCCAGAAATTTTGGGGATCTGCCCGGAGGATCTGCAACTGGTGTACAGGCTCCTTCCGGTTACAATGAGCAATCTTATGATCTGAAGTTGAAGCTGGCATTGAACAGCAGTACGCTACTGACCATGACGCATCAGCAGCTGGTACAGCGCGATGTGCCCTTGTATCATAAGGTAAAGCTGGAAAATTTTAAGTATTCTGTTTTTGATCCGCAGGTAAGAACCTTAAGCTATCTGCGGCTGGATAAAACAACCAGCATTCCGTTGCTGAGCAGGATAACAGTGATTGCTTCGGCGCAGCAAAACAGGGAAGAGCGTAAATACATGAAGAACGGCGCTACCAATAAGTTCGAAGAAAAGGACAAAATCAATACGCTCGGGCTAACCGCAGATATTTATTCTGTTTTATCCAAACACTGGACCGCTAATAGCGGGGTGGAATATTATCACGATAAAGTATACAGCAGCAAGGAGCAAATCACCATTGGTTCAGGTGCAGTGCTGGCCCAGCGTGGTCTTTATCCGGACCAGGCCAGCACCGGTAATTTTTCCGTATACAGTCTGCACCATTTATCCCTGAACCGTTTTCAGATAGAAGCAGGGTTGCGGTACAATAAATTTGCCATTCGCATAGAAGATACCAGCGGTTCTGTATATAAGCTGGGAAAAGTAACGGTTCGTCCTGAATCTCTGGTCGCGAACTTTTCTTTGATGTACAATCTGAATACGAATCAATCCGTATATGCATCGTTCAGCACGGGCTACCGCGCACCCAATATTGATGATATGGGTACCCTGGGTCTGGTTGATTTCAGGTACGAAGTTCCAGCCTACGGACTGCGTCCGGAAAAATCCTATAATACGGAAATCGGCTACCGCTACAGCGGCAACCGCTGGAAGGCCTCAGTTTCAATTTTTAATATGCAGCTGACCGATCTCATCACCCGGGTGCAGGTGCCCGGACAACAGGTAGGCGGATACAATGTGTATGTAAAAGAAAACAGCCAGGAATCTTATTTGCGTGGTGCCGAAACAGAACTGCAGTACAAGGTATCCACCCGCTTGCTGGTAGAAACAAGCGCTTCCTATGCATACGGACAAAATACTTCTAAAAATGAACCCCTGCGAAGGGTGCCTCCTTTTAACGGAAGAACTGCGTTGACCTACAAAACCGGTAAGTTTCGTTACACCATCGAAAATACCTACGCTGCTGCGCAACACAGGCTGGCACAGGGAGACATAGACGATAACCGCATCGGCGCTGCTGGTACGGCTGGCTGGTACCTGCTGAATCTGTATGCGGGCGGTCAGTTCGGGCCATTGTCTGTGCGTACCGGTTTCATGAACGTATTTAATGCCGACTACCGTACACATGGAAGTGGAATCAATGGCGCAGGAAGAAACCTCTTTGTAGGGTTCAGTATCAAAATCTGATCCGATGCATCATTGCTGGCTGCTAAATTTTATGGATACCCAGGCCCGGTTGAGTGCCAATGATCATATGTCCTTCTTCCAGCCGGAATCCTCCCGTTACCAGGTCTTCGGCCAGGTCGAGGCTTCCATCCAGATCGAGGTAGCGGGTATTCGGACAGGCATAAGCAACGTGCAATGCAGCGGCAATGCTTAGAATACTTTCGTCGTTACAACCCCAGAACAGTTCAATTCCCGCATGTGCAGCAATGTCGGCAATTTCCAGCGCTCCCAACAAGCCACCGCATTTCATTAGTTTGATATTGTAAATACCAAAGGGTTGTGGGGGTGCACTGAATTCCAGTGCAGCTGAAGGGTCCTTGATCGATTCATCTCCTGCAATGATGCTCCTTTCATCTGCCGGTAAGGCCAGTAATGCGGATTCGCTTTCCACCGGCAGGGGCTGTTCAATGAGCTCAATGCCATAAGAGCGGGTACCGGCAATGAATTGCTGCAAAGCTTCAATGGTATAGCCCTGGTTGGCATCTACTCTTATGGTGAATTTGTTTTGGTAGCGTTCATGCAATTTGGCAATCCGTTCAATGTCTTCCGAAACGTTCAGTCCTGTTTTTACTTTCAGTACCCGGAATCCCATCTGTGCAAATTCCGCTGCGTCTTGTAGGGTTTCTGCGACCGGCTTGATTCCGATGGTTACGGAAGTGGGTAAAGATTTGATTTTTCTTCCGTAAAAATCAACTACGGGAATGCCCAGGTATTTTCCAAAAGCATCGTGCAATGCCAGATCGATGGCTGCCTGTGTACCCGGCAGGTGATGAAAATGTTTTTTGGTTTCATAAACGATCTGCCTGAAATGCCGGATATCTCTGCCCACCAGTTTTTGTACAAATTCTGTTTGCAGGTTCACCAGGGTTTGTGCAGGACTTTCTCCAACCACATCTTCTGAAGGACTGGCAGAACCGATACCAGTGATGCCGTTTTCCAATTCTATTTCTGTAAAGACCAGTTCCACATCGGAATAGGTATTGTAAGCAATGGTATAGGGCTTTTTTAACGCGAGCTTCTTGGAATAGCTCCGGATGGAAATGATCTTCATGCTTTCAGTTTCTTCAATTCGGGAATGATTTTTTCTACACCTTCCTGGATGGGGAGCAATACAGGGATCTTCAGGGAATCCTCGTACTGCTTCTGAAACGCATAGGCCTCTTCGTTGGTGCATCCCTGTGTGTTGATTGCCAAAGCAATTACTTTAGAACCAAATTTCTCGATGATCTCAATTTCGGATTCCACACCCGGTATCTTACCCCAATGCGGATCGTCGTCGAAGTAAACTCTCTTGGGTGCATGAACCAGTACTACCTGTTTGGCATTGCCGGAGATCAGCAGTTCCAGGCCACAAGGGCCGCTGGGGTTGCGCAGCGCGGATTGTCCTTCCAGGAAAATGACGTCGGCTCCGGTTTCTTTCCAGCAGCTTACAATGGCATGTTCCAATTCTCCGGAAACAAAATCGTTGAGGGTGGAATCGAAAATGAATCCGTATTTGCCACCTTGCAACCATCCTGTTTGGCCGGTATAAATCATTTCGGCTTTTAGTCCGTTGGCAGCACAGGCTTGTTTCAGCATCCTGGCCGTGGTGCGTTTGCCCATGGCACAGTCTGTTCCGATTACGGCAACAATCGTAGCTTTTACATTGAATATTTCACCGCTCCAGAAATGCAGGTCTGCTCTTTTCTTTGGCCTGCGAACGTCTATCAGTTCCACACCGTATTCTTTGGCAAGTTCCACTATTTCCGGACGATCATTCAGGTATTCGTGCAATCCGTTGACGATGGAAATTCCTTTGGGGATGGCTGTTTTAATTGTTTCGAGCATATCCGCCGGAAGATAGCCACCAACAGTAGCTACTCCAATAATGAGGTATTGTATGGGGTCCGGACCAGCAGTAGCCAATTCCAGACTGGCATATACCGGTATATTTCTTTTTTTTCCGTCTAATAATTCTCCGGCATCCTGCCCTGCAGTTGCTTCGTTGTCTATAATGCCTTTGATGGTGAAACGTTCGGTTCCCCGAATCAGGCCATGTGCTGTTTTGGCATCGCTGGTTTTCAGCAATCCATTTGTTAGTACCAGTGCGTTGTTCATTATTTCCACTCTTTTTATAATTAGTAATTGTTTTTGATGAGCATTCCCGGGTATTTCCCGGTTGCCTTTCCTTTCTGATAAGTTAATACACCATTTACCCAAACCATTTCAATTCCCTCAGACAGCTGGGTGCCGTTCTTTACATCTGCACGATCGATTACTGCGGCCGGATTAAAGAGTACGAGATCGGCATAGTTTCCGCCCTGAATAATACCTCTGTTGCGGATGCCCAGGTGTTCTGCAGACAAGCCCGTCATTTTGTAAATGGCTGTTTCCAGCGGCATCAGTTGCTGTTCCCGAACATATCTGCCGAGTATTCTGGTAAAGGTTCCGTGCCCGCGTGGATGTCCGCTGCTGGATCCGTCCGAACAAATATTGGCATGCGGCCAGCTGATGAAATCGGCCACATCCTGATCGTCCATTGCCTTGCCCATGATGGTTTCCGTACTGCCCTCGTAGTCGGGATATTTTTTGTCGAATTCTGCGGCCATGGCAATCAGGGCCATCAGGGTTACGGATGGTTTTTCTTTTCGGATGGAGGCAATGGTACCGATGGTTTTTCCCTCGTAGGAACGTTCCGGTGCAAAGCGAATGAGTACAGACTGATCCGCATCAAACAACTGGTTCACCGCAAACTCAGCGCTTATCGGATTGGTATAATCCCGGTTGGGGAAGAGAATCTTGAGTGTGGAGTTCCAGAAATTATACGGGTATACATCTGCGGTAATATTTACCCCTTCGGCCCTGGCTGTTTGTAAACGGGCCAGTAATTGCGGCGCGGTTTTCCAGAGACTTTTCTTGGCTATTTTGATATGAGAAATCTGTACCGGAATTTTTGCCTGGCGGCCAATCTCAATAATTTCTTCAACCGCTTCGTGCAGGTTAATGTCTTCGCTTCTGATATGGCTGATGTACCGGCCATTGTATTGTGCCGCTACTTTGGCCAGTTCAATCACTTCGTCTTTGTTGGAGTAAAAAGCCGATTCGTATTCCAGGCCGGTTGCCAGTCCAAAAGATCCTTTTTTCATTTCAGCTGTCAATGCATTTTTCATGCTGTCCAGTTCAGCAGCAGAGGAGGTACGGAATAAATTTCCGGCGCCCATTGCGCCTCTTCTTAAACTGGAGTGGCCGGTATAGGATGCCACATTTACTGCAACCGGACGCTGCCCGAAAAAAGCGGCCAGCGTATCCATGGGATAACTGTCGCCGTCTTGTCCTATTGCAATGGTGGTGATCCCCTGGTTGGCGGTGGGTAGTGCCTCCGGTTTGGATTTAAGACCGCCAAAATGGTGGCTGTGTGTATCGATGAAACCAGGTGCAAGTACCAGTCCCTGGCCATCTGTTACTGGTTCATCTTTAAAAGGAACCAGGTTGCCTTTTTCGGAAATGATGTTGTTCTCTATTCGTACAGCGCCCTTTACAGCGGGAACGCCTGTGCCATCAATGATCTGTACATTGCTGATCAGTTGTGTATAAGGAATGGCGGGCGTTTTTCCTTCCAGGATATCGCTGATGATTTTTCTAAACCTGCCGTTGCTATTGTTGCTGAGTACGATTACAGTGGTGTGTTGATCGATGTTCCGATCGATGGAATTCCTGAATCCGACCCATCCGCCGGTATGGGATACCTGCGCACCATTCCGGTTGATCTGCCAGCCAAATCCATAGTTTTCTGTTTTGCCATCGTTCAGTTTTACCGGTGTGAATGCTTCCTGCAAAGTGCTTGCAGAAACCAGTTGGTTGGTATAGAGCGCCTGGTCCCATTTCAGCAGATCGTCTGCAGAGGAATAAAAATTACCGTCGCCAACAGCCCCGTCGGCCCGGATCAGGTCGTTGGGCTCATTTTTACCATTCACCCGTTCAAAACCCAACACCCTTTTCTGGTTCGGCAGCAGCGTTCCTTTCATATAATGATAGTAGGCAAAACTGTTTTTCATGCCCAGCGGCTTGCAGATTTTATCCTGAAATACCTGTTCAATCGGCTGACCCGTGATTTCGGTGATGAGGCTGGCCAGCAGTACATATCCGGTATTGCTGTATTCCCAACGGCTGCCCGGAGTAAAATGCAGAGCGGGTTTATACTGGTTCAGTGCGTTCAGGATTTTGGTATTGGTAGCAGTGTCGAGGGTATTGCTGAACCGGTCTGTTAATTCAAAATATTCGGGTAGTCCGGAAGTATGCGTAAGTAAATGCCGGATGGTAATATCCGGATAGGGGAATGCGGGAAAATATTGCTGAACCTTATGGTCGTATTGTATTTGCTGCTTTTCCTTCAGTTGCATGATCATCATAGCTACAAACTGTTTGGTAAGAGAAGCCAGGTTAAAAGAAGCAGAACGCGTTAACGGTTGCTGTGTGCCTGCGTCTGCATAGCCTGCAACCTTACTGTAGACCACTTTCCCGTGGTCGGCCAAAATAACCACCCCGTTGAACATGGATTTGTTTTCCAGTATGGTTAATGCAGAATCAATCGTTTTGATTTGTGCAGGTTTAAATTGTGCATAGAGTCCGGCTGCCCCCGGAATAAGCAGGAGCAACAAGAGTGCAGGTTTCAGTATTTTTTTCATGGGTTTAAATGTAACAAGAGTTTGTTAGATAATCATCAAGGAAATGGTGGATAAATCAGGTAAAATGATGATAATTCTCATGTTTTCTTTTATCATATAGTTCCTATATTCGTACAAATAGAAAGCATATGGGCGCTGCCTCGCTGATTGTATTGATCGTAGCTGCTATAGCCTTTTCGGGTATAGCAATTCTCATTTCCCGGTTTGTATTAAAAGCCAGTACCAACAAGCAAAAAGGAGAGCCCATTGAGTGTGGTATTCCTACCATTGGTAAAACCTGGATACAGCTGAATGTGGGATATTACCTTTTTGCGTTGATCTTCCTGATTTTTGATGTTGAGCTGGTCTTTCTCTATCCCTGGGCCGTTGTTGCAAAAGCAACCGGCTGGCTCGCATTTGCCGAAATACTGATTTTCTTCTTTATTCTCTTCATGGGCTTCCTTTATGCACATAAAAAAGGTGCATTGAAATGGATATAATAACAAGTGATAAGCATGACAGAAACCAAGAATACTGCTGCCATTGATTTTCCGGGTCAGATTCATGAAACACCCGGAGGAGGAATTGTACTGAGCAAACTGGACGATGTGATCAACTGGGCGAGGTCTAATTCGTTGTGGCCCCTGACTTTTGCTACCAGTTGCTGTGGCATCGAAATGATGTCTGTAGCGGGTGCCAAATATGATTTTTCCCGTTTTGGATTTGAAGTGGCAAGGGCCACTCCACGCCAGGCCGATGTAATTATCATTGCAGGAACCATTGTAAATAAAATGGCTCCGGTACTGAAGCGTTTGTACGATCAGATGGCCGATCCGAAATACGTAATTGCCATGGGGGCCTGCGCCATCAGCGGAGGACCTTTCTTTTATAATACCTATTCTGTAGTGAAGGGCGCCGATCATATTATTCCTGTGGATGTATATGTGGCAGGCTGTCCTCCCAGACCCGAGGCCCTGCTGCATGCATTAATCAGCCTGCAGGAGAAAATCAAAAGCGGTTTAACCAGGGAACAAATACGATCAGGAAATTAATTGATATGCAGAACGAAGAACTGAAGACCATCATTGCCGAACTGCTTCCTGCCGCTGCTTTTGAGGAAGGAGGAGAATGGCTGACCGTGCAGGTCGAAGCAGCCGATTTACTGGCGTTGGCCGGTAAGCTCAGCAACAATCCAGAACTGAATTTTAATTACCTTTTTTGTCTTACCTGTGTAGACTGGAAAACCCATTTAACCATGGTGTATCATCTCCGTTCCACACAATACAACCACCACCTCGTACTGAAAGTGAAACTCAACAGGGACCAGCCAGATGTAGAAACACTTTCTGCCATCTGGAGAACTGCTGAGTTCCATGAGCGGGAGGTATACGAAATGTTCGGTGTGAATTTCCTGAATCATCCCGATCTGCGTTTGCTGATACTGCCTGATGGCTGGGAAGGCAAGAACCCGCTGAGAAAAGATTTTGAGGATCCTATTAACATGATCAAACTTTGATATGGTCGAAGAACTTGGAAAAACAACGGAAGGTGATTTAGTCATCAATGTGGGCCCGCAACACCCTGCAACGCATGGTGTATTGCACCTGGTGATTACGCTGAATGGAGAAACCATCAAAAATGTGGAGCCGCATTTAGGTTATATCCACCGGTCTATCGAAAAGATGAGTGAGAGCCTCACTTATCGTCAGTTTATTTATGTTACAAGCCGGATGGATTATCTGAGCGCCCACATCAACAACCATGCATGTGCATTGTGTGTAGAGAAAGGGCTACAGGTAGAAGTTCCTGAAAGGGCACAGGTGATCCGGGTGATCATGGATGAACTTACCAGGATTGCCTCTCACGAATTGTGGTGGGGTGCAATGGCCATGGATCTTGGAGCACTGACCCCGTTCTTTTATGCGTTCCGCGAAAGAGAAACCATCAATGAAATCATGGAAGAAACCTGCGGTGCGCGGCTGACCATGAACTATATGGTTCCTGGAGGTGTGTTGCAAGACCTGCATCCTGATTTTCAGCGAAAAGTAAAGGAGTTTATACAGCTGTACAAGCGTAAGATTCATGAATACGATGAACTGGTAACCGGTAATATTATTTTCCAGAACAGGATGAAAGGGGTGGGATATTTAAGTCCGGAAGATGCCATTTCTTACGGATGTTCCGGTCCTGTAACCAGGGGAAGTGGCGTGAGTTCCGATATCCGGAAACGCTATCCTTACGAGATATACGATAAACTGGAGTTTGATGAAATACTCGAAACCGGTTGTGATTCCTTTGCCCGTTACCTGGTGCGGATCCGGGAAATGGAACAGTCTGTCCGCATCATCGAACAGCTGATCGACAATATACCCGAGGGCGATTTTCAGGCTAAAACAAAGGCAGTACTGAAATTACCCAAGGGTGAGTTTTACCAGCGGGTAGAAACGGCCCGTGGAGAACTGGGGGTATATATCGTAAGTGAAGGCGGTACCACGCCATACAGAATTAAATACCGTTCACCCGGATTCTCTAACCTTTCCGTGCTCAATAAAATTGCAACCGGAAGTAAGCTGGGCGATCTGGTAGCCATGATGGGAACACTTGATTTAGTAATACCTGATATAGACAGATAATATGTGGAGTTTAAGCCAAATAGCCGGTTCAATTCATGAATGGTTGAGTACAACCTTCAATCCTACCATTGCCCTTGTGCTGGAAATGGTGATCGCCGGCGTGGCCATCATTGGCCTGTTCGCCGTGCTCGGTCTGGTGCTGGTAATTATGGAAAGGAAAGTAGCGGCATGGATACAGATACGTCTTGGCCCCAACAGGGTAGGACCAAAGGGTTTGTTGCAGTCGGCAGCAGATACAGTGAAACTGCTGGTAAAAGAAGGCATGACGCCCGATGGTGCAGATAAGTTTCTGTTCAATCTGGCTCCCTTTATTGCCATGATTGTAGCCATGTTGCTGATGGCGCCCATTGCCTTTGCAAAAGATTTTCAACTCTGGGATTTAAACATAGGTATCCTCTATGTATCTTCTGTTTCTTCTATCATGGTCATCAGTATTCTGATGGCAGGATGGAGCAGCAATAACAAATATTCCCTGATGGGCGCCATGAGAAGTGGTGCGCAGATTGTGAGCTACGAATTGTCTGCCGGCCTGGCCATCCTCACTATTGTGGTGCTTACAGGCAGCCTGCAGGTTTCTGAAATTGTACAGTCGCAGGCCAATGGCTGGTGGTTGTTCAAAGGACATATTCCTGCTATCATTGCTTTTGTGATCTTTATGATTGCAGTTACAGCCGAAACCAACCGTGCACCCTTTGATCTGGCAGAAGCAGAATCTGAACTGACTGCAGGATTCCATACCGAGTATTCCGGAATGAAATTCGCACTGTTCTTTCTCTCAGAATATGTAAACGTATTTATTGTTTGCGCAATCGGCGCCACCCTGTTCCTTGGCGGATGGATGCCTTTTCATATTGGTAACTGGGATGCATTTAATCACGTAATGGATTACATCCCTTCCAGCGTATGGTTCTTTGGAAAAACCTTCTTCCTGATTTTCCTGATCATGTGGTTCCGGTGGACTTTTCCCCGCTTGCGTATTGATCAGTTGCTGAATCTTGAATGGAAATATTTATTACCAATCAGTATGGTGAACCTGTTGCTGATGACAGCACTTGCTATACTTGGCTGGCACTTTTAACGATTGATATAAACAGAGCAAATGTTTTTAAAAGACTATATAAAAGAAGTATACGGGGCGGTAAAATCGCTGGTGGTGGGTATGCGCCGCACTGGTTATTATTTTACGCACCACAAGGAAATTATTACCGAACAGTATCCCGATAACCGGGACACCCTGAAGCTGGCCGACCGGTTTAAAGGCGAGGTAGTGATGCCACACAACGAAAACAACGAGCACAGGTGCACCGGTTGTACCGCATGCGAACTGGCTTGTCCGAATGGCACCATCAAAGTCATTACCAGGTTCGATATTACTCCGGAAGGAAAAAAGAAAAAAGCCATCGACAAACTGGTATACCATCTTGAACTTTGTACCATGTGTAATCTCTGTGTTACGGCCTGCCCGTCAGATGCCATCAAAATGGCCCAGACCTTTGAGCACAGCGTGTACGACAGGAACAAGCTGACAAAAATTTTAAATAACCCCGGTTCTAAAATCATGGAAGGTGTAGAATGATGAGCGGATCTACCATACTATTTTATTTGCTTGCAGCCCTTACATTGGCCTGCGGCCTCTTATCTGTAACCACCCGGCATATATTCCGAGCCGCTATTTATGTGCTTTTTGCACTGATTGGTATTGCAGGATTGTATTTCTGGATGGAGTATGAATTCATTGCAGCTGTGCAAATTGTGGTGTATGTAGGAGGGATCATTGTACTGATCATTTTCTCCATATTCCTTACGCAGCAGGCCGGAGAAAAACTGGCCAAACCTGCACTCAACCGACAGTTGTTTTCGGCGCTGGCTGTGTTCTGCGGATTTGCACTGACCCTGCTACAGGTATTTCAACACGAGTTTAAAGCGGGAGCAGAACCCGCATTGGCGCCTACCGTAGCCAATATCGGAAACAACATGCTGAACATCAGCGACAGTGGTTATGCATTGCCGTTCGAAGTAATCTCTATGTTGTTACTGGCCGCACTGGTGGGCTGTATCGTAATTGCATTAAGAAGTAAACCGGAAACAAAATGATGGAACCAGGACTTTATCATATACTATTTATCAGTGCAGCACTTTTTTTCATTGGTATATACGGTTTTTTCACCAGAAGGAACCTGATTACAATGCTGATGAGCACCGAGCTGATCCTGAACAGCGTGAACCTGAATTTTATAGCGTTCAATAAATACCTCTGGCCCGGAAAAATGGACGGGCTGTTTTTTACGGTATTCGTTATTGCGATAGCTGCTGCGGAAGCGGCTGTAGGAATCGCCATCATCATTAACCTTTACCGCAGTCACCAGTCCATTGATGTGGCATCTGCAGAAGATTTAAAGTATTAACCATGCCCAACGCCATTAATATAGCCCTCATACCACTATTACCCTTTGCAGGTTTTCTGTTGCTGGGTTTATTCGGGAAAAAGTTTTTTGGTAAAACAGCCGGTTTAATCGGTACTGCATTGTTGCTGGTATCCTGTTTACTGGCTTTTCAGACCGCATACGACTATTTCTTTGTGTACGGAAAAGTGAACGGTGCTTACCAGCAATTTGTGCCAATGCAATTTGTATGGCTGCAGTTTTCCAAGACCCTCTCCATCGATATGGGACTGATGATTGATCCAATTTCCGTGGTGATGCTGGTGGTGGTCACTTTTGTGTCGCTGATGGTACATATTTACAGTCTCGGTTACATGAAAGGAGAAGCCCGTTTTCCGGTGTATTATTCCTTCCTGGGATTGTTTTCCTTCTCCATGCTCGGACTGGTACTGGCTACCAATATTTTCCAGATCTATATATTCTGGGAACTGGTGGGTGTATCCTCTTTTCTGCTGATTGGTTTTTATTATGAAAAACCGAGTGCGGTTGCAGCCAGTAAAAAAGCATTTATCGTTACCCGGTTTGCCGATTTTGGATTCCTGATCGGTATCCTGATACTGAGTTATTGTTCCAACACACTGAGTTTTGCAGAGCTGATTCAGCGGCTTACCACACCGGGTTCATCCGAATTGCAAACCGCTGCAGGTTATTCCTTCCTGGGAATTTCCGCCTTAACCTGGGGTGCAGCACTGGTCTTCATTGGTGGTGCGGGTAAAAGTGCCATGTTTCCACTACACATCTGGTTGCCCGATGCCATGGAAGGCCCTACTCCGGTATCTGCCCTGATCCATGCTGCTACGATGGTAGTAGCCGGTGTGTACCTGGTTGCCCGCCTGTTTCCTGTTTTTGCCCTTACCACTCCCGAAGTACTGGAAGGCATTGGCTGGGTTGGTGCAGTGTCGGCCATTTTTGCCGCAGTGATTGCCTGTACCCAAACAGATATCAAACGGGTGTTGGCTTATTCCACCATGTCGCAGATTGGTTACATGATGTTTGCGCTGGGGGTATCTAAATATGGTGGGGAAGAAGGGCTGGGTTATACTGCTTCCATTTTCCACCTGTTTACACATGCCATGTTTAAAGCCCTGTTGTTCCTGGGTGCTGGTTCTGTGATTCACTATGTACACAGCAACGAAATGAAAGACATGGGCGGTCTTCGTAAATTCCTTCCGGTAACGCATATCACATTCCTTATTGCCTGTCTGGCTATTGCGGGTGTGCCACCACTTGCCGGATTCTTCAGCAAGGAAGAAATTCTGCTGGCAGCCTATCAGCACAACCAGGCCATCTATTATATTGCCCTGATTACTTCAGGCATCACTGCATTTTATATGTTCCGCCTCTACTTTAATATTTTCTGGAGTAAGCCATACCATCCACATGGCGAACATCAAGGCGAAGGCGGATTCGTAATGACGCTGCCATTATTCTTGTTGGCAGCTGGCGCATTGTTTGCCGGTTTCATTCCTTTTGGTACGCTGGTTAGTTCCGACGGAAAACCATTGGAGTCTCATTTTCATTTGTCGTTCTCCATTGCCCCCGTGGCACTGGGACTGGCAGGTATTGCAGCCGCAATGGTATTATATAAATCCCAAAACGAACGTCCTGGCAGGATCAGCGCTTCACTGGGTGGCTTGTACACAGCAGCCTGTCATAAGTTTTACATTGATGAATTGTACCTGTTTGTTACCAGGAAAGTACTGTTTAACCTGGTAGGTCGTCCGGCTGCCTGGTTCGATCGGAATGTGGTGGACGGGTTGGTGAATGTAACAGGAAATATCACTTTGTCTTTATCGGAAGGAATCAGGAAAATGCAATCGGGTAAAGTACAGCAGTATGGCATTTACGTACTGAGTGCCGTGATTGTATTGTCTGTATTGTTCATATATGTATGGTGAGAACCATTGCTAAATAAGAATTGATGAATCTATTATTACTATTAGGAGCGCCTTTACTTACTGCAGTTGCAGTGTTGCTGGGCCGTAACAAACAGCAGGTAAGATGGATGGCACTTGCCGGATCTGTTGTGCAGTTGCTTTTTGCCCTGGGATTGTTGGTTGCATTTCGCGCAGAGCGTTCGGGTGGGCAAACAGCGCAAATGTTGTTTGAACAAAATTTTCCGCTGATTGATGCGCTGAATATCCATTTCCACATTGGTGTGGATGGTATTTCTGTTTCCATGATCCTTTTAACCGCACTCGTTGTAACTGCTGGTGTACTGGTTTCCTGGAACATCGAAAAAATGACGAAGGAGTTTTATTTTCTCCTGATCCTTCTGGCGCTGGGAGCATACGGGTTCTTTATTTCACTCAATTTATTTGTACTCTTCTTCTTCCTCGAAATTTCTGTGGTACCCAAATACCTCCTGATTGGCATTTGGGGTAGCGGCAAAAAGGAATACAGTGCCAACAAACTGGTACTGATGCTGATGATGGGTTCGGGGTTGATTATTGTAGGTATGCTGGGATTGTATTTTTTCGGCGGACACGATTTTGATATCATGAACCTGGCTACTGCACAGATTTCCACCGACCGGCAAAACCTGATCTTTCCTTTCATGTTCCTCGGATTTGGTGTGTTCACTGCCTTGTTCCCTTTACATACCTGGGTGCCCGATGGTCACTCTTCCGCACCAACTGCAGGTTCCATGTTCCTGGCAGGTATCTCCATGAAGCTGGGCGGATACGGTTGTTTACGAGTAGCTGTATATCTGTTACCGGAAGGTGCTAAGGAATATGCCAACATCATTATTGTACTTTCATCGATTGCGATATTATATGGCGCTTTTGTGACTATGATGCAGAAAGACCTGAAATACATCAACGCCTATTCTTCGGTGAGCCATGTAGGCTTCAGTCTGCTGGCCATTGGTATGCTTACGCAAACTGCCATCACCGGGGCTTTGATGCAAATGATTTCGCACGGTTTGATGACGGCCCTTTTCTTTGCCGTAATTGGCATGATATACGACAGAACCCATACCCGAATGGTAGATGAAATGGGAGGGCTGATGAAAGTGATGCCTTTTATTACAACGGTTTTGTTCCTGGTAGGACTCTGCTCGCTGGGACTGCCCGGACTGAGCGGATTTGTTGCGGAAATGACGGTGTTTGTAGGTTCCTGGGAAAATGACACCGCGTTTCATCGGGTGGCAACCATTGCAGCAGCCATGTCGATAGTGGTAACAGCGGTATACATCCTCAGGGCAATTGGAAAAACAGCCATGGGGCCGGTTACCAATGCAGAACACCTGGAACTGAAAGATGCTTCCTGGAACGAAAAACTAGCAGCGATCATACTGCTGGCAGGAATCTTAAGTATTGGTCTTGCTCCCGGCTGGCTGAATGATCTGCTGACACCGGGTGCTGAAATTATTGTGAACAGAATTGCTGGAAAATAAATTTTAACAGGATGAACGAATTGCTCCTATTGATGAAAAACGAACTGATGGTCACCGCCATTATTTTCCTGCTGTTGTTTATTAAAGTAGGCAAGGGAATGAGCAACGACCGGTTACTGCCAGTGGTGCAAACCCTTTTGCTGGCGAACCTGATACTGGGTTGCTTCTTTAATCAGGAAGGCGCTCTTTTTGGTAACATGTATCATACCACACCATTGATTGCCTTGCAAAAGAATATACTGGGGCTGGGTGTATACCTCATTTCACTGGTTTGTTCCGACTGGTTAAAGAAAACAGAGCACCTTGCTGAATTCTTTTTGCTGATGTTGTCTGCATTGCTGGGGATGTACCTGTTGATTTCGGGCGGTAACCTCCTCATTTTTTATCTTTCCCTGGAACTGGCTACCATTCCGGTTGCAGCAATGGCCAACTTTGACCTCGATAAAAAAAGGTCTTCCGAAGGCGCTATGAAACAGATTCTTTCTTCTGCGTTTTCATCGGGTATACTGCTTTTTGGCATCTCCCTGATATATGGTATCACCGGAACCATCAGCTTTAGTGAACTGCCACAATTGGCGGATGGATCTGCCTTGTTCATCATGGCGTTCATTTTTCTGTTCAGCGCACTGGCGTTTAAATTGTCGATCGTTCCGTTTCACCTGTGGACAGCGGATGTATACGAAGGAGCACCTGTTCCGGTGACCGCCTTCTTGTCGGTGGTATCGAAGGGCGCAGTTGCATTTGTTTTGATGACCGTGTTGTACAAGGTATTTCAACCCATCGAATCTACCTGGTACATACTGGTGGTGATATTGTCTGTAGCTTCCATGCTGATTGGTAACTTGTTTGCCGTTCGCCAACAGAACATCAAGCGATTCCTGGCATTTTCCTCTATAGCACAAGTGGGTTTTATACTGGTAGGGGTGAGTAGCGGAGACATTGGCAGTTCTACAGCCGTGGTTTATTTTGTATTGATTTACCTGTTCTCCAACCTGGCAGCTTTTGGGGTTGCTACTGTGATAGCAGCTTACAGCGGCAAAGAAAATATCAGCGATTACAAAGGACTCTACCAAACCAATCCATTCCTAAGCTGGGTCATGGCGCTGGCGTTGTTTTCACTGGCAGGTATTCCGCCTACAGCCGGTTTCTTTGGTAAGCTGTTTCTGCTCACCGCAGGAGGGTCAAAAGGAAGTTATGTATACCTGCTGATTGCTGCGCTGAACATGATTATTTCACTGTACTATTACCTGCGGGTGGTAAGGGCCATGTTCATGGACAAAAACGAAACACCAGTTCCTCCAATACAGACCGGTGCTTCTGCCAAACTGGGCCTGATCATTTGCGGTATTGGTATTGTATTAACCGGTATGATGGGCTGGATCTACGATTATATTCAATCACTACATTAGTTGCATTATGGCTATTAATAAGAATCACGAATTTGAAGAGCTGGACGGTATCAAATGCGGTATCGTGGAAAAACAGGTTAGTCCGGAAAGACTTGCTTTCCTGAAAGATTTGCTGGGATACAATGGGTATGTGGTAGTGGCCGTTCCTTCACCGGCGCCCAAAGAAGCACCTGCAGAAGGAGCAGCACCGGTTCCGGAAACGTATACAGTAGGTGTAAGCGATTATACATTCAATCCCATTAACGCCATTTACGGCAGATTGCTGAAAACAAGAGACGGGCATGTAGTCACGCCCGCCTATTGGGAACAAAAGGAATCCGTGAGTCACGATGAAATTCCTTATTACCAGCGCTCTTAAATCTTATTAAGCGCCTTCCAGTATTTTGATGTAATTGGCCCGTTCGTAAGCGGTAGGGTCTGCCACGTGTTGCTGACTCAGCAGTCCGCGGAAGTTTTTCAGCTCATCAAAGCCCATCATATACATCCAGTCCTGCAGCTCCTTATTCATCATCTTCAGGTAAGGAATACCATTTTTGTATAGCGAAGAAGCGGTCATGACCACGTCGGAACCTGCCAGCAGGTATTTGATCACTTCAATAGCGCTCTGTACACCGGTGGTTGCAGCCAGCGACATATTTACTTTGCTGTACAGTAAAGCAGTCCATAAAAGCGGCAAACGGATTTCGTTGGATTCGCTGTAATGGAGATCTGTTTTTATCAAAAGTTCATTGATGTCGAAATCGGGCTGGTAAAAACGGTTGAACAAAACCAGTGCATCAGCGCCGGCTCCCTGCATCCGTAAAGCCATATTTCCGATAGAACTGAAGTAAGGGTTGAGTTTTACGGCAACCGGAATTTTTACGGCAGCTTTAACCGCTTCAATAATATTCAGGTAACGGTGTTCCACTTCCGCTGAGGAAATACTCAGATCGGCAGGAATAAAAAAAATGTTGATTTCGATGGCATCGGCTCCGGCCTGTTCCATTTTTTTGGAATAATCGATCCAGCCTTCGTTGGTGATGCCGTTCAAACTACCGATGATGGGAATTTTTACCCTTTCTTTGGCCTTGCGGATATGTTCCAGGTAATCATCGCTGCCCATATTGTATTCGTCCAGTTCAGGAAAATAATCCAATGCCTCCGGAAAGGCATTGGATGTGGTTGAAAGGATACGCTTAAAACTGGCTTCCTCTTTTCTGATCTGTTCTTCAAAAAGAGAAAACATCACAACAGCACCTGCGCCATGATCTTCCATCTGGGCAATATTGTCCGTTTGATTAGACAGGGTACAGGCCGAAACAATGATTGGGGAATTCAGCTCCAGCCCCATATAATTAGCTTGTGTATTCATTGGTGTTCTTTTATATTTTATGCCAGTGGTACAAAATCACTTGCTTTTTTGGTTGCCAGTTCTTCGTAGTTTTTCCATTTAAGATTCACCAGTTCCTGCGCATGTTGCATCAGGCGTTCTGCCTCATCCGGATTGGTCAGGGTGAGTACCTTGTAACGCAATTCGTTGTAAGCATAATCCTTCAGGCCAATGGTAGGTCTTGGAGAATCGAGTACAAATGGATTCTGGTTTTTTTGTCTCAGTGTAGGGTTGTAGCGCAGCAATGGCCAGTGACCGCTCGCAACCGCTTTGTTTTGCTGATCTAATCCGTTTTTCAGATCGTATCCATGTGCAATACAATGGCTGTAAGCCAGGATCAGTGCAGGTCCGTCGTACGCTTCGGCTTCGCGCATGGCCAGCAGGGTTTGCTGCGGATTGGCTCCGAATGCTACACGTGCTACATATACATTTCCGTATGAGATGGCTTGCATGGCCATGTCCTTTTTGCCACCGGTTTTACCGCCGGCAGCAAACTTGGCTGTTGCAGCTGTAGGGGTAGATTTGGAAGACTGACCTCCGGTATTGGAATAAACTTCGGTATCCATCACCAGAATTTTCACATTTCTTCCGCTTGCCAGTGCATGGTCTACACCACCATAACCAATGTCGTAAGCCCAACCATCACCGCCGACCAGCCATACACTTCTTCTCACCAGCTGATCTGCAACCGACAAGAGATGTTGTGCTGCAGGCGTATTCATTTTGCTGAGTTTTTCTTTCAGCAGCTGAACACGCAGTCTTTGTTTGGCAAGATCAGATTCCAGAATCTGCGGTGCATTGATGAGTTCGTTCACCATGTCTTCTCCCAGCTGGTCTTTCAGTTCTGTCAGGTATTGTTTGGCAATATCCAGTTGTTTATCGGCAGTGATACGCATACCCAATCCAAACTCAGCATTGTCCTCGAAGAGGGAGTTGGCCCAGGCCGGACCTCTGCCTTCATTGTTGGAAGTCCATGGAGTGGTGGGCAGGTTACCGCCGTAGATAGAAGAGCAACCTGTTGCGTTAGCAATCAGCAGACGATCACCAAACAACTGAGACAGCAATTTCAGGTAAGGGGTTTCACCACAACCTGCACAGGCGCCGGAGAACTCGAACAACGGTTCCAGGAATTGTGCTCCGTGAACAGTAGAGAAATCAATTTTGGAACGGTCGTTCCAGGTAATGTTTTCAAAATGTTCAATATTCTTTCTTTCTTTTTCCAGGATGGGTTCTTTCTCGCCCAGGTTGATGGCTTTCTGAGAACGGTTGGCCGGATTGGTTGCAGGGCAAACCTCTACGCATAAATTACAACCGGTGCAATCTTCCAGGTATACCTGTAAAGAGTATTGTGTTTCAGGAAAACCCCTGGCGTTGATGTTCGCATGTTTGAATCCTTCAGGTGCTTTTTTGAGGTTGTCTTTGTGATAGAACTTGGCCCTGATAACACTATGCGGGCAAACATAGGCGCAGTTGCCACACTGGATGCAAAGATCTGGTTCCCAGATGGCTACGCGGTCCGATACATTTCTCTTTTCCCACTGTGTGGTACCACTTGGGTAAGTGCCATCCACCGGTAACATACTCACCGGCAACTGATCGCCATGGTCGGCCATCATTACGGCAGTAACATTTTTTACAAAATCAGGAGCCTTGTCGGAAACAGTAAGTAAGGAATGATCCGCTGCAGTAACAGTTGCAGGATAATGTACTTCATGCATGTTGGCCAGTGTAGCATCTACAGCAAGAAAGTTCTGCTCAATTACTTTAGGACCTTTTTTGTAATAGGTTTTCTCAATGGCTTTCTTGATTTGCTTAATGGCTTCCTCTCTGGGTAATACGCCGGACAAAGCAAAATAGCAGGTTTGCATGATGGTGTTGATCCTGCCATTCATGCCGGTTTCTCTTGCTACGGTAGTGGCATCAATTACATAGAATTTGATCTTCTTGCTGATGATGCTTTTCTGAACCTGTCCGGTCAGTTTGCTCCATACCTCGTCTTTGTTGTATGGACTGTTCAGGAGGAAGGTAGCTCCCTCGCCGGCAAACTCCAGCATCTCCACTTTTTCAGTGAAGTTGAACTGGTGGCAGGCAATGAAGTCGGCCTTTGTAATCAGATAAGGTGCGCGGATCGGCTTGGGTCCAAAACGCAGATGCGATACGGTTCTTGCGCCTGATTTTTTGGAATCGTATACAAAATAACCCTGTCCGTAGAGCTCGGTATTTTCACCAATGATTTTGATGGTGTTTTTGTTGGCACCCACGGTACCATCGGCACCCAGTCCAAAAAACAGGCCCTGGCGCCATTCGGATTCATCCAGTTTAAAAGATGGGTCATACGATAAACTCAGGTGGGTAACATCGTCGTTGATGCCCACGGTGAATCCGTTTTTAGGTGCTTCTTTTTTCAGTTCATCGAATACGGCTTTTACCATAGCAGGAGTGAACTCTTTGGAAGAAAGACCGTAGCGACCACCAATCAGTTTAGGCAGCTGTTTTATTTTTCCCTTCTGAAGCGCCTCCACCAGGGTAGCCAGTACATCCTGATACATGGGTTCGCCAGCTGCACCGGACTCTTTGGTTCGGTCCAGGATTGCAATGGATTTTGCAGAAGCAGGCAGCGCTTTCACAAAATGATCCAATGAGAAAGGTCTGAACAAACGTACCTGTATTACGCCTGTTTTTTCGCCGGAGGCGTTCAGCACTTTTACGGTTTCGTCTACGGTTTCCCCGCCTGAACCCATCACCACAATTACGCGTTCAGCATCGGGCGCACCGGAATACTGGAACAGCTCATATTTTCTGCCGGTCATTTGGTAGAAGTCGGTCATCACTTCTTCTACTATGCCTGCCATGTTGTTATAAAAAGGATTGGCTGTTTCTCTTCCCTGAAAATAGATATCCGGGTTCTGTGCAGTACCGCGGATAAACGGTCGATCCGGATTCAATCCCCTGTTCCGGTGTGCAAATACCAGTTCGTCCGGGAGCATGGATTTGATCTGCTCGTTGGAGATCAGTTCCAGTTTATTTACTTCGTGCGAAGTACGGAATCCATCAAAAAAATGGACGATCGGAATACGTGATTTTAAAGTGGCTACCTGCGCAATCAGGGCAAAGTCGTGCGCTTCCTGCACACTGGCAGAGCTCAGCATGGCAAAACCGGTGGTTCTTGCCGCCATTACATCCTGGTGGTCGCCAAAGATAGACAAACCCTGTGCAGCCAGTGATCTTGCAGCCACATGGAAAACAGTAGGCGTTAATTCACCTGCAATTTTATACATGTTCGGCAGCATGAGCATGAGTCCCTGAGATGCGGTAAATGTGGTGGTGAGCGATCCGGTTTGCAAAGCGCCGTGAACGGTTCCGGCAGCGCCGGCTTCACTCTGCATTTCCATTACATCGGGAATATTTCCCCAGATGTTCCGGATGCCTTTTGAACTCCATTCGTCTGCCAGTTCGGCCATGGTAGAGGAAGGGGTGATGGGGTAGATGGCACAAACTTCGTTTACGCGGTAAGCGATATAGGCCGCCGCTTCGTTACCATCAATGGTGGAAATTGTATTGTTCTTATTAGACATTGCTTACAGGATTAACGGGTTCAGGAATCATTTCAATGGCGTGGCAGGGGCATTGCTCATAGCAAACACCACAGCCGGTGCAGGCGTCGAGGTTAAATTTGTACCTGTTGCCTTTGCCCAGTTTAATAATAGCATCTTCGGGGCAGGCACCAAAGCAGCCATCGCACTCGAAGCAGTTACCGCAGCTCAGGCAACGTTGTGCTTCAAATCTTGCCTCAGCTTCGGACAAGCCGCTGATCACTTCTTCAAAATTCTGAATGGCGACTTCCGGTGCCTGTTTTTCCTGCTCTTTTTGCGGGGCATCTGTTTTGTACCACATATGCAGTTTCCGGTAACCGGCAGTAGGATGCTTGTCTGGTTTGATATAGGTGCTGCTTTCGAGGAAGCTGTTGATGTAACGGGCAGCTTTCTTACCATGGCCAATGGCAATGGTAGAACTTCTGTTTTCGCCAGGCAACATATCGCCTCCGGCAAATATGCCGGTAAATCCGGTCATGCGTTGTGCGTCAATGACCACAGTACCATCCGCATTTACTTTGATGGCTTCGATGTTGCGCAGGAAGTCGGCATCGCTTTCCTGTTTGTTGGCAATGATCAGCACATCGGCTTCCGTATTTTCAAAAGTACCGGTGCCGATGGATTTTCCTTTTTCCACCTTCATGTTCTCCAGTACCACCTGCCGGTCTTTTACCATGCTGAGGCCACGGAGCAGTTGGATGTCTACTCCTTCTGCCAGTGCATCTTCTGTTTCATAATCGTAGGCCGGCATCATTTTTTTGTCGCCGGGGAAGAAAACAGATACCTCACAGCCAAAGCGTTTCAGAATCCTGGAAAGATAGAGCGCCAGCTTACCACCTCCGTATACCACTACTTTTTTCTGCATGTAGGCTGCCGTGTTCGATGTGGCTACGTCGTTGAAGAATCCAAATGCATCTTTGATCAGTACACTGCTGTCGTAAGGAATGTTTTCGTCCTGAATCAGCTGAGCGCCGATGCCCAGATACACTGCATCAAAATTGCCGTTCTCTTTTTCAGCCAGCAGATCGGTTACTTTATAATTCAGGCGGATGGTTACACCCATTTGCAGAATTCGTTCAATTTCTGCATTCAGCAATTCTTTAGGCAAACGGTATTCAGGAACTCCTTTCCACAACAGACCACCCGGCTGGCAGTCTGCTTCAAAAATTTCTACCGTATGACCCATGCGGGCAAGGTGATATGCTGCGGATAAACCACTGGGGCCAGATCCAACGATTAGTATTCTTTTACCGGTTGGTTTGGCCTTGAAACGAACAGGCCATTTTTGCCGGATGGCTTCGTCTCCGATAAATCTTTCTACAGCGTGGATGTTTACGGTATCGTCTATATGATTTCGGTTACAGCCGGTTTCACAAGGCTTTACACAAACCCTGCCCATGATGGCAGGGAAGGGATTGTCTTCCAGAATTTTCTGAAAAGCCTCCTGATAATTACCGGCCTGGGCAAAAGCCATCCATGCCTGAATGTTTTCCCCGGCGGGGCAAGCGCTGTTACATGGCGGCATAAAATCTACATAAACCGGTTGACGTGATCTGAGCGGACCTGTTCCTTCAGCATGTGAAGTGAGGTCTACTGGTTTGGTAATGTCTGATGCGGACATAGCTTAATTGGTTTTAACGGAACATGCTTCGAATCGGTTCAATTCTAAGCATAATATACTACTTTAAATTATTATATGAAACTATTCAGAAGGCGATTCTCAAACAATGATTTCAATTGGGTATAAATATGAGTAATATCATAGTTCATTTCTGAAAAATGAATTCCGGCAGGAATTTTGCGGTCAGATGGCTTCTGATTGTTTCACCCCAAAAAATTGCGCTATGATGAAAGTTGGATTGGTTGGTTTTGGTAAAACAGGGAAAGCCGTAGCTTCAGTGCTGCTTCAGCACAGTTCTTTTTCACTGGAATGGGTTTTACGGAAAAGAAAATTACAGGAACGGATGACTGCACCTGAGATACTGGGCATAGAATCCGAAGATCCGGGTAAATTGTATTCCGGCTCCTCTGTTGTTACAGAAGATTTGCTGGACCAACATCCGGTAGACCTGATCATTGATTTTTCCGATACCTCTGGTATTTACAGTTATGCAAAAGCGGCTGCGGATCGTGGTATTAAAATCATATCAGCTATTTCTCATTATGCAGAAAAAGAAAAAGCCTTTCTGAAAGAGCTCTCCATCAAAACGGCGGTTTTCTGGTCGCCCAATATTACGCTGGGCGTAAACTATCTTATCTATGCGGCAAAACAACTGAAAAAAATAGCCCCCTGGGTAGATATCCAGATTGTGGAGGAACATTTTAAGGGAAAGGCCGGAGTATCGGGAACTGCAGTAAAAATTGCGGAAGCATTGTCGCTTCAGGATGAGGAAATCAATTCTGTTCGTGCCGGAGGAATCGTAGGCAGGCATGAAGTGATCTTTGGATTTCCTTTTCAGACGGTCCGGCTGATACACGAGTCTATTTCCAGGGAGGCATTTGGAAACGGGGTGGTATTTGTTGCAGAAAACCTCCGGCAGAAAACGAAGGGGCTGTTCAATTTTGACGATATTCTTTTACCTTACCTGCAAACCCGCTAAAAACTGTCATGAGTACTACGATCATTATTACATTGTGCGTTTTACTGCTGATTGCCTACCTGTTCGATCTCAGCGCTTCCAAAACCAGAATTCCATCTGTTATTCTGTTGCTGGCATTGGGATGGCTGGTGAAGCAACTGGCATCATTTGCAGAAATCGGTCTGCCCGATCTGAGTCCGGTGCTGCCGATACTTGGAACTGTAGGGCTGATTCTGATTGTACTGGAGGGTTCACTGGAGCTGGAACTCAATGAAACCAAATTGCCACTCATTGCAAAATCTTCTTTACTGGCGCTAATTCCCATGCTGGCCATGAGCCTGGGGCTGGCCTGGGTGTTTCAGCAGTATGGCGGCTACTCTTTTAAAAACAGCCTGGCCAATTCCATACCACTGGCCATTATCAGCAGTGCCATTGCCATACCCAGTGCAAAGAACCTGATCAAGGGCCATCGCGAGTTCATTACCTATGAAAGCAGTCTCTCGGATATTTTCGGAGTGATTTTTTTCAATTTCATTACCCTGAACGACAATATCGGTACGGGAACAGTAGGCCATTTTTTGTTGGAACTCGTCATTATCCTGATCATCTCGTTTGTGGCAACGGTAGGTCTGGCTTTTTTCCTGAACAGAATCAAACACCACATTAAATATGTTCCGATTATACTGATGGTGGTGCTGATCTATGCCATTTCCAAATATTATCACTTGCCCGGATTGATTTTTATCTTGCTGTTCGGATTATTCCTGGGTAATATTGATGAACTCCGGCATATAAAATTTATCGAAAAGCTGCATCCGGTGAACTTTAACAAAGAAGTACACAAGTTCCGGGAACTGACTACCGAAATGGCTTTCCTGATCCGTGCATTGTTTTTTTTGTTGTTTGGTTTTCTGATCGAAACAGCAGAATTACTGAACACACAAACCATTCTCTGGGCAGCAGGTATTACCGTTTCAGTATTTATCATCAGAGCAGCATTCCTCCGTTTATTTCAACTACCACTGAATCCCTTATTGTATATCGCGCCGCGGGGTCTGATTACCATTTTGCTGTTTCTCTCGGTGCCGGAAGCGCAACAAATTGCGATAGCGGATAAGTCGCTGGTGATACAGGTGATTATATTGGCGGCGCTATTCATGATGTTTGGCTTAATGAAGCAGAAAAAGCAACCCTCCGGAACCAGTGCGGAATAAGTTGGAACAATTGTTCGCCATTCTTTTTAGATTTGCACATGGATCAGTTGCTAAAGGAATTACGGCGCGAATTTTCTGGGGAAATCTATTTTGATGCTTCCCCCGCACATCAGGTGCAACTCATGGCATATGCCACCGATGCCTCCGTATATCAGGAAAAACCCATTGCTGTTGCCATACCTGCGAATGTAACAGACATTCAGCGTTTGGTGCGGTTTGCCGGAGAGAATGCCATTACATTAATACCCAGGGCTGCAGGTACATCTCTGGCCGGACAGGTAGTTGGAAAAGGTATAATAGTAGATATATCCAAATATTTCAACCAGATCATTGAAGTGAATGTGGCCGAAAAATGGGTTCGGGTGCAACCCGGCGTTATCAGAGACGATCTGAATCATTACCTGAAGGGATTTGGACTCATGTTTGGTCCGGAAACTTCTACTGCCAGCAGGGCCATGATTGGAGGTATGATTGGCAATAATTCCTGCGGCTTGCACAGCATTGTATGGGGCTCGGCACGAGATCATCTGCTGGAAGCAACCGTGCTGTTGAGTGATGGTACAATTGCTGAATTTCTACAGGAAGACCTGTTGCAGGCCAAAGCTACAAAGGGATTTAAAGGAGCAATTTATTCTGAACTCTATTCTTTGTTAAATACAAAGCAGCACCAGGAACTGATCCGGAATAATTTTCCGGCGGCTGCGGTAGTCAGAAGGAATTCCGGTTATGCGCTAGACAGTCTGCTGGATATGGAGCCGTTTACAACGGGCGGTCGCCCCTTCAACCTTTGCAAGCTCCTGGCCGGATCGGAGGGAACCCTTGCGTTTATCACAGAAGCCAAACTCCAATTGCTGGATCTGCCACCCAGGGAAGTAGGCGTGGTTTGCATCCATTGCCAATCGATCAATGAATCGTTAAAGGCAAATATAATAGCACTGAAGCATGCTCCCATGGCATCTGAGCTGGTAGACAAACTGATCATGGATTTTACCATTGATCATCCAGAGTACCATAAGAACCGTTTCTTCATAGAAGGTGATCCGGAAGCCATCCTGATGGTGGAATTTATGGAGCATACCCGTGAAGCGCTGAACAATAAAATGGATGGACTAATAGCAGATCTCCGTTCCGGTAGCATGGGGTACGCTTATCCGGTATTGTACAATTCGGATACAAAATATGCATGGGATATCCGCAAGGCCGGACTGGGTCTGCTGCGCAATCTGAAAGGAGATGCCCAGCCGGTGAACCTGATCGAAGACTGCGCCGTTTCAACAGATGATCTGCCCGATTACATCAACGACTTACAGGAGATCCTGGATCGCTACCAGGTACGCGCTTCCTTTTATGCGCACGCCGGAGCAGGAGAACTGCATGTGGAACCCATCATCAACCTCAAATCGGGGGAAGGACTGAAACAGTTCAGGGGAATCCTGAAAGACACGGCTGCACTGGTAAAAAAATACAACGGATCGCTTTCCGGTGAACATGGCGATGGTCGTTTGCGCGGAGAGTTTATTGCAGATATGGTAGGTGCTGAAACCTATGAATTGTTCCGTCAGGTAAAACATTGTTTTGATCCAAAACGAATCTTCAATGCGGGAAAGATCACCGATACGCCGGCTATGGATACCCATTTGCGGGTAAGCAGTACCAACCGCTCTTCAGCTGGGAAAACCCTCTTCGATTTTTCAGAAGATGGCGGCATCCTTCGGCTTGCAGAAAAATGTTCCGGTTCCGGAGACTGTCGCAAATCGGAGATCAGCGGTGGGTTGATGTGTCCGAGTTATATGGCAACCAGAAGTGAAAAACATACTACCCGTGCAAGAGCCAATATTTTACGACAGTTTCTGAGTGATGCGAACGATCTGTATCCTTATCACCACGAGGAGATCAAGGAAGCAATGGATCTTTGCCTGAGTTGTAAGGGATGCAAGATTGAATGTCCGTCTAGTGTGGATATTACCAAAATGAAGGCGGAATTTCTGCAGCATTATTACGATAAAAACGGCACACCGCTGCGGGCCAGAATGATTGGTTATTTTGTACAGCAAATGAAGCTGGCCAGTGCTTTTGCTCCGGTATACAATTTCATTTTTGGCAATGACACCTTAAGAAGGATGATGAATAAAATGGTGGGCTTCCATCCAAACCGCAGTATGCCCCTGCTTCCTAAAACACAGTTGCAGAAATGGTTTGGTAAACATGTTTCCGGAAAGGCAGATGCAGGAACTGTACTCCTGTTCTGCGACGAGTTCACCAATTTCCTGGATGTGTCTATTGGTCAGAAAGCCATACTGTTGCTGGAAGCACTGGGTTACCGGATCATGATTCCGGATCATAGGGAAAGTGGCAGAACCTTTTTATCAAAAGGATTGGTTCGGAAAGCAGCAGCAGTAGCCAATCACAATATTGCACGACTGGCGCCACTGGTATCTGAGGAGATGCCCATTATTGGTATAGAACCTTCGGCCGTATTAACGCTGCGCGACGAATACATCGACCTGGCCGATGAAAACAACAAGGTCAATGCACGTCACCTGGCCAAACATACCTATACCATTGAAGAATTCATTGAACGGGAAATGCGCAAGGGAAAAATCAGCGCTGCTTCCTTTCATAAGGAACACAAACAGATATACCTGCACGGACATTGTTACCAGAAGGCATTGTCTTCGCAGGACCCAATTAAAAAAATTCTGAGCCTTCCGGAGAACTATGAAGTGAACGTGATTCCTTCGGGATGCTGTGGCATGGCGGGAGCATTTGGATATGAGCAGGAACATTTTGAAGTGTCGCAACAGGTAGGGGAGCTGGTGTTGTTTCCAACTATTCGAAAATTGAGTGCAGAACAGATTGTAGCAGCAGCAGGCACTTCCTGCAGGCACCAGATTAAAGATGGAACGGGCGTAGCAGCCTTGCATCCGGTAGAAATTCTTTATAATGCCTTGCGCCGGTAATAGCCTGCTTTTGCATAACTTTAAGCAAACGGCAAGATGAAAAAAGTAGGTTACGTACTATCCGGTGGAGGAACCAGGGGCTTTGCACACCTGGGCATTATTCAGTATCTGGAGGAGCTAAAAATTTATCCGCATGCCATATCAGGAACCAGTGCCGGAGCAATTGCAGGCAGTTTATATGCTGCAGGAAAAAATCCCTCAGAAATACTGCAGATCATGAAAGACAATATTTCTTTTGGCTGGAGTAGTATTAATTTCAGGCAAAATGGTTTTTTGTCGATGGACATGCTCCGCAAAGTGCTCAAAAATATTTTTGTGGAAGACGATTTTAAAACGCTCAAAATACCTTTTCATGCAACAGCTACTGATTTGAATAAAGGGAAGGAAATTACTTTTTCCGAAGGCCCCTTGATAGAAGCTGTTATTGCCTCCTGTTCTGTACCCGTTGTATTCAATTCGGTGCAGATGGGTAATCATCTTTTGGTAGATGGTGGGCTGGTAAATAATTTTCCGGTAGAGCCGCTGCTGAGCAACTGCGACATCATCATCGGGTCTTATGTAAATAAGCTGGAAGAGGGTATTAGCAACCATTCCAGCTTTAAAATGGTGAATTACCTGGATCGCTGTTTTCATCTGGCGATCTCCAAAAATGTATATGCTAAAACACATTTGTGCGATGTGTTTATCGAAAGCCCGTTACATGCGTATAATATGTACGATGTAAAAGCAGCAGACGCCATTTTTGAAATCGGGTATAAGACTGCCCGGGAATACGGGGAAGAACTGAATAAGCTGGTGGAGAAGCTGAATGAAACTGATTAAAAGAATGGACTTATGCCTGTTATAGAAACAGTTATTATCCTATTGATTTGCGTAGTTGCCTTGTCTGTTATCTCTGCAAAAATCAATGTACTCTTTCCTGTTTTACTAACCATTGTAGGGATGCTGCTGGGTGCAATTCCTTCCTTCCCCAAACTCTTTCTGGATCCCTCTATTGTAATGCTCGTGTTTCTTCCACCCATCTTATATATTGCCGCATTCAATACCAACTGGTACGAATTCAAACAGAACCGAAAACCCATCGCCATCCTTGCTTTTACCATGGTATTTGTAACCACATTGGGTATCGGGTTTATTGCAAAAGCCCTACTGCCTGGTTTTACGATAGCCATGGGCTTTTTGCTGGGGGCCATTATTTCTCCGCCCGATGCGGTTGCGGCTACAGCTGTTTTTAAGAAAATGATCATTCCTAAAAAAATTACGAGTATCCTGGAAGGTGAGAGCCTGGTGAATGATGCCAGTGCACTGATTGCTTTTCAGTTTGCTCTGGCAGCGGTAATGACCGGACAGTTCTCTGCGGCGGGAGCTACGGTGAAATTTATTTGGGTGGTCATTGCCGGAATTGTTATCGGACTCCTGGTTGCGGCCCTGGCGGTTGAAGTAAGGAAACGCTGGCAGATGGACCCGGCTATTGAAACCGGGGTTACGTTTATTACTGCTTATGCTGCCTACCTGGCCGCAGAAAAACTGCATGCCAGCGCTGTGTTGAGTGTGGTGGCCGCGGGACTTTATGTGGGCAGCAAGGAACAGGCCATACACAAAGCCAGTACCCGGTTACAGGCCACGGCCGTCTGGAATTTTGTGGTAATCCTGCTCGAAGGAGTCATATTTATTTTAATCGGGTTGCAGATTCCGTACATTATTACAGGGATGCGAGGTGAGTCTTTCTGGCACCTGATGCAGGAAGGGGTACTGATTGCCCTGGCCGCCATTTTAATCCGCTTTATTTTTGTATTTGCCATTCATTTTATTGCGGACAGAATCAGGCTGGCGCTCCAACTGGAACCACTCTTTCCTTCGTTCAAATACAGCTTCGTAATTGCATATACCGGTATGAGGGGGGTGGTATCACTGGCCGCCGCATTTTCGATTCCGCTTGTACTGGAAAACGGTACTCCGTTTCCGCAAAGAGACCTGATCCTGTTCATTGTGTTCTCCGTAATCATCATTACGCTGGTGGCACAGGGCCTCACGCTTCCGTGGTTTATTCAAAAAATCAATTTGGAAAAAGACGAGTCTGCCACAGAGCCTGTGACCAACATTATGCAAATACTGGCCAAGGCAGCATTGAACCGGATCGAGGAAATTATTCATGAAGAGAACCTGGAAAGCAATGCGGCTGGAGAAATAAGAGATTTGTATTATTCGAGGGTGCTGGACCTGAGTGGGGTAAAATCTAAAAACCAGGTCATGGAGCAGCAATTATCCAGAAGACTCATGCTGGAAGCGGTAGTTGCCAAGCGGAAAAAACTCTTTGAACTGCAATACCAGCAGTTGATTGATCAAAAACATTTTAAGGAAGTGGAACATGAGCTGGATCTGGAGGAAACCAGGTTGCAGAAATTAAAAATTTTATTGATACCAAAAAGATAAAAAACGCAGCCTGGTACCGTAAAAAAACGTTGTTGTAGTTGGAGGGCTACACAGTTCTTTTTTTTATCAAATGCGGCTCTTGTTGCGGGTTCAGGGGTAAATTTGTATAAGAATTTAACCCCCGATCGCTTGAGGCTTGTAAAATCTGATATCACTGATAATAGGAGCAGAATGGCTTTTGTACAACATTGGAGTACATCAGTTTTTCGTGCTTTCTTTCTGGTGATGCTGATTTTTTTATCTGCCGCAGGATTAATGGCACAGTGCGGAACAGGTACCTCTACTATTTACACTTTTGATTTTTCTGCTGCAAAGGATACCTCACAGTCAATCATGAATGTGGCCAGAGATGGTACCGCTTGTGAAGGAACAAGTGGTGCAGGTACTAACTGTATTCGGTTTAATGTGATCCTTAACCCAGGGTCCGACCTGTTATTTGTAGAATCGAGCCAGCTTGCAGATGTTAATTCTTATTCCGTTGATTGCGGTCCGCCAATTTCAATTAAGAATCCGGCATGTATTACCGGTAAAACCAGTGTTTGCATTTCAATATGTAAGACCGGTAGCAATAAAATTTCCTATGTTATAAGAGCTTCCAGTACAATTAAAGGCTCACAAGATTTATTACTTCGCCAGAATTGTTCCGGCACCATGAGCGTAACCGGCGTTACTGCTTCCACCGTTAACTGGACCTCGATTTATCCGGGTGCTGCAGGTGCGTACAATAATTATCTGAGTGCAGTTACCGGTGCCACAAGTATTACCGTAACGCCACAAACCGGCGCTCCTGAATACATCGATTATGAAGTAAGCGGTACAGGCGCCTGCACCGGATTGAGAAGAGATACGATTCGGGTATACACAGTTGCGCCTATGACGGTTTCGGTAACACCAGCCAATCCCACCATTTGTTCCGGCAGCAGTGTGCAGCTGAACACTACTGTAACAGGAGGAAATGCTCCGTATACGTATTCCTGGAATACAGGCGCAGGATCCAGTTCCATTACGGCAAGCGTGGCCGGCACTTATACTGTTTCTGTAAACGACAATACAGTTGGTTGTTCTGCTGTTACTGCCAGCGCTGTGGTTAATTCCTCCACAACTCCGGATGCACCTACTGCTGCTGCAACAGCGGTTTGTTATGGAAATACAGCAACGCTTAATGCCACGGCTCCTGGAGGAACCTATCAGTGGTTTGATGCGGCGGTTGCCGGCAACCTGCTCAATGCAACGTCAGCGTATACCACTCCTGCATTATCTGCTGCAACTACCTATTATGTACAAACAACTGTAAATGGCTGTACCAGCTCCAGAACTGCTGTGCCAGTGAGCGTTACAGCGGTACCTGTTGCACCTACAGTGGCTCCGGTTACTGTTTGCGAAGCAAGTACTGCAATGCTTACTGCTACTGCTCCCGGAGGAAGCTATGAATGGTTTAATACCGCTTTGGTGGAACTTCGGTTGGAACAGGGTTGGTTTATACTACACCTTTATTGAGCACATCAGCGATCTATTATGTGCAAACCACTGTTTCGGGCTGTACCAGTCCCAGAACCGGTGTAACAGTTACCGTAACGCCCCTGCCTGCCAATCCCACAGCCAATGCACCGGCTATTTGCAGTGGAAATTCGGGAACCTTAACGGCACTCTCTCCGGGCGGAATTTATCGCTGGTACGATGCGGCGGCTGCCGGCACTTTGTTGGGTACGGGAGCAGCGTTCAACACACCAACTTTAGCTTCTAATACCACTTACTATTTATCTGCGGAAGTAAATGGTTGTCTGAGTCCTGCGCGAACAGCGGTGTCCATAACGGTAAATCCAACACCTGCTGCACCTACTGCATCAGGAACTACCATATGTTCAGGTACCAGTGCCAGTTTAACCGCTGCTGATATGGGTGAAACCTACCGCTGGTATACTGCATCAACAGGCGGTACTTTGCTCAATAACGGATTGAGTTATACCACACCCGCTTTGATAGCTAGTACCACTTATTATGTAGATGCAACTTCTGCAGCAGGATGTACGGGTACGAGAACGGCTGTGTTGGTGAATGTGACGCCGTTTGAAGATCCTGCATTTAAATATGATGCAGGTACTTTTTGTGTGTCCGGGGCTGTTGACCCCACTCCACAAATTATGGGTGGGTCAACTGGTATTTTCAGTGCAACACCCGCAGGATTAAACATAGATCCATCATCTGGTAAGATTACTTTGTCAACTAGTGTGGAAAATTTATATACCATCACTTTTGTAACTGGTGGTTCCTGTAATTATACCAGTAGTGCAGCGGTCAGGATCATCAACACCACACCGATTGCCACTTTTAGTTATGTTACACCGATGTGTGAAATGCAAACAAATCCGCTTCCTGTTTTTGCAGCAGGTGCAAGTGCGGGTGTGTTTACTTCAGGAACCGGACTTGTATTTAACAATGCTACAACTGGTGAAATTGATCTGAGCAGCAGCGCTCCGGGAACCTATACCATCACGAATGAAATTCCTGCTGCCTCAGGTTGCAGCGGTGCATTAGCAACTTATGATATTGTAATTAATCCAAGGGCCATTGCCAATGCAGGTGTGGACCAGTTGGTATGTGCGGGTACAACGGTTGATCTGAATGGACTGGTTAGTGGTGCAGCTTCCTCCGGAACATGGTCGGTGATTTCAGGAGGAGGTAGTATTCCTAATCCAGCCCAACTGAACGCCCGATATACTCCGGCAGATGGTACCACCCAGGCAATTCTGCAGCTGACTACCAATGATCCTGATCTCTCCGGTGGTCCCTGCACGGCAGTAACAGATCAGGTTGTTATCTCTTTCAGTCCATTACCTGCCGCTCCACAGGTGACCAGTGCAACGATCTGCTCCAATACAGATGCAACACTCACAGCTTATGCACCGGGAGGTACCTATAAATGGTATGATGCTGTTTCCGCAACCACTGCTCTGTATTCCGGAACTACCTTCCATACACCAACGCTTTTCTCTAATACAGTCTATTATGTAAGCGCAACTTCTGCGGCATCTCCATCCTGCGAAGGGCCAAGGACTGCCGTTACGGTTTTGGTGAATCAACGACCTGTTGTTACCAGTGCTGCCACAGGAGCCATCTGTACAGCTACTTCAACCGATTATACCATCAACAGTGATATTGCAGGAAGCAGCTTTCTCTGGCAAAGAGCAGCTGTACCGGGTATCAGCAATAATGTGGTAACCGGGCAAACTACCTCCTATATAGGAGAAACGCTGAACAGTATACTGAGTACTCCGGTAGATGTGGTTTACGATATTACCCCCAGCTCCAACGGATGTGCCGGTACCCCTTTTCAATACAGGGTTACGGTGAATCCCATTCCTGTTGCACCCACCGCTGCAACCCTTGGTGCAGTATGTGCAGGACAAACGCTCACGCTTACCACACCTGTAAGAACAGGTGCTGCATACGAATGGACCGGTCCTAATGGATTTACTTCTTCTTTGCGTGAGCCACAACTCTTCAATGCCAGCCTGTCTCAGGCCGGAACCTATTCTGTAGCACTTACGGTGAACGGATGTAAAAGTGTTGGAGCCGCTGCTGTAGCAGTTGTAAACCCGATCCCTGCCGCACCCTCTATTACGAGCACTGCTCCTGTTTGCGAAGGTGCCTCCCTTCAACTGAATGCTTCTATTGTTATTGGCGCAACTTACCAGTGGACCGGCCCCAATGGTTTTGGTTCCTCCCTGCAGAATCCGGTGGTTCCGAATATGTCGCAGGCAAAGGCAGGTGCTTACAATGTGTCTGCCCTTGTAAATGGTTGCAGCAGTGTGCTTAGAACAGCCGTTGTTGCGGTAAAAACAATTCCCGCAGCCCCGGTAATTCAACCGGTGGGTACGGTTTGTGAAAACGGAATTCTTCGTGTTGGTGTTGATGCATTACCAGGCGCCATTTACAGCTGGTCGGGTCCGCTGGGTTTCAGCGCTTCTGGCGATGAATTTCAGATCGCTGGCGTTACATCTGCCATGTCCGGAATCTATTCTGCCATTGCTACAGTGAATGGTTGTGCCAGCAACAACAGTTCCGTTAATGTTCTTGTAACACCGCAACCTGCTTTACCGGTGGCAGCAAACAATTCCCCCGTATGCGAAGGCGCTTCTCTGCAACTCAGTACTCCTTCGCTTGTGGGAGCAAGTTACCAGTGGAGCGGACCAAATGGGTTTAGCTCTTCTTTACAAAATCCTTTGTTAACCGGTATCACTCAGGCAGCCAAAGGAGATTATACCCTTACCGTAACCATCAACGGATGTTCCAGTAATGGAAGTATAACGAATGCACTCGTGAATTCTCTGCCCGGTGCGGTACAGATTACCAGCAGCGGACCAGCCTGTGAAGGGCAGCCCGTAAGCCTTGCTGCAGAAGAAGTGCCATCGGCTGTTTATTTCTGGACAGGTCCGGGTGGTCTGGTTACTGCTACACGTTTAATCAATATTCCGGCAATGAGTGCCCTGAATCAAGGCATTTATCAGGTAGCAGTGAATGTTGCGGGATGCATGGGTACAACCAGTAATATAGATCTTAGAATGGTTCCAACACCCGCCGCACCGGTAATTAGTCCGGTGGGTGTTGTGTGCGAATACAGTCCATTGAATTTAAACATGGCAACAGTGGCCGGAGCCATATACAGCTGGACCGGTCCTTCCGGATTCAGTCAGAACAGCGCTGCTGTTCAGATCGATTCGGTGACTGCACTAAATGCGGGAACTTATACTGCCTATGTTTCTGTGAGTGGTTGTAAGAGTAGTAACAGTTCGGTAACGGTTGCTGTTACCCCTAAACCCTCTATTCCAACGGCGGGTAACAGTTCTCCTATTTGTGAAGGCGGCACTTTGCAGTTCAATACCTCTGCAATTACCGGAGCAGATTATCAGTGGACGGGGCCGAACGGATTTACTGCTGCGTTGCAAAATCCTGTGATCAATGGTGCAGGTGTTGCTGCGGATGGCGATTATGCGTTAACCGTTTCGGTGAATGGCTGCGCCAGTGATGCAGCTATTACCAAAGCTATCGTGAATGCAGTGCCTGCGGTAGTGAATATCGCCAGCAACGGACCTGTTTGTGATGGGCAAACATTACGGCTGGCAGCAGATGAGGTGAGGGCTGCTGTATATAGTTGGACGGGCCCCAACGGGTTTTCAGCTGCTGTTCGTGAAATAGAGATACCTGCTTTTACCAGCAGTAAAACCGGAGATTATCGCGTAGCTATTGCAGTGGCAGGTTGCGCTGGTGTGTCCAACAGCATCACCACTACAGTGAAGCCAATTCCGGCTCCACCTATGATTAATCCGGTGGATCTCGTTTGTGATGGGGGACGGTTAACACTGAGCGTGGTAGCAGAACCAGGTGCATTGTATCAATGGTCCGGGCCTATGGATATCCGGGGTAATCTGCCTTTGCTGACCATTCCGGTCATTAATCCATCCATGGCCGGTACTTACTATGCCAATGTTACCATCAATGGTTGCACCAGTGCAGATCGATCCACCCAGGTAGCTGTTTTGCCTAAGCCCGACAGGCCAGTTGTGGTGAACAGTGAACCCGTTTGTGTAAACGATGTGTTTCAGTTAAGGGCATCCGCAGTAACGGGAGCAACCTACCAATGGCGAGGTCCCGGTAATTATTTTGCAGATATTCCCGATCCGGTAATTCCATCTGCAACCCTGCAGGATACGGGTAAATACGAAGTAACTGTAACCGTGAACGGATGTGCCAGTGACACGGCCTATACTTACTTACATGTGGATATTCCTGCCAGCACTTCCGCAGGGAACGACCAGGTGGTTTGTGCCAATAATCCGGTGGTGTATTTGTCGGGAATTGTACAGGGAGGAACCACTACCGGTGTATGGAGCAGTACGGGTACAGGCAGGTTCAGTTCTCCCACTTCCAATTTAACAGGTGCTTATATTCCCAGCAATCGGGATACTGCGGCAGGATCGGTAACACTCTTTTTAACTTCCACCAATAATGGGGCCTGCAGACCTTCGGTATCTTCTGTTCTTGTTACCATTACAGATGCACCCGTGGCCAATGCGGGTCCGGATGCACGGGTATGTGCCAACGATTCAACCGTGCTGTTGAACGGATTGGTAAGCAATGTTTCGCGGGCAGTCTGGAGCAGCACTGGAACAGGCAGTTTTGTGCCTTCCGCCACCGATCTGCATGCAACCTATGTGCCTTCCAGTGCTGATATTGCTTCCGGAAATTTCAGACTCCAGTTGACCACCACTGATAATGGCAAATGCCTTGCTGTGAGCGATGCCCTTACGGTGAGCATAGCGTCGGTTCCTGTGGTAGACGCTGGTAAAGACCACTATGTGTTTAGCAAAATGCCGTTCACATTGAGTCCGGTTGTAAGCAGTGATGTACAATTGTACAAATGGACTCCTGCACAAAATCTGAGCGATCCCAATAGTAAAAATCCGGTGTTCAGCGGAGATGAAGATCAGCTGCATACTTTGCAGGTAACCAATGCAGAACGTTGTATGTCTTCCGATCAGATCAAACTGATTGTGCTTAAACCCATTCGTATACCCAATGTGTTCTCACCCAATGGCGACGGCATCCACGATTCGTGGATTATTGCAGAACTCTCTAAATATCCAGCCGCAGATGTATCTGTTTTTGATCGTTACGGTAAATTGGTATTCCAGGCTAAAGACGGATACGTAAAACCCTGGGACGGAACCTATGATGGCAAACCATTGCCTGTAGCAACCTACTACTATATTATTGAGCCTAAGTTTGAGGAATACGTGCAGAAACGGTTCTCAGGATCAGTTACGATCCTTCGATGAAATTGTTAACAATACCGGTAGCGCTAACAGGAAAGGAGATTGTTGGTGTTGATCGCTGGCAGTTTAGTCCAGATATATGGCTCGTTTTTTTGCTTTTGCTCAGGATGGGGTTTGGTTCCCCTGATGGTATAAACAGTATAATAGTCCAGCGCATAATCAGGCATTTCGTACGCCAGTAAGTGCCGGTATCTTTCCATATTTAAATTCCCCAACCATTCATGAGCCAGATCAATTGGTAGAAAAAGCGGCATACGGCCGGCGTTGTTGCCACTGTTGTGGATCTGTTGCATCAAATTGTTTGCAGCTCTTGTAACCATCGTAAAGCTGAAGCGTTTGATGAGTTCGCCGGTATTCAGATCGGGCAATTCTGCTACCGAGTATAATCCGGGTAAAAAGAAGAGTGGGGCTTCTTTCATTTTAATATAGTAAGGGACTTTTTTACTCCATCCTCTGATCTCCCGGTGCTCGTAAATGCCGGATACCGGAATCAGGCACCTGCGTTCCCTGATCTTAAACCAATAGGAGGTGGGATCGTTGAGAATTCTTTCACTACGCGCATTTAGCATGGAAGTACGTTGCCGTAAAAATTGCATTTCGTTCTGAATGTAGTAGGGGATGCATCCCCATTCCATCATATGTACATGTAGTTGCTGATCGGTTCTGTTTCTGTACACAATCGGATGCGCGGTGAATGCATGTCCGTTGATGTGAACGGATGTATCGGAATTGAGCTCAACGTCTTCGTCAAATTCCAGGTTGGGGAAATAATCGGACAGTGTACTCAGGTTGGCTGTAAAAGAAATGTCACAACACATGCTCAGAATTTTTCAAGCTCGCTTAACAGGATTTCCAATTTTTTTGTACCACGCTCCATATGAACGTAGAGTTCTCCAAATATACACACTAACTGGGGCCGGAGTTGCTCATCATATCCAACCCGCCAGTTGGTTCTTGATTTGATGTACCGCAGCAAAGGGTCTTTAAACCGGTGGTTGATTTGTTTTTCTACGACCCATTTGTTTTTGATGATGGCAAACCAAAGCCTGTAAGGAGCATTTTTTTGTAACATGGATTGCAGCTTTGCCCGGTGTGCAGGCAGCTGAAGCTGAATGATTGCTGCAAATTTGTCTTTTACCGCAAGCCGATGCGTGCGGGCAGCTTCCAGGCTCTCGTATCCGGTTAAAAGGATATTGATTTTTGCGTCTGCATCTTTTGCAGACGCTGCCCTTGAATAGGTTTGCGTTACCAGGTAAACCATGTTGAGGCGGATTAGCCGTTCAATCATAAAAGGTTCAAACAGTATAAAAGGATTGTACATGGCAGTATTCAAACTGCAGCAAAGATAAGGGTTTTAGCTTGAAATGCTAAAATATTTAGTATTTAAATTGTCCCGCTGCACCTCTCCAATGGCTGGATTTGGTAAAAAGTAATATCTTCATCCGATCCAATATTGAAACAAAGAAAATCCTATGTTTAAACCTTTCATTAAGCACTGCTTAGTTGGAATGATAGCCCTTTTAATTTCCTGTTCTAAAAAAGAGGCAGTCGTTTCGGACAACTCCACGGCAACACTGATCAGCTATACATTGATCGATTCCCTATCTACCAGTCAGCTAAACAATATCAATACAAAAGTATTAACCGGATTCCTTCAAACAGCTACTATCAAGTCTGATGCCTACATCAACAGGATGGCCAAGCCGGTATACCCCGTAAAATTATATCGGGTAACCTATCAGTCTGCCATACCTGAATTTGGCAGACCAACCACTGCATCCGGATTGATTGCGATTCCGGTTGTACCCAATCAACAACTCCCGCTGATTTCTTATCAGCATGGAACTGTTTTTGACAAACGGATGGTGCCATCGGTTCCTTCAATGAGTTATGAAACGCAGTTCATGATTTCACAGTTTGCTTCTCAGGGTTATGTACTGATCGGTGCAGATTATTTTGGCTTAGGAGAGAATACCACCGAGTCCAACAGTTATTTTGTAAGAAATAGTACCGAGCAGGCCTGCCTGGATATGTATTATGCTGCTTTGCAGATTCTGGAGAAAGAAAAGATCAGCAAGACTAAGTTTTTTGTGAGCGGCTGGTCGCAGGGAGCATATAATACCATGCTCTTTCTGAGAAGACTGGAAATAGAGCGTATTCGGGTAGATGCAGCTTTCACTGCTGCAGCACCTGTGGATCCGCTGTTTTTTGTAACGAGGGGATTATTTAATCCAAGACCTATCGATGCGGATTATACTCCGGCGGCCTTATGTAATTTGATGCTGTCTGTGGAAACCTATAACCGACTCGAAGGACTTTCTAAGCAATACATCAATCCAAAGTATTATCAGTATGCAAGGGACTTCTATGATTTTAAAATAGACTATTCCCGTTTTGATTCATTGGTTCCCAAGAAATTGAATGAGGTATTTACGCAAGCCTTTTTTGATGATGCCAAACAAGCTAATACGCCTTTTTGGAAAATACTGAACAACTCAGAAGCCTATAAGTGGTTAAGTGTTACGCCATTCACTGCTTATTATGGTATGATGGATGAAGCAGTACCGGAAACCATTGCTGCCTACGCTGTAGAATACATGCGCAAGCTCGGGAAGCAGGACGCTTACCAGGTTAATGCGGGTGCTAATGCAGATCACCGGGATACTTATATAGAATCGCTGATTAGTGCAAAGCCCTGGATAGACAGTTTTAGATGAGGGAGGTATTTTTTTTGAATTTGTAAATACCAGATTATGCAGCATTTAAAATAATTTAAGTGCCTTGTCGTGGGGAAATCCTATTATTGTTTCTGCTACGTTTAAATCATTTTCCTGGTGGTTCGTACAAGTTCATATCAAAATACAACCAGTAATACGCTGTTCCGACAGGTGAGTGAAGGCAATGAAACTGCCTTCCGGCTTGTATTTGAACAATATAAGGCCCCGTTTTATACCGCAGCATTCAAAATGATTCGGTCGGCCGAACTGGCGGAAGATATTGTTCAGGAAGTGTTTATTTCATTCTGGAAAAAACGGGAACTGGTTGCCCTGGCCGAAAACCCGGAAGCATATCTCTTTAAGATGCTTCATAATGTTATTTATACGCAGTTTCGAAAGCTGGCGCAGGAGCGCGAGTTGAAACAGACGCTTTCCGATGTAGATGCAGCATTGGAGGAAGATTCTGTTGAGGCATTGCTGTTGGAAAAGGAAAACAGGATACTCTTCGAAACAGTGATCGGACAATTGCCCGCCCAACAGCAAATGGTATATCGATTGGCCAAACAGGAGGGCCTGAGTCGTGAGGAGATTGCCGAAAAGCTCCATATTTCTCCCAATACCGTCCGGAACCACCTGGCTGCAGCCGTAACATTTATCCGGGATTATTTTAACAAAGAAGCATCTGCCCTGATCTGGATGGCCATCTGGAGCAGTTTGTAAATATTTTTTCTGCAACTAGTACATTTTCTTTGCTACGAACGTCAGTATAAAGGGGGCAGTCTGTAGCACCTGTTTTCTGATGATATGAATAGTTCAAACGAAAGAATCAATTACCTGCTGCAGGTATGGACCAGCGGCAAGGCATCTCCAGCGGAGGAAGCAGAACTATTTGATTATGTGCGGTTAGCTGTTCATGAAAAAGACATAGAAAATTATATAAAGTTTCTGGTTACAGGATTTGCTGGCGAAGAAGTACAGCCTGCAGTAAATTGGGAGATTTTATTCGAAAAAATACTGGCGAGCAGAGAGGAAGCAAAGGTAGTTCCGGTCCGGGTAAGGATGGCTCGTATGGTATCAGTAGCAGCTATATTTTTATTGATTGCAGTTGGCGGTTGGTGGTATGTTTCTTATAAGGCTTCTAAAGAACAGAAGATTGCGCAGCAGCGTGCAGTGCATAAAAATGATCTGCCCGCACCAACATCCAATAGAGCCACTATTCAACTGGCGGATGGCAGGATTGTACACCTGGATAGCGCCGCCAACGGACAATTGGCCATGATGGGAGATGTGCAGCTTGTTAAACTGAAAAACGGGCAGATCGTTTACAGTGGTAAGACCAATGTTGAATCTTACAATACATTAACGAACCCGAAAAACAGCCAGCCCATAGATATAGCATTAAGCGATGGTAGCCGTGTCTGGTTGAATGCGGGATCGTCTATTACTTACCCGGTGGCCTTTTTGCCAGGTAAGGAAAGAATAGTTACAATGACCGGTGAAGCCTATTTTGAAGTGAAGCACAATACCCAGGCAACTTTTAAAGTAAAAGTGGGGAATGAAGTAATAGAAGACATTGGTACAAGTTTCAACATAAATGCCTATCCTGGCGAAACAGGTATCAAAACAACATTGGTTGAAGGCGTAGTGAAGATTAATAAGGCTGTGCTTCAACCGGGAGAGCAGTACCTGAACGGGACTATCACAACGGCCAATATAGAACAGGCACTGGCATGGAAGAACGGATTCTTTGGATTTGACAATGCCGATATCCGTACCGTGATGCGGGAGATAGCAAGGTGGTACGATGTGGAAGTAGTTTTTGAAAATGTACCATCGCATGCACCCTTCCAGGGAAAGATTGCAAGAGGTATGCCACTGGAACAATTGCTGAAGAATCTTGAAAGATATCCTGTTCGTTTCAGGATAGAGGAGAACAAGCGAATCGTTGTATCAACGCCAAAGCCCTAAAGGCCCGGCTTGTAGATAGCATACTCAAAATAAAAAGCCGCCCGCGCTTGCGACGCGAACGACCGATTGTTTTGGGTAACGTAAGAAGTAAAAACGTACTACCGGATTCACTATTGTTAACCCAAAACGTAACCGAAATTATGAAATTTCGAACCAAACTGCTATTTGTCATGAAATTGACGACAGCCCTCATCTTATTCACGGCGATGCATCTGTACGCAAAAACGTCTGCCCAGATTGTTTCCTATTCTGCCAGGAATGCCAAATTGGAACAGGTGTTCAGGGCGCTGGAACAACAAACCGGCTATGGCTTTTTTTACCAGGTTTCTGATTTAAAAAATGCCCAGCCCGTAAGTGTAGCGTTTAAAAACCTCGCTTTGCCTGATGCACTTAAAATGATTCTGAAAAACCAAACACTCGAATTTTTCATTGACGGTAAAACCATATTCATTACGCCTAAAAAAAAGGAGGAAAGTCTAACCCAGGGTATATACCCCGGATTAGATCTGCTACAAGCCCGCACCATAGACGTACGCGGAACGATTAAGGATGAGAACGGAAAACCCATTGCCGGAGCCAGTGTTGTTGTAAAAGGCAGCACAAAGGGAGTATCTACCAATGAGAATGGGGAATTTGAACTTAAAGGAGTAGATGATAATGCTACGCTTGTGATCAGTGGGGTGAATATTGAACGCCTGGAGATAAAAGTAAATGGTAGAGAGGAGCTTGGCATATTAAAAACAACTGCAAAAATCAGTGAATTGGCGGATGTGACGATAACTGCGGTAAATACTGGGTACCAGCAGATACCTAAAGAAAGGGCAACGGGAAGTTTTGTACTGATAGATAGTGCTTTAATAAACCGTAGTGTATCCACCAATATCATAGACAGGCTGGAAGGTGTAACGAGTGGCCTTGCATTTAATAAAAATATCAGAGTCGGTGCAGGTTCCAGTAGTACTATAAGTAGGGCAAATGAATCTACTTTGTCAATCCGAGGAAGAAGTACGCTTAATTCTAATCCAAGTCCGTTGATAATAATGGATAATTTTCCCTTTGATGGAGACCTTAGTGCAATAAATCCTGATGATATTGAGAGTATAACGATTTTGAAAGATGCATCAGCTGCAGCTATTTGGGGGACTCAATCAGGAAATGGTGTAATAGTGTTGACTACTAAAAAGGGGAAACTTAATCAACCATTATTAGTAAATATAAATTCCTGGGTTTCGATAGGCGAAAGGCCTAATCTATATTATAGTCCTTTCATGAAATCAAGCGATTATATTGAGGTAGAAAAATTTCTTTTTAGTAATGGTAATTATACATCTTCATTTTCTAGTCCATCTACTCCACTGACACCAGTGGTGGCCATATTGCAAAAAAGGGCTTTAGGGCAAATTTCAGCTGCGGATTCTGCAACAATGCTTGATCAATTAGCAGGAGTTGATATCCGAAATGATTTAAACAAATATTTGTACAGGTGGACTAGTAACCAGCATTGTGATATTAATCTTACAGGTGGTAGTATTTCAAATAGGTATTTCTTTTCGGCAGGTATTGATAATACGCAGCCTTCTCTTAAGGGAAATAGGTATCAGCGGGCCACAATCAGAGCAAATAACAGCTATTTCCTTTTTAATAAAAGATTGGAGCTTTACGCAGGGGTTCAATTTCAACAAAGTACTACAGTCAGAAATAATAGTGGAGCTATAGATGGAGGATATATACCTTATCAAAGGCTTGCTGATGAAAAAGGAGGTGCCCTAGCAATTTATAATACAAGTCTACGAAATTCTTATCAAGATACGGCAGGACAAGGTATACTTCTTGACTGGCGATACAGGCCATTGGATGAAATCAAATTTGCTGATAATGAGACAAAATTGACGGACTACCGTATTGACGTTTCCGCTAAATTTAAAATAGTAAAGGGTTTGTTTGCTGAAACTTTCTTCAATTATAGTAAAGGAATATCTGAACAGATAAATTATCAAAGTAGTAAGACATATTTTGCAAGGAATTTGATCAATACATTTTCAGCTATAAATTTTGTTTCCGGATCAGTTACGAGGCCTCTTCCATTAGGTGGCATATTGGATGAAAATAATTACACATACCAGTCTAAAGTTTCCAGAGCTCAATTAAATTATACTAATATTTTTAATGGAATACATGCTATTACAGGCTTAATTGGAGTAGAGGTGAAAAAAAATGAAAGCTTTAGTTCTACAAACAGATTGTATGGCTATGATAAAAGTAATAGGACCTTTATTAATGTGGATCTCGCTAATCAATATCCTCGCTATAATGCTACCGGAACTGCTTTAATTCCAAGTGGTATTACAAACAAGGGGGGTATTACCAATTTCATCTCTCAATATATACTTGTGGGCTACACTTATAAAAGCAGGTACTCAATTACTGTAAGCGGCAGACGGGACGAATCGAATATTTACGGTGTTAATTCAAATATGAAAGGGGTTCCTCTTTATTCAGTCGGTTTTGGTTGGCATGCCAGTAAAGAAGGTTTTTATAATATTCAATGGCTTCCCTATTTGAAGTTCAGAGTTACTAATGGTTATCAGGGAAACAGCAATACCGCTGTAGCGGCACTCACAACAATCAGCTATGGTAGCAATAATACTTACGGCGCTGCTTCTGCATCTGTATCTAATATTCCTAATCCTAATTTGCGATGGGAGAAAGTAAATCATTGGAACTTCGGCGTTGATTTTGAGCTTAAGGATAAGATACTGAGTGGATCAATTGAATACTTTTCTAAAAAAGGTGAGGATCTTATTGCGTTAACATTGTTGGACCCTACAACCGGAAATTCATCTTTTTTAGGTAATACAGCAGATATTACGACTTCTGGATTTGATATAGTAATTAATTCAAAAAATATAAATACAAAGAAATTTTCATGGTATACCACACTCATAGTTAATTATGCTAAAGATAAAGTGATCAATTTTTTGGGGAATAAAAGTACAAATGGAACTTATACCAGTTTAATAACTATTAATCCCGTTATCGGATATCCATTATATTCCTTATTTGCATATAAGTGGGCTGGGCTTGATTCAGCGGGAAATCCTCAAGGTCTCTTAGATGGGAAAGTTAGCCAGAATTACTCGGGGTTTGGTACTTCAACAGACAGGCAGGATCTAAATTATATGGGGCCAGTCAATCCTCCCTTAACTGGAAGTGTAATAAATAGATTTGTTTACAAAAACATTTCTCTTTCGTTTTTACTGACATGCAAATTTGGTAATTATTTTAGAAGGCAGTCTGTAAATTATAATTTGTTCGCTACTAAGTCAGGAGTTATAGGTAGTCCTGATTACAATCTCAGATGGAAAAAGCCGGGGGATGAAAAATACACTAGTGTTCCATCAATGATATATCCAGCCAACTCGAGCAGGGATGCCTTTTATGAATCGTCAGACATTCTGGTAGAAAAAGGCGATCATATAAGGTTTCAGGATGTGCAAATTGCCTATTCAATCAGTAGTCAGGCTTTATCTAAGATTGGGTTTGAATCTGTTTCAGTGTATGCAACTGCAGCAAATTTAGGTATTGTATGGCGGTCGAACAAACATGGTATTGTATCGACCCCTTAATTTTTGGACAAAACAGGGTTAAAATTTGAGACAATATCTGTTTTTTTTTCTGTTTTATAGGGTACGGATTTTTGGTTAAAGAGTTGCAAGAACTGTTCTGGTGATTTTCTGCCCAATGAGCC
>JAEUVE010000009.1 GCA_016786865.1 Sediminibacterium sp. | reverse complement strand
TATCTGAAAAGGGGGAGATAAATTCTTTGGGTTATCATCGAATCATTTCATTGCATTCCTTTTTAATTTCCTTTTGGGGTTTCATCCTCTTGTTTTTTTACACGCATTAAAGAGGGTGCTTGGAAATTATTGAGTTGGCTAAAACAAAAAAGCCATCATCTCTGACGGCTTTTCTTTTTTGCTCCTCCTTCAGGACTTGAACCTGAGACCCTCTGATTAACAGTCAGATGCTCTAACCAACTGAGCTAAGGAGGAATTTCCCCATTCGGGGTTGCAAAAATAGGGGTTTCCCCTTTCTTACAAAAAAAATACCCTAAAAATTAAAAAAACTAGTTTTTTCGAATCCCACGAATACCCCGGAATCCTCTGTTTTCACCAGGTAGGTTTTGAGGTAATAGCCTTCCCCATTGATGTTTCGGCCGTTTTCCATTGAAAATTTGTACCGGTGAACAGGGCATACCACATTGCCCATAGCATCCAGAAAACCGTCGGCCATAATGCCGCTGGCATGCGGGCATTTTTGGGCAAAAGCGTAAAGCTGCCCATTGAATCTGGCCAGAGTAACCATTTTACCTTCGGCCGGAACAATACACATATCATTTGGTTGCCAGGCTATTTCGGCTAAACTTTCGGCTATTTTAACCCAGTTGATTTTTTTCTCTGCCATATTATATCAATTAAATTAATATAACATTGTTTTATAAGGGTAACGCACTTTATACATATCCCGGACTTTTTCCAGAATCAGGTCTCTGAGTGCATCCATATTCTTTTTTTCCAGTGCAGAAATAAACACACAATTGTTGTTGGTGGCCCGCTCCCATTTTTCTTTCAGGTCGTGGAGGATTTCTTGTTTTACCGCATCTTCCAGCCATTCATCAAAGGTTTTTTCCTCGTAAAGGTCCATTTTATTAAAAATGGTCAGGATGGGTTTTTCAAATGCTTTCAGTTCCTGCAGGGTCTTGTTAACTACACCAATTTGTTCTTCATACTGCGGATGCGAAATGTCTACCACATGCAAGAGGATATCTGCTTCCCTTACTTCGTCCAGGGTGCTTTTAAAGCTTTCTACCAGGTGATGTGGCAGCTTACGGATGAATCCAACAGTATCACTTAATAAAAAAGGAGTGTTCTCAAATACCACTTTCCGGGTGGTTGTATCCAGGGTGGCAAAAAGTTTGTTTTCTGCAAATACTTCGCTTTTACTCAATACGGTCATCAGGGTACTCTTTCCCACGTTGGTATAACCTACCAGTGCTACCCGGATCAGTTCCCCGCGTTCTTTTCGCTGGGTAAATGCCTGTTTATCTATTTCGCTAAGCCGTTTGCGTAATAAAGCTATTTTGTCTTTTACAATACGCCTGTCCGTTTCAATCTCTGTTTCACCCGGACCCCTTGTACCAATACCTCCTCCTTGTCTTTCCAGGTGCTTCCACATGCCCTTTAACCGGGGCAATAAGTATTGGTATTGCGCAAGTTCCACCTGTACCTTGGCCTGGGCTGTTCTTGCCCTTCTGGCAAAAATGTCGAGGATCAGGTCGCTTCTGTCGATGGTTTTTACATTCAGCTCTTTTTCAATAGTGGAAATTTGTGAACCAGTGAGTTCGTCATCGAAAATCACCAGACTGATGTCCTTTCCGTTCAGGTATTCTTTAATTTCTTCCAGCTTGCCTTTTCCCACGAAGGTTCTGCTGTCCGGATGTGCCAGTTTCTGCGTAAACCGCTTCACTGCAGTTGCTCCTGCTGTTTCAGACAGGAATGCCAGTTCATCCAGATACTCCTCCGCCTGTTCAATGGTCTGATCTTTCAGGATGATTCCCACCAACACTGCCTTTTCTTCTCTGGCGATCAGTTGTTTCTTTTCAATCAAATTGTTCTGTTTTTACAAAGTTAGTCTTTCTTGGGTCTTATAAACAAGAAAGCCCCTTTGCGTACAAAGAGGCTTTCCTGAAAGAATGATTTTATTATAATCCGCTGATAGCCACGCCAATACTGAATTTATTCATATTAGGGCCTGCACCGTCGCGCAATACACTGGTTAACTGATAGCTTCCGTGAAGAGATAAAAAGCCATAGCCGATTCTTCCTGTTAAAGCAACTTCTGTACCATTGAAAAACTTCTTGCTTTGTTCTTTGGCAACATAGGATGTTCCGTAAATAGACTGCCCGTTTTTATTCACGAGGTTCTTTCCTTTGGAGAAAGATTTCAGCAGGGTACCCACCTTGGCCCCTACGGCAAACTTCCATGATTTGTTGGGGTTGGCCGGATTGGAGAAGTAGCGAAGCTCAACGGGTATTTCCAGATAGATATTGGTTACCTTGAATTTCTTGAAATGGTCAACACTGTCTGCAATGGTGAAAGGCAGGGTTGCTGAGGTAGATTTTACATTCACATTTACGTTATTAAAAAACATGTGGCTGTATCCAAGACCACCTCCAAAACCAACACTCATTTTAGGGTTGTTCTTAAAAGGCTTATCCATCATGAAATAGAGGTTGAAATGTCTGCTGAATCCGCCGGTTCTGACACTGTCCGGACGGTTGGTCCAGGTATCAGATCCAAATTGGATCATAAAATGATCTTTGCTGCGGTTCGCAAAATCAAATTTCTTGCCATCGCCGGTTTGAGCCATTGCACCCACACTAAGCAGCACTGTAAGCAGTAGTAATGTTCTTTTCATTTTCGGTTGTTTGCCGGATTGATTCTCTGGCAGGTGGCAAAAATAATAGAAATGAGGCCATTATAACGGTTAAAAATTAGTCAAAATAGCAGCTTTTGACCTTTATAATGACTAAATTCGGCCCCCCGGGCATATAATTTTTATATTTATGCTGCAACTATCACCAAATAAGCATTGATGAATACGGATTTTTTAAAGGGGAAGCGGATACTGATTGCAGAAGACGATTTTGTGAACCAGAAGCTGATCACCCATTCGCTCAATACTACCGGCGCTGTTTTTGATATTGCCGGGAATGGCCTTGAGGCAATTGAACTACTAAAATCCGGTCAGTACGATCTGATTCTGATGGACATCAATATGCCTGAAATGGATGGCTTTGAAGCTACCCGAATTATTCGCAAAGAGTTGAATCCCTCTATTCCGATCATAGCAATGACTGGCTGGAGCAGCCGTACCGAAGGTGATAAGTTTACCGAAGTCGGTATGAACGGATGTTTGGCAAAGCCGTTTGGTCTGGATGCATTGTATAAAACCCTGGATACTATTTTACAGGCACCGTCGGCATCTGCCGAACAGGTCACTTCCTCTCAGGGAACTGCGCCTGCGATGGAATCCTCTTTGCTCGATCTGGATATGCTGAATGAACTGGCAGAGGGAGACAATGAATACAAGATCACCATCATCAACATGTTTTTGGAAACCATGCCGGAAACCATGCAAAAAATGGAAGAATATCTTGGGATATCCGACTGGGAAAATTTTTATAAAACAGCACATTATGCCAAATCCTCTCTGTCTGTTGTGAAAGTGCCGGAAATGCACAAACTGGCGCAGGCTATGGAGCGGAACGCAAGGCAACAAACAAGTATGGAAGCCATACCTGGCATGCTCAGCCTGTTTAAAAAATATTTTGAACAGGCTACAATTGAATTAAATAAGGAAATAGCGGCTTTATCCTGATGATAAAAGCCGTACAAATACAACAGCGGTATTATCGCTACATTAACGACCGAATATTTTGAATTTTAGAGAACTAGGATTAGACGAAAGATTACTGGAAGGCATCGATGCCATGGGTTACGAAACAGCAACCCCCGTACAGGCCCAGGTAATTCAACCCATTTTGGAAGGGAAAGACATTATTGCCTCTGCGCAAACAGGAACTGGTAAAACCGCCGCTTTCCTATTGCCGATTGTTCATAAAATGCTGACCTCTCCACATCCTTCCAATCACATCAATGCAATGATTATTGTTCCTACCAGGGAACTGGCAATTCAGATTGCAGAAACGATGGAAGGTTTGGGCTATTTTACAGATATCAGCTGCATTGCCGTATATGGAGGAGGGGATGGCAATTCCTTTGTTACGGAAAAGAAAGCGCTCAGCAGTGGAGTAGATATGGTTGTATGTACCCCAGGCCGGATGATTGCTCACCTGAACATGGGCTATGTTAAAATGAACCAGGTAAATTATCTGGTGCTCGACGAGGCAGACCGGATGCTCGATATGGGTTTTCATGATGATATCATGAAGATCATTTCCTTTCTTCCCAAGAAACGCCAGAATCTGCTGTTTTCGGCAACCATGCCGTTGAAAATGCGCGACCTTGCCCGAAAACTTCTGCATGATCCGGTTGAAATCAATATTGCGGTTTCCAAACCACCTGAGCAGATTGTACAGGAGGCCTACGTGGTATTTGAACCACAGAAGATTCCACTGATCAAGCACATTCTTAAACACAAGGAATATACACGGGTAATTATTTTTTGCTCAAAGAAGCAAAATGTTAAGCAGCTTGCTTCCGAATTGAAGCGGGCACGTTTTTCAATTGAGGAAATTCACTCCGATTTATTGCAGGATAAGCGCGAACAGGTAATGCAGGATTTCCGCAATAAGAAATTGAAAATTCTGGTTGCAACCGATATTCTGAGCAGGGGAATCGATATTGAGGAAATAGAACTCGTTATTAATTACGACGTACCCAACGATGGAGAAGATTATATACATCGAATAGGCCGAACTGCGCGTGCAGAAACCAAGGGAACAGCCATTACTTTTATTAGTGAGGCAGAGCAACGCAAGTTTGCAGCCATTGAACAGTTGTTAGGAAAACCGGTAACCAAAATACCCGTTCCGGAACAATTTGGTCCGGCCCCGGAATATGCACCGAAATCTGGTGGAAGGTCTGGTGGCAGATCCGGTGGTCGTTCCGGTGGTCGTTCCGGTGGTGGTGGCAGACCTGGCGGACAACGAAATGCTGAGGGCCGACCTTCCGGCAACAGATCCGGGGGCAACCGACCCGGTAGCAATCGGCATGGAGGCCACCGACATGGGGAGAACAGGCCATCTCATAACCACGGTAATCAAAAAGGAACAGGAGGAAACAGACCTGATACCAACAATCAGGCTGGCAGAGAACAGGGTGCTTAATTATTGCTGTTTATTCCGGAATAAAACGGATGCAGACTGGAGCGCCTGCCTGGATTCTTTTTCCTGTATCAGTTAACAGCCCGGTAGTCGGGTTGCGTTTAAATACCACAATTTGATCGCTGAGGTGATTTCCGGACAGTAAGAAATTACCGGAAGGGTCTATACCAAAATTCCTGGGCGCTATTCCAAGCGTAGGCGTTGATGTCAGTAATATAAGGTTTCCATTTGCATCAATTCGGTAAATGGTGATTTCATTGAAGGATCCCCTGTTGGAAGCGTATAAAAATTTTCCATCGGGAGAAATATGAATATCTGCAGCACCTTCTTTTCCTGTTGTATTTGCAGCATGCAGCGAAATATTCTGCATTTGTTTAAGCTGCCCGTTTTTGAAAAAAAAAGCTGTAACACTTCCATCCAATTCCTGAACTGAGTACGCCCATTTTTTATTGGGATGAAATTCCAGGTGCCTCGGCCCGCTTCCAGGATCTGTATTATAAACATAAACCGGTGTTTCATTCACCGGATTGGCGGCTGCATTCAGGTTCACTGCATATACTGTGATTTTATCTGTGCCAAGATCCTGTACCAGAAGGTATTTTTCATCGGGAGATAGCACGGTTGAATGAACATGGGCTTTTTCCTGTCTGGATGTAATGCTTTTGCCAAAATGCTGAATGGTTTGTATCGCACTATCCGTTGAACCATCTTCCCTGATGCGGATTGCAGAAAAATTACCCCCGGTATAATTGGCAACAAATAAGTACCGGTTGTTGCGATCAGAGGTGATGTAGCATGGATGGTCACCGCCGGAAGGAACGGTATTCAGCAAACTGATTTCACTATTACCGTGCTGATACCGAAAAGCACTCACACTACCTTTTCCGCCACCCAACTCATTTACGGCATAAATAAAGCGGTTCTGTTTACCCATCACTAAAAAAGATGGATCGCTTGTTGTTGTTTTGCTCAGGAGTACGGCATCCCCATTATTTACATTGAAACTATAGGTATAAATACCATCGCTCTTTCCACTGTTGGTATACGTGCCGATGATTAAACGAAACTGTTTACCGGTGTTGAGTTTTGTTTGAGCAAAATTCTTCAAACCGGCAAGCTGTGCCAGAGTGAGCAGGATAAAAGCAGCGCGTTTCATCAGAAAATAAATTGGTTGTATTTATCGGTTTTGAGGATATGCCGGAATCTATAACTCCGGTTATTTTTTTACAACAGTTTCCCAGGTTTCGGTAGCCGGGTTGTATTGTTTTAGTATTTTAGCAGGGTTACCACCAACGATGGTGTATGGAGGAACATCTTTGGTAACCACACTTCCCGCAGCAACAATCGAATGTTTTCCAATACTTACTCCAGAAACAACTACGCAATTGGCACCAATCCAGCAGTCGTCTTCAAGCGTAATGGTGGCTACCGAACATTTCTGATCGCGGATGGGCACATGGATGTCTTGATAGCCATGGTTTAATCCGGATAAACAAACATGCTGTGCAAGTATCACATTGTTGCCGATTCGTACAGGTCCAATCACGATATTACCAATGCCAATGGTGCAGTTGTTGCCAATAAAAACATCCCCAACCTGGTTGTTCACACAGGCAAAATCTTCTATTACAGTATGGCTGCCTATCTCGAATTTTCGCCAGGGAATTACATCCAGACGGGTGCTTCGTCTGATGATGGTTCCCTTTCCTCTTTTATGAATAAACGGATGAACAAAAAGCACAACCCACCACCTGCATTGTGCAGCTCCTTTGGCCATAATGGTCCACAGAACAAATGCTTTCAGTTTTTCGTTCGACTTTATTTTTTCTACAATGCTCATTGTGTAGTCTTTATATGCAGCAGCCGAAGCCCAATTTATTTGATGAATACCTGTATAAACCTTGCGATGGGATCGTACAGATAGCTTTCATATTTTGTATCACTGAATTTCAGTTTCCCTCCTGTGAACAGCGAGTGGAGGTATTCTTTGAATGACACCTGTTTTGCGGGCCTCATTTTTGGTATGTTCACCTGTTCGCCCAGTGACAATTGGGACAGAATCAGCGGAAAATTTACTCCGGCCTTTAAAAAGGATGGTACAACGGAGGCCCAGAATCTGCCATTGATTTCTAGCACGTACACTTTTCCTGTCTGGACATCTCTTCTCATGTCTATGCAGGCCACTCCATTCCATTGAAGCGCTTTCATCATGTTTCCAACAACCGAAATCACCTCCGGATCATCGTGGTATTCCAGTGTATCGTTTGTACTGAAGTTGGAACCTGTTTTAACAGGAGATTCCTGAATGGTATAACAAATGATCTCCCCGTTTCTGCAAATGACATTGCAGGTAACATCGGAGCCAATAATGAAGGGCTGGAGTATAAAACCATTGTGTTCATCCGGCCTTGTGCTAAAAAAAGCCTGAAGCGCTTCCCGATCGTGGATTTTCTGAATATTCCTTCCGGCAGACTGCCTTACCGGCTTTAGCAACAGGGGGAATCCGGAAAGCTCAATCAGTTTTTCCAGCTGCGCTTTATTGTCGAAAGTTGCAAAAGCAGGGCAGGAAATTCCTTTATCTGTCAGAAATTCTGCCAGTTTCAACTTGTGAATACCTATATCAAAAAAGGCGGGGTCTGTTCCTAAAAGGCAGGGCGCATATTTACTGAGTATTTCTTTGTTTTTGGTTACTTCTCTGGTTTCCAGCTCATCGTAGGGCATTATCAGGTCGATCTGATACTGTTTTGTCAACTCAATGATTTTGTTGGTCAGGTTATCGTTTTCGGTATGATACAGAAAGGATTTTTTGATAAACCTGGAATACCGGGCTGCGTTCTTGTGGTTATGGGTAAGCAGGTAAAAATCATATCCCAGTGTTCGCATACAGAAAAGCACGTCAAGCCCGATATTTGAGTCATAACCTATGATAAGTACTTTTTTCTTAGCGTTGTGTACCATACAAAAACAGATGGATTATGGTTGAACTTTTAGGTAGATAAGCAGGTAAAAAACAATGCATGAAGTTACCATTTTATACCAATATGCAGTGTAAAAATACCGGATCAGTTTTATCGGATAACCGGTTCTTATTCTTCCTGTTTATTTGGTAACTTCATGCAAATGAGCAACGAAACCCGATTACAGGCATTTTTGTCCGAAGCAGGAGAACTTTCCCGGTTTGCGGCGCGGTTTGTTTCGCAATGTTTAAGACCGAGATATGAAGTGGCTGAATTCATTCGGCAATGTTATATAATTGGCTATCAGTCTTTGCCACTGGTAGGGCTAACCGGTTTTATCATGGGCCTGGTACTTACGCTGCAGTTGCGTCCGTCGATGGTAGATTATGGCGTTGAATCACAGTTGCCTGCAATTGTGGGTATCGCCATAGTTCGGGAAATAGGCCCTGTAATTACTGCTTTGATTTTTGCAGGCAAAATTGGTTCAAGTATTGGTGCTGAGTTGGGTTCTATGAAGGTAACCGAACAAATTGATGCCATGGAGGTAAGTGGTACCAATCCATTTAAATACCTGGTTGTAACACGGGTAATGGCTGCTATCTGCATGCTTCCGATTCTATCGGTACTGAGTGATGCCATTTCTCTATATGGCGCCTATCTGGGCGTTAATGTAAGAGGTGCCACCAGTTTTCATCTTTTCTGGGTAGAAGTAGTAGACAGTCTGGCTTTCAATGATGTACTGCCGGCATTTATCAAAACATTTTTCTTTGGATTTGCCGTAGGTATTATCGGATGTTTTAAAGGATACAACAGTAAAAAAGGAACAGAAGGTGTGGGGCACAGCGCCAACTCGGCGGTAGTGCTTTCGTCTGTTGTGATATTTATTCTGGATCTGCTGGCAGTTCAGATCACCGATCTTTTAGGATTTAATTAAACCCTGCATTATGGCATCGTCTGAACCGGTCATGAAAATATCCCATTTGTATAAGTCATTTGGAAACAATCATGTATTGAACGATTTCAATTTTGAGTTATACAAAGGAGAAAATGTGGTGGTTCTGGGTAAATCAGGATCCGGTAAGTCTGTGCTGATTAAGTGTATTATCGGCTTACTGAAGCCGGATCAGGGAACCATTGAAGTGTTTGATCAGTGTATTAATGATATGGATGATGCCGACTTGGATAAGGTCAGGGCCAGAGTCGGATTCCTTTTTCAGAGCAATGCTTTGTATGATTCAATGACAGTAAGGGAAAACCTGGAATTTCCACTTCGACGACACTGGATGGAAGTTTCACAGGAAGAAGTGAATCAGATGGTAACAGAAGCCCTTGAAGATGTTGGACTTGCACATACCATCGATATGATGCCTGTTGAATTGTCGGGCGGTATGCGGAAAAGGATTGCCCTGGCGAGAACATTGATTTTAAAGCCGGATATTATTTTGTATGATGAGCCTACTACCGGTCTTGATTCTATTACCGGGAGTGAGATCATTAGTTTAATGATAGAAATCAAAAAGAAATACAATACCTCATCGCTGATTATTTCTCACGATATGAACTGCGTTAGAAGAGCCAGCGACCGGGTAGTGGTTTTGTATGATGGTACATGCTATGCAACCGGAACCTATACATCTTTGCAAAATCATACAGATCCCAAAGTGAAACAGTTTTTTGAACAAGATTTTAAACAGTAGCAATAAATGGCAAAGCAAACAATTAACAATGTCCGACTAGGCGTTTTTGTATTGGCCGGTTTAACTTTTATTATAGTGTTGTTGTACCTGATCGGCAAAAATCAACATTTATTCGGGTCCTCCTTTGTTTTAAAAGTACAGCTAGACAATGTTCAGGGTCTGAAATCTGGTAACAATGTTCGTTACGCAGGCATAGACGTGGGTACAGTTAAGAAAATCAATATACTGAACGATACGACCATGGAAGTGGAAATGGTGATTGATGAAATGGTTAAGAAGGTGATTCGAAAAAATGCCATTGTAACTATCCGTACAGACGGACTGGTAGGCAATAAAGTAGTGGAAATTTCCAGTTCAAAAGCAGCGGGCCTGCCCGTGGAAGACGGAGATATATTGAGTTCCAGGAAATCTATTGATACCGATGAAATGCTTCGTACACTCAGCAAAACAAATAATGATCTGGCTATAATTACAGAAGGCTTAAAAGTAACTGTATCTAAAATTAATAACAGCAAGGCACTTTGGAATCTTCTGAACGAAGAAGGTATTCCCAATCATTTAAAGCAATCTGCATATAATATTCATCAGGCTACAGGTAAGGCCAACAAGATGGTTGCCGACCTGCAGTCGATTGTTCAGGGAGTTAAAGACGGAAAGGGGTCACTTGGGGCCATTGTTACAGACACTGCTTTTGCCCAGAACCTGAATGCTGCAGTATTAAAAATCAAGGAAGTAGGTAATCAGGCCGACCTGCTTTCTCAACAGGTCAGTTCGGTAGTGAAAGGCATACAGAAAGATATTGACCAGGGCCACGGAACCGTTAATGCCCTGCTGAAAGACAGCGCTATGGCCAATAAACTGAACAGAAGTCTGGACAATATTCAGAAGGGAACAGATGGTTTTAACCAGAATATGGAAGCCCTGAAGCATAATTTCTTTTTCAGGGGATATTTCAGAAAGCTGGAAAAAGAGCAAAAAAAGCAAGCTGCACAGCAGTAAAATCATTTGAATGAAGAGGAAGCATGACAGAAACACAGTTGGGTAACTGATATTGATAATCAGTACTTTATATATAAATATCGCCTAAAAATATCCTGTTTTAACGATTATTTCTGTCCGAAGGCCCTCTTTGGCATGATATCTGTCTTAGTTTTGCAACCAATTTAGTGTACCCCCCGATACCCTATGAAAAAACAACTTGTATTAATCTTATTGCTCTCCTTCATCACATTTCAGTCTTATACAAATAAGCCTGATTTTTCTCCAAAGGGAACGGAGCCCGTTGCAACAGCCCTGTCCGAAAAGCTGAATATCAACAGCCAGGCGGTAACATTTGCTATTAATGGTTATAACAAGCTGAAAGAACAGGGACGTTTAACCAACCAGCGATATCTCACCATTGCCGATTTTAGTAAACCAAGCAGTGAGGAGCGTTTGTACATTATAGACATGGAGCAGCAGGAAATGGTTTTGCAGACCTTTGTGGCTCATGGCAGAAATTCCGGAACCCTGTTTGCAAAGCACTTCTCCAACAGGAATGCTTCCAATCAAAGTAGTCTTGGATTTTATATTACCGGAAAACCTTACTCTGGAAAGCATGGTAAATCCCTGATCTTACAAGGTATAGAGCCAGGCATCAATGATCAGGCAAAAGACCGGGCTATTGTATTACATGGAGCAGACTATGTCAGCAACAACGCAATCCGTCAAATGGGTTACCTGGGAAGAAGTCTGGGTTGTCCTGCTGTTCCCAATCATTTGGTAAGGAACATCATTGAAACCATTCAGGGAGAATCCTGTTTATTCATCTATGCCCCCGATCAACAATACCTTCGAAACTCTCAGTTGATTAATTAGAGATTGCTGTAAGTTTTTTCGTTGCATCAATTTTAAACCAGATAAAGGCTCCGGTCAATACTATTACACCAATCAATAACAAAGGCAGGTAATAGCCATAGGAGGTTGCAAGATACCCGAACACTACTGTGCTCAGGTAAGCACCCGTTAATCCTGCTGTGTTCATTGAACCCGATACTGCACCGCTTTGTAATCCACCCATGTCCATTGCAACCGCCCAGGCAACCGGAGCTGTTACATCCATGCAGGCCATGCCAATACCCAGCGCAATAATAGCCGTTAAATTGTCTTCGGTTAAAGCGGCGCCGATCAGGCAGAGCCCGGATATGAATAAGCCAACCATTGGTACAACTCTCCTGCCCCATTTTTTTCCCAAACGCAAACAGGCTTTATCGCTTATCCAGCCTCCGGTTAAGCAGCCGGCTGCTGCGAGCAGATAAGGAAGGGAGGATGCCCACATCAGTTCTTCTTTCGGAATCATTCTTCCTTTTTGTAAATAGGTATGAAACCAGCTTTGAAAGAAATAAGCACCAATCGCATAACAGAAATACATGGCCATCAGGTACCATAAATTACCGGAGCGAAAAATTTTCCAATAGGAATTTTGGGGTGTACCCTGTTCAGTCAGAAGATCTCGGTTATTCTGAATATATAATAACTCATCGCGGGAGATCTGTTTACACTCAGCGGGTTCTTCCCTGTGCCAAAAGATCCAGAATAAAACCCAAACAATACCGGCAGCCCCCAATACATAAAAAGGCATATGCCAGCTGTAGTTGTTCTGCAATGGAATTACAATAATGGGGGTAATTGCAGCACCAATTCTGGAAGCTCCCCAAATAATTGCCTGAGCTCTTCCTCTTTCCAGAGCAGGAAACCATTTACTTAGTACTATGGAGATGTTCGGATAAGCGCCGGCTTCGCCGATTCCGAATAAAAAACGGACAACCAGCAGCATAATGAATCCGGTTGAAAAACCGGTGAGTATGGTAAAAAAAGACCACCACAAGACCACCCTGATTAGTACTTTTTTTCCGCCTAGCCTGTCTCCCAGCCAGCCGGTGGGCACTTCAAATGCACCATAGGCTATGGTAAATATGCCAAGGATCCAGCCCCATTGCACTGTATTGATTTGCAGGTCGTCCATGATAGCGCTGCTGGCGGAGGAGAGAGCGATTCTGTCCAAAAATGTGATCATCGACAGAATGGATAAAACAGTAAGGACCTGGTATCTTTTTTGCATGAATGAGAATTAAAGTGATTGGAAAGTACAATAAAAAAAGCACCATACAAATTCATGTATGGTGCTCCTGTTTCTCCTGTTTATATTTATAATGAAATATCGATTCTGCCAAAAAGGTAGCGGCCGTTGAATCCAAACTGCTGTGAACTCCTTGAGTAAATGAAATTTCCAGAATTGCTGTTACCTGCAATAGTAATTTTGTCGGGGTAAATATCAAGCAGGTTATTCGCACCAAAAGTGATGCTTGCGACTTTGCTGAGTTTATATCCAATGGATAAATCGGTTACCCATTTGGGGGCATAAAACTGCTGATTGGCAATGGTGTTGGTTGCTTCAATTACACCACCGAAATAGTTGTTGCGGAGGAAGATGTTGAATCGGTTGATGGTGTAGTTGAGTGCGAGATTGGCTTTGGTATTTGGTACTGCATTTTCAAGATATACTTTGCTGGAGTTGCTGAAGTAAGTGCTTTCTTTTCCAATGAGTTTTTCGGAAACATGAATGGGTCCAACCTGATTGGTTTTGGATGCATTTCCTGCAAAATCAGCATTCAATGTTCCTTTTCCCAGTTTAAATTTATAGGAGATGATCAGGTCGATACCCCTGGTTTCTGTATTAAGCGCATTGGCAAAAAATGCAGCTCCGGTAGCATTTGCCAGAGAGAGCAACTGGTAAATTTCTTTGTCAACGGGAGAGGCACCTGGAGCATTGCTTCCGGTAAACTGGCCTGTATAAATAACCCGGTCATCAATTTTAGTATAATATCCATCCAGGGTGATCTTGAGTTTTCCTAAGTTTCCGGTAAATCCAAGACTCACACTTTTTGATTTTTCCGGACTAAGCTTTGGAATACCCAGTAGTTGTGCAGGGCGGCTGTCGTTAGGGAACGTACCTACTTCGGCAGGAACACCACTGGTAAAAACAGTGGAAGTATTTGCATAATAACGTTGTTGCAAAGAAGGGGCACGGAATCCGGTGCTTGCTGACGCCCGTATGGTGAATGTTTTGTTCAGTTTATAGCGTGCAGAAATTTTTCCGTTGGTGGTTGATCCAAAATCGCTGTAGTTTTCATAACGAACTGCAGCATTTACCAAAAAGGCTTTGGTAAAATTAAATTCACCATCTGCATAAATACTGGCTGCAGTTCTGTTGGCATTTACCGCATTCTCGGGTCTGAAACCGGGGAATACCTGTGCACCACCCGGTCTTGGTGAGCCATCAGGACCAAATAATGTATTCACCGTACCGGAGAAGTCGGGTACAAGAATCGGGTTACCGCTTCCATCCACACCTACCTGTCGGGCCAAGCCGTAATTGGCATAGGAGTTCTGGTCTCCTGCCCTCAACTGATAATTTTCATAACGGAACTCGCCTCCAAAAGCAAGATTGGTTCCACTCAACCAATCAATTCCTTTACTGAAATCGATGTTGGTAGTATTCTGGGTAAATTTAGGACCACCAGCATAGAAGTTGGTAGGAGATGCTTTTCCCAGAGAAGCATTCAAAGAATTCAGCACGCTGAAGTCAAACTGGTTTTGTCCATAGGCATTGCTGAAATCCACGTCCCAATCTGCTACTTTACCTCTGATGCCTGTTACAAAAGAACGATCATACGCGTCGGAGCCAATATACGGAAGGAACCCCAGCGGATAGATGTCGAGGATATTTCTGGATTCATTGGGTAATCGATAGAAGCCCCCGGATTTGCCTTTTCGGTAACCCAGTCCTCCAAATGAATAAAACGTTGCTGTTTCCGACAGCGGAATCGCAGCATTGAAGGAAAACTGGCCACTTCTGTATTGAGATTGACCCACCATCAGGCTATAATCTTTTCTGGTAGTATTGGTAGCAACCAGAAAAGAATCGGTTCTGTCTACCCCACCCGGATATCGTCTGTAAATTGCATCAGTTCTTGCTCCTCCTCTGTCGGTGGGTTTACGGTCGTCGAAAGAACCCGAGAAATTGATATAGCCACCTTTGTTACCAATGGGCAAGCCAAAGTTTACCGCTGCCTGTATGTTTTGGCCATCTGTAAATTTTTGTCCGTTCGATTTTGTATTATGCCCTCCATACGTAACAGAGGCAGATAATTTATTGACTGTTTTTTTCAATACAATATTGATGACGCCGGCAATAGCATCACTTCCATACTGCGCAGAAGCGCCATCTCTAAGAATTTCAATCCTTTCAATGGAAGAGACCGGAATGGCGTTAAGGTCTGTACCAACACTGCCTCTGCCGAAAGTTCCATTCACATTAATCAGTGCAGAATTGTATCTTCTTTTGCCATTGACCAATACCAAAACCTGATCGGGTCCCAAACCCCGAAGAGATGCCGGGTCTATATGATCGGTACCATCTCCCAGCGATTGTGTGTTGGATGTAAATGAGGGAGCTGCAAAGTTCAGGATCTGGTTCAGGTTCACCTGTGCACCTACCCCTGCAAGCTTTTTAATGTCCAGTACATCTATTGGAACGGTGGTTTCTGTTTGAGATCTTGGTGTGGCACGGCTGCCCAACACTACTACCTCATCTAAATTATTGGATAGCTCAAGATCAAAATCGGCGGTAACAGACTCACCAGCATTTAATTGAATGTTTCTGTATTGTGTCTGATACCCTGTATAGGAAACAGTAATACTGTATTTGCCCGGATTCAGGGTTAGGCTGAATACACCTTGCGTATTGGTGATGGTTCCGGTTTTCCCAACACGTACAGAGGCATCGGAAAGTAAATTTGTACCACTTCTTACTGTTCCCCTGATCGTAGCTGATTGGGAGAAAACCTGTAAGGAAAGCAGTGTTAAAAAGAGGGTTAGTAGGAACTTAGAATAGTTTCTTTCTTGCATAAAGAATAGATTTTTCTTCCGTCAGAACACCGAAACATAATCCGGGCCTTGCGGTCAGTTAATAAAATAAATTGAAATGATTTGAGGAGAGTTCAGATCTGCATCAACATCGAACAGAATGCCACAAAGAAGTCATGATCACAAGTTTAGGTTTTGCGAAACTAGGGGATTTTTATAATCCTACCAAATTAATAGACTACTGTTGCCGAATTTCTGATGTAAACCCGTTCAAAACGATGCAATATCCCTAATAATATTGCTTTGACAGACCCATGAAATCCTTTGCTAGATTAGGTTTTATCGAAAATAATATTTAATTTTAATATGTAGATATTGCTAAAGTACCGTTGGTTGAACAAATGTATACGACTAATCTTTTAGCAGATGAAATGGCGGTTGAACATATTAATTCCGTTATTGCTTCTTTTGAACCAAACGCTTGAAGCACAAAATACAGACCCCCATGTAATCAATGCCAATAGTGGAACTTATTCAAAGGGCAGTATTATTCTGGACTGGAGTTTTGGAGAGCAGATTTCTGTTCAAACCCTTCAGGCAGATTCCAGTTTTTTACTCACTACGGGATTCCTGCAATCTTATTCAACACCCTGGGGGCCATTTCCCCCCGACGGAAGTAAAACAGGAATATATACGTTTCCCAATCCTTCCAGTTCACTGGTTGCAGTAAGATCTACCATCACCAGTAAAGGAAAGATCCAGATAAGATTATTGCAGTTAAACGGACTTCTGTTGCAGCAGTTTCAGGAAGATTATGAAGGCATTGCTTATCAGCGAATCATCAATATTTCCAGATATGAATCGGGTATCTATTTATTACAAGTAACCATTACGCTACCTGATTTTTCAGTTTGGAAAACTTCTAAACAAATTATTAAAATATAGACCATGAAACGAATGTTACCGGCGTTGATTTTACTGGTCTTTCTTTCTGATATTGTTACCGCCCAGGTTAAGGGGATCAATTTTCAGGCAGTAGCCCGTAATTCGGCAGGCGGGGTAGTGGCAAATAAAAAAATCACTGTTCGTTTAACCGTCAGGGATGGAAGTCCGCAGGGTATAGCAGAATACAGCGAAACCAAGTATACGGTTACAAATGTTGCAGGCTTGTTCAGCATTGTATTGGGCGAACCGGAACCAACGGCCCTTATTACAGGTGTATTTGACAATATTTTCTGGAGAACAGGCAATAAATACCTGCAAGTAGAACTGGATGTAGATGGGGGAACTGCTTTTGTAAGTGCAGGTATTCAAAAAATTAATTTTGTGCCCTATGCCCATTTTGCCAACAGTGTTGCAGCAAGCAGTATTGCAGGTGTTGTTCCGATAGATAAAGGGGGAACCGGAACCAATAACCTGGGTGTATTAAAAACAATATTATCATTGGATAAAGCGGATAATACCCGAGATATAGATAAACCGGTCAGTAATCCGATGCGGGACTCATTAAGTTTGAAGATCAACAAATCCGAGTCCGGCATCCCCAACGGACTTGCAACACTGGATGCGACCGGAAAGATTCCCAATAATCAGCTTCCTTCGATCTTATTGCATTCTGTAAATGTAGTAGAGGGGCAGGCTCAAATGCTTACACTGCCCAACGCCGCAGTAGGAACTGTAGCCATCAGAACAGACGTGAATAAAAATTTTGTATTGGCGCAGCTGCCGGCTTCCGAATTGAGTAACTGGAAAGAATTGTTAGCCCCGGTTGCACCGGTTCAGAGTGTAAATGGTAAAACCGGAAATATTTCACTAACAAAAGCAGATCTTTTGTTAGGCAACGTAGATAATACCGGCGATTTTGAAAAACCAGTGAGTGTTGCCGTTAAAGCGCAGCTAGATGCCAGGGAGTCTTTAGAAAACAAAACTTTAGATATAATAGCAGATTCCATATCTGATATCAAATACCCAAGTGCCAGAGCGGTAAAAAAATTTGTAGCATCTCAGGCTCCCCAGCCTTATAGTTTACCGGTAGCTACGGCATCTGTACTGGGAGGTGTAAAGGTTGGAAATAATCTAAGTATTGATGTAAATGGGGTGTTACATGGAGCGGACCCTGCGCAAAAAGTTCAAAGTGATTGGGGAGAGGCCGATAATACGAAGACCAGCTATATTAAAAATAAGCCGGTTTTGTTCAGCGGAAATTATACAGACCTTGCCAATAAGCCTATCCTCTTTAGTGGCAATTACAACGATCTTTCCAATAAGCCAGCCGCTTACAATCTGCCCGTTGCTACGGCATCTGTGCTGGGTGGAATAAAGATTGGCAGCAATCTGAGTATTGATGCCAATGGAGTAGTGAGTGCAACCGGATCAGGACTTGGCTCTGTAACCAGTGTTGGCCTTGTTCTGCCGGATGTTTTTTCCGTAGCAGGAACACCAGTAACCAGTAGTGGTACCCTCAGCGCAACCCTGCGTAGTCAGAATGCCAATCTGGTTTGGGCAGGTCCGGTATCAGGAGCGGCAGCCCCTACATTTCGTGCACTTACCGCTTCTGATATACCAGTGCTCAATCAAAATACTACGGGAACGGCATCTAATGTAACAGGCATCATTGCTGTTGCAAATGGCGGAACGGGTTCTGCTACGCAAAATTTTGTAGATCTGTCTTCTGCTCAAAATGTAGCTGGCATAAAAACATTCAGCAGTAATATCACTGCCAATGGATTTGTAAAAACAGGTGGAACAAGCGTACAATTTTTGAAAGCGGATGGTTCTGTAGATGCAACTACCTACTTATCCAGCGCAGATATATCCAATAAACTAAATGTTGCCGATACTGCTTCAATGCTTACGAATCTCCTGCGCAAAACGGACACTTCTCTAATGCTATCTCCTTACAGGAGAAGTAGCACCCTTGTTACGAATACTGATATTGAAAGTTTAAATTATTCCAAACTAACCGGAACCGTTCCTGTATGGAATCAGAATACCACAGGTACTGCATCAAATGTAACAGGAGTAATTACTGTTGCTAACGGAGGAACCGGAAGTACAAGTGCATCTGATGCAATCCGGGCATTGTTGCCTGCGCAGGCTGGCAACAACGGAAAGTATCTGAAAACAGATGGAACAACTGCCAGCTGGCAATCTGCTTCTGCAGGGATCACTCTGCCCGTTTCTGGTGCGGAGGGTGGAACAGGAGTAGATAATACCGGAAAAACCATCACCCTGGGCGGTAATCTTACTACTTCAGGAGCTTTTCCAACAACCATTACTACCACAGCGGCTACCGATATTACCCTGCCTGTAACGGGCACATTAAGTACCGTTGCTGGGGCCGAAAATCTGACAAATAAAACATTGAGTTCTCCCAATATAACCGGAACAGCAATTATCAATAACCAGGTTGTGAATGGAACGATTACCCTTCCAGCCCTGTCTACCGGCTTTGTTCAGCTCAATGCGGCCGGTTTACTGGGCTCTGCAGCGCTTACTTCCTCCAATGTAACGACTGCTTTGGGTTATATACCCGTTCACCCAATGTATGCACAATTCTCAGATAATACCACGCAAACAAACACCCTTTCAAATGCAAAGGCAATGACGTTAAACACAACAGATATTTCTTCAAGTTATATATCTGTTGCAGGAGGAACAAAAATAACAGTTACTACTGCTGGTGTTTATAATGTGATGTTTTCTGCCCAAATTAAAAGAACGACTAACGGAACAGAGTTTTGTACCATCTGGTTTAGAAAAAACGGAACCGATATTCCCAATTCAGCTACAGATTTAAGCCTGATTGGAAATGGTGCGCTTGAAGTTGCAGCCTGGAATTACCTGGTTTCCTTGGCGGCTAATGATTATATAGAAATCATGTGGAGTACCGGAGATGTAAGCATAGTTATAACGCCTCAGGTTGCCAGAACAAGCCCTATTCGCCCTGCAGTTCCGTCGTTAATTGTTACTATATTCCGGGTAGATTAGTCTTTGTTGCTTAGTGCGTAAACAGCAAAACTGGCAAGCCAATGCTCCCCTCCATAATGACCGGATGCCACAGAAGACAGGCTTTGGTTTAAATGCCTTGTTGCCGCTTTAGTCAGTAAAGATATTCTCCTATCATTTTGGGGTAGTTCTTTGGCAATTCCGGACATACACCAGCTTCTGCTGAAGCATAAGCCATCGAGGTGAACAATTTGCAAATCGGTCCTGTCGGAGACTATTGGTAATATGGTCAGGTGTTTTAAAGACTTTTCCGGCAACCAGGCATTGAACCAGTTCAAAAAATCGGATTTGTTGAGCACTCTTCTCATTAAATCTGCCTCCATCAGTGAGGGAGAGAAGAAATCGGATCCATCCGGCTCCCAAACTGCCGGAGCTGCTTTGTCTTTTAAATACAGTTTTTTTGCAGCGGCTATCAGTTCTGCTTCAAAAGCATGATTTTGTGCGGTACGAGCATAGTCAATGGCAAAACCCAGGCCGAAAGCCGTATTTCCATGTACGCCCGTTCTGTTGGGATAGGTTTGTTTGGGAAGAAATCTTCTCCAGAGTTGTATCACCGTATCGCAGAGAGGCTGTAATGCAGTGCGCCACCTTACTGCATCGGGATCATTCCAGGTAATTAATTCCTCCTGAAGTTTTAGGGTCCATGCCCAGCCATAGGTTCGTTCGAAACTTTTGCTGAGTGTGTTGTTAAAATACCTTGCCTCCTGGTTGATATTGTTGACTGTAATTGTTGTTGAAATCAGTTTTCTGATGGCAGCCTGTTCTTTGAGTTCCGGAAACTGTTTCAATAAGCGAACGAGCATCCAGTGGCCATGTACACTGCTGTGCCAGTCGAAACAGCCATAAAAACTGGGATGCTGTTGCATGGGGGTTAAAACCTGGTCGCTATCGCTGACGGCTGTGTGGTTGATTTTATTGGGATATTGCTGAAGAATGCATTTCATGGGAAGAGATGCCAGATGAGAAGCACCTTCGGCTGTTAATCTAAATAAGGTACTGTCTGTATTCGCTGAATAAAATGAAATTTTCTGGGCCTGAATTACAGTAGATATAGATAAGAGAATGAACAGGACAAACTTTTTCATGTATGGGGTTTGTATAAAGCTAAAGATAAATAATTGAATATGTATGCCCGGCTTAAAGGGTACCTTTCTGCATTTATAAGTACATTTACAGATGATCTGCGATCAAATTATTGCTAACCTCACCAGGCATATTTCCCTGAATTCGGAGGAATGTGAACTGGTTTCTTCCAGATTCAGGATCATGCAGGTTAAGCGAAAAAAAATACTCATGCACGAAGGTCAGATTTCCCGTGATGTGGCTTTTGTATTATCCGGTTGTTTAAGATCCTATTCGATAGATGAAAACGGGTTTGAACATATACTACAGTTCGCACCCGTTGATTGGTGGATTACAGATATGTACAGCTTTATTTCTCAAAAACCCGCTTTTCTCAATGTGGAAGCCATTACCGACAGCGAGGTTGCATTGCTGAGCAGAACAGATCAGCTTGATTTATTCGATAAGATTCCAAAGCTGGAACGCTATTTCAGAATACTGACTGAAAATTCACTGGTCAGCAGCAGGCAAAGGCTGATAGATAATATGAGCCTGACTGCCAAGCAGCGATATAGCAATTTTTGTAATACTTATCCATCGATTATTAATGATATTCCTCAAAAGCTGATTGCATCCTATATAGATGTACACCAGAGTTTTTAAGTAAGATGCGTGGAGAACTACTTCGGTCAAAAAAATAATGCCAGTACGGATATTCTACTATGAATCAGCATCGCATATCTCCCTTTTTTGGCCGTTTAAATGATATAATCCTTCTTTTTAGGAAGTTATTTCTGTCGTAACTTTAAACAGGCCAAAATCAATAACCATGAAACAGATCAATCAACTGTTTTTCGGGTTTATGACGCTGTTCCTCTTCTCCGGTCTGTTGCTTAGTTCCTGCAAAAAAGAAGCTGTAGGTGTTCAGGCCAGTAATCCTCAGCTCACCGCCTCTGTCAAGGCCAGATTAGAAGCTGCAGCAGATAGTGTGTTCAAAACAGCATATACACCCGGAATGATTGCCATCATTTCAGCCGATGGCGAGGAAGATATCATCATTAAGCGGGGTGTTGGCAATTTAGCTACCGGTGAGCCAATGAGTGAAAATAGTTTCTGGCGAATTGCCAGCAATACCAAAACATATACCGGGGCTGCAGTGCTGATTCTGGCCGATGAAGGAAAGATTGTGTTGGATAGTTCCATCTCCTATTATTTGCCTGCTTATAACATTCCACGCGGAAAGAGCATTACGGTACGCATGTTGGGTAATATGACCAGTGGTCTGTTCAATTATACCGACGATCAGGGTTTGTGGGAAAGGATGCATGCAGACAATCATGTAACCACTTATCCGCCGGATTCCATGTTGGCCATTGCATTTCAACATCCCAATAATTTTGATCCCGGTAAATCCTATGAGTATTGTAATACCAATACGGTTTTACTGGGGCTGCTCATGGAAAAGATAACCGGTCAACCTGCCCGCGTGGTGATAGAAGAGAAACTATTGAAGCCATTGAAATTGACTAATACCTATTGGGGAGGATCTTTTTTTCTGCAAACACCTTATATACATGGGTATAACGGAGACTATGGCCAGATCCTGGATGCCAGTAACTGGAATCCTTCCTGGGGTTATACTGCGGGTGCTATGATCTCCAACTTTACCGACATGAAGGTTTGGGCAAGGGCCGTGGCCGAAGGAAGTTTATTGTCCGATAAAATGAAGCAGGAGCGATTTAAGTGGATCGGGGATCATTATGGTTTTTGTGTTATGAAGGCAGGTAGCTGGATTGGGCATCCTGGTAGTATCACAGGATATAACTCACATGTACTTTATCAGCCTGCTAAGAAACTTACCCTCATCATTCTGACCAATATGGATACCGGATCTCCGGTAGAAGCTTTTTCGGAGGCGTTTAGAACCATTCTTAATTAATGAAACAGCATAAATAAAAGGGCTGCGATTTGTAAGTCGCAGCCCTTTTGTGATTCCCTAAAAATCTGTTCTGGCAGATGTTTATTTCGAACTACCCGTATAGGCTTAATTCCAGCCCCCTCCAAGGGCACGATAGATATTTACTTTAGCCTGTAATTGCTTCAGTTTGGTTTCGATCAGTTCAATCCTGGCGTCTAAAGCTTCCCGTTGCGTAAGCAATACTTCTATATAATCTGCTTTTGTAGAAACAAACAGTTTATTTGAGATATCTATCGATTGCGTAAGAATCTCTACCTCTTTCGATTTCGTTTCATAACTCTTTTTGTAATTATCAATCAATGATAAATGGTTCACCACTTCTACAAAGGCGCTAAGAATGGAGCGTTCGTAGTTATATGCCGAAATAATCTGTTTTTCATTGGCATTTTTGTAAGCGGCTTTAATTCCATTTTTATTAATCAATGGTCCAATTGCATCTCCAGCCAGATTGTAGAGAAATGATTCAGGTCTGAAAACAAAACCAGGATTAAAAGCGGTAAATCCGGCCCCGGCACTTAAACGGAAAGAAGGGTAAAAATTTGTTCTTGCAACCTGTACATCTAATTTAGCAGCGGCAAGATCCAATTCGGCCTGCCGGATGTCCGGACGATTCAACAGTAGCTGTGATGGAATACCAGATTGGACGATATCAACGATGGTTTCGGTAAATCCGGCACTCGCTCTTGCAACATGCTGTGTGAATTTGCCAGACAGAAAATTAATTCTGTTTTCTGTTTCAACTATCTGCTGCTGAATATCATACTGCAGATTTTGTGTGTGCAATAATTGCGCCTCAAAGCGGTTAACAGCCAGTTGAGAAACTTTTGCAGCATCTTTTTCCAGCTTTACCATGCGAAGTGCATTTTTCTGCAGCTCGATATTTTGTTGAATGATCAACATCAGGTTGTCCAGGGCCAATAATTCATAGTAAGAACCCGAAATCTCCGCTATAACATTTGTTACCATAAAGTTTCTACCCTCAATCGTTGAAAGATACCTGAGTACAGCTGATTTTTTAGCGGTTCGTAATTTTTTCCAAACATCCAGTTCCCATGAAGCATAAACGCCGATCCTGAAATCCCCAATGTGCTTAGGGCCTTTTTCGGGATTTGCTTTTATATCTTCTTCCGAAATGCCATCAAAAGTATATCTGCCTGTTTTTTCAATTCCGGCAACACCCCCTGCGTTCACAAAAGGTAAATATTCTCCTTTTCTTGCCTGGATTTCATTTTTATCCAGTTCAATTTCATGAAGGGCAATATTCAGCTCCTGGTTGTTTTTTAAAGCCGTATCTATAATTGCAATCAAAAACGGATCTGTAAAATACTGCCGCCATTTTAAAGACGCAGCGTTGGTGGAATCCTGAACTGCTGAATAATAGGCAGGAGTAGTTTTATTTTCCTGCTTGCTTACAACTACCGGTATTTTACATGCACTAAATACAATTAAAGCAAATAGGACCCAAAAGTTATATTTCATGTTTATTCCTCCTTATTCTTTTAATGATATTCTTGATTTGTTTGGTCAGCGCGGAGTCTTCTCTGCTTTCTACAAAGTCTTCTGTTAATGGGTTTACATCTTCTCCTTTAATCAGTGACCTTCCTTCCTGGAGCTTTCCAAAAATGTAGTAAAGCCCGGGAACTACGATTACGCCAAATAGGGTTCCAAACAGCATTCCACCCAGAGCAGAAGCTCCAATGGTATGATTCCCAATTGCACCGGGCCCCTTTGCAATTACAAGCGGAATCAGGCCTGCAATAAATGCAAAAGATGTCATGAGTATAGGACGAAAACGCGCTTTTGCCCCTGCAATAGCTGATTGTAGTACTGTTGCTCCCTGGTTGTGTTTTTGAACGGCAAATTCAACAATCAATACGGCATTTTTGCCCAGCAAACCTACCAGCATAATCAATCCGATTTGCGCATATACATCATTCGCAAGTCCCATGGCTTTTAGCAAAAAGAAAGAGCCAAATACACCCGGGAATATGGAAAGCAGCACTGCCATCGGCAAAAGGAAGCTTTCATATTGTGCAGACAGAATCAGATAAACAAAAAACAATACAACCAGGAAGATATGCAGTGCTTCATTTCCTCTTCTGGATTCATCATAGGAAATACCCTCCCAGGCAATATCATATCCTTTTGGTAATGAAGTTTCAGCTACTTCCTTAATTGCTTTGATTGCATCTCCCGAAGAATACCCTTTAGCCGGTACTCCATTAACCAAGGAAGAGATATAGAGGTTGTATCTGGAAATTTCATTTGGCCCCTGTGTTTTTTTAATACTCATGAATGTAGAGTATGGAACCATTTCACCGTGATCATTTTTAATATACATTTTTAAAATGTCGGAGGGAAGTTGTCTGAATTCAGGAGAAGCCTGCGTATACACTTTATAAAAATTATTGAAGCGTATAAATCCTTGTTCATAGGTACTTCCGATCATGATATTCAGGTTTTCCATGGCTTCTCCCACCGATACACCTTTTTGCATCGCCAGGTTATTGTCTATAAATATTTCATATTGCGGGTATTTGGCAGAGTAGAAAGAAAACAGGCCATCCAATTCTTTTCTTTTTCTCAACGCTTCCATAAAATCCTTATTCACTTTGTCGAATTCCTGGTAATCCACATCGCTTCCCTTGTCGAGCAAACGCATAGAAAAGCCAGCTGATGTACCATATCCCGGAACAGCGGGAGGTTCAAAGTATTCAATATTGGCAGGAAGATCTTTCGACTTTTCTTCCAGTTCATGAATCACTTCTTTCACAGAAGACTTTCTCTCGGACCAGTCTTTTAGATTGATTAAACAGGTTCCGGCATTTGATCCGCGGCCTTCGGTAAGAATTTCATAACCGGCCAGCGAGGTTACAGAGGAAACACTCTCTATTTCCTTTGCCAGCGTTTGAAGTTTCCTGGAAATTTCGTTGGTGCGCTCCAGTGTTGTGCCGGGAGGTGTTTGAATGATGGCATATATCTGCCCCTGGTCTTCATTTGGAATGAATCCGGCAGGAAGAGCTTTGTCTACTCCGATTATTCCTAATCCAAACACAATCAGAATGCCAAATGTGAGCGTTTTCCTGTTTACAATTAAGCTAAGGAATTTTTCATATTTGTTGGTAGTACGATCAAATGTATTATTGAACCACTCCAGAAACATTGCTACCGGAGTTCTTTTCTTAGGTTTACCATGGGTATTTTTTAGCAGAATGGCACATAATACCGGTGTGAGTGTTAAGGCCACAAATCCCGAGATGATGATTGCGCCTGCCATAGTGAGTGCAAACTGACGATACAGAACCCCAACAGGGCCGGTCATAAATGTTACCGGTATAAATACCGATGCCATGATCAATGTTATGGCAATAATAGCTCCGCTGATTTCTTTGATTACCTTTTGTACAGCGGCGTAGGGTGAAATGTTTTCTTCATGCATTTTTACATGCACGGCCTCTACTACCACAATAGCATCATCCACTACAACCCCAATGGCAAGTACCAATGCAAACAACGTTACGAGGTTAATACTAATACCAAATGAATTCATGATTACAAAAGCACCAATTAAAGACACCGGTACAGCCAAAATTGGAATAAAGGTCGATCGCCAGTCGCCCAGAAATATAAATACTACGAAAGCTACAAGCACAAATGCTTCAATAAGTGTATGCAAAACCTTTTCTATAGAAGCATCTACAAATTTTGATACATCGTAGTTGATTTCATAGTCTATACCCGGCGGAAAACTCTTTTTTAATTCCTGAAGTTTTGTTTTAACCTCATCAATAACAATCTTAGCGTTGCTACCCGGATTTTGCTTTAATACCAACGATGCTGAAGGATGCCCATCTTTATTAGAATAGATATCTACAAACTCCGACCCTACTTCAACTTTGGCTATATCTTTCAACTTTAAGATTTCTCCATCAGAATTTGCTCTCACCACAATGTTGTCGTATTGTTCAGGTGTATTATACCATCCTTTATAGGTAAAAACATATTCCTGAGATTGAGCAGTTTTACCGGAGCTAAGTCCTACACGGCCTGGTCGTGCCAATACACTTTGCTCATCTATAGCCGTAAGCACCTCCTTTGCCGATATATTGTAAGCCCTCATTCGCTCCGGATTCAGCCAAACACGGATTGCGAATGCACGGCTTCCGATTGCCTGTGCAAAGCCCATCCCTTTAATGCGTTGTAATTCAGGAAGAATGAAAGTGTTGGCATAGTTGAATAAAAATTTTTCATCTACACTTTTATCCTTGCTGTATAAATTCAGGTACATCAGCATACTGGGTTGCAGGGGAGAAATAATAACACCCTCGCGTTGAACCAATGGTGGAAGATTTGTCATCACCTGGTCTACTCTCGATTTAACCCTTACTGCAGCCAGTGTAGGATCTGTGCCCGGTTCAAAAACGACTTGAATAGTTGCTTCACTGGCGCTGGTAGCGTCTGAAAGCATGTACTGCATTCCCTGAACACCATTGATGGCACGTTCTAAAATGGTTAGAGTAGATTTTACCAAAACGTCTGCATTTGAACCGGGAAATTCTATGAAAATATTAACCCTTGGTGGGGCTATTTCCGGGAACTGTGCAACAGGAGATTTGGTAATTGCGATTATTCCTGTAAAAACAATTGCCAGGGAAATAGCAATTGCCAGAACAGGCCTTTTTATAAAATTATTAAACATTATTCCTTTTTTTTCTTGCCATTATTCGGCGTGAATGTTTTTGATTTCGGCCAGTTCATTTTTAAGTGGAACAAACCTATACTTGATTTTCTCGTTGTTTTTTACTTTACCTAAACCTTCCAGAAGAATCTTATCAGTAGGTTTTAGACCCGATTCAACAATATAGAAATGAGGTATTTCATGTGCAATGGTGATCTGTGTAGACCTGATAACTCCGGTTTCGTCTACTACATAAACAAATTTTTTATCGAGTACATCAAAGCTGGATTTCTGTGGAATAATAATGGCATTCTTGAGATTCACCGGCATCATGATATTGCCTGTTTCGCCATGACGAAGAATTCCTTTCGGATTCAGAAAGGTTGCCCTAAACGAAATGTTTCCGGTTTCGTTGTTAAAATCGGCTTCGATGGTTTCAATATAGCCACTGGATTCAAACATTTCCTTATTGGCCATTTGAAGCAAAACCTTTTGTTTCTCTTTATTTTTTACTTTTTGGATATAATCCAGGTATTCGGATTCGGCAACATTGAAATAAACCCAAAGTTTGCTGTTATCGGAAAGAGTGGTCAGTAGTTCACCTTCATCTACCAAACTTCCAAGTCGGGTATGAAATTTATCCATAATTCCATCGAAGGGAGCACGTATTTCTGTAAAGCCAAGGTGAGCCTGTGCAAGTCGTAATTCTGCTTTGGATTTTTCCAATTTAGCCTTTGCCATAGCCATTTCATTTGGAGACACCACGTTGTTTTCCGAAAGACTTTTGGAGTTCTTATATTCTATTTCAGCGAAATTTACTTCTGCTTTTGCTTTTTCAACTTCTGCTTCGTAGATAGCCGGCATCAGCTTAAACATCAGTTGCCCTTTTTTTACCAATTGTCCTTCATCAACATATATTTTTTCGAGATATCCTTTTTCCTGAGATCGAAGTTCAATATGGTTGGCAGAATGAATTTGTGCTACATATTCTTTATATATAGTTGTGTCTGTTTGAATAGGGCTTGTTACAACGAATGTTGCTTCTTTTTCTTTTTCAACTTTATGCTCTGAACAGGACGCAAAAAGCATAGTAGTTGCCGAAAAGGCAACAAATAAAATTCCTCTCATTAATTTTCTTTGATTGGTTAAATGAACGTATTTACTGGTATACAGTTATATAATCGACTGTATTGAGTCATGCAGCATCAACTGCGAACTAAAAACGGTTGTTAACATAAATCGCTCTTCCAGGAATGGTAGAGGACAAAATAAGGCAGCTTAACTTTACTGCCCTTGGAAGAAGCTAATCTTAAGTAAAGGGTATGAATAAAATAGCTGTAGTGAAACCCTTCAAGTGTATAATTTTTTGCAATAGATGCATCCAGATGGATCTGCTCATTGTGAACTTCATCCTCATCGTTTGATTCAACTTCTATAAAAAGGTCCAGCTGGTTATCCTGTTGTGGAATAGTCCCTTTTTCAATATAGCCGGTTTGTATTCCCGTTGAATACTTGTGTAAAGCCCCGAATGAATCTTGTAAGGTTGCAAAAGCAAAATGCTGCAGAAAGACTGCTATTAAAAGCAGGGAAACAAGCCGAAAATTAATCGGAGCTCCCGGGAACATACCTTTTACAGCATGTCCAGCTTCGTAACGATCCATTTTCACTTTTTGCATGTATAAAATAAAAAATTAATATATCGATATGCCGTCCCGGTATATCTTTCTCAAAAATAAGGCCCCGTTCTGTATGCAGGTCCTAATAAATTGTTTATTTATTACAAATAAAAAAGCAGTTATGAGTTTTTAATTCATAACTGCCTGATTATTAAGTGGGCCCACCAGGGCATGATCCTGGGACCCCCTGATTATGAGTCACTTTAATCTTATTATCAGTCGTTAACGAATAATTACAAAATATCATAAAACCGTTGATATTACTGAGTTTTAGTGGAATATTCCTTAAACTTGATTTCTGAATTTGATACCTGGTTCTAGAAAACATGTATCAAATTATGTATCAAATTTAAGTTTAGAAAAATGAAAGAGCATCGTGTAACCGTTAAAGTAGTTCCAGATACCAGAAGAAGCAAGATTTCCGGTAAATTTCCCTTAAAGCTAAGACTTACCTGTAAAGGGGAGAGAAAATACTATAATACTATTTATGATGTTTCTGCTGAAGAGTGGGAGGCCCTTAATTCCGACCAGGTTAAGGGGCGATTAAGAACAATTCGCAATGAGATTAGTGCTTTAGAGCTGAATGCGGAGGATACTATCAGGTTGATGGATGATTTTTCATTCTCCAAGTTTGAAAAGAGGTTTTATAAAAATTCGGGTGGCTTTGTATTGACCCCCTAAATAGCTGGACAAGATTGTAACAACAATTAAGTCACTAAATTTAGGAATCATGTCAAGAACAAGAAGGAGTTTCTCAGCTTCGGAGAAACTGTCAATCATCAATGAAGCAGATCAAATAGGTGT
>JAEUVE010000008.1 GCA_016786865.1 Sediminibacterium sp. | reverse complement strand
ACACCTATTTGATCTGCTTCATTGATGATTGACAGTTTCTCCGAAGCTGAGAAACTCCTTCTTGTTCTTGACATGATTCCTAAATTTAGTGACTTAATTGTTGTTACAATCTTGTCCAGCTATTTAGGGGGTCAATACACTGGCAGGGCTAAGTGTAAGGCACAACCTTGACTTGTACAACGTCACTGTAAGCTTCCCCTAAGTTCGGCCAGTAAGATTAGAGTTAACGACAAAAGTGTTTGTTAACTTTAAATTTTAATTGTCCACTAAACTAAAAAGGGAAAAAGTTTAACTACTTAATTGGAAGTTTACGAAATACAATACAAAATGATTCTTTTATGAAGAATTTTCATGGTGTATATGTATTTGACAAGTAAGGCTACAAACGCGCTTTCAATGATTTTGATACATCAGAATTTAGAGAAGGTTTTTTATTGGGTGAAACAACCTTGTGAAAGTAATGAGATTACTTATGTGAATTTATTACGATTACTATATCAAAGACCATTTGGGGAACACGCGGGTGGTACTAACAGACGAGGAACAGACGGATGCGTACCCTGTAGCGAGCCTTGAGAGCTCTACATTGAACAATGAGAAGATCTACTACAATATACCAGACGACGGATCAACGCGGGTAAACAAGAATACGGTAGCGGGCTACCCGACGGACAGTTACACAGACCCGAACGATTATATCCAGCGGCTGAGCGGAAGCGGAACAAAGGTAGGCACGAGCATAACGCTGAAGGTCATGGCTGTTTTACAGCAACCTCCGCTTCACCTTTTCCCATAAAGCACTGAACGGATTTTCTGCTGCAGGCTCCCATTCCCGGATTTCCTGCTGTATGCTGCTTTTCCTTTTGGCGGATGCTTCTGCAAAGAAATGCCGGATCATTTCTGTATCCTGTTCGTATGCCGTGTGTTGGGTGATGGCTTCCATTTCCTCCTGGAGTTCTACCTTCAACTCATAGGTTCCTGTTGGCAGTAGCAGTTTGGCCAGTACGGGCATCAATTCTATCAACAATAAAATGGCCACCAGCAGATAATACCGGAATGCTACGGCATTGCTGTTTTCTATCAGGTGGTTCAACGCCTCTATTCGGGTGATGAATCCATTGTTCAGCAGAGACGCAAAGGATTGCTGCTCCTGTTGTATATGCGCTTCCATTGCTTTCAGCATACTGTCTGCCCGGGCTATTTCCGGTGCAAGTTCGGCTGCCCTTTGCCGGTAATCCTGGTCCAGATTCTGGTAGGCGGATTGTTTGGCCTGTGCAATGGTTTTCAGCCCCGGTTTTTTACTGCCTCCCGTTCCGTCTGCTTCCTGGATAAATGCTTCCCGGGCTTTGCTTACTTCGGCATACCGGTTCTTCAGTTCTGCTTCCGCTGCCTGCTTTCGCATCTGCACCGTGGATCGCTCTGCGGCATATACACTGTCCTGCCTGATTCTTTTTTCCTTTTTCCGAACCTCATTGTCCAGAGAAATCTGCAGGTTGATTTCCTTGTCGAATAAAAATACCAGGGCGGGCTGCGCCATAAACAACCCGATGGATACGGCCAGCAATCCCCGGAACAACAGGGGTAAGAACTTTTGTTTGCCCTTTCTAATGCCTTTGATCAGGGCCCGGTCTATCTGCAGGATGATCCACCCCATCAGTAGGCCCAATAAAGTGGCTGTATACACACTTGCCACCACCGTACTGAAAAAATAGGCCCAGGCCAGCGTGGCAAAGGTCCAGGTGCCCAGTACCAGCATTCCGATGATGGCGTACCTGCCCCGGTCTACGGTACAATCGGCTAATAACTGCTCATCTGCGGTGGAAAGCCACCATAAAAAACGGGTTCTGCGGGAGGGGGATGTTTGTGCCACCATAACAACGATTTGATCGGGTTATCCGTTGCCGGTTCTGCTTTTAAACCGGTTAAAACGTGGTTGGTGGTTGGTTGGAAGCCCAAAGAAACGATATTTTGACCTATTTTAACCATTTTAGTCCGGAAACGCCCAGTTCTCAAACCAAATACTACCTTTGCCGCTCAATAAAATTTAGTATGAAGACGGACAAGAATTCGGTCATTGGTTTTGTGTTGCTTGGTGCATTGTTTATTTTGTATTTCTGGTACACCGGACAGCAACAATCAGCCATACTTAAATTGAAGCAGCAGCAGGAGGATTCCCTGGCGAAAGTTGCCGCTGCTAAAGTTAAATTACAGGATACTGTTGCCGCCAAACTCGACTCTTTAAAAAGAGATACTGCTGTACGTAAAGCGGCCGCGGGTAATTTCACCGATGCTGCCGTGGGTACAGAGCAGGAAATTACCGTGGAAAATGAGGTGCTGAAAGTCACTTTTACCAATAAAGGGGCACAGATTAGGCGCGTTGAACTGAAAAAATACAAGGATGGCTCCGGTAACCCGGTGGTACTCTCCGATAAGAGCAGCATCAGCTACAATATCAATACCGGCGCTGGTCTGAGTGCCCGTTCCGAGTCGTTGTTTTTTACAGCAGCTCCGGTGGAGCAGGGGGCAGCAGGTGCACAAATCGTGAAGTTCTCTATTGATGGTGCCAACGGACAGCGTGTGGTACACGAGTTTGCCGTTAAGCCCAATGAATACAATATCGACTGGAAACTTCAACTGAACGGAGCGGATCAGTTGCTGACCAACAATTCCCTGAACTTCAACTGGAATGTGGCTACCACGCAAATGGAACGCACCGCCGGTTATGAAAGGCAGGTGTCTAATATCTGTTTTTCCGAAGGCGATGATTTTGATTATATCTCCTCCAAAACAGAGCATACGTTTGGTAAGCCGGTTCAATGGCTCAGCGTGGTACAGCAGTTTTTCAACAGCACCCTGATTGCAGACAACAATTTTACCGGCGGAGACATCAAATGGGAACGTAAAACAGATACAACCCATCACCTGGCCACCACCACCGCTAACCTGCAGATGAAGGTTCCGGCTGCTGCTGCCATCAGTATTCCTTTCCATTTTTATATTGGCCCCAGCGATTATGAGCTCCTGAAAAAACAGGCCCCTGAAATGGATAAGATCGTGAACCTGGGTAGGGATATGTACTCTTTTGTTCGTCCAATCAACAAGTACATCATCATGAAAGTGTTCGATTTCTTTGCAGGATTCGTAACCAACTATGGTTGGGTGGTATTGCTGCTGACACTGTTCATTCGCCTGGTTACTGCTCCGCTTACCTACAGCAGTTACCTCAGCGGCGCCAAGATGAAAGCCATGCGTCCTGAACTGGATACACTGAAAAAGAAATTCGGCGACGACCAGCAGGGCTTTGCCATGGAGCAGATGAAACTGTTCAGAGAAGCAGGTGTTAATCCGCTGGGTGGTTGTATTCCTGCCTTGTTGCAGATTCCGATCTTCTTTGCCCTGTATAGTTTCTTTAATTCAAATATTGCATTGAGAGGTCAGGCCTTCCTCTGGAGTAAGGATCTTTCTTCCTATGATTCCATAGCTACCCTGCCTTTTTCCATCCCCGCATTTGGCGACCACATCAGCTTGTTTACCATTACTGCGGTGATCACCAGTTTCGTGATTTCTATCTATAATATGAGTATGACTCCTACACAGGATAACCCTGCCCTGAAGTACATGCCTTATATCTTTCCGTTCATGCTGTTGTTCATCTTCAACAGCCTGCCTTCGGCGCTTACCTGGTATTATACCGTTTCCAATATCATTACTTTGCTGTTGCAGTTTGTGATCCAGAACTACATCATCGATCACGATAAAATTCTGGCTAAAATTGAGGAAAAGCGCAAAGCGCCTAAAACCAAGAGCAAGTGGCAGGAGCGCTACGAGCAGATGATGGAGAGCCAGAAAAAAGTGCAGGAATTGAAAAATAAAACAAATAAAAAATAGTGGCTAACTTTAAACCCTTCCCCAACGGAAGGGTTTTTTGTTGATGTAAACTTGTAGGGTATGCAAAAATTTTTATTTCTTGTATTGCTGCTTGCAGCAGGATTGCATTCGGTTGCACAAACCCGTGTGGTAGCAGAATGCACCATCACTTACAGTTTGCAGGTGGCGGCTTCCGGGCAATCCGGTTCGGAAACGGATCAATTGTTTAAAGCCAGCTCCAAAACCGTTTACATCAAGGGCAATAACAGCCGGGTAGACCTGGTAAGCCCTTCTTTCCTGCAAACCATGATTTACGATAGAAGTACGGGTAATGCAGTGATCCTTCGCGAGATGGGGGCCAATAAGTTCATGACCAGGCTGAACAGCAAAGACTGGGTAAGCCAGAACAGCAAGTTCAGCGGTATGACCATCGCTTTTCTGAACGAAACGAAAAATATTCTGGGATATGATTGTAAAAAAGCGGTGCTGAAACTACAAAATGGCAGTCAGTTCACCGTGTTCTATGCCACAGCTATTGCACCTTCTGTCAGGGAGTTTGAATACCAGTTCAAAGATATTCCGGGTTTTGTGCTGGAGTACGAAGCCATGGAGGGTGGCGGACAAACCATTACATATACTGCAACTAAGATCAACCTGAATCCCGTACAGGCATCCAAATTTGATATCCCCGTTAGCGGATACAGAATACTAAACTAAAAGCGGAGAAAATTAACGAACAGGAGGAACCGGTGTTTTGAATTTGGGAACCTTCACCTTAAACTTATAAGGATAAATATAGGTGGTGTTCCCGTTTTCGTACTGCAACATGCTGTTTACCTCGTTGTTCTGTAAGGTATTGGCATTGGCAGGAACATGAAGTCCTTTGTATTGCAGGTTGGATTTCACTGCAGTCAGGGAAAGGCCTTTTTTGGAAAATTTGTTGAGATTGCGAAGAGAATACTTGCTGTTTCGGGTACTTTCATCCACGATTCCGGTGAAGGAAAGGGCAGCATAAGTCAGGTTGACACTCAATAGGAGTGCAACTGCCATATAAAGGTTTTTATGCTTTAACATACTCTTCACTTTGCGAAGATAGGGATATTCCTCACTATCCAAATATTTAATTTTTATTAACAATCGTGTATAATGGCCTAAAAATTGATAATTTCTTTAGAAAGTTCCCTTGAATGGGCTAAATTAGAACAACAATCGTCCAATGCGAGAAAATCCCTACCGCGAAGACCGTGAAGAGCTGAAGGAGCTGATCATTCAGTACCAGAACCTCAAACACGGCAGAAATCACAGTTTTTTAGAGGAAGAAGCCTTTGAGCGGATCATCGACTACTACGATGAAAAAGACGATATCGCCGAAGCCATGGAGGCCGCTGAGACCGCATTGGAGCAATTTCCCTATTCTGCCAGCCTGATGATCAAAAAGGCCGACCTGCTGCTGGCCACCCGAAAGTACCAGGAAGCCCTGAACATCCTGGAAACCGCCGAACTTTTCGACAGTACCGATCTCAATCTGTACATTCTGAAGACCGATGCCTACCTGGCCCTCGACCAGCAACCCAAAGCAGTGGAACTGCTGGAAGCGGCTTTAACCCAGTTTGAAGGAGATGAGCGACTCGACCTGTTGTTCGAACTGGCCGACGTGTACGACGACTATGAAGAGTTCGATAAGGTCTTCGACTGCCTGAAACTGATCCTGGAAGCCGATCCCACCAACGAAGAAGCCCTGTATAAGATCTGTTTCTGGACCGATTTTACCGGCCGGAACGAAGAAAGCATCCGGCTTCACCAGCAGATTATCGAAGATCATCCGTTCAACGAGCTGGCCTGGTTTAACCTGGCGGCGGCTTATCAGGGGATTAAACTCTACGAAAAATCCATTGATGCCTACCAGTATGCGGTGGCCATTGATGAGAAATTTGATTATGCCTACCGGAACATGGGCGATGCCTACCTGCGGCTGAGAAAATACAAAGAAGCGATTGAAGTGCTGGAAAAAGTATTGGAGCTGGCCCGCCCGGAAGATGTTATTTACGAAGCCATAGGACACTGTTATCACCGCATGGGCAAATTTGCGCAGGCGAGGTTCAACTATAAAAAAGCGGTTCACCTGAATCCCGACGACAGCAAACTGCATTATAAAATTGCCGTGACCTATATGCTCGAAGAGCAATGGTCCGGCGCCGTGAAGCAATTGGAAAATGCCATGCGCATTCATCGCTCTGTGCCCGAATACAACCTGGCCATGGGAGAGTGCATGATGCACCTCAAAAAGTTCAGGGATGCCATCCAGTTTTTTGGAACGGTGGTTCGGCATAAACCCAAAAACACCGCTGGCTGGGAAGCGCTGATCCGTTGTTTGCTCAAGGCAGAACTCTTTGCAGAAGCGCTGGAGCAAAGCGTTGCGGCATTGAAATCGACCGATGGTAAACCGCTGTTTTATTATTATGCAAGTACGGCTCTGTTTGCCATGGGCAAAACAAAAGAGGCCCTGCTTCGCCTCGAAAACGGAATGGAACAATCTCCCAAATTGCTCAAAAAGTTCATGGAACTGAATCCGGGTATTCTGCAGAACAACCAGGTGGTTGATATCATTGCACGTTACAAGAAGGGTAAAAAGATTTAGCAATTAATTCCCATTCGCCCCGCTTGTTCCAAAGTGCAGATTGCTGGCTTTAGCGTATTTTTGCACCCGAATAAACAGAAACGGTATGATGAATTTCAACTTAACACAGATTCCGGAAAGAACAAAACAACCTCGTACTTCCGGATTAACCATGGTGATGGACAAGGGGTTGAGCATTAACCAGGTGAAGGATTTTATGAGCATCGCCGGGCCTTATGTAGATGTTGTTAAGCTTGGATTCGGAACATCGTTCGTTACACCCAACCTGAAAGAGAAACTGGAAGTTTATCAGACCTATAATATTCCCATTTATTTCGGGGGTACTTTATTTGAAGCATTTCTGATCAGGAACCAGTTTGATGATTATATTAATGTGTGTAAACATTTTGGGATCAGTTATATTGAAGTGAGTGATGGTTCCATCAGTATTCCACACGCGGAAAAATGCGGGTACATCGAAAAATTAACGAAGCATGCAACTGTGTTAAGTGAAGTGGGCAGTAAGGATGCAACACATATTATTCCCCCTTATAAATGGATCGAGCAGATGCGTGCCGAACTGGAAGCTGGTTCTTCTTACGTAATTGCGGAAGCCCGTGAAGCAGGAAATGTGGGTATTTACAGAGGAAGCGGTGAAGTGCGGGAAGGGCTGGTACAGGAAATCCTCACCCAGATTCCAGCAGAAAAAATTATTTGGGAAGCACCGCAGAAAGCGCAACAGCTTTATTTTCTGGAACTGATCGGCTGTAATGTAAACCTCGGTAATATTGCACCCAATGAAGTGATTGCGCTGGAAGCCATGCGCATTGGATTAAGAGGTGATACCTTTGAATTGTACCTCGATAAAAAATAAGGAATGCGCACATTTGGCCTGATCGGGTACCCGCTCACACATTCTTTTTCTCAAAAATATTTTACCCAAAAGTTCAGTAACGAGGGCATCACAGATGCCGAATACCTGAACTTTTCCATACCGGGTATTGACCAGCTGCCGGCCATCATGACGGCTCATCCCGGTCTTTGTGGTTTCAATATTACCATTCCTTATAAAAAACAGATCCTGGAATTCTTACACGATGCCACAGATGCAGTGAAGAAGATGGGTGCCTGTAATTGCGTGCACCTGGTAAATGGCCGGCTTCACGGATACAATACCGATGTGATCGGTTTCCGGCAATCCCTGGAGCCATTTCTGCAATCGCACCACACCCGTGCGCTGGTGTTTGGAACGGGCGGTGCCGCCGCCGCAGTTACTTACGCACTGCAGGCTATGGGGATCGGTTATACGGTAGTGTCCAGAACACCGGATATTTCCCAGTTCAGTTATGCGCAGCTCAATGAGCATGTAATGATGGAACATACATTGCTCATCAATACCTCTCCCGTTGGTCAATATCCCAATGTGGATGCATGCCCCGAAATTCCTTATCATTTCATCACCGGTCACCATCACCTGTTCGATCTGATTTACAATCCGGAGGAAACGGCATTTCTCCGTAAAGGGAAAGCGCAGGGCGCTACTACGCAAAATGGTTATGAGATGTTGGTGTTGCAGGCAGAGGAGAGCTGGAGAATCTGGAACTCAGCTTAGTTTTTCCATGATCGCTTCGGTCATGGATGCTTTTTTCTGTGTACTGTAATCGAACAACATCATACCGGTTTTTGCTTTTACTGCAACCACAGGTCCTTCCGTTCCGCTGAGTTCAATTTTATAAAAAATATCAAAGCCCAATTTGTCAAAGTCCTGTGCCTGCACAGAAACGGTTAAATGGTTCGGGTATTTAATTTCTTTCTTGTATTCTATCACTGCGTCGGCCATGATCAGGCCATACCCTTCCACATTCAGTTCTGTGTATCCCTTCGATGAAAGAAATTGCTGACGCGCTTCCTGCAAAATAGACAGGATGGTATCGTTGCCTACATGATTGCCATAGTTCAGATCCGTAACCCTTATGTGTATACTGGTGCTGAATAAAAAGGAATCGGGTATGCTGAGTTTGATTCTGTTCATGATCCAAGATGTTGCTGTAAAAAAGCAACCAGTTGGCTGATAGCTTTCTTTCGGTGACTGTATTGATTTTTTTCTTCCAGGGTCATTTCCGCAAATGTTTTGGTTGCACCATCCGGAACAAACACAGGGTCGTAGCCAAATCCGTTCGCTCCGCTTTGTTCCTGCAGGATATGTCCTTTGCAAATTCCTTCGAACAGGTATTCTTTTTCATCCCAGATCAGCGATACCACTGTTCTGAACTGTGCGCTTCTGTTGGTCTGTCCCTGTAGATTCTTCAGCAGGAGGTCTATATTGGCCTGAAAATTTCTTCCGTCACCTGCGTATCTGGCGCTCTTTACACCCGGTGCTCCGTTCAGCGCAGCTACTTCGAGTCCGGTATCTTCGCTGAAACAATTTTTGCCGGTTAGTGTATGAATTACAAAGGATTTTTCTGAAGCATTGGCCTCCAGTGTATCGTGGGGTTCTGCAATATCGATGTCGATGCCGGCGTCTTTCAGTGAAACCACTTCCAGTTGATTTCCCACAACGGCTTTAATTTCAGCTACTTTATTGGCGTTGTTGGTGGCAAAGATCAGTTCGGTGATCAGCATAGGGAAAATTTATAAATTGAATATTTTCTTAAGACTTACCCATAACCTGGTTTTCTCCAGTTGGGCATCCGGTGCAGTTTCATTGTAGGCAGTTAATGCCGGCGCCAGTAAAAAACGGGTACCTCCATAGGGTTGTACCTGGTAATAAGGTACGGTGAAGGGGAGTTGGATGTCTTCTGAGGTTACTCCAAACAGAATACCTACTTCCGGATCCAGCTCTTTTTTTATTTCATTGAATTTTACCGGTTGCTGCAGTGTATTAACAATGGCTACATCGCCCATATTCAGCTTACAGGCACCCAGTATTTTAGTCAGAAAGTTCAGGTGATCGTCGTTTAGGTACACAGCATCTGGTTCTTTCACCAGGATGGAAATTTTTTTACCGTTGTTTCCCAGGAACCATTTCTGTGGCTGGGCTGCTTTGATCATTGGGGCAGCAGCTTCCTGTTGTACTGTTTTATTGCCTTCCACGAGCACCAGGCTGTTGGGATAGAGGTCAGCTAGTATAAAATCCGGTAATATGTTCTCCATTATTTTTTGCGCTTTTGCAATATTAACAATCGTTAGCTTTTTATTTTTTTGTTTCTTTGCACCAAATATAAAACTATGAGTGCAGTGATGGACATAAAGATTACCCGTACAACCCGTTCGAGGTTGAATGATCAGCCGTTGGAAAATGCCCCTTTTGGCCGCTTTTTTACAGACCATATGCTGGTGGCAGAATACGCCAATGGCGCCTGGAAATCTGTGGAAATCATGCCTTACCAGGCATTGCAGTTAGAACCATCTCTGGCAGCCCTGCACTATGGACAATCTATTTTTGAGGGAATCAAGGCATATAAGGATGATCAGAACAATGTTGCTGTTTTTCGTCCACATGATAATTTTGTAAGATTCAATCTGTCTGCAGAAAGAATGCAGATGCCCCAGGTACCGGAAGAAATTTTTATGGGAGGCATGAAGGCACTGATCGATCTCGACAGAGACTGGGTGCCTGCATACGAAGACCATTCTCTCTATATCCGCCCCTTTATGTTTGCAACAGATGCGGTGTTGGGGGTAAAACCTTCCGATACCTATAAATTTATTATACTGCTGAGTCCTACCGGTCCTTATTACAGTACGCCAATGCGTATTTATGTAGAAGAAAAATATACCCGCGCCGTAACCGGAGGAGTAGGTTTCTCTAAGAATGCAGGTAATTACGGAGCCAGTATGTATCCTACTGCCAAAGCCCGTGAACTGGGTTATGATCAGGTGCTGTGGACCGATGCGTTTGAGCACAAGTACCTGCAGGAAGTAGGTATGATGAATGTGTTCTTTGTGGTAAACAATGTAGCCATTACCCCTTCTTTGGAAGAAGGTACTATCCTTGCCGGAGTTACCCGCAACAGTTCCCTTCAGGTATTGAAAGATATGGGTGTTGAGGTAGCGGAGAAGCGCATCAGCATTGATGAACTGATGGAAGCCTATAAAGCAGGGTTGTTTACCGAAGTGTTCGGAACAGGAACTGCAGCAACCATTTCCAAGATCAGGGAACTGCGTTACAAAGACTTTGTTATGGAGTTTGATACAGACAAATGGACCATTGCACCGGAACTTAAAAAACGCCTGGATGCAATTCGTAAGGGAAAAACCGCCGATACACATGGCTGGTTGTATAAGATCTGATCACACAGGTTTATCGTATTTTAAATAAATGCCCCATTGGGGCATTTATTGTTTCAGGAATCGAATGGTTTTCTGCCGGTCTCCGCAGATCAGTTGCAGTAAATAGGAGCCGGGTGCAAGTGCCCGGAGTGGTAACTGAACAATTCCTTTTTGTACTGTTCCCAGACTGTGAGATTGAACCAGTGTTCCGCTCTGTGTATATATCTGAATGGATGCAGTGCCTCCGGCTGCTGCTTCAAAGCCTACTGTCAGCAGATCTTTTACAGGATTGGGAAACAGTTTTACAGACAGACTTCGAGTCAGTTCACGGATATTGCCTGCAGGGATGTAGCGGCTGATTTCAAAACGACCATCCATCCTGCTCATGGTATCCGAAGAGAAACTGAAATAGTACGTGCTGTCTTTTTGCAAAGGCATCCAACGACCGGAATAGCGGTCGTGTAACACCAGTTTGTGATTGGCCGGAAGGAATGCCTGTTCCACTTTAAAATAAAAAGATTGATTCAGGGTGGTTTCCACATGAACGGGAATTTTTGCAGCACTGTCCAGTTTTCTTGCATCCACCGATAGCTTCATTCCGTCGCTGCTTTTGCTGTAGCAATTCAGGTCGGGATTGTATAGTTTTAAAGCATCCAGGGAATCCCATGCGTTTCTTACGCCCGGATTTTCCAGCAATACCAGGCGGTCCCAGAATTGCTGATCGGAATAAATACCCAGTTCAATGCAGTATCCGTTTTCTTCGCGGAAAAGGGGCCTGCCCCCAGTATTCCATTGATCGGTTTTACTTTCTTCCGGTACCTGCAACAGGTCTTCGCTGCTGCCAATACAGGCAGTAATAAAGGCTTCAAAAGGATTCACCACAACAGGTTGTGCTGCGGGCATGGGTACAAAGCCGCCATGGATGCCCTGTGCCTTGTTCCAGATCCAGTAATACCGCGAACTGTTGTTCCCCCTGATACAGGCAGACAGGTTGATGGGCGAAAGAAACGGATTGCCAATTACATTGAACCCCGCATATTCATTTTTTTTCAATGGTATTTTTTGTAAGCCGGTGTTGAGTGTGCCATTGAAAAAGGCCGCTGCAGCAGGCGGGTTAAACTGACCGGTATCATTTGCCAAAAGTGGTAGCAGCAGCGCTCCCTGATAAGGCTTCCAGCCGCCGGACTGCATTGGAATATACGGGTTGCCTGCCTTCCAGTTGTTCCAGATGCCGAACGAATCGGTATTGGTTGAAGGGTCATTGTACAAAAGTGTTGCCGTAGGCAGCATCAGGGAATCATGGAGTGCATTGCTGAAAGGATGAGCTACCAGCCGAGGTCTTGCTGCATTGCTGTCTTTTGCATTACCGAACGGATGTTCTGCCCATACGGTACCATTCAATGATGCAGGGCTGGCAATAGTTCCAACAGATGCACCATATTGAATCTGCAACCGGTTATTGGTATAGAGCGTTCCCTGAATCAGTTGCAGCAACCGGTTGATCTTAACTGTGTCTGTAATGCTAAGTTCCGAAGGATTATCAATGATCAGGCTTCCGACTGTTTTTTCTTTCAAACAATGGCCATCTAAAACCTGCGCATCCGTTCCATTGAACCGGATAGTACCGCTTGTTGCATTTACTGCACCGCTATCGCAGGTAATTTTTCCGCCGAGCAGCAGTGTTCCGGTAACCAGCAATTGCGATGAGTGTGGCAGAGAGATCGAATGGCATGCAGCATTGCTTCGGATCTTGGGCTGGTGCATGCCCGATGATGAAATATAAGCAGTGTCTGTACCGGATGGCAACAAGGCGTTGCACCAGTTGTTTTTATCTTGCCAGTCTGTATTGGCATTGCCGGTCCAAAACCCTTTGTTTCTTGTTTGTATCTGAATGGTATTCGATAAAATGGAGCAGGGACCATTTTTTGCATTTCTCCTGTACCAGGTGTTTTTTGAAATGGCACCGGGCTGGTAATTTTTTTCCTGATTCAATCCGGCCGCAACTTTAAATCCGCTGCTGTCCGACTGCGTACTGAACTCCCAAACAAATTGAATGCTGCTGTCAGCAACTCCGTTGCTGATGCCGCTGAGCAATTGTGGGGTGGAGCCACTGCATATTTCCTGTTGTCCGGCGATCTGGTTTTTAGTGATGACCCGGCTGATGCGGAAATGAATTTTTTTAAACACCTTGTTTCCTCCGTCTGTTAAAAGGAATACACAGGAATCAACTCCTGTGTATCCTGAGGGGTTTTCATAGAAAATATTTTGTGGTAGCAGGGTAGCGGAACTGCCGTATTGCTGATCTGTGTTTCCTGAAATGCTTACCTGTTTGGGCGCATGATACAATTGCCAGGTAAGTACTTCTTCCGGACTTTTGTTCCGGGCTTTTAATATAGAATCCAGCCTGTAACGCTGCGTACCTGCGCATAGTTCAATCAGGGTATCGGCTGTTGCATAAAATTCCGGTGCAATGGCGTCTACCCTGATGTGGCGGATGAATGCAGACTGAATATTGCACTGCGCCGGATTGCCCGCCAGGTCTGTAATCTGTAACATCTTCTCCGAAAACGCGGAGGAGATCCGGATGCCGTCCTGATCATTTTCATTGGGTTGAATTACATAATAAAACTGTATTGAATCGCTGAGGCTTCCGCTGGCATAAACGATGTTTCTGATTCGGTTGCCAATGGTTACGGGAATATATGCAACAGGAGTATCAACCGCGGGCCTAACATGTTCATTAAAACGCAGAAGTAGTTTCAGCGTGTCTCCCATGTACAATACACTGTCTGCATTGGCAGAAAAAAACAGCTGTAGCGGTGGATTCATATCAATGGGGTCGTTGGACTGAACAACAGGGGTTTGATAAATGTTCCCCTTGTTGCCGAGGGAATCTGTTAGTTGCAACAACACGGCAATGTTTTCCGCTGCAGTGAGGTCCGTTCCTGAATCCGGAATCTGAATATATGCTGTGCAGGTGCTGTCGTTTATTTTTTTGAACCCCTGTAGCGGAAGTTGGTGCACCCAACCCTGATGCAGACTGCAATTACCGGCTTCAGCAGCAATGCGAAGTGTTATCGGTATGCTGTCTCCGCATTTCATGGGCTGGTCCGGAATCCATAACTGTAGCAGCTCCGGCCCGGTTTTATCGATCCACTGCGAATCGATGGCATAAAAGGGAACCTGTTTTAATCCGGGTACCAGGTTGCTGTCGTTCACTATTCCGGGTAGTAGCAGACCTGTTCCGCTGCCGGTATATACTGTTAATGTATAATCCGCTCCGTTGCCCTCCACACTGGTAACAGCCGCATTTTGGAGACCGGTGGTTTTCAACGAAAAATTGCTTCTGCTGAGTCCGGTAAGTTCTCCATCAAATTGAATGGCATACCGGATGGTATCTGCATTGGTGGTGGCAGCAGATAAGCGGAGGAACGCACTTGTAGAAACTGGTTCAGGCGCAATCCGGTTGGCCGAAAATTCAAACGCATCTATGGCTACCAGGTCGTCGCTTCCGGATTCATCGGCATCTTCCCAGCAAATCAGCAATTGTTCTCCGGGTTTCCAGTTGCCGATGCGAATGGTTTGGCTGATCCTTGCCTGGCTGGCCGGCAGGTTGCCGTTTAAACTGCCGGCACCCGTACTGCTGATCACCGATCCGAAATTCAGCAGGGGAAGTTCCTGTAATCCACTCAGGTCCGGCTGTTCCATTACACCGGTTTTGTATTTGCAGATCCATTGGTTGGGTTTTCCTGAACCTCCTTTTCTCCATTGTTCTGTGGTAAATGCAAGGGTTATGTTGTTCAGGGTTGTACCGGTGAGGTTGGAGAAGAGTACCCCAATGGTATAGGATCCGGAGCCGGAAGCCAGTGTACCCAATGCCCGGTCGGTACTACCCGGAGTTCCTGCACTGTATACACCTTGCCCGGTTCCGCTTCCTGATGCAACCAGGAATACGGCATTGCTGCCGGTTCCGCCTGTTTGCCGGAACAGCCATCCCGTTGCAGCGGTAGCTCCAACCGGTGGTTCGGAAAGCAGGTGCGGCCCCCTGCCGCTTAGGGAATAGGTTCCTGCAGCAGGCATTCCATCAAAATTCTGCCGGTACACCGATGCTGTTTGCTGATAGCCGATGCCTGCGGCTGTTTGGGCAGTGGTTCCAACGGTTTTACCGGTAAGGAACAATAAAAAACAATACTTTCGCAGCCTCATTGAATGAATGGATGCGGGGTTACGGGTTCAAAATAACAGGATTGATCCGGGAAAAACGGGTTTGCAGATCAAAATGGGTTAAAAAACGGTCTTTTTACAGGGAATAAATACTTTTTTTTCAAAACATTTTGGATTCTCAATCAGAGCCATTACCTTTGCCGTCCGAAATTTTAAATGGTTTATAATGCCTACAATACAGCAATTAGTTAGAAAGGGCCGCGAAATTATCAGGGCTAAGAGTAAGTCAAGGGCTTTGGATGCATGTCCTCAGCGTCGTGGTGTTTGTACTCGTGTATACACTACCACTCCTAAAAAACCAAACTCAGCCTTACGTAAAGTGGCGAAAGTGCGTTTGACAAACAAAATCGAGGTGATTGCGTATATCCCGGGTGAAGGGCATAACCTGCAGGAGCACTCCATCGTACTGATCCGTGGTGGTCGTGTGAAGGATTTGCCAGGTGTGCGTTACCACATCGTTCGCGGAAGTCTGGATACTGCCGGTGTTAAAGACCGTAAGCAGAGCCGTTCCAAATACGGTACTAAGAAAGAAAAAGCCAAGAAATAATTTATTTTTCATTGAAGGCTGAGTAAAGTTTTAATACTTGAAGATGTTCAGCCTTACCTAAAAATTAAACAATGCGTAAAGCACAAGCCAAAAAATTACCCTTAGCGCCGGATGGCCGTTACAACGACAAGCAGGTTACCCGTTTCATCAATAACCTGATGTGGGATGGTAAAAAAAGTACTGCAATCAACATTTTCTATGATGCTGTAGATAAGGTTTCAAAAACCACAGGCGAAGACGGATATGAAGTATGGAAGAAAGCCATTGCGAATGTAACCCCTGCTGTTGAAGTTAGAAGCCGCCGTATTGGTGGTGCTACTTTTCAGATTCCTTCTGAAGTGCGTGCAGACCGTAAAATTTCTTTGAGCATGAAGTGGTTGATCCGCTACAGCCGCGAAAGAAATGGTCGTACCATGGCAGATAAACTGGCGAATGAAATCATGGCTGCTGCAAAAGGTGAAGGTGCTGCTTTCAAAAAGAAAGAAGATACCCACCGTATGGCAGAAGCGAACAAGGCCTTCTCTCACTTTAAAGTTTAATCTTTCCATTAGATATACAGCCCCGGAAATCCGGGGCTTTTTTTTGCCCCAATGCTAAAAGATCAAAATTTTGACTAAATTGCTTACTTACCGATAAGTAAGTGTATGAGCGAAAAGCAACCGGATACCAGATCGGCCATTTTATCTATTGCCAGAGACCTGATGCGGCAACTGGGCTACAATGCATTCAGTTATGCTGATATTGCCCGAAAGCTGGATATGAAAAATGCCGCCATACACTATCACTATCCTGCCAAAGCAGATCTGCTGGCCGATGTGATAGAAACATATATCTCCGAATACCGACAGCTGGAAAAACAGCTGGCCGGGTCTAACCTCGATTCCTGTCAGAAGTTGCAGCAATTTATTGGGAAATATGCCCAGCTGATTGGTCAGAACAGTATCTGCATCATCGGATCGGTTGCTTCGGATTACAATACCCTCCCCGAATCGGTGAAAGCCAAAGTAGCCGGCCTTATCAGCCTGGTAACAGGCATGGTAGAGCATACCCTGCAGGAGGGAAGGGAAGAAGGGGTTTTCAGGTTCAGGGAAACCCCGCGGGTACGGGCCCTCCTGATTATGACCAATCTGGCTGCCGGGGTGCAACTGGCCCGCATCACAGGCAAGGCCGATTTTGTAGCCATTGAACAGGCCATCGTAGACCAGTTGATTCAATAATTTTTTTAACCTAAATGCTTACTTATTAGTAAGTATAATATGAACTACTAAAACACACACACTATGAAAAAAGCAAGTTTCTTACTGTTTTTTGCAGTTGTCGCAGCAATTACCGGATTCGCCCAGGGTAAGGGTGCCGCTGATTTTTTACCAGGAACGGTTTTCCGGGTGAGCAATGAATCTGCCACCGGTACCATCAAAACCCTGTTTAAAGCGAGGGGCGTGATTTTATTTGCACCTGCCGCTGGCAAAAAAGAACAGTTAACCCCCAACGACCTCACGGGCTTTCAGGTAAACAACGAAGACTATATTTCTTATGCCAGTGATTTTTACCAGGTGCTGGCCAAAGGAGAGAAGGCCCGCCTGCTGCAGAGGGCTACTGCGAACAACGGCAAGGTATTTTACAATGGTTCACAGGCAGTTAGCAGTACTTCTCTTCCCGGAAATATCGGCGATTTGTATGTGCAGCTGGTTACTGAGGAACAGTTTAAACTGGTTACTGCAGACCGTTTTGCAGAACTTGCTTCCGGGCTGTTTAACGGTTGTTCAACCCTGGTGGCAGATATTAAAAGCGGACAGCTGACCTTTTCTCAACTGGCCGAAGCCGTAAACCGGTACAACAGCTGTAAATAGGCTAAATAAATTCGGGCTATCCCTTTGTGGGTTCGGCAGAATGTGTACCTTTGCGGCCTCTAAAAAAACAAGAATTCTTTATGGCTGATTTGAAATTTCAACGAAACTTTGGTATTGCCGCGCACATTGATGCTGGTAAAACCACCACCACTGAGCGTATTCTGCGCTATACAGGCATGACCCACAAAATCGGGGAAGTGCATGATGGTGCTGCTACCACCGACTGGATGGAGCAGGAAAAAGAAAGAGGTATTACCATTACTTCAGCAGCTGTAAGCTGTCAGTGGAAATTCCCTACCGATAAAGGCAAGGCAATTCCGGAAACCAAAAGCTATTATTTCAATATCATCGATACTCCCGGACACGTGGACTTTACCGTTGAGGTAGAACGTTCCATGCGTGTACTGGATGGTTTGATTGCACTGTTTTCTGCTGTAGACGGTGTAGAACCTCAGTCTGAAACCGTTTGGCGTCAGGCCAACCGTTACAAGGTTCCACGTATCGGTTTCGTTAATAAAATGGACCGTGCCGGTGCAGACTTCCTGAACGTGGTAAAACAGGTGAAGGAAATGCTTGGAGCAAACGCTGTTCCATTGCAGTTGCCCATTGGCGCCGAAGATAATTTCAAAGGTGTGGTGGACCTGATTAAAATGAAAGGTATTGTTTGGCATGCTGAAACAGAAGGAATGACTTTCGATGAAATTCCGGTTCCTGCAGATATGCTGGAAGATGTTCAGCTGTGGAGACAGAACCTGATCGAAGCTGTTGCAGAATACGATGAGAAGCTGATGGAGAAATTCTTCGACAATCCGGATTCAATTACGGAAGACGAAGTACACGAAGCCATTCGTAAAGCTTGTATCGATCTGAGCATCGTTCCGATGATGTGCGGTTCTTCTTTCAAAAACAAAGGCGTGCAAACTGCCCTGGATGCAGTTTGTCGTTACCTGCCTTCTCCGGTAGATGTAGAAGATACGGTAGGTACCGATCCTGATTCCGGTGAAACCATCACCCGTAAGCCTGATGCAAAAGAACCTTTTGCTGCCCTGGCTTTCAAAATCATGACCGATCCTTTCGTAGGTCGTCTCGCGTTCTTCCGTTGCTATTCCGGTCACCTGGATGCAGGTTCTTATGTACTGAACGTAAGAAGCGGTAAGAAAGAGCGTATCAGCCGTATCATGAAGATGTTTGCGAACAAGCAAAACCCGATTGATTTTATTGAAGCTGGTGATATTGCAGCAGCAGTTGGTTTCAAAGAGATTAAAACCGGTGATACCCTTTGCGACGAAAACCATCCGATCACACTCGAGAATATGTTCATTCCTGAGCCGGTAATCGCAATTGCGGTTGAGCCTAAAACTCAGGCAGACGTAGACAAAATGGGTATGGCCATTGCCAAGCTGGTAGAAGAAGATCCTACCCTGCGTGTAAATACCGACGAAGATACCGGTCAGACCATCCTGCGTGGAATGGGTGAATTGCACCTGGAGATCATCATCGATCGTATGCGTCGTGAATTTAAAGTTGAAGTAAACCAGGGTGCTCCTCAGGTTGCTTATAAAGAATCTTTCGGTAAATCCGTAGAACACAGAGAAGTGCTGAAGAAGCAGTCTGGTGGTCGTGGTAAATTTGCCGATATTCAATTCGAGATCGGGCCAGCAGACGAAGAGTGGCTGAAAGAGAACGAAGGAAAGCACTTCCAGTTTGTAAACGATCTGTTTGGTGGATCCATTCCTAAGGAATTTGTTCCTGCCATCCAGAAAGGATTTGAAACATCTATGACTTCTGGCGTATTGGCCGGATACCCTGTAAACAACATGAAAGTTCGGGTATTCGACGGTAGCTACCACGATGTGGATTCCGATGCGATGAGCTTTGAATTGTGTGCCAAGTCCGGTTTCCGTGAAGCTGGCCGCAAAGCAAAACCTACCTTGCTGGAGCCTATCATGAAAGTAGAAGTATTAACTCCTGATCAGTACATGGGAGATGTAACCGGAGACCTGAACCGTCGTCGCGGTATGCTGGAAGGTATGGACAGCCGTGCCAACCTGCAGGTGATCAAGGCCAAGGTTCCTTTGAGCGAAATGTTTGGTTATGTAACCCAGCTGCGTTCTCTGAGTTCCGGTCGTGCCTCTTCTACCATGGAATTCTCCCACTATTCTCCGGCTCCGAACAACATCGCTGATGAAGTGATTGCAAAGAGCAAGGGTAAAGTGAAGATCGAAGAATAAGCATTTTATTCAAATAATCGGATCCCGTCCTTGATTATGAGGACGGGATTTTTTTATCCGGTGGAGGCAGATGTATTGTGTAAATATTGAATATATTGTACCTCCGGGAGGAACGGATCGGAAAAAATCGAAAAATATTGGGTAAAACCCAAAAAAAGATTCAAAAAAAATATAAAAAACTTGTCGGTTCGGGTGCGGGTACTTACCTTTGCAACCCCAACGTAAAAATTGGATTTTGGCTATGTCTCAACGAATCAGAATTAAATTACAATCTTACGACCACAATCTGGTAGATAAATCTGCAGAAAAGATCGTAAAAACAGTACGTAGTACAGGTGCAGTAGTAACAGGTCCTATTCCTTTGCCTACGCACAAAAGAATTTTTACTGTATTGCGTTCTCCGCACGTAAACAAGAAGAGTCGTGAACAGTTCCAGCTGGCTACCCACAAGCGCCTGATGGATATCTACACTTCTTCTTCCAGAACAGTAGATGCACTGAGTAAGTTAGATCTTCCATCTGGTGTGGAAGTTGAGATCAAAGCCTGATTTCCGGCCGCGCGTAAAGCGTAAAGGAAACACGAGTTCTTATTAAATAGAATAATAGTTCATCTGCCAACTTCCCCAGGGGAAAGAAAGCAGCTCTGAGTAATAAAAGAAAAACTCAACGCAAAAGTGTTGAGGTACATATAAACAGGCCCTTCGAGGTTTGTTTACTTCCGGTACTTCCTCTTCCCGGTTATTTCGGGAAAACAACGGAAAAGGTCGGCAGCAGACAAGGATTGAATTCCGCTTCATCGGCGGAATGTCCTCATAACCAAGCGGGGCATAAACCGCAAAACGATGAAAGGTATTATTGGTAAAAAAATCGGGATGACCAGCATCTTCGCCGCTGATGGAAAGCAGACTGCCTGCACCATCATCGAAGCTGGTCCAAACACCGTAACACAGATTAAAACACAGGAAACCGATGGTTACACTGCTGTTCAGTTAGGATTCGGCGATAAGAAAGAAAAACATTCCACAAAAGCCGAATTGAATCACTTCTCCAAAGCGCAGACTCCTGCCAAGAAATTCGTTAAAGAATTTCGTGACTATTCAATAGAAAAGAATTTAGGCGACACCGTAACTGTAGACATCTTCCAGGAAGGTGACAGTGTTGAGGTTGTTGGTACCACAAAAGGTAAAGGTTTCCAGGGTGTTGTAAAACGCCATGGTTTCTCCGGTGTGGGTGAAGCTTCCCATGGTCAGCACGATCGTCAGCGTGCTCCGGGTTCTGTAGGTGGTTCTTCTTATCCTTCCAGAGTATTCAAGGGTATGAGAATGGCCGGTCGTATGGGCGGTGACCGCGTTAAGATGAAAGGCTTGAAAGTGGTTAAAATATTTCCTGAAAAGAACTATATCCTGATCAGCGGCTCTGTGCCAGGTCACAACGGTTCTATCGTTTTAATCCAGAAATAATCACCCCGTTTAACAGAACGATTAATTGAAAGATCATGCAAGTAGATGTATTAGATATAAAAGGACAAAAAACCGGCAGAACGGTAGAATTACCGCAGGAGATTTTTGGTATTGAGCCAAACGACCACGTAATCTACCTGGCTGTTAAGCAATACCTTGCTGCACGCCGTTCCGGTACACATAAGGTGAAAACCCGTGCCGAAGTACAGGGTGCAAGCCGCAAATTACACAAGCAAAAAGGAACCGGCGGATCCCGTAAAGGTAATATCCGTAACCCTTTATACAAGGGTGGTGGTACCATCTTTGGACCTAAGCCACATGCTTACGATTTCAAACTGAACCGTAAGGTGAAGGACCTGGCCAAGATTTCTGCTTTAAGTCACAAAGCCAAAGACGGTGCAATTGTGGTAGTGGAAGAAATCAGCCTGGCTGCTCCTAAAACCAAGCAAATGGTTGAAATCATGGGTAACCTGAAAGTGGCTGATAAAAAAGCGCTGATTGTTTTACCTGAGTACAACGACAACCTGTACCTGAGCACCCGTAACGTACCAAACATTGCCAGCACTTTACTGGCCGATGTGAATACTTACGAGATCATGAATGCAGATGTACTGGTTATCACAGAAAATACTGCTAAAATCTTCGCAGAAGAAGAAGCAGGAGTAGAAGCTTAATTTAAGTAACGTTTCAATAATAAAAAATGAGACAGTCAGAAGTTTTAATAAAGCCAATCTTGACCGAGAAAGCAAATGCACAACAGGATTCCCTGAGAAGATATGCTTTCAAAGTGAATCGTAAGGCAAACAAATTAGAGATCAAGAAAGCAGTAGAAGAGTTCTATGGTGTAAACGTGATCGATGTAAATACTGCAGTTGCTCCCGGAAAAAACAAAGCCCGTTACACAAAGGCCGGCTTTATCCAGGGTATGAAGTCTGCTTACAAGAAAGCATTTGTAACTGTAGCAGAAGGTGAAACAATTGATCTTTACGCAAATATTTAATTTATAGCCGCGGAGCTGAAAAGTCCGCATTAAACAAATAAGAAATGGCACTAAAAAAGTACAAACCAATCACAGCAGGAACACGTTGGAGAATTGGCAATGCTTATGCTGAAATCACTACCAACAAGCCGGAAAAGAGCTTGCTGGAGCCTCAGAAGAACACCGCAGGACGTAACTCCCAGGGTCGTCGTGCAATGCGCTACATGGGTGGTGGTAATAAGCAACACTACCGGATCATCGATTTCAAGCGTAACAAAAGAGATATTGCTGCTACAGTAGTATCCATCGAATACGATCCAAACCGTACCGCATTTATTGCTTTGTTGCAATATGCAGATGGTGAAAAAAGATACATCATTGCTCCACAGGGAATTCAGGTGGGTGCTTCTATAATCGCCGGCGATGAGGTTGCTCCGGAAATCGGAAACGCTTTGTTGATGAAGAACATGCCTTTGGGTACTATGATTCACAACATTGAATTGCAGCCAGGTCAGGGTGGTAAAATGGTAAGAAGTGCAGGTGCTTCTGCCCAGTTGGCCAACAAGGAAGAAAAATACGCTGTATTGAAAATGCCTTCCGGTGAACTGAGAAAAGTATTGATCAACTGTTATGCAACTGTAGGGGTTGTTTCCAACAGCGATCACAACCTGGAAACTGCTGGTAAAGCCGGTAAGAACCGTTGGAAAGGTATCCGCCCACGTGTACGTGGTGTTGCGATGAACCCTGTAGATCACCCAATGGGTGGTGGTGAAGGTAGAGCTTCCGGAGGTCATCCAAGAAGCAGAACCGGTAAGTACGCCAAAGGTGAAAAAACACGTACCAAAGGAAAAGGCAGCGATAAGCTGATTATCCAGCGCAGAGACGGTAAAAAACTGGCTAAGTAATTCAAAAGCCGGTCGACAAGTAAACTAATAAACTAATAGACCAGTAAACTAAAATAATTATGGGTCGTTCGATTAAAAAAGGTCCTTACGTAGACGCAAACTTAGAAGGTAAAGTTGTTGCTATCAACGATGGTAAGGTGAAGAAGAATGTTATCAAAACCTGGAGCCGTCGCAGCACAATCACCCCTGATTTTGTAGGACATACTTTTGCTGTACACAACGGTAACAAGTTCATCCCGGTTTATGTAACAGAATTCATGGTAGGTCACAAATTAGGTGAATTTGCCCCTACCAGAAACTTCAGAGGACACGCAGGAACTAAAAAATAAACAGTCTGGAGTAAGATGAGGCCGGGAACACCTCCTAAGCTTTATCAGCTCCGATTCAAACAAAAAAGAAATGGAAGCAGTAGCTAAACTGAACAATTATCCGACAGGGCCGCGTAAGATGCGCCTGTTAGCCGATGTGATCCGTGGAATGGAAGTGGAGAAAGCCCTGGCTATTCTGGAACATCATCCTCAGCACAATGCCACTCCATTGGCAAAATTGCTGAAGAGTGCAATCAGTAACTGGGAGCAGAAGAACAATGGCGCAAGTGCTGCAGACAGCAGTCTGGTTGTTAAAACCGTATTTGTTGATGGCGGACGAGTATTAAAGCGTATGCGCCCCGCACCTCAGGGTCGTGGTTACAGAGTACGTAAGCGCAGCAACCATGTAACATTAATCGTAGATTCTAAAACTAATTAGTAAAACCATTATATGGGTCAGAAAGCAAATCCAATTGGTAACAGGTTAGGCATCATCCGCGGATGGGACAGTAACTGGTATGGTAGTAAGAAAGACTATGCATCCAAACTGATCGAAGATCATAAGATCCGTACCTACCTGAGTGCCCGTATCAACAAAGGTGGTATCGCAAAAATCGTTATTGAGCGTACACTGGGTAAATTGATTGTAACCATTCATACTTCCAAGCCTGGTATCATCATCGGTAAAGGTGGTAATGAAGTAGACCGTATCAAGGAAGAACTGAAGAAGTTAACCGGTAAAGACGATGTTCAGATCAACATTCTGGAAATCCGTCGCCCTGAACTGGATGCAACTATCGTAGGTGATACCATCGCTCGTCAGATCGAAAACCGTATCAACTTCAAGCGTGCTACCAAAATGGCCATTGCCTCTACACTCCGCATGGGTGCAGAAGGTATCAAGGTTAAACTGAGCGGTCGTTTGGGTGGATCTGAGATTGCCCGTAGCGAAGAGTTCAAGCAGGGACGTACTCCATTACATACTTTCCGTATGGACATCGACTACGCCAATGTATTTGCTCAGACTGTATACGGTAAAATCGGTATCAAAGTATGGATCTGTAAAGGTGAAGTACTGGGTAAGCGTGAACTGAATCCGAATTTTGTTGGTGGTAAGAACGATATGAGCGACAGAAGAGAAAGAGCAGGTGGCGATGACAGAAGAGGCGGTGACAGAAGAGACGACAGAAGAGGTGGTGGAAGAGGAGAACGCAGAAATTAATCAATCACAATTAGTAGTTAGCAATAATTACAGTTTGTAATAACCATGGTCCTCAGGACCATCGACTAAAAAGCTAAGAAATGTTACAGCCGAAAAGAAGCAAACATAGGAAGCAGCAAAAAGGACGCATTCGCGAAGTGGCAAAGCGTGGAACTGCTATATCATTTGGATCTTATGCCCTGAAGGCACTGGAACCAATTTGGTTGACCAACCGCCAGATCGAATCTGCCCGTCAGGCAATGACCCGTGCTATGAAGCGTGAGGGTAATGTATGGATCAGAATTTTCCCTGACAAGGTGATCACCCACAAGCCTGCGGAAGTGAGGATGGGTAAGGGTAAAGGTAACCCTGAGTATTGGGCAGCTGTTGTTGAACCAGGACGCATCATTTTTGAGTGTGATGGTGTAACTGAAGCTGTAGCAAAAGAGGCAATGGGTCTCGCAGCACAAAAATTACCTATCGCTACGAAGTTCATCGTAAGAAGAGATTTGCAAGCATAACCAAAAAAAGAAATTGCAATGGCTAATAAAAAAACATACGAATTTAACAAAAACCTGAAAGATCTTACCGTTGTAGATCTGAAGGCTAAGATCCAGGAAGATCAATTGCGATTAAAGAAGCTGGAGTTTGCTCATGCAATCTCTCCATTGGAAAATCCAATGAATATCCGCGGTCTTCGTAGAGATATCGCCCGTTTGAAAACGGAATTGAAGAAAAAAGAAATGGGTATTTAAACCATAAATTAAACACAATGGCTGAAAGAAATTTGCGTAAAACAAGGACAGGGATCGTTACCAGCGATAAAATGGATAAAACCATCACTGTTGCGGTTGAAAGAAAAGTAAAACACCCTATCTATGGTAAGTTCGTAAAGAAAACGACCAAGTTCCATGCTCATGATGAAAAAGGTGAGTGCACCATCGGTGATGTAGTGAAGATCATGGAAACCCGCCCGCTTAGTAAAACCAAGCGCTGGAGACTGGTTGAAGTAGTTGAAAAAGCGAAATAAGTTTAAGCTGTTGTAAATACACCAGCCCAACAAAGAATAGTAAAAACTGCTCAAGGCAATAATGCTGCGAGCCCAAAGCTTAAATAAAATGATTCAGCAAGAAAGCAGATTAAACGTAGCTGACAATAGTGGTGCAAAAGAAGTGCTCTGTATTAAAGTACTGGGTAACAGCGGACAGGATTATGCTAAGATCGGCGATAAAATTGTTGTTACGGTAAAAGATGCAATCCCTGCAGGTGGCGTTAAAAAAGGAACGGTATCCAAAGCGGTTATTGTTCGTACTAAAAACAAACTTCGCAGAAAAGATGGTTCTTATATCCGTTTTGATGACAACGCAGTTGTGTTGTTAAACAACGCAGATGAGCCCCGCGGTACACGTATATTCGGACCAGTAGCAAGAGAGTTGCGTGATAAGGGTTACATGAAGATTATTTCTCTTGCTCCTGAAGTATTATAAAAAAAGCTAAAAGCTAAATAAAATGAGTACAAGATTTAAAGCCAAATTCAGCATCAAAAAAGGTGATAACGTAGTGGTTATTGCCGGAGATGACAAGGATTTGAAAAAGCCACGCAAAGTGTTGGAAGTGATTGTTGATAAAGGACGTGTAGTAGTTGAAGGAGTGAACATTGTTACCAAGCACACCAAGCCATCTGCACAGAACACTAAAGGTGGAATCGTAAAAGTTGAAGCTCCGATTAACATCAGCAACGTTATGTTGTGGGATGCTAAAAAAGGTGAGCCAACTAAAGTAAAGCGTACCCGTGAAAATGGTAAATTAATACGTGTATCTAAAAAATCTGGGGAGGTAATCAAATAATGAGTACTGAAAAATATACACCGAGATTAGCAGCGAAATACAGCAAGGAAGTTGTACCTGCTTTAATGAAGAAGTTTGCTTATAAAACTATAATGCAGGCTCCTAAGTTAGAAAAAATCTGTATCAACCGTGGTGTTAACGGAGCGGTGACAGATAAGAAACTGGTAGACATTGCCGTAGAAGAGCTGAACACCATTACTGGTCAGAAAGCGGTCCCTACCATGTCTAAGAAAGACATCTCTAACTTCAAGTTGCGTAAAGGCATGCCAATCGGCGCCCGCGTAACTCTGAGAGGAGAGAAGATGTATGAGTTCCTCGACAGACTGGTTTCAGTAGCCCTGCCACGTGTACGTGACTTCAAAGGTATCAGCGATAAAGCTTTTGACGGAAGAGGTAACTACACCCTGGGTGTAACAGAGCAGATCATTTTCCCTGAAATCGACATCGATAAAGTGAATAAGATCACCGGACTGGACATCACTTTTGTTACAACTGCTAACACCAACGAAGAAGCATATGAATTGCTGAAAGAGCTGGGTATGCCGTTTAAAGGAACCAAGAAAGATTAATTAAACACAGAATTTTACAACATTATGGCAAAAGAATCAGTAAAAGCCAGACAAAGAAAGCGCGAGAAAATGGTAGCGCAGTATGCTGAAAAACGTGCAGCCCTGAAAGAAGCAGGAGACTACGCAGCGCTGGATAAGCTTCCTAAGAACGCTTCTCCCGTACGTTTAAAGAACCGTTGTCAGCTTACAGGAAGACCTAAGGGCTACATGCGTTACTTTGGTCTGTCCAGGGTTATCTTCCGCGACATGGCTTTGAACGGAATGATTCCTGGTGTTAAAAAAGCAAGCTGGTAATTTCCGGTTTGATAAACAAAATTTAGAACTAGTATAATAAAAATAATATGGTAACTGATCCTATAGCAGACTTCTTAACCAGAATTCGTAATGCTCAGTTGGCTGGTCACAGACTGGTTGAAATTCCTGCTTCTAATCTGAAGAAGCGCCTGACAGAGATTTTGTACGACCAGGGTTATATCCTGAAATACAAATTCGAAGACGACAACAAGCAAGGTCTGATCAAGATCGCATTGAAATACGATCCATCTACCAAGCAACCTGCCATCCGCTCTCTGGAAAGAGTAAGCCGTCCGGGTTTGCGTCAGTATGCTAAGCCTGCTGAAATTAAGCGTGTAATCAATGGATTGGGTGTTGCTATCTTAAGTACCTCTAAAGGTGTACTGACCGATAAGCAGGCTAAAGCGCAGAATGTTGGTGGTGAAGTGTTGTGTTATATTTCATAATTAATCTGTTCCGACAATTAAGCCTCTTAGTCGTGGCTGAACACGGAGCACAGTTCATAATAAATAAATAAAAATCGACTATGTCTCGTATAGGTAAACAACCGATCGTTATCCCTGCAGGTGTAACCGTTTCAGTGAACGCTGAAAACATCATCACCGTAAAAGGACCTAAGGGTGAATTGAAGCAGGCCATTGATAGAGATATCAAAATTGAGCAGAAAGAAAACGAAATCGTTTTCACCCGTCCTACAGACCAGATACGTCACCGCGCTATGCACGGTTTATACCGCGCGCTGGTAGCTAACCTGGTAAAAGGCGTTACTGAAGGATATAAAAAAGAACTTGAGCTGGTGGGTGTGGGTTTTAAAGCCGCTAATACCGGTAACATCCTCGACCTTGCCCTGGGTTATTCTCACAATATCATTATTGAGGTTCCAAGTGAACTGAAAGTTTCCACCACTACAGAAAAAGGTCAGAACCCTAAAATTTTTCTGGAAGGTATCGACAAACAACTGATCGGACAGGTTGCCGCTAAATTACGTAGTCTGCGTAAGCCTGAACCATACAAAGGAAAAGGTGTGAAATATGCAGGTGAAATCCTGAGAAGAAAAGCAGGTAAAGCAGCAGGTAAATAATAACTAATCAATCAACGCCTCCGGCCGTATCGGAGGCTACAAATAAAATAAAATGGGTAAACTAATTCAAAGGCAGAAAATCAGATACCGCATCCGTAAAAAAGTTGCTGGTACAGCTGTAAAGCCCCGCCTGGCAGTATTCAGAAGTAATGCAGAGATTTACGCGCAGTTAATCGATGATGATAATGGAGTTACACTGGTAGCTTCTTCTTCCCGCGATAAAGACATCGCTGCACAAAAAGTTACTAAAACGGAGAAGTCTAAGATGGTAGGTGCTGCAATTGCACTGAAAGCTAAGGCCCTTGGTCTTGAAACATGTGTGTTCGACAGAGGCGGTAATCTCTATCACGGACGTGTGAAGTCTGTTGCTGACGGAGCAAGAGAAGGTGGACTTCAATTTTAATTTGCTAACATCAATAATCGCTCAATAAATGTCTAAAGTAAGCGTAAATAAAGTAAAAGCGGGTGGCGACATCGAACTGAAGGATAAAGTAGTTGCCATTAACCGTGTGGTAAAAACCACAAAGGGTGGTCGTACATTCAGCTTTTCTGCACTGGTAGTTGTGGGTAACGAGAACGGTATTGTTGGCCAGGGTCTGGGTAAAGCAAAGGAAGTACAGGAAGCTATTGCTAAGGGTATCGAAGATGCTAAGAAAAACCTGGTTAAAGTGCCTATTATGCACGGTACAGTTCCTCACGAACAGTGGTGTAAAGATGGTGCTGCTAAAGTACTGATCAAGCCTGCTGCACACGGAGCCGGTGTAATTGCGGGAGGCAGCATGCGTGCTGTTCTCGAAAGCGCTGGTGTTACCGACGTATTGGCAAAAAGCCTGGGTTCTGCAAACCCTCACAATGTGGTTAAAGCTACCATCAAAGCCCTCAGCATGCTGAGAGAGCCAGTTCAGGTTGCTAAAACCCGTACCATCAAATTGAGTAAAGTATTCAACGGATAAGACTTATGAAAAAGATTAAGATCACACAAATAAAGAGCGGTATCGACAGACCCGAGCGTCAAAAGCAAACTTTGATTGCCCTGGGTTTAAGAAAACTCAACGCTACCAAAGAAGTTGAAGCTACTCCTCAGATTCTCGGAATGGTGAGCAAAGTGAGCCATCTGGTGAAGGTTGAAGAGATCGCTTAAATTTATTAATTAATAGTCAGTAGTTATGTACTGCCGGTTTATCCCCGGTAGTCCCGACTGCTGATTTTTAATGTTACCTATTTTATAACAACGCGAGGGGTGATGCCCCGTAAGTTCAAAATCAAAGAACATGAAATTACACACTTTAAAACCTGCAGAAGGTTCCGTAAAAAGAGAAAAAAGATTAGGTCGTGGTGAAGCATCCGGTAAGGGTGGTACATCTACAAAAGGTAACAAAGGTGGTCAGAGCCGTGCCGGTTATAAGAGCAAAATGGCTCATGAAGGTGGTCAGATGCCTATTCAGCGTCGTGTGCCTAAGCGTGGATTCAAAAACAACAACCGTGTTGAGTACAAAGTATTTAACCTCGGTCAGCTGGATCAACTGGTAGAAAAATACGGTTTCACCGAAATTTCTCTGGAAAATCTCTATATCAATGGTTTGATTAACCGCACAGACAGTGTTAAAGTACTGGGCAATGGCGAACTGAAAGCCAAGCTGAGCTTTAAAGTTAATGCGATCAGCGAAAAAGCAAAAGCGGCTATTGAAGCTGCAGGCGGTACAGTTGAAATTATCAAGTAATTTTATTGTAAATTGCCAGACGCATCCAGTATGCGTCTTTTTTGGTTCTTGAGTTTTAACGCCATTTAATTAAGCTAAGTGAAAAAACTAGTTCAGACTTTTAAGAATATTTGGGCCATCGAAGAGCTGCGCAATAAGATCATTGTAACACTCGCGCTCGTTCTGACTTACAGATTTGGTACCCATATTGTACTTCCCGGTATTGACCCGAACAAAATTGAAGCAGCCCAGGCCGCTTCAAAAAGCAATGGTCTGCTGGGTATCTTCGATATGTTTGCCGGCGGTGCCTTTTCCCAGGCTTCCATCCTCGCACTCGGTATCATGCCTTATATCTCCGCTTCTATCTTTATGCAGTTGATGACCATCCTGGTTCCTCAATTACAGAAAATTCAGAAAGAAGGAGAGAGTGGCCGTAAAAAAATCAACCAGTGGACCCGCTACCTGACTGTGATCGTTACTGCTTTCCAGGCAGGTGCTTATGTTGCTTACCTGAATAGTCCTGGTTATGCGGAAGCCATTCTTCCTGCATACAAAGACTTCTTCTGGTTCTCTACCGTAATTACATTAACTGCAGGAACCCTGTTTGTAATGTGGCTGGGCGAAAGAATTCAGGACAAAGGTTTGGGTAATGGTACTTCCATTATTATCATGGTAGGTATCCTGGCCCGTCTGCCTCAGTCGCTGATTCAGGAATTCGGCGCTAAGGGTGTAAGCGGTGGTGGTGGTTTACTGATCTTCCTGATCGAGATCGCCATTCTGGTTACCATTATCATGGGCCTGATTGTACTGGTTCAGGGTGTACGGAAAATTCCGGTTAACTATGCTAAGCAAATCATCGGTAACAAGCAGTTCGGCGGTGCACGTCAGTTCCTGCCTGTGAAAGTGAACAGCGCCGGTGTTATGCCAATTATCTTTGCACAGGCAATCATGTTCCTGCCTACCCTGGCTTCCTTTACCAATCTGGATTCTGCACAGGGTATCGTAAAAATCTTCAACGACCACAGCAATTCCTGGTATATGGTTATCTATTCTGTGATGGTGATCGGATTTACCTTCCTTTACACTGCACTGATCTTTAACCCTAAGCAGATTGCTGAAGACCTGAAACGCAACAATGGTTTCATCCCGGGTGTTAAACCTGGTCAGCCTACGGCCGATTATATTGGCGCAATCATGGATAGAATTACTTTACCTGGCGCTATTTTCCTGGCCCTGGTAGGTATCCTGCCTGGTTTTGCTCAGCGTTTAGGTGTTACCCAGGGTTTCAGTACCTTCTTTGGAGGAACTTCCCTGCTGATCATGGTAGGGGTGGTGCTGGATACTTTACAGCAGATTGAAACCTATCTCCTGATGAGACAATACGATGGCTTAATGAAGAGTGGAAGAGTTCAGGGAAGACAAACAGTTTCTTCTTCCGCTATTTAGTCATAAATTATTACGACCTTTGTAAACCTGTTTGGCCAAGCTGAACAGGTTTATTTTTTTTGATCATGACCAGAAGAAATCATATGATTATCTACAAAACAGAAGCTGAAGTTGCCAAGATGAAAGCGGCCGCTATGCTGGTAAGTAAAACACTTACAGAAGTGGCCAAAGTGTTGAAACCCGGAATGACTACCCGCCAGATAGACCAGGTATGTGCAGATTTTATTAAACAGCACAATGCTGTTTCCTCTTTTCTGAATTACAGGGGCTATCCCTTTACCATTTGTTCCTCGGTGAACGATGTGGTGGTCCATGGCTTTCCCAACGACACCCCATTGAAGAATGGAGACATCGTTTCTATCGATATGGGTGTTATTCTGGATGGATGGCACGGAGATCATGCCTATACATTTATTCTCGGCGATGCAGCACCCGAAGTAATTGAACTGGTGAAGATCACCAAGGAGTCTTTGTACAAAGGCATTGAAAAAGCCATTGTGAATAACCGCATTGGCGATATTGCCTATGCCATTCAGGAACACACAGAATTCAAGCATGGTTATGGCGTGGTTCGCGAACTGGTAGGACATGGTCTTGGCAGAAGTTTGCATGAAGATCCACAGGTACCCAATTACGGCAAACGTGGTACCGGCCCTAAACTGAAAGAGAACCTGGTACTGGCCATAGAACCCATGATTAATCTGGGCACCAAAGATGTATATACAGACGACGATGGCTGGACGGTAAGAACCCGTGATGGCAAACCCTCCGTTCATTTTGAACACGATGTTTGCATCAAGCGGAACCAGGCCCTGATTCTTTCCGACTACAGTATTATTGAAGCTGCTGAAAAGGCCAATCCCCATCTCAATAGTTCTTATTATTAATGTTTACTTATATTGGGAAAAAGATTGCCATGAATAAACTCCTGCTTGCTTTTTCTCTGCTGCTTGCTGCCGGTAACAGTACGGCCCAGTCTGCTGAAATTCTTGCGATTCGCAAAGTCAGAATTGCTTCTGAACACAGCTGGCTGCAGCAATATGTTTCTTTTTTGTCTATACCCAATGTAGCAGATGATGAAAGCAATATTGCACGCAATGCTGCACGCATCATGGAACTGATGCAGGAACGTAACATTGGTAATGTACAGTTGCTCCATCCGGTAACCAAGGGTGCACCTCCCGCTGTATATGGTGAAGTAAAGGTTCCCGGAGCTACCAAAACCATTGCTTTTTATGCGCATTACGATGGCCAGCCGGTAGACAGCACCAGGTGGGCTGCCGGATTTCATCCGTTCAAACCTGTGCTGATTAAAAATGCAGTACTGCACCAGTCCAATATCATTCCTTTTCCTGAAAAGGGCCAGCCCATTGAACCGGAATGGAGAATTGTTTCCCGGGGATCTTCCGACGATAAGGGAGGCGTTTTGGCCATCCTCCTTGCTTACGAAGCATTAAAGCAATCCGGTCAGACTGCGGGCTGTAATATCAAGTTCTTTTTCGAAGGCGAAGAGGAGGCAGGCTCCCCGCATCTGGGTGAAATTCTGCAACAGCACAAGGCTTTGCTGAATGCCGATATCTGGGTAATCTGCGATGGTCCGGTGCATCAATCCGGAAGCAAACAGATTTCTTTTGGGGTAAGAGGGGATGTGAATATGGATATTGTTGTTTACGGAAGTAAGCGCCCGTTGCACAGTGGTCATTATGGAAACTGGGCTCCCAATCCGGCCCTGCAGTTGTCGCGGTTGCTGGCTTCCATGAAAGATGAGCAGGGAAAAGTATTGATCAAAGGTTTTTACGATGATGTAATTCCTTTATCTCCCGCAGAAAAAAAAGCATTGGCTGCTGTTCCCAAAGCAGATGCACAGTTAAAAAAAGAACTGGGTTTTATCCGGAATGAAATACCGGGTACGGATCTCGCAGAATCGCTGTTACTGCCCTCTTTAAACATCAATGGAATTCAAAGTGCCAATGCTGGTAAGCTTGCTGCCAATGTTATTCCGGTGCAGGCCATGGCTACACTGGATCTTCGTTTGGTAAAAGGCAATGATCAGCAGGTGCAGCAACAACGGGTAGTGGATCATATTAAAGCGCAGGGCTTTTATGTAACTGAACTGGAGCCAACAGATGCCGAAAGAGCACAGTATCCAAAAATTGCTCGCGTAATAAAGCAGGAAGGGTATAATGCACAACGCACTTCCATGGATCTGCCGATTGCAAAAGACATTGCTGCCGCTGTTCAAAAAACTACTGCAGGTAATCTTATTCTGGTGCCTTCGCTTGGTGGAAGTCTTCCTTTGTTTCTTTTTGAAAAACACCTGAAGGTGAATACAATTACTGTTCCATTGGCAAATCACGACAACAACCAGCATGCGGAAAATGAAAATATTCGTCTGCAAAATTTTTGGAATGGCATTGAAACAATGGCTTCCATCATGATGATCAAATAATATGCATTCAAAAAAACTGGTGGTGATTGGCGGTGGCGCTGCAGGATTTTTTCTTGCAGTAAATGCTGCCAGACTCAATCCGCAACTAAGGGTAACGCTGCTCGAGAAGAGCGGGAAACTGCTTTCGAAAGTAAAAGTGAGCGGTGGGGGCAGGTGTAATGTAACTCATGCCTGTTTCAGTATTCCGGACCTGGTAAAGAAATATCCGCGGGGGGAACAGTTTTTGAAAAAAGCTTTTCATCTTTTCAATACCAACGACACCATCGAGTGGTTTTCGGAAAGAGGGGTACAACTGCATACCGAAGCCGATGGCCGTATGTTTCCGGTGACCAACAATTCGCAAACCATTATCAACTGCTTGTTGCAGGAAGCAGATAAACACAGGGTGGATGTTCAGATCAATTGTGATGTGCACCGTATTGAAATAGCCGGCGCAGGTTTTCGCATTCACATCACCGGAAAGAAAATACTGGAGACCGATTTTGTTGCAGTGGCCTGTGGAGGTTTTCCCAAGCTGGCTATGTTTCAATGGCTAAAAGAAACCGGACACCAGATTCAGGAACCTGTGCCATCACTGTTTACTTTCAATATTCCCAAACATCCCATTACGGCTTTGATGGGCCTGTCTGTTCCCAATGCGGTTGTTAAAATTGCAGGAACCAAATTAAAAGAGCAGGGCCCTTTGCTGATCACGCACTGGGGACTGAGCGGCCCCGTTGTTTTGCGTTTATCTGCCTGGGGCGCAAGAGAGCTGCATCGCGCGGATTACCAGTTCAACATCCTGGTAAACTGGCTGGGTGATTGCAATGAAGCCGAACTGCGTTTAGACTGGACTGGCTACCGTGATCAATTGGCCGCGCAAAAAATCTACAGCAGAAATCCCTTTTCCTTACCCGGCCGCCTTTGGCAGTTCCTGCTGGAGCAGGCTCATATTCCCGAAGCCACCCGCTGGGCGGAGCTGAAGGCAAAGGAGCAAAACCAGCTGATTCAGTTGCTTACGACCTTCCCATTTTCCGTTAGCGGTAAAACAACTTTTAAAGAAGAATTTGTTACGGCTGGTGGTATACAACTTTCCGAGATTAATCCGCAGACTATGGAAAGTAAAAAAGTTCCGCATCTGTTTTTTGCGGGTGAGGTGATGGATGTGGATGGTATCACTGGCGGTTTTAATTTTCAAAATGCCTGGACCAGTGGTTTCATCGCTGCAAAAGCCATTGCCACCAAGTCTAATGACCGTTTATCATAGTTTGTGATATTTAGCAGAGATCTAAAAGGAAATCAATTAATTTGATCCTCTTAAATCATTACTATGAATAAATATTTCCTGGGGTCGGGCTTCGCATTGATGTTCCTGGCCACCACTGTACATGCGCAACCTCCTGCAAACGGCGCCAATGCAAAGCCTGCTGCCGATACGGGAAAAGCTGCTGCGGCCAAAAAGCCGACGGTTGCAGAAAAAACAAAAGGTAGCAGAAAGATCGACGGACTGTTTACACTATACCAGGATACCACCACCGGCAGTATCCAGATGTATATCCGGAAATCACAGCTGGGTAAAGAATTTATTTATCAGAGTTTTTCCATTAACGGGCCTACTTCCCTGTTCCTGAACCAGAGTATGCACCGTTCCACTGCTGTGTTTAAAATTACCAGAGCCTTTGATAAAATTGAGTTTGCAGAAGTAAATACCGGTTTCTTTTATGACCGGAACAATCCGGTGAGTAAAACCGCTGAAACAGACAAACCCGAAGCAGTTTTTTACAATGATAAATTCAGTGTGGAAGATGCAGACGGATATCTGGTAAGTGCGGATGGTTTATTGCTCAGTGAAAAGCTGGATCCGGTAAAACCCATTCTTGCGCCCAGCCCGCTTACCGCATTTATCTTTAACCTGGGCGGTCTGAATCCGGCCAAATCAAAATATTCCGATATCCGTTCTTTCCCTAACAATACCGATGTAGTGGTGGATCTTGCTTACGACAATCCTACCACACTTGCATCGGGCGGTGCTGATATTACGGATGTGCGCTATGTGCGTGTGCGTATGCAGCACAGCTTTATCGAAATGCCCAACAACGATTTCAGAGCCAGAAGGGATGATCCGCGGGTGGGTTATTTTATGCAGCAAAGAAACAACCAGACCAGCATCAGTCCTACGCCTTACAAAGACATGATCAATCGCTGGAACCTCAAAAAGAAAGATCCTGCTGCTGCACTCAGTGAGCCGGAAGAGCCCATCGTATTCTGGATCGAAAACACCACTCCGCACGAATACCGTCAGGTGATTCTGGAAGCCGGACTGAAATGGAATGAAGCTTTTGAAAAAGCCGGTTTCAAAAATGCCGTGCAGATGAAAATTATGCCCGACAATGCAGACTGGGATCCCGCCGATATCCGGTACAATGTAATTCGCTGGGTTTCTTCTGCACAGCCGCAGTACGGCGCCATCGGACCCAGTTTTGTTAATCCGCGTACAGGACAGATCCTGGGTGCAGACATCACTGTAGAATGGTTCTCCGGAAGCGCTACGCCAATCAATGATGAACTTTTCAATGGCAGCGCTGCTCCGCAGCTCAATCTGCCGGGCATGGAATTGAATCATCATGCCGCCTGTACCATTGGCAGTTCGCTGAAAGCACAATTCACCACAGGACTTACTGCTCTGGAAGCAATGGATGCCGATGAACCCTCTATCAAAGAAATGCACAAGCAGTTTTTGACTTACCTGATCATGCACGAGATGGGCCATACCCTGGGACTGAATCACAACATGAAGAGTAGCCAGATGTTGTCTCCTGCTGAAATCAACAATACCTCCATTACCCGTTCTATTGGTCTGATTGGTTCTGTAATGGATTATCCTGCCATCAATATCTCATTAGACAGAAGCAAGCAGGGAGATTATTATACCACCAAGGCTGGCCCTTATGATCTTTGGGCTATTGAATACGGATACACCCCATCTACCGAAGCAGGAGAGGAGTTGTTGCTGAACAGAATTCTGTCCAGAAGCACCGATCCAAAACTGGCTTTTGGGAATGATGGCGATGATATGCGTGCTCCCGGTAAAGCCATAGATCCGCGTGTAAACGTGAACGACCTCACCAACGATGCCATTGCCTACGCCGAAGAGCGATTTAAACTGGTGAATGTGGTGATGGGTAAACTGGTGCAGAAATACAGCAAGCCCGGCCAGTCCTATGCCGAGCTCCGCTCCAGGTATGGTTCGCTGAACGGTCAGCGGAACAGCATGATCAATGCAGTAAGCCGATATATTGGCGGTGTTTACATAGACAGAAGTTTCCCTGAACAGCGTTCTTCTTCCAAACCATATACTCCTACTCCGGTTGCTACGCAAAAAAGAGCCCTGGATGTGTTGAACAAATATGTGTTTGCTCCGGGCGCGTTCGATGCTGATGCAGTTGTTTACCCTTACCTGCAGTTGCAGCGTCGCGGGTTCAATCAGCCGGGCAATGGAGAAGATTACAAAATCACCGGTAATATTCTGGGCCTGCAGGCTTCCGGTGCTTTGGCGCATATCCTGCATCCGGCTACCCTGCAGCGGATTACCAATACCGGACTCTATGGCAACAGCTATGCCGTTGCTGATGTAATGGCCGACCTGGTAAAAGGTGTTTTTGATGCAGACATCAACGGCAATGTGAATGTGCACCGCCAATACCTGCAAACTGCATTTGTGAAAGGTGTTGCCGGATTAACTGCACAGCAGTCTGCTGCCGACGACGTTTCAAAGGCTGCTGCATTGTATACGCTCAAAAAGCTACGTACCAGGATTGCCGCTGCCGTTTCTTCCAACGAAAGCACCCGGGCACACAGAGCCAATCTGTTGTTCCTGATCGATAAGGCCTTAAAAACCGATTAATTGTTGTAGGCTGCTAATTGAAAATCCTCCCGGGACCTGTTCCGGGAGGATTTTTTATTGGTCAGTTTTTCGAATTGTGGTAACTTAAAGAAAATTCGTGCCGTTATGAGAAAAGTAAGCGATATCCTTGCCAGAAAAGGAACCCGGGTTTCCATGGTGTTGCCCGATACCAATGTGATCGAAGCCCTGCAGCTGATGGCGGAACAGAATATTGGCTCACTGGTGGTGGTGAGCGATAACCAGTTTGTAGGAATTCTCACAGAGCGGGACTATTCCCGTAAAGTGGTGTTGAAGGGGCGCAATTCCAGCGATACCACGGTTGCGGAGATCATGACCACCGATTTTCCTCCGGTTACCCCCAGCGATACTGTTGAGCATTGTATGCAGCTCATGTCGCTCCATCATATCCGTTACCTGCCTGTGATTGTGGAAGATGAACTGGTAGGAATTGTTTCCATGAATGATGTGGTTACCGAAACCATCCTGAACCAGGAGGAAACTATTTCGCAGTTGCAGATTTACATTCAGTCATAGCCTTTGGTCCAATCCGACAGGCTATTGGGCAGCCCTTTCCGGCGCTGTTCCGGCCTTATTTTGCTGTCTGGCTGCTTTTCCTGATGGTTTTAAAGGTGTTTTTAGGCCTCCAAAGGACCGTTTTACCCCCGAAAATGCCTTCCGGCGGATATTTGTTCCTCCGGATCATGGATTTTTTCCTATTTTTTGTACCTTTGCCGCCCGATTAAAACCATCGGATTATTGTATGAAATTGATTAACAAACAACTAAACGCAGATGCTCAGGAGAACGCTGCAGCCCCAACTGCTGCTGAAGTTCCTACTGCGACAACAAATGCACCTGAAGCAGCGCCTGTTGTAGAAACAGCGCACGACGATTTTGACTGGAGCATAGACAAGCGCAACGTAAGTCATTATGCAGAAGCAGAGCGTGTTAAGTACGACAAAGTGTACGACAATACGTTCATTCAGATCGAAGACGGTGAAATTGTAAAAGGACTGGTAGTTGCTTTAACTAAAACAGATGTTGTTGTCAACATTGGTTTTAAGAGCGATGGACTGGTTTCTCTCAATGAATTCCGCGATATTTCCGGTCTGAAAGTTGGAGACGAAGTAGAAGTAATGGTGGTAGAAAAAGAAGACCGTTCCGGTAATCTTCACTTAAGCCGTAAGTCTGCAAGAATCTTCCGTGCATGGGAGCGTATTGTAGAAGTTCACAAAACAGGAGAAGTAGTTACAGGTACTGTTACCAGCAAAACCAAAGGTGGTTTGATTGTTGACGTATTTGGAATGGAAACCTTCCTGCCCGGTTCTCAGATAGACGTGAAGCCTGTAACTGATTACGATCAGTTTGTAGGTAAAACCATGGAATTTAAAGTGGTTAAAATCAACGAAACCATCAAGAACGCGGTAGTATCTCACAAAGCCCTGATCGAAAGTGATATCGAAGCACAACGTGCCGAAATCATGAGTAAGCTGGAGAAAGGTCAGGTACTGGAAGGTGTTGTGAAGAACATCACCGATTTCGGTGCATTCATGGATCTCGGCGGATTAGACGGATTGCTGTACATCACCGATATTTCATGGGGTCGTATCTCTCACCCAAGTGAAGTGGTTAAGATGGATCAGAAACTGCAGGTGGTTGTTCTGGACTTCGATGACGATAAGAAACGTATCAGCCTCGGTCTGAAGCAACTGACTCCGCATCCATGGGATGTATTGCCTGAAGGACTTGCAGAAGGTTCTGTAGTAAAAGGTAAAGTAGTAAATATTGAAGATTACGGTGCGTTCCTCGAAATTCAGCCTGGTGTTGAAGGACTGGTGCACGTATCTGAAATTACCTGGGCCAACACACCGATCAATGCAAAAGAATTCTTCAAATTAGGAGATGAGCATGAAGCGAAAGTGGTTACCCTCGATAAAGACGCTCGCAAAATGAGCCTGAGCATCAAACAAATGAGCCAGGATCCTTGGAATACCATCGAAACCAAATTCCCTGAAGGCAGCAAGCACAAAGGTCTGGTGAAAAACATCACTCCTTACGGTGTATTTGTTGAACTGGAACCAGGAATCGGCGGAATGATCCATATCAGCGATTTAAGCTGGTTGAAGCGTTTCAATCACCCTACAGATTATACCAAAGTAGGTGATCAGATCGACATCATTATCCTGAGCATCGACAAGGAAAATCGCAAATTGCAGTTGGGACACAAACAACTGGAAGAAGATCCCTGGAATGCACTGGAAGAAACATTTGCCATTGGTTCTATCCACGAAGGTACCGTTACCCGCAAGGACGACAAGGGTGCCCTGGTACAACTGCAGTATGGTTTAGAAGGTTTTGCACCTAACCGTCACCTGAACAAGGAAGATGGTACCCAGGTTAAAGCCGACGAAACTGCTCAGTTTGTGGTTATCGAATTCGATCGCAATGAAAAACGCATCGTTTTAAGTCACGCCCGTATTTGGGAACAGCATATTGCAGAAGAGAAAGAAGCTGCGAAGAAAGAAGCAAAAGCTGAGTCCGATAATACCAAGAAAGCCGTGAAAAACATCCAGAGCAAGGTTGAAAAAGCCACTCTGGGCGATTTAGGCGCTCTGGCGGAGATTAAAGCTAAATTGCAGGAAGGAGAGGGTGATAATAAATAATTGTCACCTGAAGTTGTAATATAAAGGCTGTCCTGCTCACCGCGGGACGGCCTTTTTAGCTATTAATTAACTAGGGAGGGGCTATTTTTGAGGATTCTCCTTTATAAATTGCCTTTTTATACGTAATTTCGCCAACTTTATGGGTAGGATTCTAATATTTTCTTTACTGTTTTCCCTGATGCTGTCTTCCTGTTCAAGCAAGCTGTCGAAGATCATGAAGAGCCGGGACTATGAGTATAAATACAAAATGGCCGAACAGTACTACGCCAATAAAAAATACCAGGAATCTCAAAAGCTCTTTGAAGACGTTTTCCCGTACCTGAAAGGTACCACCCGTTATGAGGATATGTATTTCAAGTATGCTTATTCTTATTACTACAACAGGGACTACCTGAACGCGGAAAACATGTTCAAAACCTTTGTGGAGAATTTCCCGGCGAGTACCAAAAGTGAGGAGTGCGAATATATGCGCGCCTACTGCTACTTCAAACAATCTCCCAAGGTTGAACTGGACCAGACCAATACCAATAAAACCATGGGGTTGATGCAGGCCTTTATCAGCACGCATCCCAATTCTCCCAGGGTAAAAGATGCTTCAGAACTGATCGACGTATGTCGGGAGAAACTGGAACTCAAGGATTTAAAAAGCGCACAGTTGTATTATAACCTCGGGTTTTATAAAGCAGCTGCCATCGCTTTCAGCAATGTGTCGGATAATTTCCCCGATTCAAAAAAATCGGATGAATACAAACTGCTCATGATCAAATCGTATTTCAAATACGCAGAAATGAGCTACGAAGACAAACAGAAAGAACGCTACGAAAAAGTGCTGGCAGAATGTGATGAGTTCAGCGATCGTTTCAACGAGAGTAAATTCCTCGATGAGGTAAATAAATACAAAACACAAACCCTTAACATACTTAAAACCGGCAAAAAATGAGCAAATTAAGAAGGCAAATGAGCGCCAACACAGCCAGTGTGGTAGAAACCAAAAGCCTGATTTCTATAAAAGAAAAAACAGGGAATTTGTATGAGTCTATTGCGATCATCGCAAGAAGGGCCAATCAAATCAATATCTCTATTCGCGAAGAATTGCACAATAAGCTGGAAGAATTTGCAAGCCATACAGACAGCCTGGAAGAAATCCACGAGAACAAAGAGCAGATCGAAATTTCCAGAGCCTACGAAAAAATGCCTAACCCTGCTATCCTGGCAACCCAGGAGTTCATGGAAGGTAAGGTATACCACAGAAGAAACAACGACAACGACCTGTTCAGATAAGCTAAATCTTTCTGAAATCATTGAAAACGACAGTATTTTACTGTCGTTTTTTGTTACTTTGAACTACCTAAGGCCTATTTAACGATGTGCAACAAACGGTTCCTATTTTTTCTGCTGTTTTCCGTCATGGGCTTTGCTGTGCAGGCACAGGAATTAAAAGCCAAAGTAACCGTTCTGGCCAACCGGGTGAACTCCACAGTAGATAAAAAAATTTTTACCACACTTCAGTCTCAGCTGAACAACCTGATGAACAACCGCAAGTGGACCCCGGATGTATTTGGACAACAGGAAAAAATGGAGTGCAGTTTTATCCTGAACATCGAGAGCATTGTGGAACCCAATTTGTATAAGGCTTCCCTTACCATTCAGGCCGCCCGCCCGGTTTACAACGCATCTTACCAGGCTGCACTGGTGAACTTTATTGATCCTGATGTTACTTTTCGGTACATTGAATTTCAACCGGTGGAATTCAACGAAAACCGGGTACAGGGTACAGAGGCCGGGGCTGCCAACTTAACCGCTGTTTTTGCCTATTACGCTTATATGCTCATCGGACTGGATTATGATTCTTTTTCTCCCAAAAGCGGCGATCCTTTTTTTCGGAAGGCACAGCATATTGTAAACAATGCACCCGAAGGAAGAAATATCAGCGGATGGAAAGTGTTCGATGGCCTGAGAAACCGCTACTGGCTCAACGAGAATCTCATCAACAGCAGGTACAATCCCATCCATGATGTGATTTACAGTTATTACCGTTCCGGTCTGGATAAGCTGGTCGAAAACGAAACAGAAGCCAGGATCAATTTATTACAAACACTGGAAAAATTACAAACGTTCAATAAAGAGAATCCCAACACCATGATCCTGCAGTTTTTCATGCAGGGAAAAGTACAGGAGCTGATCGGTATCTTTAAAAAGGGGAGCCCCATGGAGAAAGACAAGGCCGTTGCGCTTCTGAGTGTACTGGATGTGGTAAATGCGAATCGTTATAAACAGGAATTGCAGTGAGTAAATACCTAGTTATATTATGCCTTACAGCACTGGTTGCTGCCTGTGGTAACAGCAGTGAAATGAAAGTGGATAAAGACGTGATTCCCATCAGTGAAATGAAACTGATTGTCTGGGACATCATGAAGGCCGATGAATATTATAACCGACTTTCTGCCAATGATACCGCCAACAGGTATCGCAACGAAAACCTCCGGTTATACGACCAGTTGTTTCGGTCGTATCAGGTTACCAAAGAAAAATTTTATCAGAGCTATAAATACTATGCGGCTCATCCCGCTGCATTTAAAGTGTTGATTGATTCTGTAGATGCGGTGTCTAGAAGAGAGCGGGACCAATTGAATAAAAGCCCTGAAATTCCTCAAGCTCAATAGTTGTGTATGAATAAAGTTTTTGAATCGGCAGCAGCAGCCATTGCAGATATTCCCAATGGCGCTACCATTATGCTGGGTGGTTTTGGCCTGAACGGAATTCCGGAAAGCTCCATCGGTGCCCTGGTACAGAGTGGCATCACTGGCCTGACCTGTATTTCGAACAATGCCGGTGTAGATGATTTTGGACTGGGGCTATTATTAAAGACCCGGCAAATCAAAAAAATGATCAGCAGTTATGTGGGAGAAAATGCTGAGTTCGAGCGGCAGCTGTTGAGCGGAGAGCTGGAAGTAGACCTGGTTCCGCAGGGAACCCTTGCTACCAGCATACAGATGGCTGGTATGGGTATTCCCGCGTATTTTACTCCGGCCGGATTCGGTACCGAAATTGCCGCAGGCAAGGAAGTACGTGAATTCAATGGTAAAATGTATTTGATGGAAAAAGCCCTGCACGCAGATTTTGCCATCGTGAAAGCATGGAAGGGAGATACTGCCGGAAACCTGGTATTTCGTAAAACCACCCGTAATTTTTCTACTTCCATGGCAAGGGCGGGCAACATTACCATTGCCGAAGTGGAACAGCTGCTGGAACCCGGACAAATTGATCCGGATGAAGTACATGTTCCCGGAGTGTATGTTCACCGTATTTTTCAAGGTGGACCTTATGAAAAAAGAATTGAACGTAAAACCGTTAAATTATAAACCATGCTCGATAAATACGGAATTGCCCAACGAATTGCGCAGGAACTGAAGGATGGGATGTATGTAAACCTGGGGATCGGAATTCCTACACTGGTATCCAATTATATTCCGCAGGGAATGACGGTTGTTTTCCAGAGTGAGAATGGCATACTGGGTATGGGACCTTATCCCGAAGAAACGGCGATTGATCCCGACCTGATCAACGCCGGTAAAGAAACGGTTACCGTTATTCCGGGCGGCGCTTTTTTCGACAGCGCCGAAAGCTTTGGGATGATTCGCGCCGGAAAAATTGACCTGACGGTGCTGGGTGCGATGGAAGTAAGTGAAACCGGTGATATTGCCAACTGGAAAATTCCCGGAAAAATGGTGAAAGGGATGGGAGGGGCCATGGACCTGGTTGCCAGCGCAAGGAATATTATTGTGGCCATGATGCATACCAATCCCAAAGGGGAGAGCAAATTGCTGCCTGCCTGCACCCTGCCCTTAACGGGCATTGGTTGTGTGAAGAAAGTGGTTACCGAACTGGCCGTACTGGATATTACTGCGGAGGGCTTTTTGCTGCGGGAAAGAGCACCCGGCGTTTCCGTGGAAGAAATCGTGGCTAAAACTGCCGGGAAAATGGTTGTTCCCGATTTTGTTCCGGAAATGGTAATCTGACAGAACTTTTTGTGCAGGATTCTGTTCTATTTTTACCTCCGTATTCAAATCTTTTAAAACAAACGAAACAATGAGCATTCAAAAAGGACAACAAGCACCCGATTTTTCTTTGTTCAATACAGAAAAACAAAAAGTAACCCTTTCCGAGCAGAAAGGTAAGAACGTAGTCATCCTGTTTTTCCCGCTGGCATTTACCGGCGTTTGTACTGCAGAACTGTGTAATGTGCGCGATAATATTGCCATTTACAACAATGCCAATGCAACCGTATTGGGTATTTCGGTAGACTCTCTGTTTGTATTGGATAAGTTCAAAACTGAGCAGAACCTGAACTTTGCTTTGTTGAGCGATTTTAACAAGGAAGCTGCTGCTGCCTATGGTGTTTTATACGATACTTTCCCTGCTTTTGAAATGCAGGGCGTAAGCAAAAGAGCTGCATTTGTAGTGGATAAGGATGGCGTGATTCAGTATGCTGAAATCTGTCCTACTCCGGGTGATCTCCCCGATTTTGCCGCTATCCAGGCAACCCTGGCTCAACTGGGCTAATCGTTTTTATACTATTCAAACTGGCGCCGGTCCCGTATCATGATGGGCCGGCGCCTGTATTTTTTGGCGGATCGCCCCTGTTTTTCTACTTTCATGGTAGAATTGTCTGCATGTCCAAAATCTACACAATCCTATTATCGACCACACTGTTGTATACAGGCAGTTTCTCTGCCGCAACAGCACCTGCTTTTGGCAACATGCCTGTATTGGAACAGTCGAACAACAAAGTGCAGCGCTTTTATCCCAACCCTGCCACCCAGTTCATTCACTTCGAATTTGATCCTTCCGTAGATAAATCCTATACCCTCGAAATCTATAGCTTTATCGGGCGTAAAATGGCTGTTGCCGCAGTGAATGCTCCGCGCACCACCATTTATTTCAACGATGCTTATTATCGCGGATTGTATATTTTTCAACTGCGCGACCGCACCGGAAGAATTATTGAATCCGGTAAATTTCAGGTAGTGCGTTAACAGATCAACGCTGCTTATTTATCGGTCACTTCTACAATCAGGAACTTCAGGTAATTGGTGTTGTCCATTCCCCAGATCACCGGATGATCTGCTGCCTGTGCATTGAAAGTAACCTGCCGGATTTTTTTGCGGGCGTCTTTTGCCGCCATATATATGGTTTCCAGGAATAATTCGGGCGATACCAGGTTGGTGCAACTGGAACTAACCAGGAACCCTCCGTTTCGCAGCAGTTTCATTCCCCGAAGATTGATTTCCTTGTAACCGGTTACCGCTTTTCCAATGCTGTCCCTGCTTTTGGTAAATGCCGGCGGATCCAGCATCACCACATCGTACTGTCTGCCTTCTCTTCCCCAGTCTTTCAATACATCAAATGCATTCATAGCTTCGAAGTGAACAATATTTTCCAGTCCGTTCAAAAGGGCATTTTTATTGGCCTGTGCTACAGCCTGCTCCGAAATATCTATACCCAGTACCGATTTGGCTCCATAATGGGCGGCATGTATTTCGAATGTGCCGGTATAGGTAAAAGCTCCCAGTACTTCAGCATCCTTCACGATATGCTGTATGGCTCTGCGGTTGTCTTGCTGGTCTAAGAAATAGCCTGTTTTTTGTCCGTTCTCCAGGTCTACATGAAACTTCAGGCCATTTTCCCGGATGATGATATTGGTATCGAAAGGAGCGGATAAAAAGCCTTTCTGCTGCTCCAGCCCTTCCAGTGTTCTCACGGGTACATCGTTTCGCTCATAGATGCCCTTTGGGCTAAATATTTCGTTGAGGGCGTTTACAATGGCCTGTTTCCACCTGTCCATTCCGAGGGAAAGGGTCTGTAATACAAAATAGTCATTGAACTTGTCGATGATCAAAGCGGGCATTTCGTCTGCCTCCCCAAAAACCAGGCGGCAGTTTTCGGTATAACCGATTTTTTTCCGATAGTTCCATGCGGCCTGGATCCTCCTGTGGAAGAACCCTTCATCCACGATTTCCGGCCTGCGGGTGAGCAGGCGGATCTGTATCTGGGATTTGGGGTTGATATACCCGATTCCGGCAAATTTGCCGTCGGCATACCGAACTTCCACCAGGTCGCCTGCGGCGGGTTCCCCGGCCACCCGGTCTATTTCATTTCCGTAAATCCAGGGGTGTCCGTTGGCAATTCTGGGCGCAATCTTCTTTTTGAGATAAACCTTGATCATCCGGCAAAGATAAGAAGACGCCAACTGTCAATTTTTCCCTTTTCTTTGCGTGGCAAAATTTTTGCCCCAATAGAGAATCAATTAATTAACGCCATGGAAGAACAAGAAATGACGAATAACACAGCATCTGCTGAAAAAATGGAAGGAATGAGTGTAAATGCTGACGAAAATGCAGCCGGAACCACGCATTTGAATGAGCCGGTGGCCGATGAGTCAGTAGTGGAGAAGCTGGAAGCGGAATTGCAGGAGCAAAAGGACAAATACCTGCGTTTGATGGCAGAATTCGACAATTTCAGGAGAAGAACCGCCAAAGAACGCCTGGAAATGATCCAGACTGCCGGGAAAGATGTTATTCAGTCCCTGCTGGATGTACTCGACGACTGTGACCGGGCCGAAAAGCAGTTGAACAGCTCAGACAATATTCCTGCACAGAAAGAAGGGGTTCAGCTGGTATTCAATAAATTGAGATCTGTACTGCTTCAAAAAGGCCTGAAACCACTGGAAAGTGTACAAACGGATTTTGATGTGGAGAAGCATGAAGCCATCTCTGAAATTCAGGCTCCTTCAGAAGAACTGAAAGGAAAAGTAATCGACGAAGTTATCAAGGGATATTACCTGAACGATAAACTCATCCGCTTTGCAAAAGTGGTGGTAGGTAAGTAACCCTCAATCAACATTATTATGGCTAAAAAAGATTTTTACGAAGTACTGGGTGTAAGCAAGTCTGCTACCGCGGATGAAATTAAAAAAGCATACCGCAAAACAGCCATGCAATACCACCCGGACCGTAACCCCGGTGATAAGGAAGCGGAAGAAAAGTTTAAGGAAGCTGCTGAAGCGTATGAAATCCTCAGCGACGCCGATAAGCGTGCCAAATACGACCGCTACGGTCATGCTGCTTTTGGTCCGGGTACCGGAGGTGGCGCCCACCATGGCGCTCATATGAACATGGATGATATTTTCAGCCAGTTCGGTGATATTTTTGGCGACGATGTTTTCGGAAGTTTCTTTGGTGGCGGCGGTGGTGGAAGAAGCCGTGGCGGTACAAGAACCCGTGGACAGCGTGGAAGTAATCTTAGAATCAAGCTGAAGCTCACCTACGAGGAAATCGCAAAAGGGGTTACCAAGAATGTAAAAGTGAAGAAACACGTTTCCTGCACCACCTGTGGGGGAAGCGGGGCAAAAGATAAAAACAGTGTGCAGAACTGCGCAACCTGCGGAGGAAGCGGACAGGTGCGTAAAGTAACCAGTACATTCCTCGGGCAGATGCAAACTGTTTCTGCATGTCCTACCTGTAACGGGGAGGGTACTACCATCACATCCAAATGTACTGCGTGTAAAGGGGATGGAAGGGTATATGGTGAAGAAACAATCAGCATCGATATTCCGGCAGGTGTTCAGGAAGGAATGCAGTTAAGCATGAGCGGAAAGGGCAATGCCGGTGCAAGAGGCGGCGCCCCCGGCGACCTGATTATTCAGATTGAAGAAGAGCAACACAGTGAACTGCACCGCGATGGATTGAACGTTGCTTACGACTTATATATTTCTATTCCGGATGCCATTTTTGGTACACACGTGGAAGTGCCTACGATCGATGGACGGGCCAAGATCAAAATTCCGGCTGGTACCCAAAGCGGAAAGATCTTTCGCTTAAAAGGAAAGGGCTTTCCGGAAGTACAGGGATACAGCAGGGGAGACCAGTTGATTCATGTGAATGTATGGACACCTCAGGCGATTAGTTCGGAGGAGAAAGCTGCCCTGGAGAAAATGGCAGAGAGCGATAATTTTAAACCTCATCCGACAAAAGGAGATAAGAGCTTTTTTGATCGCGTGAAAGAAGCGTTCAGTTAATTTCTTTTTTCTTTTTCGGGCCGATATATTTTGATGGCTTTACGGATCAGCAACAGCAATTCTTGCTGCAGCTGATCCGTTTTATTTACAGCCTGTTCTGCAAGTTGGAGTAACTGGTCGTAATCATATTTGCCGATATGGTGCGATTGTTTCAGTAACTGACCAAACCCCACAATCACAGCTGCAAAACGATAGTCCGCTGCTGCACTGTCCAGTTCCTGCGGTAAGTATGCAACGGTAAAATGCTGTTGCCAGTTATTGGAATCGTTGGGCTTTTTATATTGTAGCCTTAAGTTGGCCAGTTCCTGATCGGGCATGGCTTTGCCTGTTGCAACCGGTTCCAGCTCAAACACAGCCATGGTTCCATGTCCACTTCCTACTTCTCCGCCTTCCAGCTGGCTGATGCTGTCTGCGATTGCATCTTTTTTGTTGTCGAACCCGATCAGCCGGTAAGCATGCACCAATGAACTGTTGAAGCGAACCTTTACGGAAGCATCATTGGCTACGGCGAACAGGGTTTCCGTAAACTCCTGCACCAACAGTTTTTCTGCTTCCCGCAACTGATCGATGTAGGCAAAATTGCCGTTTCCTTTTTTAGACAGGGATTCCAGTTTACTGTCTTTGTAATTGCCCATTCCTACTCCCAGACAGGTTAAATAAATACCCGTTTGCCGGTAGGTGGCAATCAGTTCTTCCAGCTCTTTTTCCGAGGATTGTCCTACGTTAAAATCGCCGTCGGTAGCAAGTATTACCCGGTTATTTCCGCCGGGAATGAATTGCTGTTTTGCAATACTGTATGCCACACGTATGGCATTTTCTCCCGGTGTATCCTCGCTCGCGGTTAAGGAATCAATGGCATTATTAATCTGTTTTTTTGCAGCACCGGATGTGGGAGGCAGCGCCAGCGCTACATTGCCGCCGTATGTTACGATACTGATGGTATCTTTTTCTCTCAGGTTCTCTGTTAATCGTTTGAATGCAGATTGCAAAAGGGGCAGGCGGTTGGGCTGATCCATGGATCCAGAAATGTCTATCAGGAATACCAGATTGGATGCAGGTATGTTGTTCAGGTTCAGTTTGGGAGCGGTCAGGTTGATGAACAGCAATTGATTCTGTTTGTTCCAGGGGCAACTGGTAACGGCAGTTTTGCATTGAAACAGGCCGGCTTGCAGGGTATCTTCGACTTGTTCAAAATCGAAGTAATTGAGCATTTCCTCTATGCGAACCGCATCGGCAGGAACATGCATTTCGTTCTGGAGAAATCTTCTGGTATTGCTGTAAGCCGCTTTGTCTACATTTAGTGCGTAACCCGTTTCAGGAAAAGCAGCAGCGGTAATAAAATCGTTCTCCCGCAGGGCGCTGTAACGTTCGCCTGGCGCCGATTGCCGGGATGCTTTTTCCCGTTTGTTTTGCAGGATCAGTGAACCCGGTTTCCGGTTGTATTTCTGCAAGGTGGATGGACGCATTTTGAGCGTGAATACCTGATATTTTCTCGTATCAATGGCAAGCTTCAGTTCTTCGTATCCAGGCAAAAATAGGGTGATGCTGTCTGTGGGGTTGGTTAGCATGATGCCAAAACTTCCATCATGCCCGCTTGTATAAGGAATACTTCCCTTCGATTTCAGGTTGATTTTTACGGAGCTCAGTGTACGACCCGATGAATCCCTGATCTCTCCGCGTAGGTAGTACTGTCCGCTTGCAGCAGCAGCTGTGAACAGCAGAAAGCATATCCATACAAACCCTTTCATTGGTTGGCAACAGTTTTGATTCGAACGCTGAAAGCGGCCGGTTTGTTGTACCAACGGGGATGAAACTGCTTATTCTCCGCCTTTCAGCTGGTAGATTTCTTTCAGGTTTCTGCCGTATCCATCGTAGTCCAGTCCATATCCGAGTACAAACCTGTCCGGGATGGAAAAGCAGCAATAGTCGATCCTGACCGGATATTTGGTGGCATCCGGCTTGTGCAATAAAACGGCTGTTTTTAGTGAGGCCGGCTGTTGGTTGAGTAACTGGGGAATGAATTCATGCAGGGTTTTGCCCGTGTCGATGATGTCTTCGATTATCACCACATCCCGGCCTTTGATATCGGCATCCAGTCCGATGGCGGTAACCACATTCCCGGTAGATTTGGCTCCTTTGTAGGATGCCAGCTTAATGAAACTGATTTCAGCTTCCAGTTCGATCCGCTTAAAAAGATCGGCTGCAAACATGAATGAGCCGTTCAGTATCGCTATGAATAATGGCTTTTTCCCGGCGTAATCTTTGTTGATTACGGAAGCCATTTCCTGTACTTTTTCCTGGATCAGGTCTTCGGGTAAATAGGGTTCAAATGTTTTATCGAAAAGGGTTACAAGTGCCATGTTATTTTTTATTGGGTGATGCTTTAGCGGTCAGTATGGCTTTAAGGTAAATTTTATTACCGGGAGCCGGAGTGCTTTCTTTACTGATGTTGTTGTACTGTAAAATGTTTTCGAGCCGTACACCTTCTGTTTGTGCAATGCTGTAGAGATTTTCGCCCTGCTTTACCACGTGGTAATCACTGCTGCCTCTTTTTTGTTTCTTTTCCAGAAAGATCAGCTGATCCTGTTCGAGTATTTCCACATTGTCCATTTCGTTGTATTCCAGCAGCTTGCTTAAAGTGATGTTGTATTGTTGTGCGAGCGCCAGCAGGGAAATTCCCGCGTTGGCATAAATCACCTTGCACTGGTTGATGCTGAAGATTCCTTCGGGATAGGCGCTGAGTTTTTTTACGGATATATCCTGTTTGTCTGCAGATGCTGAAACCGGGGCTGAAGCAGGAGTTGTAACTGAAGACTGAACCGTAGCTGAAGTTGTACCCATAGCTTTTGTTGTTGTAACGGCTTCCTCTTCTTCTTCAGGATCGTCGGTAATGGTTTCTTCTACCAATACCGTAGTAATGGTTTCGGTTTGTTTTTTTACCTCATTGCGTTGCAGTGGTTTACTTACTTCCTGTTTGGGTAAACTGTGTGAAGCAGTTGTTGGTGTATAATTTTTAGCGAGTACAGCACTGCGTTCCAAAGCCATCAGGTTGAAACGATCCAGCTGGTAATCCCTGATTACCTTGATTAAACTTTTGGGATAAGTAGGAGCGGTAGCATAGCCCGCTTTTTTTAAGCCGTTGGCCCAGGCCTCGTAATTGGTTGGATCCAGTTTGAACAGAAAATTATAATGCGGCCGTGTTTTTAAAAAATCAGAATGATCCTTATACGAAGCCGTTGCATCGGGGTATACCCGGAAACATTCTCCCTTTTCATCGTCGTCGTGATAGGTTTTATCGCCGGTCCATTCCGTTTTGCATTTGATTCCAAAATGATTGTTGGAGCGCTTTACCAGGTCGCTTTCTCCCGACTGCGACTCCAGGATGCCCTGTGCCAGTTTGATGGCTGCAGGAACCCCTGTGCGAATCATTTCCTGTATGGCCAGTTCGCTGTATTGCTGAATGTATTGTTCTGTTTTTTCTTTCTGTGCATGCAGGTTCAATGCAAACAACAGGGGAAGCAGGGAAAGAAATTTCATCATACTACTTTCTTTTGATTAATGAAATACCATCTCTGATGGTTAATATCACCTGCTCTGTTCTCGGATCTTTTTGTACGTGTTCGTTGAATGCCTGAATAGCCTGGGCATTTTTGCCACTGATCGGTTCCTCCAGTACCTGTCCGTGAAAGAGCACATTGTCTGCCAGTATCATGCCCCTTTCCGATAAGCGGGGTACCAGTTTTTCATAGTATTGGATGTAGCCGGTTTTATCGGCATCTATGAAAACCAGGTCCCATTCGAATGGTAAGGAATCAATGATTTCCAGCGCATTTCCGCGGTGCAAAGTTACCTGCTTATTTCGATTGAATTTGCTAAAATTTGCCTCGGCCGTACGGGCATCTTCCTCCCTGATTTCGATGGTGTGGAGCATGCCGTCGGAACTAAGCCCTTCCGCCAGACAAATGGCGCTGTAGCCCGTAAATGTGCCTATTTCGAGGATGTATTTCGGACGCAGCATGCAGCTGATCATGCGAAGGAACTGCCCCTGCAGTTTTCCGCTTAACATATGTGCTTTAGGGTGTTGTAATCTGGTTTGCGCATTGATTTCGGCCAACAGATCAGACTCCGGCGAAGTAAACTGATCTGCATAAGCCTCTGCCCGCTCGTGTACAATATTGGTCATAAATGCTGTTTTAGGCAAGCGCCTCTGCTGTGGCGTTTTTTTTCTCCGCAATCAGGAGTAATCCGATAAATGTTAAAGTTCCGTTGATGATCAGCAGTTCCAGACCGATTTCGAATGAGCCGAAAATCATTTTCTGGTACTTGTCTAAAACGAAACAAATGGCCGGCGCTGCAATGCATACATAGGGAACCCAGCGGTCTTTCACTGCTTTTTTGGTAAGAATGCCAAAGGTGAACAAGCCCAAAAGCGGTCCGTATGTATAAGCGGCTATTTTCAGGATCAGGCCAATCATGCTGGGATCATCCACCCATTTAAATACCAGTACGAACAGCAGGAATATGGCTGCAAAAGACAGGTGTACCCTTTGTCTGATTTTTTTCTGTGCTGCCTGGCTCAGGTCGGTCCTGCGCTGTATGCCCAGTATGTCTATACAGAAGGTGGAGGTTAATGCAGTTATGGCTCCGTCGGCAGAGGGGAACAACGCCGAAATCAGTGCAATGATAAAGATCACCGATACATAAGGAGGCATGTGTTCCAGTGCCAGGGTCGGAAATATTTTATCTCCGGTTACAGTGATGTTCAGGGAGTCTGCATACAGGTACAGGAGACCTCCAAGGAACAGGAATATCACGAGCACCACAGACAATACCAGGGCCATGGATACCACGTTTTTTTGTGAATCTTTCAGGGTTTTAACCGAAATGTTTTTCTGCATCATTTCCTGGTCCATACCGGTCATGGTAACAGTGATGAATGCTCCTGCAATGATTTGTTTCAGAAAAAAATACCGGCTGTTGGGATCGGTAAAAAAGATCTTTGAATAGCCTTTTTCGCTCATAACCTGCAGGCTTTCTCCAAAGCCCATATTCATCTGGTTCAGGATATAAAACACGCAGATCACCAGGCCCGCCAGCATACAGCTGGTTTGCAGGGTATCGGTGTAAACAATTGTTTTTACACCTCCTTCAAAAGTATAAAGCAGGATCATCACCAGGATGATGAGGGTAGTGGCCCAGAAAGGTATATTGAAACTGTTCAGGATGGCTTCCTGCAGAATATTTACCACCAGGTACAAACGGGCTGTTGCACCCAGTACCCTCGAAAGTATAAAAAACGACGAACCGGTTTTATACGACCTGTTTCCCAGTCTTTTGCTCAGGTAATTGTAAATGGAAGTGAGGTTCAGCCGGTAATACAGCGGGAGTAATACATAGGCGATCATCAGGTATCCGATCAGGTATCCGATGGTAATCTGCAGGTAGGCAAAGGATTCTTTGGCTACGGCTCCCGGTACACTTACAAAGGTTACGCCACTCAGCGAAGTACCCACCATACCAAATGCCACGAGCATCCAGTTGCTGTTTTTATTGCCGATAAAGAAGGAATGGTTGTCGCTGTTTTTTCCGGTGTACCAGGCCACAGCCAGCAGAATAAGGAAATAAGCAATTACAACTGAAAATAATAAAACTGGAGACATATGGCCTTGTAGTTATGGGAGTTAAAACTAATTTTGCAAAGTAGTAAAAATAATTCAGGTAATTTGCTACTTAATGCGGTTTTATGCAAGTAAAAAATCTGGCTGTCTTTTGTGGCTCAAAATCCGGCAACGATCCGTTGTTTTCCGCCGAAACAATGGCCCTTGGAAATCATCTGGCTGCACATAATATAACGCTGGTATATGGTGGCGGTAACAAGGGGCTAATGGGCTGTATTGCAGATGCAGTAATGAATGGAGGCGGAAAAGTGATCGGGGTAATTCCCGAAGTATTGCTGGAATGGGAGCATGCTCACCAGGGTATTACGGATTTGCGGGTTGTTGCGGATATGCACTCCCGCAAGAAGTTACTCTATGAACTCTGTGATGCGGCCGTGGTATTGCCCGGTGGCAATGGAACCCTCGATGAACTGTTCGAAATGCTTACGTGGAATACCCTGAAGATTCACAGCAAGAAAATTTTTTTGCTGAACTGCAATCATTATTACGACCACCTGGTGGCGCATATGGAAAAAATGTTTGCCGAAGGGTTCCTCTATGAGGAATGGAAAGAAAGGCTGATTGTTTGCAACTCTGCAGCCGAAATTATCGCTTTCTTGAATTAAGGTAAATACCAAATCCTCCGCGGAATACTGGTTGCGGGTCACCGGTATAATTGTCTCTGTAAGGAGAATTCATTTCCTGCAAGAGGTCGATCATGATGGTAAAATGCGAAAACCGGCTGCCGATTTCCCTTGATCCATAACCAATACCGGCCAGCAGGCTGGCTGCTCCCGATTTGTATTTGAATGTACCTGAGTTATCGCTGTAGGTTCTGGTAGAACTGATCCAGTTGTATTCGGGCTGAATTTGCAGGTGCAGGAAATTCACCGGCCATACCCGGAGGAAGCCCCCGCCACCATAGTTGAAATTCCTGTCTTTATAAACGGTTCCGTTCTGCGAAAAATAATTGATGTTCAGCAATACACCGGCATCGAGCCAGTTGTTGAAGCTGTACCCCACTTCCGGATTCAGCCCGAGGTTAAAAAAACGATTGGACAATCCTATGTTCAGGCTGCTCCCGATAAATACCCGGTTGGGATCAAATCCTTTTTGCGGAGCAGGGTCTTCTTCCTGTGCCATTGCAGCAGTGCCAAAACAAATGATTCCTGCCAGAACTAACCACATTTTTTTCATCTTCATAACTGTTAAGATAGGAACTAATTTTTCAGGTCAAAAATTTTGCCCGGATTGAGTATGTTGTTTGGATCAAATGCCCGTTTAATATTGCGCATCAGTTCTATGGCTGCCTCACCAAACATGGTTTGCATGTACGGTTTCTGAATCAGTCCGATGCCGTGTTCTCCGCTGATGGTTCCGCCCAGGCTGTGTACCAGTTTGAACAAGGCTTTTAATGCCTCAGTCATTTCAGGATTGCCGTAACTGTTTTTGATGGTAGGGTGGTTGATGCGGATATGCAGATTACCATCTCCCGCATGTCCATAACACACAGCCTTGAATCCGTATTGTTTGCCAAGCTGCTTTACGCCGCGGATCAATGCGGGCAACTCTGCCCTTGGTACTACGGTATCTTCTTCGATGGTATAACCGCTGGCTTTTACGGCTTCTGCAGCACGTCTGCGTAGTTTCCAGAGCTCTGCCTTCTGTTGTGCATCATCCGCAAAAAATACTTCTCCTGCTTCAAACTGCGTGAGCAGTTCTGCAATGGCTTCCATTTCGCCCATCAGCACATCCATATTGTTGCCGTCCACTTCTATGATCAGGTGTGCTTCGATGGAATCGTTCACCGGAACCGCGGTACTGTCTACCATCGCGCTTACAATTTTCAACGCATCTATTTCTACCAGTTCAAGTGCACTGGGTACAAAGCCTGCCCTGAAAATAGCGCTCACTGCTGCACTGGCGTTCTCCAGCGAAGCAAAAGGTACCAGCATCAGCAAATCGTATTTGGGATGGGGAATCAGGCGCAGTACAATTTTGGTTACAATGCCAAGTGTGCCTTCGCTGCCCACGAGTAATTGCGTGAGGTTGTATCCCGTTGAATTCTTCAGTACATTGGCTCCGGTCCAGATAACTTCACCCGATGGCAATACCAGTTCCAGGTTCAGTACATAGTCTTTCACCACACCGTATTTGACTGCTTTTGGTCCGCCGCTGTTTTCGGCAATATTGCCCCCGATAAAACAGCTTCCCTTACTGCTTGGATCGGGTGGGTAAAACAATCCTTTTTCCTTCACTGCATTTTGCAATACCTCGGTGATTACGCCCGGTTCGGTAGTTACCTGCAGGTTGCGTTCATCTATTTCGATGATTTTATTGAGCCGCTCCGTAGATAAAAGCACGCCGCCCTGTGTGGGCAATGCACCTCCGCTCAGCCCGGTACCGGCCCCCCTGGGGGTTACCGGTATGCAATGCGTGTTGCAGTATTGCATGATGGCAGATATCTCCTGTGTGTCGCCGGGTTTTAAAACTACTTCCGGATAGTATTGCAGGTGCTCGGTTTCATCGTGTCCGTAGTGCTGCAGATTTTCTTCATCGGCAAGCACAAACTGTGCTCCCACGATCTCTTTGAATTTTTCAAGATGCGCAATGGAAATAACCCCTCTTTCTGTAGCACCGGACATGTTTCTAAGTTTTGGCAAAAATACTTGCTTGCCTGCAGAAACTGCAGAAAAATCACGAATCGGGCATTTTTTATTTAAAATATTCAAGCTTTCCAATTGATTTTAATTGAGAGAAATATCATTGTCGTTAATCGTTGGAAATTTTGCAGTTGAACAGGTATTAATTCGTTGCATAAAGTGTGTAACCAGTACACAACTGTTGGGTACGGAATTTCATTCCCCGTACTTTTGTGTCATTAACTAACGAATGTTCGTATATGTCGTCTATCAGTTCTCAGACCCAATCAAAAAATCTGTTGTCATTTAATTTTCCGGAGTCCACCAAAGTACATTACCAGCTTTTACCCGAAGACCTTGTTGAGCAGGCTGTCCTGAAAGGACAGGGGGTATTGAATGATACCGGTGCGCTCTGTATTAAAACCGGTGAGTTTACCGGAAGAAGTCCGCTGGATAAGTTTACGGTGAAGGACGCGATCACCGAAAATACCGTTCACTGGAACAATTTCAACATACCGATTGCAGAAGCTTATTTTCTGCAGCTGAAAGAAAAAGTACTGAACTACCTCGGCAGTCAGCCGGAGGTTTGGGTAAGAGACGCCTATGCCTGTGCGGATCCTTCTTACCGCCTCAATATCCGTGTGGTGAACGAAAATCCCTGGAGCAATTTATTTGCTTACAATATGTTCCTCCGGCCCGATGAAGCCGAGCTGGATCATTTTGTTCCGGAATGGCAGATTATACAGGCACCTGGTTTTAAAGCAGATCCTGCTGTTGACGGAACCAGACAACATAATTTTTCAATCATCTCCTTCAAGCACAAAACCATCCTGATCGGGGGCTCCGGTTATACAGGTGAAATCAAAAAAGGAATTTTCACCATCCTCAATTATATTCTTCCGCAGGAAAAAAATGTGCTGAGCATGCATTGCAGCGCAAACATCGGAAAGGATGGAGATGTTGCCGTGTTCTTTGGTCTGAGCGGTACCGGCAAAACCACTTTGAGCGCCGACCCCAACCGCAAACTGATCGGAGACGATGAACATGGATGGACCGATGATTCTGTTTTCAACTTCGAAGGCGGATGCTATGCAAAAACCATTGACCTCAGTGAAGAAAAAGAGCCTGAAATTTTCCGTGCCATTCGTCCGGGTGCACTGGTAGAAAATATTGGTTTTCACGAAGGCACCAACCAGATCGATTTCAGCTACAAAGGCATTACCGAAAATACCCGCGTGAGCTACCCGCTGCATTTTATTTCCAATGCCATGGAACCCAGTATTGGCGGACTGCCTAAGAATTTATTTTTCCTCACCTGTGATGCATATGGTGTTTTGCCTCCGATCAGCAAACTGACTCCCGGCCAGGCTATGTACCAGTTCATCAGCGGCTATACCGCCAAGGTTGCCGGAACAGAAGCCGGTGTTACCGAACCCAAGTCTACCTTCAGCGCATGTTTTGGTGCGCCTTTTCTGCCATTGCATCCCGGTAAATATGCAGAGATGCTCGGAGATAAAATGAAACAGTTCAATGTGAATGTGTGGATGATCAATACCGGCTGGAGCGGTGGCTCCTATGGTACCGGAAGCCGGATGAAACTGGGGTATACCCGGGCCATGATTACGGCTGCTCTGGAAGGCGCACTGAACGATGTTGCGTTTGAACAACATCCTGTATTCGGCATGATGATGCCAATGTCCTGTTCCGGTGTTCCTGCGGAAATTTTAAATCCACGCAATACATGGAGTGATAAGGAGGCTTATGATGCCACTGCAGTAAAGCTGGCCAAAGAGTTTATCAAAAATTTTGAAAAATATGCAGCCGGGGTAACCCTCGAAATTCTGGATGCTGCTCCGATTGTTTAAGAACAAGAGAAAATGTTCGATTGCCTGACATGAATGCCTCCGGGAAACCGGGGGCATTTTACTTTTGAATGCTTTAATAAAAAAGCAGTGAGTGTGGTGGATTACCTGGCCAGAAAATTGCCGGATAAACGCATTCCCTTCTCGTCTTCAACGACTTTCTTCATGACTTTTTTCAGACCCTCGGGCAGTTGCTCTGTTTCTGCAGGGGTAAGTGCGTGTACGATTTCGAAGAACTCATCTTCGTCGTCGTAATAGCCCAGGTAAAGATCGTATATGCCTGTGGAATGCAGGCGAAGGGAAATTTCCAGGTCTTCTTCGTACTGGTGCATGGATACGATGGCCCACTGGTCGTCGTCTTCAAAATTGAACAATACTTCCACAGGGTCCTTGCTCACGATATAGGTAACCAGCTTCTCGATCAATTCTCCCGAGTGATGCTGTACCAGTTCTTTGTAATCCATGTTTGTAGTGAATTAGAGGATATTAAAACAGGCCGAACAACATTCCGTCTACCTTGTTGATGATGTCTCCGAAATGCTCTTCGCTTTCGGCAAACTTGTTTTTATCGCAGTCGATCACCAGCAAAGGACCTTCTTTGTATCCATCGATCCATTTGTTGTAATAATCATTTAGTTTCTTCAGGTAGTCGAGCCGGATATTTTCTTCGTATTCCCTCCCTCTTTTCTGGATCTGTGATACCAGGGTAGGAACGGATGCTTTCAGGTAAATCAGCAGATCCGGTGGCTGTACCATTGTTTTCAGCGTTTGAAAAAACTGGTAATAGTTGTCGAAGTCGCGTTTGCTCATCAATCCCATTTCGTGCAGATTGGGTGCAAATATGTTGGCATCTTCATAAATGGTCCGGTCTTGAATAACGGTTTCCGTTCCATGCTGAATATCGAGCAATTGATTCAGCCTGCTGTTGAGAAAATAAATCTGGAGATTAAAACTCCAGCGGGGCATGTCTTCGTAAAAATCCATCAGGTAGGGATTGGTATCCACATTCTCGAACTGGGGAATCCAGCGATAATGCTTGCTCAGCATTTCCGTGAGGGTTGTTTTTCCTGCACCGATATTGCCGGCGATCGCTACGTGTTTTGGTTTTTTAGGTTTTGCCATCTCTGTGTTATGCTGATTTTAAAGCTTGCAACTTAAGGAAACTAATCTGATTTTGGTTAAATATGTCTAATAATTCAAACCCACGGCGTCTCTCACCATTTTAAGGGTCTCCGATGCCCTTGCCCTTGCTTTTTCCGCGCCCTGCGCAATCAGCCGGTGCAGCTGGTCCTTGTTTGCCTGTATGTCGGCTGCTTTTTCCCGGATCGGACGGATAAATTGCGCCATGTCTTCCGCAAGTTGCTTTTTCATATCGCCGTAACGGATCACACAGTTTCCTGCACTGCTTGCATTAAAATCTGCATTGAATTTGGCATAAGTATCTGCACTGCTTACCTGTTCCATCAGGGTAAACAGATTTTGGATATAGTCGGGCTTTACAGAATTGGGTTCTGCCGGCCCCTGATCGGTCTTTGCCTTCATGATTTTTTTACGGATGCTTTCATCGTCGTCTGCCAGATAGATGGTTGCCATCTGGTTTTCACTCTTGCTCATTTTGCCATTGCCATCCAGGCTCATGATCCTGATCAGCTCAGAACCGTAGTTGAATGCATAGGGGAGTGGCAACACATCTCCATAACGGTGATTGAACCGGTCCACAAAATTTCTGGCCATTTCCAGGTGTTGTTCCTGGTCCTTGCCCACGGGAACTTTTACCGCACGCTGAATAATTACATCTGCTGCCATCAATACAGGGTACGTGAGGAGTCCGGCATTTACGTTTTCCGGCTGTAACCTTACCTTGTCTTTGAAAGTGGCTGTTTTTTCCAACTCGCCTTTGTAGGCCAGCATGTTCAGGTAGAGATAAAGCTCGGCAATCTCCGGAACATCACTCTGCACATACAAGGCTACTTTCTCCGGATCCAGTCCGCAGGCAATGTTTTCTGCAATCACCCTGTGTACTGCATTTTTCAACTCGCTCGTATCCGGATGTGTGGTAAGGCTGTGCCAGTTGGCTACAAAAAAATAACAGTCATAGTCGTTCTGCATGCGAACATAATTCCGCATGGCGCCAAAATAATTTCCTAAATGTAAAAATCCGGTAGGACGGATTCCGCTTACAACAACCTCTTTTTGCATAGTCTGCAAAGGTACGAATACAGACGGGTTCACGGGTCATGGTTGGTGGTTTTTTTATAGTTAGATTTGCTGTTCAACCGATCTGGATCAGCCATCAGTACCATTGCCAATATACTCGCTTCGCCCATCGAATACCTCAAAGGGGTGGGACCACTTCGGGCCGATATGCTCAGGAAGGAACTCAATATTTTTACTTTCAAGGACCTCCTGGAACATTTTCCGATCCGGCATATAGACAAAACCAAAGTAAACCCGATTAAAGACATCAACGCATTTACCGATTACATTCAGGTAGTGGGCAGACTGGTACACTATGAAATTATTGGGACCGGCAGATCACGCAGGCTGATTGCACAGGTGAAAGATGCCAGCGGACAACTGGAACTGACCTGGTTTCAGGGAATCAGCTGGGTAGAGAAAAACCTCCATATCGGATCGGATTACCTCATCTTTGGCAAGACCGGTTTTTTTAACAGCAAGCCGCAAATGGTGCATCCGGAAATTGAAGTGTTTGTGCCGGCAAAAGCCGGAGCCAAAGCTTTTCTGGAACCGGTATATCCTTCCACAGAAAAACTAAAGGCAAGGGGATTGAATGGTCGTCAGCTTGCCAAACTCACTTATGCACTGATGCAGTTGCTCCAGCCCAAAGATCTGCCGGAAAATTTACCCGATTACCTGGTTCATGAACTTAAACTGCTGCCCCGGTTCGAATCGTATGCAGCCATTCATTTTCCTGCAACGGATCTGTTGTACAGGAAGGCGCTGGAGCGGCTTAAGTTCGAGGAGTTTTTTATTGCGCAGGTAAGGCTGCAGCTGGTCCGCCTGCAACGCAGCAATGCGAGCCAGGGTGTGGTGTTCGGGAAAGTGGGTAATTATTTCAACGACTTCTACAACAAATACCTTCCTTTTGAATTAACCGGCGCTCAAAAAAGAGTACTCAAAGAAATCAGAACAGATACGGCCAGGGGAAGACAGATGAACCGGCTGTTGCAGGGAGATGTGGGCAGTGGTAAAACCATGGTTGCATTGCTGAGTATGTTGCTTGCAGCCGACAATGGTTTTCAGAGTTGCCTGATGGCGCCTACAGAGATTCTTGCACAGCAACATTACACGGGTCTGAAAGAATTGCTGAAAGAAATGCCGCTGGAAATTGCCTTGTTAACCGGAAGCACCAAAACCGCGGAAAGAAAAAGAATTCTGAAAGGACTGATCGAAGATACCATCCACTTTGTGGTGGGTACGCATGCAATTATTGAAGAAGTTGTTCAGTTTAAACATCTTGGCCTGGTAATTGTTGATGAACAACACCGGTTTGGTGTTGCGCAGCGGGCCCGTTTATGGGAAAAAGCAACTGTTCCGCCCCATGTGCTGGTGATGACGGCTACACCTATTCCGAGAACCCTGGCCATGACGGCTTACGGAGACCTGGAATACAGTGTTATGGATGAGTTGCCGCCGGGAAGGATACCGATTACCACGGTTCAGCGAAATGAAATGGCCCGTGCCAATGTGATGGGTTTTGTAAAAGAAGAAATTCAGAAAGGCAGACAGGCATATTTTATTTATCCGCTGATTGAGGAAAGTGAAAAGCTGAGCTATGAGGATCTCATGCAGGGCTATGAGCAGGTAAAAAGTTTTTTTCCGGAACCGCAATACAGGATCAGTATGGTGCATGGTAAGCAGCCTGCCGATCAGAAGGAAACCAATATGGAACGCTTTGTGAAGGGGGATACCCAGATCATGGTGAGTACAACGGTTATTGAAGTAGGGGTGAATGTTCCCAATGCTTCGGTAATGGTGATCGAAAGCGCCGAAAAATTTGGTCTTTCTCAGCTGCACCAGCTTCGCGGAAGGGTGGGGAGGGGAAGTGAAAAAAGTTTTTGCATTTTATTAACGGGTAGCCGGGCCAGCAAAGAAGCCAAAGAACGGATCAATATTATGTGTGCCACCAACGACGGATTTAAAATAGCAGAAAAGGATCTGGAAATGCGCGGGCCGGGAGATATTGAAGGAACCCGTCAGAGTGGTGCGCTGAATTTTAAACTGGCCAGTATTGTAAATGATAAGGGTTTACTGGAACTGGCCAAAGAAAAGGCAGAATCACTGGTGGAAAAGGATCTGTACCTGGAACAGGAAGCACATCAGTCTTTGAAAAATTTTATGCAATCCCAAAAATTGAAGCAGGGTTGGAGTAAAATTTCGTAAATTAAAAATTATTAATACGTCTGTATTGAAAAAGATCGGCCTTTTGTTGTGGTTGTTGGTGCTGGCTGTGGGTTTGCAGGCCCAGCAATACCTGGATTTTGTGGAGAACAAAGGTCAGTGGGATAAGGCAATCCTGTATAAAACGGAAACGCCCACGGGTGCAATTTTACTGCAGCAGGAAGGGTTCAGGATATTGCAATACCATGCGGGTGACCTGGATCGTCTGAGCAGCCGTTTTCATTCGCATGCTTCAAAAGACCGCTCTGAAGATCAAAGCGGTTCCAAAGATCAGTTGCCTGTTCCGGAGAGTAAGGATGGTTCGGTTACGGTTCGCGGACATGCTTATTCCGTAAAGTTCATCAATGCCAATCCCAATCCGGAAATTGTACCGGATAAGCCCCTGCCCACCATCAGCAATTATTTCATCGGAAATGATCCCGCCAAATGGGCCAGTGATTGTAAAACCTTTCAGGGCGTTACCTATAAGTCTTTGTACAACCAGATCGATGTTCGTTTTTATACGGCAGACGGCGCTTTGAAATACGATATCATTGTTCACCCTGGAGGCGATCCATCTCAGGTGATCATGTATTTTGATGGGGTAGACGGGCTCAAGCTGAAAGACAATGCCCTGCAGATCAAAACCTCGCTGGGCACGGTAGAAGAAACCATTCCCGAAACCTATGTGCTGCAAAACGGCAGTAAGCAGGCCCTGGATTGCAGGTATGAAGTAAGAGGACGGTTGGTGTATTTTCGGATGATCAGCCGCTACGATCCCTCCCTGACCCTGGTGATTGATCCGCGTCAAACCATGCTGACTTATTCGGGTAGCAGGGAAGATAACTGGGGATTTACGGCCACTTATGATGGTTCCGGTAATTTTTATGCAGGTGGTATTGTTTTGGGCAGAGGTGGTTTCCCGGTTACGAGTGGCGCTTTTCAGGTTAATTACGGAGGGGGAACTGCCAGTTTTGGTTCCGATATGGGGATCATGAAATACAATTTGAAAGGGGAAAGAGTCTATGCCACTTATGTAGGTGGTTCAGGTAATGATCAGCCACACAGCATGGTTGTAGACAATGCAGGTAACCTGATTATTGCAGGAAGAACCAATTCATCCAATTATCCAACCTTCGGTGCTCTCAGAACATTAGGTCCCGGTGGGGATTATGATATTGTGTTGACCAAGTTGAACGCAACTGGTACTGCGTTGATCGGGTCCGTAAAAATTGGTGGTTCCAATAAAGATGGTGTAAATATTGATCTGAATTATGGAGGAGCGCTTTCTCAGGCTCCTGCATCTACCCGAAGAAATTACGGTGATGATGCCAGAAGTGAAGTGATCCTGGATGCCGGTAACAATATTTTATTGGCTTCAGTAACCCAGTCGGAGGATTTTGTAACCACTCCCGGCGCCTTCCAAAGAACGCCTGGCGCCAAAAGAGCGGATGGTCGTTACCAGGATGGAGTTCTGATGAAGTTTACCCCAACACTTAGCGGGGTTCTGTTTAGTTCACTCCTGGGCGGGAACAACGATGATGCGCCTTTTGTACTCAGCATTAACCCGCTCAACGGAGATATCTATGCATCCGGAGCTACCGCCAGTACGGATTTGCCAGGTGATAAAACAGGTGTATTATGGGCTGTTAAACAAGGAACGGGCAATGGAGTTGATGGTTTTATTGCCAATATTAAAAGCGATGGTTCTGCCATTCAGAAACTGACTTATATAGGAACTGACCGGGATGATTTTATTTTTGGAATTCAATTTGATAAAAAGGGATTCCCTTATATCACTGGAACAACAACCGGACTGTTTCCGGTGATCAATTCCCGGTTCAATACCAGCAATCCCGGCCAGTCTAATGGCCGTCAGTTCATTGCCAAACTGAAACCGGATCTTTCTGCCTTTGTATTCTTCACCAATTTTGGGAATCCGGCTTCCAATATACCCAGCCTGTCTTTAACCGCGTTCCTGGTAGACCGCTGTGAAAATATGTATGTTTCCGGTTGGGGAGGTTCTGCCATAGCCCAATATGTGTTCGGATCTCTGAACGGATTTTTGCTTACACCCGATGCCAATCAAAAATCAACCGATGGGGCGGATTTCTATTTCTTTGTGCTTGGTAAAAATGCAGATTCCCTGATTTATGCCTCCTATTTTGGACAGGCTGGCGGATTTGCCGATCATGTGGATGGCGGCACCAGTCGTTACAGTCCACAGGGTGAAATTTATCAGACCATTTGTTCCTGTGCCAGGGAAAATGAAAGCAGCCCGATCCGGATTTCTTTGGTGGGTAATCCGGGCGTCTGGTCCGAAAGAAGGGGTAACCAGGAATGCAATATGCTTTCCGTGAAATATTCATTCGATGCAGCCGGTGTTTCATCGGGTATCCGACCCGCCATCAATGGGGTGTTGGGCGATTCAACCGGATGTGTGCCGCTTACGGTTCAGTTTACCGATACCATTGCAAACGCAATCAGCTATTTCTGGGATTTTGACGGAGACAATATCAACGATGATACGACCAGTACCCCTAATATCAGCCATACATTTAATACAGTAGGAGATTACCGGGTCAGGCTGATTTCTCAGGATATCAATACCTGTAACGAACAGGATACCTCTTATGTAACCATCCGGGTAAGAAGCGATGCCGTGTCTTCACTCAGATACAGCTATATCAGTGTACCTCCCTGTGGCAACCGGGTGTTTCAATTCACGAATCTGGCTGTTGCTCCTCCCGGTGGTTCGTTTACCAACACTTCATTTGAATGGGATTTTGGAGATGGTTCTCCCAAAGTGATTCGGGATAAATCTCCTGTGAACCACCAGTTTCCGGCAGACGGAACCTATCTTGTACGGCTTACCTTAAAGGATCCTTCGTTTTGTAATGAGAACGACTATTACGAAGCCATCGTGCGGGTATCCAGTTCTTTTGAACCAGACTTTTCTGCTGATACAGCCTGTTTAGGTACTGCAACGGATTTTGTTTATACCGGTAGCGGCGGACAGGTTTTTGAATGGAACTTCGGGGATGGTACTCCGGTTGTTTCCACCAATGGTGATGCCAGTCATACCTACGCTGCAGCAGGGGTATATACGGTTACACTCCGGGTAACCGATCTGAATACATGTGATGTAGATAAAACAAAAACATTTACCAAAGATATTCTGGTGAGTCCCAATCCAACTTCATTGTACGATTATACTCCGCGGATCTCCAGGCCCAATGAAATATTTCAGTTCACCAACCTGTCTTCGGGTGGTGTTCGTTACCAGTGGGATTTTGGGGATGGCATCGTGATTTCCACTAACCAACGGGATACCAGCATCCGGCATACGTTTAATGCTACCGGTACCTACAATGTTTGTTTGTATACCATCAATGCGGCTGGCTGTGTAGTGCGTTACTGCGAACCAATTACGGCAGAAGTGAATCCGCTGTTCGATGTGCCCAATGCATTTACCCCCAATGGAGATGGCGTGAACGACCGTATTTATGTAAGAGGGTTTGGTATTGCAAAAATGACCTGGCGTATTTACAACAGATGGGGTACGGTTGTGTACACCAGCGCCGATCCTTTAGAAGGATGGGATGGAAAGTACAATGGAAAAATACAGCCCCAGGGTGTGTATCACTACACGGTTGAAATAGAATTTTCCGATAAAAAGAAAGCTGCCAAGAAAGGAGATATTACCTTACTGAAATAATATGAAACTGCTGCAATCATATCCATCATTTATCCTTCGATTGTCGGTTGTACTGACAATTCAGCTGGTTTTGCTTTCGGGTATTGCCGCGCAGGATCTGAACTTTTCTCAATACTTCAATGCACCCCTGGTGGTGAATCCTGCCAATACCGGATTTAATCCGGATTTTGATTTCAGGGTGGGGGGCAATTACAGAAATCAATGGGCTTCTGTGGGCACGCCTTACAAAACCATGGGGCTTTGGGGCGACACCAAACTTTTTGCCAACCGTTTCGAAAATGGCTGGATGGGACTCGGCGCTTCTATCCTGAAAGATGTGGCAGGCAGCGGGAGTCTTACTTCCACCAGTGGCTACCTGTCGCTGGCCTATCACCAGATGCTGGGCTACAAAAGTTTGCTGAGCGCCGGATTTTCTGCTGGCTTTGTTACCAAAAGAATTGACCTGAGTAAACTGAATTTCGACAACCAGTGGAACGGACAGTTTTTTGATATCACTATTCCGTCTAACGAGCCATTTGCATTTAACCAAGCCAGCTACCTTGATCTGCAAATGGGATTGAACTATGCGTTGTTTGCCTCTGAGAATGCCTATTTCAATGCCGGTATCAGCGTGATGCACCTGAACCGTCCGAAGGAAAGTTTTTTTGCTCCATCTGTGTCGGACAATACCGTGGATATGCGCTACACTTTTTTTGCCAATGCAAGTATTAAAGTGCAGGATATCTGGATTGTGAATCCCAATCTTTATTACAGCCGAATGGGCAATGCCAGTGAACTCGTGCTGGGCTTTAATGCCAACCGCGATTTGAGCGGAGATGGTGCCCAACAGCTCATTCTGGGGTTGTATTACAGGAACAGGGATGCAGCTATTCCTTTGGTAGGGTACCAGATTAAAGATCTTAAGATTACCGTAAATTATGATGCCACCGTTTCTTCGCTGAAGAACCTGAATGGTACCCGCGGGGCTTATGAACTTTCCATTGTGAAACACGGTATTTTCCCCAGTTCTTCGGGTAAATCGGTGAAATGTCCTACTGTTAGATTTTAGTTTATCTTGCAGGTCTAATTGATTTTGCATGAAATACCTTCCGCTGGATTCCCGCATTTTTATTGGTAACAGGAAAAGATTTGTGGCTAAAATGCTGCCCGGCAGTATTGCCATTTTTGTAAGCAATGATGAATTTCCTTCCAATGGGGATGCCCTGCATCCTTTTAAACAGAACAGCGACCTGTTCTGGCTCAGTGGCATTGAACAGGAAGATTCCATGGTGATTTTATTTCCGGATTGTCCTGATCCCAAATACAGGGAAGTACTGGTATTGGTAAGACCCAATGCACTCAAGGAAAAATGGGATGGTAAAAGATTAAGGGCGGCAGAAGCTACCGCCATCTCCGGCATTCATACCATTGTGTGGACAGATAGCCTGGATGCACTGTTGCAGGGATGGATTCATCTTGCAGATACCATTTACCTGAACAGCAATGAAAACGACCGGAAAGCCACTGCTATCCGCAGCCGGGAGTATCGCTTTATTGATGAAATGAAGCAACGGTATCCGCTGCACCAGTACCAGCGCGCCGCCAGGATCATGAAGGAGTTGAGGGCCATCAAAACCAAAGAAGAAATCGTTGTTGTTCAACAGGCTATTGATATTACCGAAGTTACTTTCAGAAGGTTGCTGCAATTTATTCAACCGGGTGTTACCGAATATGAAATTGAAGCGGAAATCATGCACAGCTTTTTGCGTCAGCGTGCTACTGGCCCTGCGTATGGCAGCATCATCGCGAGCGGCGACAATGCCCGTACCCTGCATTATGTTAGCAATAACGGTATATGCAACAATGGGGAACTGATCCTCATGGATTTTGGTGCACAGTATGGCGGATACAATGCAGACCTTACCAGAACGGTTCCCGTAAACGGTAAGTTTTCCAAAAGACAGCGTGTGGTATACGATGCCTGTCTGCATCTGCACAACTATGCCAAATCCATTTTAAAGCCGGGTATTTCTATTGTTGACTATACCGAGAAAGTGGGAGATGAAGCCACCAGACAATTTCAGAAAATCGGTTTGCTGACCAAGGCAGATGTGAAGAATGAAGACAAAGATAACCGAGCCTACCGCAAATATTTGTATCACGGAATTTCTCATCACCTGGGGCTGGATGTACACGACCTGGGTACACGCACGGCTCCGGTTAAGCCAGGGATGTTGTTTACCATTGAACCCGGTATTTATATTGAAGAAGAACAAATGGGTATCCGCATCGAAAACAATGTATGGATCACCAAAAACGGCAGCATTGATCTGATGAAAAATATTCCGATTACTGCAGACGAAATTGAATCCCTGATGAAACGAAAATAAAGCCTGCTCAATTAAAGAAACGATGTTCAAGCAAATAGCAAATATTTTTACGCTGGTTAACCTCTTTCTGGGGGTTACCGCCATCGTGTACATCCTGCAGCCCGGGCTTACGCTTACCGTTACTGCAGATGGGGAGAACCTGGTGGTATTGCCCGAGAAAATGATGTGGGCGGGATGGCTGATCATCGGCGCGGCCATCATCGATTTTTTGGATGGCTTTGTTGCCCGCCTCCTGAACGTATCTTCTGAAATGGGCAGGCAACTCGACTCTCTTGCAGATGTAGTGAGTTTTGGTGTTGCTCCCGGATTAATTGCATTCCAGTTTCTCCGTTTTTGTTTTTCACAGGACCCGGGTGGGCTGGATATATCCATTTTCTGGCTGCTGCCTGCATTTTTGCTGCCCTGTGCAGGTGCGTACCGGCTGGCCCGGTTTAACATAGACACCAGTCAGCAGTTTGGTTTTAAAGGAGTACCCATACCGGCGGCAGGATTGCTGTTTGCCTCTTTTCCAATGTTGTACTGGTATAGCCAGGAAGAATGGCTGACGAACCTGATGCTGAATAAATGGGTTTGGTACGTACTGATTGGCCTCGTGTCTTACTTAATGGTATCCAGACTGCCGATGCTGGCAATGAAATTCAAGGGTTTTACCTTTAAAAAGGGCCTGCCATTCCTGATCCTGCTGCTGATAGCATTGGGTTCCGCCATCGTTTTTGGGTGGCTGGCAGTTTTGATCGGCTTTTTTGCTTACGTAATTCTATCTTTGACCTTCAAACAAGTTGAATCATGATATACAATGTACAGATAACAGTAATGCCCCTGAAAGATTTATTAGACCCGCAGGGTAAAGCCGTTTTGGGAGGACTGAATAATCTCGGTATTCATTCTGTGCAGGATGTTCGTGTTGGTAAACACATTACACTGGAAGTGGAAGCGGATAGTCCTGAAGCGGCCAAAGCCATTGCCGAGTCTGCCAGCAAGCAATTGCTCGCCAATCCGGTAATGGAGTTTTATGAGATTGCCATAATTTAATCCATTGCTGTACCTGGTTCCCACACCGCTTGGTAATTTAAAAGACATCACTTTGCGTGCACTGGAAGTGCTTCAGCAAGTGGACCTGATTCTTTGTGAGGATACGCGAACCTCTTCCAAGTTGTTGCAGCATTACAAAATTGAAAAGCCGCTAACGCCTTATCACCAGCACAACGAACACAAAGTTGTTGCGCACCTGGCAGATCAGTTGCAGGCCGGAAAAACCATGGCGCTGGTTACGGATGCCGGTACACCGGGTATTTCTGATCCGGCCTTTTTGCTGGTAAGGGAATGCATTAAGCAAAACATCCGGGTAGAATGTTTGCCCGGAGCCGCTGCTTTTGTACCGGCGTTGGTAAACAGTGGAATACCCACCAACCGGTTTGTTTTTGAAGGATTTCTCCCACTAAAAAAAGGCCGCCAGACCCTGATGAAAAAACTGGCAGAAGAGGAGCGTACCATGGTGTTTTATGAAAGCCCGATGCGCCTTGTTAAAACGCTGGAAGAACTCATTACCTACTTCGGACCGGACCGCGCCTGTTCTGTAAGCAGGGAGCTCACCAAACTATACGAAGAAAACAAGCGCGGCAGTTTACAGGAAGTAGCCGATTATTTTAAATCCAAAACGGTGAAAGGTGAAATTGTAGTGGTAGTGGCAGGTTGTTAGTGTTTTTATAATTATCTTCCGATTTACAAAATTGACATATGAATAACAGGATTGCTCTTACGATGGGTTTCTTGATCATCGGCGTATTGGTATTTGCGCAGCCGGACAGATGGCAGCAGAAAATCAAATACCGGATTGATGTTAAGATGGATGTAACCACCAATCGTTTTTCCGGAACAGAAAAAATTGAGTACACGAATAATTCAACAGATACGTTGAACAGAATTTTTTTCCATCTCTACTGGAATGCGTTTCAACCCAACAGCAGTATGGATGTGAGGAGCCGTGAGTTGGGTAAAACCCGCCTGTCCGATCCAAACCCCAAGCGGGAAACAGATGGCCTGGACTGGGATTCCAGAGTAAAAGACCGCATCAGCAAATTAACACCCGAAGAAATCGGATTCCAGAAAGTACATGCTGTGACCATCAATGGTGTTGCACAAAAACTGAAAGAGCATGAAACCATTCTGGAAGTAGTGCTGAGCAAACCCCTGCTTCCAAAGTCTAAACTTGCCATGGATGTTGTATTCGAAGCACAGGTACCGCTGCAAATCAGAAGAAGCGGGCGAGATAACAAGGAAGGCATTCGCTACAGCATGAGCCAATGGTACCCCAAAGTAGTGGAGTATGATTACCAGGGCTGGAACGCCAATCCCTATATTGCCCGTGAGTTCTATGGTGTATGGGGCGACTTTGATGTAAACATCACGATCGATAAAAACTATATGGTTACTGCGGGTGGTGATCTGTTAAACGGAAATGAAACCGGCTTTGGATACCAAGCCGAAGGCGTGAAAGTAAAACCGGCAACCGGCGCTACGCTTACCTGGAAATGGCAGGCAAATAATGTTCACGATTTCATGTGGGCCGCTGATCCTAATTATAAAATGATTACCCGCAAAACTGCCAACGGTCCGTTAATCCGCGTGGTGTATAAGGCGGTGGATTCGTTGGAAATCCGCTGGCAGCGTATGGCAGATACCTGCGCACTGGCTTATCCCATTATGGCTAAAACCTTCGGCGCCTATCCATATAAAACCTACACATTTGTGCAGGGAGGCGATGGCGGTATGGAGTATCCAATGGCTACCCTGATCAAAAGTGCCAGTATCGGAACTGCCATCCATGAGTGGATGCACAGCTGGTACCAGATGATTCTTGGCAGCAATGAGGCTTTGTATTCCTGGATGGATGAAGGTTTTACCGACTATTCCAGCACTAGGGTAATGGCCACGCTTAGAAATAAAAAAGACTTTTGGTACGATGGTTCGTACAAGGGATATTTTGCACTGGCGAAGAGCGGATTTGAAGAGCCGGCAAGCACCCATGCAGATCATTACAACACCAACTATGCGTACAGTGTGGCTTCTTACAGTAAGGGTGCCATTTTCATGGAACAACTGGGCTATATCGTGGGAGATGCCGTAAGGGATAAAATTCTGCTTGCGTACTATGATACCTGGAAATTTAAACATCCTAATCCCAACGACTTTATTCGGGTTGCTGAAAAAATCAGCGGCATGGAACTGGACTGGTACAAAGAATACTGGATCAACAGTACCAAAACCATCGACTATGGTGTAGGCAATATTGCAGTGAACGATGGCAAAACTGCCATCACCGTTAAGCGGATCGGGAAAATGCCGATGCCGGTAGACGTGCTGATTACTTTTAAGGATGGAACGCAGGAAATGCATGTGATTCCACTGAACCTGATGTATGGCGAAAAGCCTGCTGAGAATGCCATCCCAAGAACGGTTCACACCGCATGGAGATGGACGCATCCGGAGTACAGCTTTACTACGGAAAGACCTATTCAGGACATTCGTTCCATTGAAATTGATCCCAGCCAACGGCTTGCAGACATCAACCGGATCAACAATAAGCTGGTTATACCCGATTAGTCTCTTATAATAAGATAATTGAATTCAGCCACAGACGGAAGCAGTTGCCCTTCGTCTGTGGTTTTTTTTGCCTTATTTGGCCACGTGCAGAATATATTTTTCTTCGAAGTAAGGCTCTGGAAATATTTTGATGATGGGCATCATTCTGGGGCGTACGCCGCTTTCAAAAATTTCCTGTGTAAGGTCTCCGCCCTTCAGGCAGATCAGGCCATTACGCAAATGATCTGGTCCTGTTGGCGCTCCCGGCTGTTTTTTTAGCAGGGGCATGCTCCACTGCAGCAGGTCTTTTAAAGGTGCAACTGCGCGGGAAACGGCATAATCAAATTTTCTGTTTTTGATGTCCTCTGCACGCGTGTGTTGTGTGGTGATGTTTTTGATGCCGGCGCCTTCGCATACGGCTTCCACTACTTTTAGTTTTTTTGCAATGCTGTCTACCAGGTGAAATTGTACCTCGGGGAAAAAGATGGCCAGCGGTACGCCCGGAAATCCGCCTCCGCAACCGATATCGATGATGTTCATTCCAGGTGTAAAATCGGCTATGGCCGCAATGCTGAGCGAATGTAATACATGATGCAGGTAAATGCTGTCGATGTCTTTTCTGGAAATTACATTGATCTTTGCATTCCATTCTTTGTACAGCTCTTCCAGTAAGGTCAGCTGCTCCAGTTGCCTTTCGGTAAAATCATCAAAATATCTGGTGATTAATTCCAGTTTTTGCGGGGTGCTTTCCATATGGCAGGGGCGGTAAAAATGTAATAAAAGAACATCCAGATGTCCAGTAAAATAAACCAGGGGAACAGATCCGATTCGTTGAGTTTTTTCATTGCTTTAAAATAAACAATGGACTGAATGATCAGTCTTACACCGTATACGGCCAGTGTAAGCCACCAGTTGAAAAAAAGGATGCTGAGTATCATTGCGGGATACAGCAGGAACAACGAAAGGGAGTAAAGTCCCAGCAGGAATTTGTGTATGGGTTTGTAGTACTTGCTGGTGGTATAGTGCCTGTATTTCTGAGACATCCATTCGCTCCAGGACTTCTTGGGTTCACTCAGGGTATGTGTATCGTGGTCTACCACCACTGCAGTGTTTTTTGCAGTGGCTACCTGATTGATGAACAGATCGTCGTCTCCGCTTGGAATCTGGTTGATGGATGAAAATCCTTTGTTGCGGAGAAATACATTTTTTTTGTAGCTCAGGTTGCGGCCTACTCCCATATAGGGGGTGCCTGCCAGCGCATACGACATATACTGGATGGCTGTATGAAATGTTTCGAAACGGATCAGTTTGTTGAGCAGTCCGGATTTTTTATGGTAAGCGCCGTATCCCAGCACAATTTCAATATCATCGTCGTAACTGTCCTGCATTTTCTGGATCCAGAATTCAGAGGCTGGTACACAATCTGCATCGGTCAGCAATACGATTTCGTGTTTGGCGCTTTTGATCCCCATCGACAAAGGAAATTTCTTACCGGTGATCATTTTGGCTTCCTGTGTTAAATCGATCAGGTTCAGGTTCTTGAACGAACGTTTGAATTCGTCAATAATGTATTTTGTTTCATCACTGGAATTATCATTTACCAATACCAGTTCATGGGTGGTTTTGTAATCCTGCACCAATACACCGGGCAGGTTTTTGACCAGGTTATGGGCTTCGTCGCGGGCACAAATTACCACGGAAACCGGATGCTCCACATTTACCTGTTTGGTTCTGGGTTTAAAGAATGCCAGCCTGCTGAAAAAATAGAGATAATAGAAAACTTGAATGGCTATGATTGCACAAAATACTCCAAAGCAGATAGTCCAGACAATAGAAGGTATGATCATCCGGCAAAAATAAGGCAAAGAGCACTACTTTTGCCGCATGGCTGCACTTAGTTTTTCGCTCGAAACCACCGCCCCCGGCTCTGCTGCCAGGGCCGGCGTTGTTACTACCGATCATGGAATCATTCAAACACCCATATTTATGCCTGTGGGCACAGTTGGCAGTGTGAAAGCGGTAACCCAGCAGCAGCTCAAAACGGATGTGCAGGCCCAGATTATCCTGGGAAACACTTATCACCTCTATCTCCGCCCCGGTACCGAAGTGCTGGAAGCTGCAGGAGGGCTCCACCGGTTCAACGGCTGGGACCGGCCCATCTTAACAGACAGCGGTGGTTATCAGGTATTTTCCCTGGCTGCCAACAGAAAGATCCGGGAAGAAGGCGTAGTGTTTCAATCGCATATTGATGGAAGCAGACACCTTTTTTCTCCTGAATCGGTAATGGATATCCAGCGGAGTATTGGTGCGGATATCATCATGGCTTTTGATGAATGCCCGCCTTATCCCAGCGAATACGGCTATGCAAAAAAGAGCATGCAGCTCACACACCGCTGGCTGGATCGATGCATCAATCGCCTGGCAGAAACACCCGATAAATACGGTTATACGCAGAACCTTTTTCCGATCGTGCAGGGTGGTACCTATAAAGATTTGCGCAAGGAGTCCTGTTCATACATTTCCTCCAAAAATGCCGTTGGTAATGCCATTGGCGGGCTAAGTGTGGGTGAGCCGGAAGAAATGATGTACGAGTTTACTGCCCTTTGCGCAGAAAATCTTCCGCAAAACAAGCCCCGCTATTTAATGGGGGTGGGTACACCCTGGAATCTTTTGGAGTGCATCGATATGGGAATCGACATGTTCGATTGTGTAATGCCTACCCGCAACGGGAGGAATGGTATGCTGTTCACCACCCAGGGTGTGATCAATATCCGGAATAAAAAATGGGCCAACGATTTCAGTCCCATCGATCCGGGTCTGCCTTCCGAGCACAGTCAGTATTATTCCAAAGCGTATATCCGTCATCTGTTCATTGCAGGTGAAATACTTGGCCTGCAGCTGGCCAGCATACAGAATCTTGCTTTTTATCTCTGGCTTGTAAAAGAAGCCAGACGCAATATTGTAGAAGGGAATTTCGTTAGCTGGAAGAAAGAGATGCTCGGGATAATCCGGCAGCGATTATAATGGTAACATTTCGTTGTCATTCGTCCTTGTTTTGGGGATAATTCCTTCAACATTTTATATTTATTAACTTTTATACGAAACCCTTCACTTGTAAGGGACTTCGTGCTATTTTCACCCTGCTTATTAATCCGTTATCTTTTGAAGTCCGTAAATTATACATCCATCTCCATGGATGTATTTTTTTTGTGCATCTTTGTGTAGACCATGAAAAAACTGGACTGGTACATACTCCGGAAATTCCTCACCACCTTTTTCTTTGCAATCTTTTTGTTTGCCGTGATTGCTGTGGTGATTGATGTGAGTGAAAAAACCGATGATTTTGTAAGGTCACAGCTGAGTATTGAAAGGATCATCAGCGATTACTATGCTGGGTTTATCCCACACATCATAGCCCTGCTCTTTCCGCTTTTCGTTTTTATTGCAGTAATATTCTTCACTTCCAAAATGGCGGGGAACAGTGAGATTATTGCAATCCTGGCAAGCGGTACCAGCTATTCCAGGTGGATGCGCCCTTATTGGATCGGTGGCAGTTTGCTGGCCGTTATTCTTTGGTTTGCCAATCAGTATGTGGTTCCCAGGGCCAACCAGATCAGGGGCAGCTTTGAAGCCCGTTATATAGACGCCAACTCCAGTTACAATGCTTTGCTGAACAATGGCAATAATATTTATCTGCGCATCGACTCTTTTACTTATGCAGGTATTTATAATTACGATACATCGGTAAAAAGGGGTGGCCCGTTCTTTTTGTACACCATCAAAAACAACCGGGTAACCAATAACCTCAGGGCAGATTACATCAGCTGGGATACTTCCGTAAACAAATGGAAAATTGAGACGATTGTTGAGCGGAAGCTGCTGCCGATGAGCGAGCAGGTAGCGCCCGATGTAATGCGGCAAATCAATTACAGTTTCAAGCCACTGGATCTGAGCAGAGATAAATATACCAAGGACAAGCTGACCACTCCGGAACTGGACCGTTTCATTGCGCTGGAGGAACTCCGGGGATCTGAGGGGCTGAACAGCCTTAAGGTAGAACGATACCGAAGAGATGCTACCTGTGTTACGGTTTTGTTGCTTACCCTGATCGGTGCCATTGTTGCCGGCCGTAAAGTCAGGGGTGGAAGCGGGGTTCACCTGGCCGTTGGCTTTTCTGTTGCTGCCTTGTTTATTGTAACAGACCGTTTTTCTACCATATTCTCTACAAAAGGGAATCTCCCACCGCTGATTGCAGCCTGGATTCCCAATTTCATATTCGTTTTTGTAGTTATTTATCTGTACCGGAAAGCACCTAAATAATTTGCCTAAAATCGGTGAGTCGGGCCGAATTGTTTTGTTATAGTTGGAACTTCAATTACCTTTGGATATTAAGGTTAATTTAAGCCATATTAGCCGTATCTAACAAATTCATTGCTATGGGAGTTATCAAAGACAAGTTCAAAGCCAAATCAGAAGCCGCGAACGCAGAAATCAAAGAAATCATCAAAGAACATGGTAACAAAAAGATCGGAGAAGTAACGCTGGCTCAGGTGTATCAGGGTATGCGCGGTATTACAGGTCTGGTTACAGAAACAAGTCTTTTGGATGCACAGGAAGGTATCCGTTTCCGTGGATATTCCATTCCGGAACTGCAGCAAAAACTTCCGGCAGCCCGTAAGGGTGGGGAGCCTTTGCCAGAGGGATTGTTCCATCTGATGCTGGTGGGAGAGTTGCCAAACGAAGAGGATGTTGCACACATCACCAATGTATGGCAACGCAGAAGTCATGTTCCCAACCACGTGTTTGCTACCATTGATGCACTCCCGCTGAGCACACACCCCATGACGATGTTTGTGGTTGGTGTGATGGCAATGCAAACAGAAAGCAATTTTGCCAAGGAATACGCAAAAGGATTAAATAAGAAGGATTACTGGAGTATTGTGTATGATGATTCCATGGATTTGATTGCCCGTTTACCACGGATTGCAGCATATATCTACCGAAGAAAGTACAAAAACAATGAGCATATTCATCCCAACGGTTTGTTAGACTGGGCGGGCAATTTTGCCCATATGATGGGATACGACGATGAAAGCTTTAAAGAACTGATGCGTTTGTATATGACCATTCATGCAGATCATGAAGGCGGAAACGTATCTGCACATACCACCCACCTGGTAGGTTCTGCATTGAGCGACCCTTATCTGAGCTATGCTGCCGGTATGAACGGTTTGGCCGGTCCTTTGCATGGTTTGGCCAACCAGGAAGTAATCAAGTGGATTTTTGAAATGCAGGAACAGCTGGGTACGGATGAACCAACCAGCGAGCAGATTGCAGATTATGTTCAGAAAACACTGGCTTACGGTAAAGTTGTTCCGGGTTATGGTCATGCTGTATTGCGTAAAACAGATCCCCGTTTTACCGCACAGATGGAATTCGGTAAAAAGCACATGGCCGACGATAAATTGCTGAATACCGTTTGGAAAATTTATGAAACAGTTCCACCAATTCTGCAGTCTTTGGGTAAAATAAAGAATCCTTGGCCAAACGTAGATGCACACAGTGGAGCACTGTTGGTGCACTACGGATTTGTGGAGTATGAGTTCTATACCGTATTGTTTGCAGTTAGCCGTGCCTTGGGTGTTCTTTCCAGTCTTTGCTGGGACAGAGCGCTGGGCTTCCCGCTGGAGCGTCCTAAATCTGTTACCACAGAAGCTGTTAAAAGCTGGATAGCAGGTAAGGATGAAATTTGGGAATAATCCCTTTACTGTGCAGGAATTGCAATCACCTTGCTGGTAGTATCAGCGCAACCGTTGCCGGTTACAATTAGTTGTACGGTATACGATTGCGCTGTTGCTTTTTTGCTATAACTGTTCTCTACAGAACTGTAATAATCGTTGCTGGTGTTACCGTTTCCAAAGTTCCACTGATAACTGTCGATGGTTCCTGTTGGAATCGTGGACCTGCTGTTGAATAACCAGTGCGATGTGGTATTGTTCTGCCAGACCAGGGTATGTTCAAATGCAGCAGTCGGTTTGGGCTTTTCTCCCTTGGCATTTACCATTTTATTGGTACGATAAATCAATCGTCCGTTCAAGCGCACAGACATGATTACATCATAATCGTTGGGAAATTTGTATTTGTATCGTACCGGATTGCCGGTAACCACTCCCTTTCCATCGGAAAAATCCCATTCGTAAACAGCTCCTCCCGGTACGTTTTCTGCTTCCGCTGTGAACAGGAAATTTTCATTGGTGCATGCATCAAATGCATCTGCCCGGAAACTCCCTTTGATGGGATAGGCCGCGGGAATCGTTACTGCAATAGTGGTGTCTGCAGTACAACCGGTATTGGTGGTGATGGTCAGCTTTACCGGATACGTAATGTCTGTTGTATTTCTGGGAAATTCATGCCTGATCAGGCCAACGGAAGTTAAAACAGAAGTTCCGTCTCCCCATTGCCATTTGTAATACGATATGTCTCCCTGATTCACCGACGAACTGGTATTGAATGTGATGTAGTTCACATTATCCGGGAAATCCGATTTGTACGTAAATCCTGCCACCGGCCGGGTTTGAAGACCCTTGGCCCTGATGGGAAAACTGAGTTTGGTTAATACTGTGTTCGCATCGGCCATCACCAAAAGGTTCACTAAAAAGGAGCCAGCGGCCTGGTAAGAATGGCTTGCACTTGCTCCGGTAGCTGTGTTGCCATCACCGAAAGTCCAGGAATAATAAGCGCCGGGAGGCAGTACCGGACCATTGGCCTTAAAACGGAGTACTTCCGTTCCCGGATAGCAGGTGGAACTTTGTTCATACCGTACCACAATACCACCAAAATCTACTGTGGTAGTATCTTTCACCGTGGTAGTGGTGGCAGCAGTGTCTGCTTTTATTTTAGTGTTTTGCAGGTATTGGGTAATGGGAGAAATGGCTTCCTTTTTGCAGGAAACAACAATGGCCAGTATGCCCGTTAATATATATAGTCCCAAATACCTTTTCATGGTTCTTGTTTACATTAACGGGCTGGTATGGTGATGTTGGCAACAGCCGTGTCTTTACATCCTGTATTGCCCGTAACAATCAGCCTGATGCTGTAATTGGTTGGGGTAGCAGCCTTGGTATATTCCTGCTCCACAATGGTGTTGAAATTATCGTCGACTACGCCAAAAGGCATTTCCCAGCGGTATCCGCTCAGGTAACCATGCGGAATGTTCGACTGGCTGTAGAAGGCCCATTTTTCGGTTGTAGCAGTACTGCTTACAATATTCTTCAGCATCAGTGCCTTTGGTTTAATGTTCTGTCCGAATGCCCTGACTGCCTTATGTGTCTGGTAGATGATTTTTCCCTTGAGGGTTACAGTTAGTTTTACGTCGTAATCATTCTGATAGGTGAATGATTTTTTTACCGGGTTTCCGCTAACAAAACCGGTGGCGTCTGCAAAATCCCAGGTATACACGGCTCCGTCGGGGACTCCGGTTAACCGCGGTGTAAATATGAAATATTCATTGGTACATCCATCGTATTGTACTGCGTCGAAATTTCCGCTGATATTGTATACTGCGGGTACAAATACATTGAGTCCTGCAGTGTCTTTACAACCGGAATTAGCTGTTACGATCAGTTTTACCGGATAGAGTTTGTCTTCGGGTACCTGCGGAAAGTTTTTGGGCATAAAACTGTTGGAACTGGTGCTGGTGGTTCCGTCTGCCCAATCCCAGAGGTGCTCTGTAATGGTACCTGTAGGAACAGTTGACCTGCTGGTGAAGGTCATGTTGTTCAGCACATTGATGTCTGCCAAAGCGCTGGAAAATACGGCAGTAGGGGTAACCTGCTGACCCAATGCCTTTACGGCAATCGATACCTTGTGTATTATCTGACCTTCACTGCTTTTCACTTCCAGAATTACGGTATAGTTACCGGGATCTTTATAGATGTTTTTTACGGATGCACCCATCAGCGATTTTCCATCTCCAAATTCCCATACATACCGGGCATTGGCAGGTACGCCTGTTGCCACTGCGGTAAAGGAAAATATTTCGTTGCTGGGAAAGCAGGCATCTGTTTTGGAAAACTTGATATTGACATTGCCCTCAGTGATATCTGTGGTATCTTTAAAAGCAGAAGTGGTTCCTCCGATGGTAGGCGGTTCCGTGCTGGTGCCGGCTGTGGCATCGGCAGGTAAATCTGTATTTTTTTTACAAGCCACCAGCAGAAAACCTGCGAGTAAGCAGGGGATGAACCAATTGTAGCTGCTTTTCATGAGAAATTCCTTGTAGGATGTACAGCTACAACGTAAATGAATTGTGTTTATTGTAGATTTTATACTACGAAGCTCATTTTTTTATATGAATTACCTGAGTGGGGTGTCGAACCCGCTCAGGAGCTTGATTTCATTCCGGTAAAGAATGATCTTTTTGCTGTTCTCCAACTGCTTCAGCAAACGGGAAATGACCACTCTCGATGTTGCCAGCTCATCTGCAATGGTATTGTGCGAAGCCTTGATTACGCTGGAACCACTCAGGCGTTGTTTTTCTTTCAGATAGGCAATCAGGCGTTCATCCAGCTTATGAAAGGCAATGCTTTCGATCGACTTCAGCAGTTCAATGAATCGTACATTGAAACTCCGCATCACATAGTTCTTCCAGCTGGGATATTTACAAAGCCATTCATCCAGTTTTACATGCGGAATGCCGATCAGATCCACGTCGTCTTCTGCCACGGCTTTCACCTCACTTTTTTTGGCTTCCACACAACAGCTGTATGCCATGGAACAACTTTCGCTGCTGGAGAGATAATACAGGAGAATTTCATTGTTGTTTTCATCCAGCCGGTGCACTTTTACCGTACCCTTCAATACAATCGGCATCATGCGGATGTACTTGCCGTAATCCATTACCAGTTCCCCTTCTTTAAAGGATTGGTAGATGCCAAATTGTTCCATCTCCTGCAATAATTCGGGCTCAAAAACACCTTTTAATTGTTCCAGCTGAGTCATGTGCTGTATGCTTTTGTTCAAAGTTAGGAAAAGGCCGCTTCCAATGTTACATAAGTTACACTGTGCAGGTTAGCGGCGGGATAGTTTTGCATCATAAAATGAGCATATGGTAAATAAAAGGAAATTACTATTATCGCTGCTTCTGACCGCTGCATTGGGCGGAAACGCACAGGAGCAGGTTCAAAAGCTGGTTTTGGGAGATGCCATCCGGCTTGCACAGGAAAAAAACAGGCAAATTGGCCTGGCCGTAAACGACGAAAAAATTGCACAGTCTCAGTTTAAGCAAACCGAGGCAATATGGCTGCCGCAGGTGAATCTTTCTTATACCGGATTTACCACCAACCAGCCACTGAATGCTTTTGGTTTTAAACTGCAGCAGGCCAATGTGCAGCAGGCAGATTTTAATCCCGCACTGCTGAATAACCCTGGAGCAACCCCCAATATCATGACGCAGTTGAGTCTGCAGCAGCCGTTGTTTAATCCCGACCTTAACTACATGCGCAAAGCTGCTTCCAAGCAGGTTGAGGTATATGGTTATCAAACAAAAAGAACCCGGGAAGTGGTAGAAATGCAGGTGACCAACACCTATCTGCAACTGGAATTTACCTACGAAGTAGTGAAAGTACTGGAGGAAGCCCTGAAAACCGTTCAGGAAATTCATCGCTTTACCAATGATCGCTACCGGCAGGGCCTGATGCAGCAGTCGGATCTGCTGAATGTGGAGGTTCAGGTAAAAACTGCGGAAACCAATCTTGCAGAAGCCCGTTCACAGATTAAAACCATTTCCGATCAGCTGAGTCTGCTGATGAATACACCCGGTGGAATTATTTATACTACAGAACCGGTGGTCATTGATGTGCCTGCTGCAACAGCGGCATCAGTATCTGCCGACAGAGCCGATCTGAAAGCAATGTCTGCTGCGGTGTCTGCCTACGATATGGCCATCAGGAGTACTTCAATGTCGATGCTGCCAAAGTTGAACGGTTTTGCCAACTATCAGTATAACGATAAATCCATGTTTGGATTCGGAGCAAATTCTTACCTGGCTGGTATTCAGTTGTCCTGGGATATATTCAAAGGCAACCAGGCGAAGAATAAAAAAGCAACCCAGCAACTGGAGAAAAATAAATTACAGGAACAACTGCAGGATATGCTCGCCAAAAGCGATGTGGAAATCCGCAAAACGCAAACACAGCTTGCCGATACCCGTTACCGGATCAGCCAGCAGACCAAGGCGGTGGAACAGGCTGCTGAATCGCTTCGGATTATGCAGAACAGGTATCAGCAGGGTTTGGTGAACACCACCGATCTGCTGATGGCCCAAACCCAGTTGTCGCAGCAAAAAATGCTGAAAGCGCAGGCCATATTTATGCAAAAGAATACAGCCACTTATTTACAATTCTTAACAACCAATCAATAAAATCACTTCAAAAAAGGATCATATGTTATTTAGAAAAATTACAATAGCCCTTACAGCACTCACTGCCACAGTAGCGATGGTTGGTTGTTCGGGTAAGGAAGAAAAAGCAGTTGTGAAAGAACAGCCCCCTGTTGCCGTAACCGTTGCCAGCCCGGGTGGTGCAGCAACAACCGGCTGGATAGAAGCCAGTGGCCAGTTAGAAGCAGCGCATTCTGTAAACATCAGCACCCGTGCAATGGGTTACATTACCCAAATGCCGGTGAAAGTGGGTGATCGGGTAAAAGCAGGTCAATTGCTGTTTGCGGTGAACAGTGCCGATATTCATGCAAAACGTGCACAAACAGATGCGATGATTGCACAGGCAGAAGCAGCCCTGAACAATGCCAAAAAAGATTATGACCGCTTTACTACTCTGTACAAACAGCAGAGTGCTTCTGCAAAAGAGCTGGATCAGGTAACCCTGCAGTATCAGTCTGCCAAGGCAGCAGCAGAAGCAGCAAAACAAATGAAGAACGAAGTGTCTGCGAATCTTTCCTATACCACAGTTACTGCTCCGTTTGCAGGAATCGTGACCCAGAAAATGATGGACGCAGGAAGTATGGCTACACCAGGTATGCCGGTGCTGACTATTGAGCAGGCAGGAAGTCTGCAGGTTAGCGCTGCAGTTGCAGAGAACCAGATTGGTTCTTTAAAATTGGGTGATCCTGCTGTTTTGAAAATTGCATCTGCAGAAAAAACCATTGAAGGAAAAATCATTCAGCTGAATCCTTCCTCCCAGTTTTCGGGCGGTCAATATATCGTGAAGATTTCCATTCCGGCCGATACCAAACAATTGTATGCAGGCATGTTTGTACATGTGCAGTTCCCTGTAAAAGCTTTATCTGCAGCTGTTTCCAGTGAATCAGGTGCAGTAATGATTCCGGTGAGTGCACTTGTTTATCGCGACCAGCTGGCCGGTGTTTATACCATCAGTTCCCGGAATACTGCATTGCTGCGTTGGGTAAGACTGGGTAAAACAACAGGTGATCAGGCCGAAGTGCTTTCCGGTTTGGCAAAGGATGAACAATATATTCTTTCCGCAGAAGGCAGATTGTATAATGGTGTTCCGGTAAAAATTAAATAATCAGTAATGGAAAAAGGTTTATCAGGTAATATAGCAAAAGGTTTTTTGCAGTCGAAACTAACCATCCTGCTGATGGTTGCTTTCCTGCTGATTGGCGGATACAGCACCATGCTGATTCCGCGTGAAGAAGAACCGCAGATCCAGGTTCCCATGGCGGATATCTTCATTGGTTATCCGGGTGCAAGTCCTAAAGAAGTGGAAACCAAGATTGCGGCTCCGATGGAAAAATTCATTTCCAATATTAAGGGTGTGGAATATGTTTACTCTACTTCCATGCAGGGTCAGGTAATGCTGATCGTACAGTTTTATGTGGGAGAAGATGTGGAGAAGTCGCTGGTAAAACTGTACAGCGAAATCATGAAACACATGGATGCAATGCCTCAGGGAGTAACCATGCCATTGGTGAAGCCCAGGGCCATTGATGATGTGCCGGTACTGGGGTTAACCCTTTGGGGAGAAAACTACGACGATTACCGGTTGAAGCTGATCGGGCAGGAACTGGCCAATGAAATCAAGAAGGTAGCTGATGTGGCCGAAGTATCTGTTACCGGTGGCAGAAACAGGGAAGTGAAAGTGGTATTGGATAAATCGCTAATGGCCCTGAATGGCGTAGATCTGTTGGGTATTACCCAGGCAATTCAGGCAGGAAATGTGCAGACCGAAGCAGGCAAACTGATCCGCAATGATTCGGCATTCACTATTCAAACCGGTGATTTTCTGAACACGGCCGAAGATGTTGCCAAACTGGTAGTGGGCTTAAAAGGCGGGCAGCCTGTTTACCTGAACCAGGTGGCTCAGGTAGAAGAAGCGCCGTCTACGGCTGCTCAATATGTATTCTTTGGATATGGTAAGGCAGATACCGCCGGTGTAAACCGTTTTAAGTCTGCTTATCCTGCGGTAACACTTGCTGTGGCTAAAAAATCAGGAGCGGATGCCATGCAGCTCTCTTCTGCAATCAAAGCAAAAGTAGAACACCTGAAAAAGGATCTGATTCCTTCTGATGTGCAGGTTACAGAAACCAGAAACTATGGAGATTCTGCTTCTCATAAAGTAAGTGAACTCTTGTTCCACTTGTTTATTTCGATTGTAGTGGTTACGCTGTTTGTAATGCTGGCCATGGGATGGAGAGGCGGATTGGTGGTGTTTCTTTCTGTACCCGTAACTTTTGCACTGACCCTGTTCAGTTACTATTTCATGGATTACACGCTGAACAGAATTACCCTGTTTGCACTGGTATTCATCACGGGTATTGTGGTGGATGATTCCATCATCATTGCAGAAAATATGCACCGCCATTTCAAGATGCGTAAACTGCCGCCATTACAGGCTGCCATCTACGCCATCAACGAAGTGGGTAACCCTACCATATTGGCCACGTTCACGGTAGTTGCAGCTGTGTTGCCGATGGCATTTGTGTCTGGTATGATGGGGCCATATATGAGTCCAATGCCTATTGGTGCTGCTATTGCCATGATGCTTTCTCTGATTGTTGCATTAACACTAACTCCATACCTGGGTTATATCTTCCTTCGTGAAAAAGAGAAGAAGGGAATTGCACATGAAGAAACCAAGGGAACCGTATTGGAAGAAACAGGTATCTATAAAATATACTACCGGTTTATTCATCCGATGTTGGAAACCAGGTGGAAGCGCTGGGTCTTTATTATGGGAACCGTAGCGGTGCTGATTGCCTCTACAATGCTCATCACCAGCAAACTGGTAGCAGTTAAAATGCTTCCTTTCGATAACAAGAATGAATTCCAGGTGGTGATTGATATGCCTGAAGGTTCTACCCTTGAAAAAACACAGGCTGTAGCTGCCGATATTGCACAATATGTATCTGCACAGCCAATGGTGAAGAACTATCAGGGCTATGTAGGTACCTCTGCTCCCATCAGTTTTAACGGACTGGTACGGCATTACGATTTGAGAAGGGGAGAGCATGTTGCAGATATCCAGGTAAACCTCGTAGATAAAACCGAACGCAGTATTCAGAGTCATGATATTGCAAAAGAAATGAGAGAACCGCTTCAAAAAATTGGCGCTCGCTACAATGCGAACGTAAAAGTAGTGGAAGTTCCTCCTGGTCCTCCGGTATTGTCTACCATGGTTGCAGAAATTTATGGTCCGGACTATACACAGCAGATTGCCATTGCCAACCAGGTAAAGCAACTGATGAATAAAACAACGGATGTAGTGGATGTAGACTGGCAGATGGAAGACGATCAGAAAGAATATAAACTGTCTGTAGATAAGGAAAAGGCCATGCTAAATGGTGTGGCTGCAGCGCAGATTACTGCAACCATACAGGGTGCTCTGTCGGGTACCACAGCCGGTAAACTGAATCAGCCTGCGGCATTCAGTCAGGTGCCGATTCAATTGCAGCTCAAAGATGCAGAAAAGGGAAGCATTAATCAGGTGCTGGATCTGCAGGTAAAAGGGATGCAGGGCAATATGGTGCCACTCAGGAACCTGGTAAAAGTAAGTACGGTAATCAAGGATAAGAGCATTTACCGGAAGAATCAGAAAGAAGTGGTATATGTACTGGCCGATATGGCCGGTAAGCTGGAGAGTCCGTTCTATGCCATGTCGGCTATGTCGGATAGTTTGAAAAATATAAAACTGCCCGAAGGATACCAGATCCTGAAAGAAGAATATACCAGCCAGCCAACCAATACCGATGAGTATTCACTGAAGTGGGATGGTGAATGGCAAATTACATACGAAGTGTTCCGCGATTTGGGTATTGCTTTTGCGGCTGTAATTCTGATCATATACATGCTGATTGTAGGCTGGTTCCAGAATTTCACTGTTCCATTGGTAATGCTTGCTGCCATACCGCTTTCACTGATTGGTATTCTGGCCGGTCACTGGATGATGGGCGCTTACTTCACCGCTACATCTATGATTGGTTTTATTGCGTTGGCAGGTGTGATGGTAAGGAACTCGGTGTTGCTGATCGACTTCATCAATATCCGGTTGAAAGAAGGCATTCCGTTAAAGCAATCCATCATTGAGGCAGGTGCCGTAAGAACCACACCGATCTTATTAACAGCAGGAGCGGTGGTACTGGGTGCAGTGATCATCTTATTTGATCCGGTGTTCCAGGGATTGGCCATCTCGCTGATGGGCGGTACAATTACCTCTACATTCTTAACCTTACTGGTTGTTCCATTGCTGTATTATAAAATGATGCGGGGAAAAACCAAATAAACAAACGATTATGAAACTATTATTTGTAACAGCGTTGAAGGAATCTGCCGAAATGGTTGCAGCTATTTTCAAAAAAGCAGATATCCGGGTATATAGCGCTACCGATACAATTGGATTCAAAAACGGATCGGATAAATACCTGCTCGACAACTGGTTTAGTTCCGGCGACGCAAAATTTGATTCTATTTTTCTCTTCTCCTTTACGGGAGAGGAGAACGCGGATCATGCACTCAAATTAATTAATCAATACAATCAGGAATTTCCGAGTGATTTTCCCATCAGGGCATTTGTAATGCCGGTTGATAAAACTTCTAATTAATACACCTATGACTAAAGAAAGAATTGTTCGTGCCGTTGCAGGCAGTTTTGTACTGATCAGTGTTTCACTGGCTTATTTTGTAAGCATTAAATGGTTGTGGCTGGGCGTGTTTGTAGGCCTGAACCTGTTGCAATCTTCGTTTACCCGTTTTTGTCCGCTGGAACTGATCCTGGACAAGGCAGGGGTGAAGAACAACGATGCTTCCGGTCAGAAGAACTGCTGTTAATTCGGATTACCACTGAACTGATGAATGGACCTGTATTGACAGGTTCATTCATCTTTGCTTATACGAATCTGTACATCGGGCAAAAGATGCTTTATTTAGCCGGGAGATTCCTCAACAGAAAATCCCGCACATTGCCGCCCATGATCCGGTAAATATCTTCTTTACTGAAACCTTCTTTCAGTAAAGCATTTACAATCAGCGGCAATCCGGTAACATCAAAATGTGTACCGATTGCTCCGTCGAAATCGGAACCAAGGGCTACTTTGTCTACGCCAATTTTATCTGCCACATAACGGATGCTTTTGGCAGTTGCTGCTGCATCTGTTCCACATACAGCAGTTTCCCAAAGACCTATGCCTACCAGCCCGTTGCGCCTGCCCATTTCGAGCAGGTGCTTGTCGGAGAGGTTGCGGTTGTTGTCGCATACTCCTTTTACTCCTGTATGTGAAATGATGACCGGACTATTGGTAAGCGCAAAAACATCGTCGATGGTTTTAGAAGAAGCATGGGCAATATCAATGATCACCTTCATGCTGTCCATCGCACGTACCAGTTGCTTTCCCTTTTCGGTAAGGCCAGCTTTTACCATGCCATGTGCGGATCCTGCCCAGGCATTGTCGAAAAAATGGGTAAGTCCGATATAACGTACTCCTGCATCATAAAATTCCTTCAGGTTGCTGAGTTCATCATTGAGGCAATGGGCTCCTTCAATTCCCAGCATTCCGGCTGTTAAGGATCTGTTGCCTGCCCTGTCCTGAATATATTGCCGAAGGCTTTCCTGGCTGGTAATTACCCTGAAATTCCCCTTGGATTGTTCTGCTGTTTTATACAGTTCCTTTGTTTGGTGCAGGGCTCTTTTTTTTACGCTGAACCAGTCTTCCGGGCTACGGAGTTGTGCAAAGCTCAGCAACGCAATCTGGTCGGTCTCATCACTGTTCTGTTCAATATTGATTCCCCTGGGGGTCTTACTCACAATGGTAAAAACCTGAAATGCCATATTGGCCTCCTGCATGCGGGGAATATCCACGTGACCATAACTGTGCGTTTTTAGGTTGTTTCTGTCCCAAAGCAATGCATCACAGTGCAAATCTGCGATGAAAGGAATGGAGTCGTACCATTCCGGTTTTTCCGGATGTTTCACTTTGAGGCTCACTTTATTCATGGATTCATCGATAAAGCGTGGTGCAAATGAAAAAAAAGCAATCAGGGCCACCAATAGAAAGAGGCCCAGGTATTTCAGGAAGCGCTTCATTTTTTTAGGTCAATTTACTGAATTTCAACAGATATGTATTAGATTTTATTATATAAGTGTTTGTGTAACCTTTGTTACTTTGACTCAAAACCCCTGGCATTAACTTTGGTGTTTAAACAACTTATATGAAAGAGCTGATATTGCGTAACTGGACATTCATGCGGGCTTTAAGACTGGTATTGGGTATTATAATTGTAGTGGAAGCAGTGATGGCTAAGGATCTGGTTTTTGGTCTGGTGGGCCTGTTTTTTTCCGGTATGGCACTGTTGAATACCGGATGTTGCGGAACCGGGGCCTGCTATACGCCCCCTGTTAAAAGAAGAGATCATCAGCATACAACAAAAGAGATTAGTTATGAAGAAGTGGTTTAAAGCGAACAGCCTTTTTTTAATTGGCGCAGTACTGGGTGCTGTGGCCGGATTCTTTTACTGGAAACTGGTAGGATGCGCTTCTGGCACCTGTGCCATCACTTCCAAACCCCTGAACAGTACCCTTTACGGTGCGTTGATGGGAGGGCTGTTACTGAGTTTATTTAAAAAAGAAACGAACATTCCCAAATCCGTATAAAGCGTAATATATGACATTTACAGAAATGATCCAATCGGATAAGCCAGTGCTGGTAGATTTTTTTGCAGAATGGTGCGGCCCCTGTAAAACCATGGCACCTATCCTGAAAGAAGTAAAATCAGAAGTGGGGGATGCTGCTTCCATCATCAAGATTGATGTGGACAAAAACCCCGCTGCAGCCGGTGCGTACCAGATACAAGGTGTGCCTACCCTGATTTTATTTAAAAATGGTCAGCCCCTTTGGAGACAGAGCGGCGTGGTGCCTAAATCTGCTTTAGTGAGTTTATTAAAAAAGTTTGCAGTATAATTGTAGTCTCATACTAAAGCCTTGTATATGGTAAAGAAAATGTTGGTTGCGGCAGTTGCACTGGTTGTGCTCGAATCCTGTTCACAGGGAGAAAAAAAAGCATCTGATACAGGTACTGAACGTACAGAAACGGTGATTATGAATGCCGACAGCTCGGCTACTGATGTGCATGATTTGTACAAAGAAGTAAAATTCGATTCCGATAAGGATTTTATCTGTGGAATGCCAATCAGTGCCGGCGTATCCGATACTGCACACTACCAGGAAAAAGTATATGGTTTCTGCTCTAAAGAATGTAAGGATGAGTTTCTGAAAAATCCTGCTTCTTACGTGGCAGCAAAATAACACACCCCCCTTTTGTTACATAGTATAATGCCGTTATGTAATGGCATTATACTTTTTTATTGCCTGCCGTACAGGCAAAATCTGTTTTGGGGATACCTGTTTTGCTGATTTCTCCAAAGCCTCCGGCCACTTCGGTGAAGTTTCTGTAGCCTCTTGCCTGCAGAATGGATGCAGCCGTCATACTGCGGTAACCACCCGCACAATGCAGAAAGAAATGTTCTTCCGGATTGATATCCCTGATCCATTCATTGATGTAGGCCAGGGGTTTGTTGATGGCATTTTTTATATGTTCTGCTGCAAACTCCGATTCCTTTCTCACATCAATAATCTGGTCCTTTTCTATATCAACATTTTCCGCGAAAGCCTGTGCAGATACTCTGTTAACGGTATCCGCTTCTTTACCGGCTTTTAGCCAGGTATCAAATCCGCCCTTCAAATGACCCAGTACATGATCAAAACCCACCCTGCTTAACCGGGTAACGGCTTCCGCTTCTTTTCCCGGATCTGTTACCAGCAGAATGGGTTGCTTTACGTTTACAATCAAGGCGCCAACCCAGGGGGCGAAATCACCTGCAAGTCCAATATTTACTGATTGAGGTATGTACCCTTTGTAGAAATCAGCATTGCTGCGGGTATCCAGAATCAACGCCTCTGCATTTTCAGCAATTCCTTCAAATTCATCGGGTGTAAGGGATTTCATTCCGTTGTTCAGTACCGTATCAAAACTTTCATAACCCTGTTTATTCATGGCTACATTCATTCCAAAATATCCGGGAGGAGGAAGTAAACCGTCGGTGACGGCTTTGATGAAAGCATCTTTGCCGGGCTGGTTCAGTGCATAATTGATTCGTTTCTGATTACCCAGTGTATCCACCGTTTCCTTCATCATATTCTTTCCACAGGCACTTCCTGCACCATGGGCAGGATAAACGATTACGTCATCTGCCAGTGGCATGATTTTATGCATCAGGCTTTCATAAAGCAGACCTGCCAGTTCCTCCTTGGTCATATTGGCTGCTTTTTGGGCAAGATCGGGCCTGCCCACATCACCCAGAAACAAAGTATCACCACTGAAGATGCAATGATCTTTGCCCTTTTCATCGATCAGCAGAAAAGTACTGCTCTCCATGGTATGGCCGGGGGTGTGCAATACTTTGATTTGAATATCTCCCAATGAAAAAATTTCATTGTCTTTAGCCGATACACAATCAAAGCCGGCAACGGCGTTCGGACCGTATACAATGGTGGCACCTGTTTTTTTTCTTAGGTCAAGGTGTCCACTTACAAAGTCGGCATGAAAATGAGTTTCAAAAATATATTTCAGTTGTACACCATCTTTTTCCAGCCGGTCAAGATAGGGTTGTACCTCTCTGAGCGGGTCAACAATCGCGGCTTCTCCATTGCTGGTAATGTAATAAGCACCCTGTGCCAGACAACCTGTATAAATCTGCTCAATTTTCATATGCGTAATTTTTAACAGTGGGCCAAAGTTCTGAATATTTTCGACGCTATTTCCTGATAAAAATCATAAAAACCTCGGTGCCGGCCCGCTTAATAAATGAGTTGTAGCAGGGCTCCAGGGTCTTTATCCGGAAGTTTTCTGCAAAAAGTTTCCGGTATTCGCCCTCGCTCCCGCCAAAGGGAGGGCCTCCATCAAATTCCCGGTTGAACAACAAGCCTGCCAGTGTGCCGTTGGGTTTCAGCAGTTCATGCATTTTGGCTACATAGGCTGGCCGAAGCACAGGATCCAGTGCACAAAAAAAGGTTTGTTCCAGAATCAGATCATAGTTTCCGGTGTGTTCAAAAAAATTACCCATTACAACCCTGATGGAAGACCGACCTGCAAATTTTTTCTGCAGCGTCTCAACCAGGGCAGGGGCGATATCGATCAGGGTAATATTGGTAAACCCCTGATTCAACAGATACTCCGCTTCATAGCTGTTGCCACAGCCGGGAATCAGGATCTGCTGCTCCTTGTTGGTCAACTGGTCTATATAGGCTTTTAGCGGAGGGGATACCTGTTTCATATCCCATCCTGTAGTATTATTCTGGTATTGGCTGTTCCAATACTGTTGGTTGAGTTCCTTTTCCTGCATGTTGTAAAGTTCTGTTGAGCGGAAGATTTTCCTGGTTACAAAAGTTACACAATAACAAACTTCCTGCCTGACTTTTATTTCAGCAGGCTGATATCATTGCCTGTAAGGTTGGGCAGGTTGGCCGTGATTTTATCCAGGCTCCAGTTCCACCATTGCAGCTCGAGCAGTTGATGGATTTTTTCCTCTGAAAATCTTTTTTTGATTTCCATGGCCGGATTACCTCCAACAATGGAATAGGGCGCTACATCCCTTGTTACCGTGCTGTTGGTGGCAATAATGGCCCCGTCACCAATGGTTACCCCCGCCATAATGGTTACATTGTATCCGATCCATACATCGTTTCCAATGCGGATATCTCCCTTTTGCGGATATTCCTTTCCCTTCATTGCTTCTTCCCATCCATGGCCAAAAATGGCAAATGGGTATGTGGAGATGGCATTTGTAAGGTGGTTGGCGCCATTCATGATGAAAGTGGGGTTGGAAGCAATCATGCAAAACTTGCCGATGATCAGCTTGTCTCCAATGAAATCAAAATGGTATTTTACATTTTTCTCAAAATTGCCCACGTCTTCAAAATCGTCGTAATAGGTATAATCTCCTACAATGATATTGGGGTTCTTAATAATGTTTTTCAGAAAACACAATCGATTGTAGTTTGGCAATGGAAATACCATGTCTTTATCCGGCCCTGTCATGATTTTAAATTTTGTATTGGTGAATTAATTGATCCAGCTTTTGTTGGATATGGTCTGTGATGATTCCACCGTGAAAACAAATAAGCGTTTGAATGTTGAGCGCATGTATTTTCTGAACGGAACCGATTGCTGCCTGAAGATCTAGGGTGAATTCAGGATTGGCTATATTTAATGCTCCTCCGGGTTCTACCACTAAAGCATCATTGGCAATCAGTGTTTTTGATGCTTCTATATACAGGGAAATATGCCCCCTGGTATGACCAGGTGTTTCTATAACGCGGATGCCACCAAGAATCAGATCGTTATCCTGAACAACATGATCTACAGCAGGAATACGTTGAATGGATTCTTGCAACGCTACAAAATTCTTTCCCCAGGCTTGTTGTTCTTCGGGCAATTTTTGCAACAATTGTTTGGCCTGCACCAGTCTTTCTGCTTCCGTTTTACCGGTTACAGATGGCTCCTCTGTTTTGCTGCAATAAACCTGCAGCAATGGATTCACTTTTTTTATGTTATACAAAGCACCCAAATGATCAATATCGTCGTGAGAAATGATGATCCCATGCAGGCTGGTAAGGTCAATGCCATGTTGATTGAGCGCTGTTTGTAGCTGAGGAAGTGTATCTTCATAACCGGTGTCTGTTAAAAAATATTGTCCATGGATTTCCAGCAGGGTAGGATGTATATGATTGATGGCATTATGCTGGTTGAACGCTATATCAAGCACAGAAATTTTCATGTAGATATTGTTTTGAGACAGTTTCAGGATACCAGCCGGCTCAGTATTAAGTCGCTGTAAGACTTGTCGATTACCTGGTCCTGTGTGAGTTCAAAAAACTGAAAGTAATGGTTGCATTGTTGCTGTAGTTCCTCGGTTGTGAATGTTCCATCCTGATCAATGGCTTCCACTTCTATAAATGTTCCCAGGTTTTCAACGCTGTCGAAGTGAAATTTCACATTATTGATAAAATAGATTTTCCGCTTCTTGTCTACAATTGTTTTTATGCCCAGTTGGTGTGCCAGGATTTTTTTTAAAGCCGGGTTGGAAAGGTGTTTATAGAGAATTACATCCGATTGTTTGGATCCTGCAATGTCTGCCCGGTCGTAATTGATCAGTGCATTTTCAATATTCCCTTCCCTCAGTTTTAGTCTTCCGTTGGGTACATTAAAGTAGGTGTCTGTCTGGTGATCCAATCCATGATACACCGGGCCCAGTGTCAACAGTTTGTTTTCATAGGGCTCCAGGTTGTTTACTTTAGCTTTGAACTCAAAATTTTTTACATGCATATTGCTGTTTCTGTGTTCAGATTACTTAAAATTAAACTTTCAGATAAGGGGCATTCAAAGGAATTATCCCTTTCTGAATACCATTGTGAGAATTCTCGGTATAGCCTGCCGGTCATCGTCGTCGAAGTATTCATTGATCAGCTCAATATTGAAACCTGCCAGCGTTGCCGCATTTGTAAAATCGGAGATATGGTGGTTAAAGCAGGTAACCACCTGTGTACCCTGTGCTGTATCAAACCGGGCTTTTGTTCCGCTGTATTGTTTGAAAGGATGCAGTTCGCCTATATAAACTCTTCCTCCCGGAGCCAGTGCATGGAAAGTCTTCTGCAAAATAGAGTCAAGGTCGTTGATGTGTTCCAGTACCAGGCTGAATGTAATAAGGTCAAATGTTTCAGTAACAAAATCCCAGTCTTTGGTAATATCTGTCTGAAGAAATTGTACCCGTTCGGAACCAATTTTACTTTTAGCTACTGCCAGCATCTTATCCGAAAGATCCACTGCCAGCAGTTCATCTGTAATAGTTTGAAGCCATGCCGTATTTTTTCCGGTACCGCAACCGATCTCAAGTATCCGCTTATAGCGAAGCCCCGACAAAGTCTGCCTGAGTGAAACGGCTTCCAGATCCCTGGTTTTGTTTTGATTGGTATCGTACTGTTCCGACCATTTATCGTACGCCTGCTGAATATTCATAGTAAGGTGTTTCGGCGTTGAAATTACCTCATTTATTCATAGCAATTTTTTCATTTGATTAGCGGTTCTTCCTTTGGATGAAGGGGCGCTATCCGAGCCAGATAACGGCCCATAGGGTAGCAGCTGATATGATGATCCACAATACCATGCCTTGTATGAATGGCCGAATACCAACAGACCGCAACAGGTTCCCGGATAACCCGGAGCCAATCAGAAACAGGGTAAGTGTTAATCCTGCTTTGGCAATACCGGTTAAGGAATGAGCATACAGCCGAACAAAGGGAATGTAAGTGTTCAGTACAATGGCTACAATAAACCAGCCAATGAAATAAGGGATTTTGATTTTGCTGTTTTTGTTTCTGTATATAAATGCGGACAAGAGCGCAAAAGGAATGATCCAAAGCGTCCTTGTTAGTTTTACTGTAGTTGCTGTTTCTAAGGCATGTGCGCCATACCTGCTGGCAGCGCCCACTACAGAACTTGTATCGTGAATAGCTATTGCCGACCATAAACCAAATGCTGTTTGTGATAAGTGAAACAGATGCCCGATAAACGGGAACAGGAATAGCGCAATCGAATTCAAAATGAATACAGTGCCCAGGGCTACTGATATTTGTTTTTCTTCGGCCTTTATTACCGGAGCAATGGCCGCTATTGCACTGCCACCGCAGATGGCGGTGCCAGCAGCAATCAGGTATGCTGTTTTCTGTTCTATCTTTAATAACTTTCCTAACAAAAAACCGGCAGTGATTGTGCCGATGATAGAAATTAAAGCGAACCCAATGCCTTCTTTGCCTGCTTTCAGGGCACTGGTAACATTCATTCCAAAACCCAGCCCTACTACAGAAACCTGTAACAGGAAATGAGTGGCTTTGTGGTTCAAGTGTAAATAGGGGTGCCCAATCAATTGGGCAGCAATTAGTCCCATCAAAAGGGCAACTGGAGGGGAAATCAAAGGTGATAAACAAAACGCCGCAGCAGCGAGAAAGATGATTTCTCTTGTAGTAAAACTGCGGTTTAACAGGCTTCTGCCGGGCTTTTTAGGTGTTCGTATTGCCGGTGCTTGATCCATGGTAATAACTTTGGTTTTGATAGCACAAAGCTCTCCTGGATCAGGCAGGCAAAGAAATCGTTATAAGTAATGCCTGATTACCTGAAGTTATAATGTCGGGCAAATTTCATGAACAAATCAGGCAGGGCCTCCGGTTGTCCATGCAGTTGTATGAAGTTAAAATTCCGTTGAATAGACAGCCCCTTTACATCTATAATACAACATTCTTTGTTTTGGAGTTCCTTTAATATGGCATGAACAGATAGGAAAGCCATGGCGTTGGAGTTCAGGAGATACAATTTCATACTCTCTGTACTACCCAATTGCATTTCTTTTTGTAACTGGGAAATTTTGATGCCCAACGGTTTTAAGGCATGTGCCAGCACCTCCAGTGTTCCGGAGCCGGGTTCTCTTAAAAGCAAAGGAATTTTCAATAATTCTTCGGATTTGATCAGCTGCTTTTTTGCTAAGGGGTGATTGGCATTTGCCACTAATACGAGTTCGTCTTTAACAAACTCCGTGTATTTGAATAACGCATTTTTTGATTGCCCTTCAATAATACCCAGATCGATGCTCCTGTTCTGTAATGCCTGTTCTATCTGCTCTGTATTATTGGTCAACAGAGAAACCCTGATGTCGGTGAATTTTTGGTGAAATGCTGCAAGTACAGGAGGTAATACGTATTGCGCAACAGTGGTACTGGCTCCTATCCTGAGTTTCCCGCTGTGTAGTTGCGCAAAACTGTTCATTTCAAACTCCAGATTTCGATAAATGGAAAACAGTTCTTCCGTATGTGCCAGCAGTGTTTCTCCGGCCGGGGTTAGTTTTATTTTGGTGCCTTTCCGTTCAAACAGTTGTAGTTTAAAATGGGTTTCAATTTCACGGATATGTTTGGTGACCGCCGGTTGCGTAATATATAGTTCCTCTGCAGCTTTTGTAAAACTGAGGCGTCTGGCAACGGTATGGAAAACCTGTAAGCGAAAATCGAACATGCAGTAGGATTGTTTCGATCGAAGCTACGAAAAAAGCCCCTTGCGGGGCTTTAAAGCTGTGGAGAATACCGGATTCGAACCGGTGGCCTCTTGCATGCCATGCAAGCGCTCTAGCCAACTGAGCTAATCCCCCTCGATTTATCCAACAGGATAACCCTATCGGACTGCAAATGTATAGGCCGGAAGATTACGGACAAAATTTTAGTTTGAAGGGTCGGATAGGCCTTAAGTTGGCTTTTACCTGTATTATTATTAATTTTCGATATCATTTACCCCCTAAACTTCCCTTATGTCTGTCCAATTCCTGTTTCCGGATACTGTTGTAAAACCCAAAGGTCATTACTCTCCCGGTGTGGTACATAATGGTCTGGTGTATGTGTCTGGCCAGCTTCCTCTGGATGCTGCAGGCAATCCCTGCCTGGATTCTATAGAGATGCAAACCACGCAGTGCATGCGAAATATAGAGCAGATCCTGCTGGCGGCAGGTTCGGATCTGCAGCATATCCTCAAAATCAGCATTTTTGTGAGTGATATAGCACACTGGCCAAAAGTGAATGAAACCTATGCACGTATTATGGGAGATCACAAGCCTGCCAGGATTATTGTTCCCTGCAAGGATTTTAATTACGGGGCGGCTGTAGAGATAGAATGTATAGCCGCTGTAAAATAAACTGATATGTACAAGATCACGAAAGAAGCCATTGAACAGGCGCATGCGCGCATTCAACCCTATATTCACCGCACACCTGTATTAACCAATCAAAGCATCAATGAAATTGCAGGAACCGAGCTGTTTTTTAAATGCGAGAACCTGCAGAAAATAGGCGCTTTTAAAATCCGGGGAGGCATGAATGCTGCGTTGTCTCTTACTCCGGAAAAATTGAAAAATGGAATTGCCACCCATTCCTCCGGTAACCATGCACAGGCCATTGCCTATGCGGCCAAAGTGCTGGGAACAAAAGCCTATATCGTTATGCCCAGTACTTCCCCCTCAGTTAAAGTAAATGCGGTAAAGGGCTATGGGGCCGAGATTACTTTTTGTGAGCCCAACCAGGCTGCCCGTGAAGCAGCGGTTCAGAAAATTATTGACGAAACAGGAGCGGAGTTCATTCATCCCTACGACGATTTCCGGGTCATCACGGGACAGGCTACCTGCGTAAAAGAATTACTAGAAGAAGTTCCGGACCTGCGGGCTGTTGTTGCCCCGGTAGGTGGTGGAGGACTTTTATCTGGTACCTGTCTGGGAGCGCATTATATCAATCCCGCTATAGAAGTATATGCGGGAGAGCCGGAGGGCGCTGCCGACGCAATCCTTAGTTTTAAAAGCGGTAAGGTAGAAAAAGCCCCATATGTAAAAACCATTGCAGATGGCCTGATGACCACCCTGAGCGAACAAACACTCTCCATTATCCGGGAGCACCTCAAAGATATTTTCCTTGTTTCGGACGAGGAGATCAAAGCGGCATTAAAATTGGTATATGAAAGAATGAAAATAGTAGTGGAGCCCAGCTGTGTTGTTCCGCTGGCCGCAGTGCTGAAGAACAAAGAACTGTTTGCAGGTAAGAAAACGGGAATCATTTTAAGCGGAGGCAATGTGGACCTGACCCGTTTCAGTGAGTGGTTCCAATAAAATGTGAAATGTTGAAAAAAAATCTGATTATTATAGGACTGTTGCTATCCATGTCGGTAAATGCTCAAATAAGCGCAACGGCAGATCCGAATGCCACCCCGCAAACAAAGCATCTGTTTGGTAACCTGGTGAAAGCGCTTCCGCAGGGAATCCTTTTTGGACACCAGGACGATCTTGCATACGGGATGGGCTGGACAGGCGTTCCGGGTAAGAGTACGGTCAAGGATGCGGTAGGAGAATATCCTGCCGTATACGGATGGGAATTGGGTAATATTGAACTGGGAGATCTGCACAACCTCGACAGTGTTTCTTTTGATAAAATGAAAAACTATATCCGGGAAGGATATGCAAGAGGAGGGGTGATTACCATCAGCTGGCATGCCAATCATCCGGTTACCGGCGGCAATGCCTGGGATACCACACATGGTGCAGTGGATGCCATTATTCCCGGAGGGGCCAGGCACGAAATATTTAAACTCTGGTTAGACCGGGTTGCCAATTTTATGCTGGATCTGAAAACAGAAAACGGGGAACTGATTCCGGTGATCTTCCGGCCCTATCACGAATTTACCGGCAACTGGTTCTGGTGGTGCCAGAATGCCTGCACTCCCGATGAGTTCAAAGAACTCTGGCAGTTTACCTATACGTATTTTACAGAACATCGGGGTGTGCACAATCTGTTGTGGGCATACAATCCGGAAAAGTTTGAAACCAGGGAACAGTATCTGGAAAGGTATCCCGGCGATCAGTATGTAGACATTTTGAGCTTCGACATGTACCAGTATGGAGACCCTGCCAACAGCGATGTGTTTGAAACATCGCTGCATCACCGCCTCGGTATCCTCACGGAGATTGCAAAAGAAAAGCACAAGCTTCCCGCACTGGCAGAAACCGGATTCCTGAATATTCCCTATCCGCAATGGTTTACCCAGAAGCTGATGAAGGGTATTGGTGATCACGCACTTTCGTATATATTGCTTTGGAGAGACGGGGGTTATGTGAATGGTTCGGAAAAAGGTAGTTTTATACCATCGCAGGATCATTTTATTCCTGTGGGAAGCGACCCTGCTTTCTGGGATTTTCAGCAGCTGTACCGATCCGGAAAATTTTTATTCCAGAAAAAAGCTGCCAGACTAAAATTGTATGAATAATGCCGGAGACTGCTGTTCAACAGAAAAATTTTGATGCCATAGTGATCGGGTCCGGAATCAGTGGGGGATGGGCCGCAAAAGAGCTTTGCGAGAAAGGCCTGAAGACACTGGTATTGGAAAGAGGCACCCATGTGGAGCATATCAAAGATTATCCGACAGCAACATTAAATCCCTGGGATTTTCCGCACAGGGGGAAAATTCCACCTCCCGAAATGGACCAGGATCCCATTGTAAGCAATTGTTATGCATATACGGAAGCGAGCAAACATTTTTTTGTAAAAGACCGTGAGCATCCTTACGTGCAGGAGAAACCCTTCAGCTGGATCAGGGGATACCAGGTTGGAGGTAAATCACTCACCTGGGCCAGACAAACGCAGCGCTGGAGTAAATATGAATTTGAAGCCCCGCTCCGCGACGGATTTGCTGTGGACTGGCCCATCCGATACAACGACCTTGCTCCCTGGTACACCCATGTAGAAAAGTTTGCAGGCATCAGCGGCAACAAAGACGGATTGGATACCCTGCCAGACGGAGAATTTCTTCCTCCCTGGGAAATGAACTGCGTAGAACTGGAGATGAAGGAGAAAATCATGCAGGCTTTTCCGGGACGACATGTAGTACAGGGCCGTTGTGCCCACCTCACAGAACCGGCGCCTGTTCACCTGGAACTTGGAAGAGGAAAATGCCAGGCCAGAAACCTTTGTGAAAGAGGCTGTCCGTTTGGAGGTTATTTCAGTTCCAACAGTGCTACGTTGCCTGCCGCAAAAAAAACAGGAAATCTTTTTCTGCAACCGCACAGTGTGGTAGATTCCCTTATTTATGATGAAACCCAACAGCGGGCAACCGGTGTAAGAGTAATTCATGCAATCACCCATGAGGTAACCGAATATTTTGCTCGCATCATTTTTGTAAATGCTTCCTGTTTAAATACCAACCTGATTCTGCTGAACTCCAAAAGCAATCGGTTTCCCAACGGGTTGGGCAACGACAACGGACTTTTGGGAAAATACATAGCCTTCCATAATTACCGGGGTTCTATTGTTGCAGACTACCATGGTCCGGAAAACAAGTATTATTCAGGCAGGAGACCTACACAGGTCATGATGCCGAATTTCAGGAATGTGGAACAACAGGAAACGGATTTCAAACGCGGGTACATGGTGCATTTCAGCGCTACCCGTGTAGCGCCGAATGCAGACATTGGTATTGGTGCAGCTTTTAAGGAAGCAATGACCGAACCCGGCAAGTGGCATGTATTCATGATGATGCAGGGCGAAACCATTCCAAAGGAATCCAATTTTGTTGCACTCAGCGATTATGAACGAGACAACTGGGGTATTCCGCAACTGGTGGTTTCCGTAGACTACGATGAGAATGACGAGAAATTGCTGAACGATTTTTTACAGGAAGGCAAAGCCATGCTCGAAAAAGCGGGATGTTTCAATATCCGCACCCGCGACAGCAAACAGGCCCCCGGACTGGATATTCATGAAATGGGTGGGGTAAGAATGGGACGTGATCCACAAACCTCCCTGCTGAACGAATGGAACCAGTTGCACCATTGCAAAAATGTTTTTATAACAGATGGCGCCTGCATGACCTCTACCGGAACACAAAATCCTTCTCTCACTTATATGGCGCTCACAGCAAGGGCAGCACAGTTTGCTGCGGAACAATTTCTAAATGGGAAATTGTAGCGGGTTGTTGATTGCCTTTTATTTTTGTTGGGCCTGTTTCACCTGCTCCAGGTAAGCTGCGCTGTTCCCTTTTGGAATACTCAGTGAATGCCACTGTTCTTTTTTAATCATTCTGCCGATGTACACAATCTGTCCTACATGGTAGGGGTAATGCGCCAGTTGGCGAAGAATGGCATCGTATACTTTCAGGGGTTCAGTACGAATGGTTACTGTTTTGTCCAGGTCTCCATCCTGCAAGGATTCCAGGGTATTGAACAGACAGTTCCATCCGTCGTTCCAGAATGCCATCAGGTCTTGTCTGCTGCATTGCATGGGCTCAAATTCAGCATCTCTCTTGCGCCAGTGTTTTTCCCCGTCTTCTGTGAGGAAGTTGGTCCACCTGCTCAGCATATTACCATACAGATGTTGTATGATCACTGCAATGCTGTTGCTGCCCGGATCGGGCTGCCAGAAAAAATCCTGGTCTTCCAGTTGTTCAAATGTATTATCGGCCAGTTCCTTGTAGTACCTGAACCGTTTGATTGAATCTTTAAGAAAGTTCATACAGTGTATTTAAAATCCCGCAACAGAATCGTCACCTCTTTTATCAGCGGCCACTTCTCTTTTTTTGTTGGGAAGGAAACGAATGCCTTCCGTTCTGCCAATTGCCCCTCTTGGAGTTAGCTTGTAGCCCATTTTCTGTAACTGCTCTTTGGTAGAAGCGTTGAAATCGTTTTCGATCATCACTTCGTCGGGCAGCCACTGGTGATGGAATTTAGGTTGGTCAATGGCATCGCCGACTGTCATATTGAAATCGATGATGTTCACGATGGCCTGGTAAACAGAAGTAGGAATGGTAGTGCCACCGGGCGTACCAATCACTACATATGGTTTGTTCTCCTTTAATACCAGGGTAGGAGTCATGGAGCTGAGCATGCGCTTGCCGGGTTGAATGGCATTGGCTTCTCCGCCAACTGCACCGTACATATTGGGTACTCCTGGTTTAACACTGAAGTCGTCCATTTCGTTGTTTAGCAGAAAGCCTGCTCCGCCAACAACGGTTCTGCATCCGTAACTGTTGTTGAGGGTGGTGGTTATTGCCACCATATTTCCCGCCGGATCTACAATACTGATATGGGTGGTTTCTTCACTCTCTTTAATTACACCGGCTTTTACTTCGGCGCTAACACCCGCTTTGTCGGGATGATAGTCTTTCATTCTTTCTGCCAGATAAGCTTCGCTCATCAGGGTTTTAACCGGCACCTTAAAGAAGTCGGGATCACCCATGTATTCGGCCCGGTCTGCATAGGCCCTGCGTTCTGCCTCAATCATCAGCTGCACTGTTTTAGGTGTTTGAAAGCCCATTTTGCCTACAGGATATTTTTCGATCATACCCAGCATCTGAGCCAGCAATATTCCTCCGCTGCTGGGAGGGGAGAAACTGATGATCTGGTGTCCGCGGTAGTTGAATGTAAGCGGCTCTCTCAGTTTGGCAGTATAGTTTTTAAGATCATCTGCGGTCAGAATTCCGTTTCCGCGGTGCATTTCATCTACAATGAGTTCGGCAGTTTTGCCTTCGTAAAAACCACGGGCACCGTCTTTTTGAATGCGTTGCAAAGTAGCCGCCAGGTCTTTCTGTACCAGGGTGTCGCCTACTTTCCATTTCACCGAAGGCGCCAGCACGGTTGGCTGTGTACTGTTTTTTGCAATGGATTCTCTTACACTATTCAGACTGCCGGCTTCTTTTTCGGTAAGTACATAGCCCTTTGCTGCAATATCGATGGCAGGCTGGATCAGTTGCTCAAAAGACAGTTTTGCATAAGGTAAAGTGGCAAAAAGTCCTGCAACCGTTCCGGGTATACCCGAAGCCAGGTGTCCGTTTTGTGAAAGGTTGAGTTGTGCGTTTCCATTTTTATCGAGGTACATATCCCGATGCGCTTTTTCCGGTGCAGCTTCGCGATAATCAATGCCAATCAGTTCTCCGTTCACTTTTCTTCCGAGCAAAAATCCTCCACCGCCAATATTCCCGGCATTCGGGTAAACAACAGCAAGCACCAGTTGTGTAGCAATTGCTGCGTCAAAGGCATTGCCGCCTCTTTTCATTACTGCGGCTCCAACCATGCTGGCCAGCGGATGCGCACTACTCACAGCGGCCTGTTTGAACTCGGCTCTTTTCTGAACGGTATAACGGTAGGGGTTGATTTCCTTACCGGGGCCTATGATGTGTAATCCAGGCTGTGCCTGCAGACTGCCCATGAGCAGTAAACTGCTGAAGAATGGTGCTAATTTTCTCATGCTGTCAAATTACATCATTTTGTTGTATCCATTCATCCATTTTTAGAAAACTAATCGGTGAAATTGAAGGCTGATTTTAGCTTTATTGGTACATTCACGCATATTTTATGTCATATGAGAAAAATTTTAATTGCTTCTTTTTTAACGATTTTCTCCGGCGTTCTCTTTGCACAAACGGTGCAAACTCCGGAGGCCTTCCTTGGGTATAAAGTGGGAACACGGTTTACCAGGCATCACCGGTTGGTAGAGTATGCCAAATACATTGCCCAGGCTCGCCCGGATATGGTGAAGACCGAGAAATATGGTGAAACCAACGAGGGCAGGGAACTTATGATTGCTGTGATCAGTTCTCCGGAAAACATGCAGAAGCTGGAATCCATCCGCCAGAATAACCTAAAACTGGCTGCTGCAGATCAGTCTGCCCAGGCCGATCAATCTCCTGCGATTGTCTGGCTCAGCTTTAACGTGCATGGAAACGAAGCCTCTTCTTCCGAAGCCTTTCTGCTGACCATTCACGCATTAACCGATCCTTCCAATACACAAACCAAAGAATGGCTGAAAAATACCGTAGTGATCCTGGATCCCTGCATCAATCCGGATGGCCGCGATCGTTATGTGAACTGGTACAATTCTGTAGTGGGTAAGCAATACAATGCCGATCCTGTTTCCAGAGAGCACGTGGAGCCCTGGCCCGGAGGCAGAAGCAATCACTACAACTTTGACCTGAACCGCGACTGGGCCTGGCAAACACAACTGGAAACCCGTCAGCGCATCAAAAAATACAGAGAATGGCTGCCACAGGTTCATGTGGATTACCATGAGCAGGGATTTAATGAGCCCTATTATTTTGCACCTGCAGCTGAACCAATTCACGAGGTAATTACACCATGGCAGCGCGAACTGCAGGTGATGATCGGAAAGAACCATGCCCGGTATTTCGACCAGAACAACTGGCTGTTCTTTACCAAAGAGCGTTTTGATTTGCTGTATCCTTCTTATGGTGATACCTATCCCATGTACAATGGAGCCATCGGTATGACTTATGAGCAGGGTGGTATCAGGGCTGGCTTGGGCATCCTGAACGAAGACAATGATACCTTAACACTGGTAGACAGAGCTACCCACCATTTCACCACCAGTCTTTCCACCATTGAAGTGGTATCTAAGAACAAACAGCGGGTAATGGCTGAATACAAGAAGTTTTTTGAAGACAGCCGTTCCGGTAAAATCGGAGAATACAAAACCTATGTATTTACTGCTAAGGAAGAAAACAAGATTGCTGCCTTAAAGCAGTTGTTGCAGCAAAACGGTATTGAGTTTGGTACCCTGAACACCAGGAATTTCCGTGGCTATAATTATTTCACCGGCAAGGAAGATGCTTTCTCCGATGAAGGACATCATGTGGCCATCAGTGCATATCAGCAAAGTGCCGTTATGGCCAAAGTATTGCTGGAGCCTAAAACAATGGTATCCGATTCCAACACCTACGATATCACTGCATGGTCTGCTGCTTATGCATATGGCGTAAAAGGATATGCGGTTAAAGAGAAACTGGATGTGAATACTGCAAACAAGCCTGCTTCAGTTGTTGCTGCTGTAAACAGCAATTATGGTATGCTGATTCCTTATAATTCTTTCAGCAGCGCCAAAGTACTTGCACATTTATTAAAGAATGGTATTAAAGTTCGTTTTGCAGAAAAGCCATTTACTTACAACGGTAAAAACTTCGACCGGGGTACGCTGATTGTGCTGAAAACCAGCAATGGCAATACCAACTGGTTACAAATCGCCAACGAAGCATGCAGGAAAAACAATGTTCAGGCCGTTGCTGTTGAAACCGGATACATGGATAAGGGAGCCGATTTTGGTTCTCCTGATATCAAGAATATTGCTGCAATGCCTAAAGTGGCTGTTGTTACCGGCGACCAGACTTCTTCGCTGGGAGCAGGTGAGGTTTGGCATTATTTTGATCAGCAGTTAGACTATCCTGTAAGCATGCTGAATGCAATGGATCTCGGAAGAATCAACCTGAAAAACTATCATGTACTGGTTCTGCCAGATGGTGGTTACCGGAATTTCAACGATAAGTCCATGACCGACAAGCTCAAGGATTTTGTAAGAGGCGGCGGTAAGATTGTTGCCATGGAGAATGCGGTATCTGTACTTGCAGGCGCAGACTTTGGTATTAAGGCAAAAGACACCAGGGGTGATGGTAAATCCGAAGACAGCACTGTAAAGAAATATGGCGACCGCGAAAAGGATTATCTGACCAATTCCATTCCAGGTGCTATTTACAAGGTAGAATTGGACAACACACATCCGCTTGCTTTCGGTTACCCTGAATTTTATTACACATTGAAGCAGGACAACAGCCTCTATGAGTTCCTGAAAGATGGCTGGAATGTAGGCACCATCAGGAAAGACGCTTATGTTACCGGATTTGCAGGTGCCAAACTGAAGCCAAGGTTAAAGGATGGCGTACTGCTGGGCGTACAGGATATGGGTGCAGGTTCTGTGGTATATATTTCCGAAGACCTCCTGTTCCGCAATTTCTGGGAAAATGGCAAACTGCTTTTTGCCAATGCCGTATTCCTGGTAGGACAATAATTTATTTCGATCGCTGGTACTGCGAAAAGAAAAAGCTTCGTTCAATTAAGAACGAAGCTTTTTTTGTTGGCATTGGGGGTAAATCAAATCTTTATGTTCACCGCAAACATGAAATGTCTGCCAGCCATGGGATAATAATAGTTTTCCGTTGACAGGGTTCCACTGTACACGTAGCTGAACGTGTATCCGTTGGGTTCATATTTTTTATTGAACAGATTATAAACCTGGAATATGAACTGGAATTCACGGGATGTTTTTTTGCGAAGGGTATAAATGGCCCGGATATCCTGGGTGAAATAACCATTCAGTTTTCTGTTTTCATTCTGTGTATTGTCCAGGTACTGTTTGCCTACATATTTTCCAAGCAGGCTGATTTCGGCTTGTTGTACCGGAAAAAAATGAATGGCTGCTGTTCCAATGGTATTGGCAGAGAAAGAGATGTCTGTATTGTTATGCTGTCGGGTTATTTGGGTGCCGTCGTCGTAATTATCGATGTATTCAGTAAAGTTTTTAATCTTGTTCCTGCTGAGGGTAAGGTTGCCGGATACATTGATCTGAGGGCTGATAACTGCAGAGCCTTGCAGTTCAACTCCCATGCGGTAGCTGGAAGGGATATTGGTTCTGGTATAAGCTCCCACATCGTTGATTTTTCCGGTGAGTACCAGTTGATTCCGGTAATCCATGTAGTAGAATGTTGCGCCATAGGAATACCTGCTCTCTTTCTTTTCAATACCGAGTTCCCAGTCCTGTAGGGTCTCGTGTGAAGGCTGAGCAAGCAGACCGGCTTCAAAATCTTCCCTGTTGGGTTCTTTTCTTCCTATTGCCAGACTCAGGTATGCCTGCCATCCGTTATTCTGATAACTCAGTCCTGCTTTGGGATTGATGAAATCGAATTTTCTTGCTATAAACAATCCGGGATTGTTACTGAAACCATCCATGGTATGGGATACATGTCGGTACTGCAGATCCGCAAAACCGGTGAGATGGGCTGTTAAGCGGTGTTGCCATTTGGCATACACATTCAGGTCCTTTTTATTGGCTGGCCGGTGGTAGTATTGGTAATTGTCCGGAACGGTACCGCGTTCCATCCAGGTAATTTTTCCAATATGTTTTCCATCGTATTGCGTCCATCCACCGCCAAAAGTGAGCTCATTGCGCTCCGATTTATAATGCAGGGATGCAATTTGTCCATAGAAATAATTGTCGAGCCAGCGTTGTCTTACCAGGTTGGTGGATGTGTACGTGGTACCACCAATTACCTGATCAGGTAAACCGTATTTGGCATAATCCTGATCTGCCTTGTATTCCTCGTAATATCCTTTTCCCCTGGTCAGAAACAGGGCAGTATTGAACGACCAGCCGCGGCCCAGTGACTGGTTCAGGAACAGTTGGTAATGTGTTTGTGTATAATTGTCTGTCTGGTTGTCGTAAGGAGCACCCGATTTTTCCATTCCGGCCGGATTGAATTTTCGGTTGGTGGCAAGCGTAGCTGCATCTATGCCATACCATGCCTGGTAGGTTTTTTCATGGCCCGAAAAAACATTAAAACGCAGAGCTGTTTTTTGATTGATGTATGCAGTACCCAGATAGAAAGAACGAAGCCTGCTGCTGGCTCTGTCTATATAGCCATCGCTGGAAATATTGCTGAGCCGTGCATCTATCAGAAAATGTTTGCCGATTAACCCGCTTCCGGCTTTGAGGGTGTTCTTCCAGGTATTGAAGGAACCATAACTGTTGTTCAGTGCAACATAGGCTTTTTCGTTGTACTCATGCGTACTCATGTTGAGTGTGGCACCAAATGCTCCGGCACCATTGGACGAAGTTCCCACACCACGCTGCACCTGGATGCTGTTGACAGAAGAAGAGAAGTCGGGCAGGTTTACAAAAAATGTTCCCATACTTTCGGCATCATTATAAGGAATGCCATTCAGGGTAACATTCACCCTGGTGGCATCTGTACCTCGAATCCGGATACCCGTATAGCCCACGCCATTACCTGCATCTGAGTTTACTACTACGGAGGGAGTCTGATTTAATAAAAAAGGGATATCCTGTCCGAGGTTTTGTTTGGCAATGGCTTCTTTCCCGATATTGGTTTTGGTAAAAGGCGCTTTATCGGAGGCCCGGATGGATCTCACTTCGAGGGGTTGCAGAAACAGACTGACCGGTGTAAGTGTATAAGTGCCGGTTTCCGTTAAATTAACGGGCAACGGATAGCTGCTGCTGCGGTAACCCATGCTGCTGATGGTGAAGTTGCCCACTGGTGGTTGAGCAAAATGGAAAAAGCCGTTTTCGTTGGTGAGGGTTTGCTGGTTACCCAGTACAACCAGTGCACCAGAGATTGGGGCATTGGTCTGGGCATCGGTAACGATGCCTTTCAATACTTTTTTTGCCGGTTGAGCAGCCAGTGCCAGGGCGAATAGCAAAATGGCTGTTGTTCCCATCATTTTTTTCATTTTTCAATGGTTTAAAAATTTAAAAATGGGAACAGGGATTGCAAATAGGAGAGGTCTGCTATAGAAGTGGAACACCTTCCCTTCGCAGGAATTACCCTGTTCAGGTTCAACGGGTATTTCTCAGCCGTCACGGAAAATCCGATCCAGCACCCCGAGGACAGCGCAAAAGTATCAATTTGTTTTAAATGAGCAACTGTAACTTTATTCCTTCAGGTTCGTTATAATAAAAAACAACGTATGAAAAGGTATTTCTTGTGGATGATATTGCTGCTCCCCGCAGCGGTTGGATTTGCTCAGGATGAAAAAAATCTGGTATATGATGCCAATGCACAGGTTAGAAAAGTGTCCGGCTTCAGTGGAATAGAAGTATCGGGTGCCATCGATCTTTATATATCACAAGGTAAGGAGGAGGCAGTGGCCATCAGCGCCGGAGATCCCGAGCTCACCGACCGTATCCGGACAGAAGTAAAAGACAATATCCTGCACATTTATTTTGAAGGGAAAGGACTCAGCTGGAAGTCGAAGTGGTCCAATAATAAATTTAAAGCATATGTAACCTTTAAAGACCTGGATAAACTGGAAGCCGGCGGAGCCTGTAATGTTCGTTTCACCAGCCCGGTGAAGCTTTCCGATTTCAAACTGGAACTGTCCGGTGCAAGCGATCTGCTGATGGAGGCGGAGATGGATGAACTGGTGATGGTGCTGAGCGGGGCTTCCGAGTGCAAAATGAGCGGAAAGGCCAACAATGCCAAGATCAACTGCAGCGGTGCCAGCTCGCTGAAAGCCTATGATCTGAAAATTGCCAACTGTAAAATTGATGCTTCCGGCGCCTCCGGGGTAAAGATATCCGTAACCAAGGAACTGAGTGCCAGAGCCAGCGGTGCCAGCAGCATTTCCTACAAAGGAGAGGGCCTGATCCGCGATATCAGCAGCAGCGGAGCATCCTCGGTAAAACACCGTTCTGCAGATTAATTTAAATATTATTTGGTAGGGAACCTCCGCAGCCTTACTTTTGCACCCCATTACATCGCGAGGTAGAGCAGCGGTAGCTCGTCGGGCTCATAACCCGAAGGTCGGAGGTTCGATCCCCCCCCTCGCAACACATCGAAAAGCCTCTTTGGAGGCTTTTTTAGTTTAAATTACAGCTATGAAATCCGGGTTTGTAAACATATTCGGCAGACCTAATGCCGGTAAAAGCACGCTGCTCAATGCACTCATTGGCGAGAAGATGGCAATTGTTTCGCCCAAAGTGCAGACCACGCGTCACCGGATCAAGGCTTTTTTGAATAAACCCGGAGCGTACCAGATTATTTTTTCCGACACACCGGGCATCATAGATCCAAAATATAAGCTGCACCAGAAGATGATGGACTCCGTAAAAGGAGCCCTGGAAGATGCGGATGTGGCCCTGCTAATGGTAGATGCCAACGAATCTTTTGAGGAAGTGGATGCCATTTTTTCGGCCCTGAAGCTGAAAGTGCCGGCCCTGGTGGTACTGAACAAAATCGATATTGCCGGAAATGGCAGGATTGCCCTGGCGGAAACTTTTTTCAAAGACAAACCCTACTGCAAAAAGCTTATTAAAATAGGCGCGCTCGAAAAGCTGCACCTGAATAAATTACTGGCTGCCATTTTGGAACTGTTGCCAGAAGGGCAACCTTTTTACAGTGAAGATGATCTAAGCGATCTGCCAACGAAATTTTTTGTAGCTGAAATGATCCGGGAAAAAATCTATGAGCTGTTTGCCGATGAAATTCCCTACCACACGGCGGTGATGGTGAATGAATTCAAAGAGAAAGATACCCTGGTAAAAATACAGGCCGATATCATTGTGCACAGAGAAACCCAGAAAGCCATTATCATTGGCGATAAGGGTAAAATGATCCGCCAGATCGGTATGGAAGCCAGAAGAGATATTGAAGCTTTCCTGCAAAGGAAGGTATTTTTGGAACTGTTTGTAAAAGTTCGCCCCAAATGGCGCGACAACGATTTACAATTAAAAGAATATGGGTACCAGTAATGGTACTGATTACCTCAAACAAGCATAAAAAAAATGAGTTACACTGTTGCAATAGTAGGCCGGCCCAATGTGGGAAAGAGCACTTTCTTCAACCGTTTGCTGGAGCAGCGAAAGGCCATTGTAGATGATATCAGCGGGGTTACCCGCGACAGGCAGTATGGCGTAGCCGACTGGAACGGTAAAACGTTCAACCTGATTGATACCGGCGGATTTGTTCCGCAGAGTGAAGATATTTTTGAAACGGAGATCCGCAAGCAGGTGAAAATTGCCATTGATGAAGCAAACGCCATCATTTTCATGGTGGATGTGGCTACAGGCATTACCGATCTGGATGAAGCCATGGCAGATATGCTGCGCAGAAGCAGTAAGCCTGTATATGTGGTCGTGAATAAGGTAGACAACGGAACCCGCGAACTGGAAGCCACTGAGTTTTACAGCCTGGGGTTTGAACATACTTTTTTTATCAGCAGTATTTCCGGAAGCGGTACCGGTGATTTACTGGATGCCGTGGTAGCTCCGATTAAACCGGAAGATGCAGAAGATACGGTTCGGGAAAATGCCCTGCCCAAGTTTGCCATTATCGGCCAGCCCAATGTTGGAAAGTCTTCGTTGCTGAACGCCCTGATCGGAGAGGAGCGCACTATAGTGAGTGATATCGCAGGAACTACCCGGGATACCATTCACACCCACTATAAACTCTTTCAGAAAGAGTTTATGCTGATCGATACCGCCGGCATCCGCAAAAAAAGTAAGGAAAAAGACGACCTTGAATTTTATTCCATCATCCGCGCCATTAAAGCCATGGATGAAGCGGATGTGTGTTTGCTGGTAATTGATGCCCACAAAGGCATCACCGCCCAGGATATCACCATTTTCAGCCTGGCAGCCCGTAAGGGTAAGGGTATTGTGGTACTGGTGAACAAATGGGACCTGGTAGAAAAGGAAACCAATACAGCAAGGGATTATGAAAGGCTGCTGAAGCAGAAACTGGCGCCATTCAATGATGTGCCAATTCTGTTCATTTCCGTAAAAGAGAAGACCCGTATTTTTAAAGCCATTGAGCTGGCCTTACAGGTATTTGAAAGCAAAACCCGCAGAATCCCAACTTCTGAATTGAACGAAGTAATGCTGAAGGCCATTGCCAATTACCATGCGCCGGTGGTACGCGGACATTCCATTAAGATCAAGTTTGTGACCCAATTGCCCACCCATGTGCCTTCTTTTGCATTTTTCACCAACTTCCCGGATGATATAAAAATGCCATACAAGAATTATCTGGAGAATCAGTTGAGGGCCAATTTTGACTTCAAAGGAGTCCCGTTACGCATATTTTTCAGGAAAAAGTAAAAAAGTAACGTTAAAATTTGCAAAATTCATCCTGAACACTATCTTTGCGCACAATAAAAACAAAAAAACAAGTACAAATGAAAAAAGTATTCGCAATTCTGGCTGTAGCAGGTTTAATGACTGCTTGTAACAATGCTGAAAAAACTGAAGCAACTGCTGACACTGCAGCTGTAACTGTAGACACTGCTGCTGCTGTAACTGTAGACACTGCTGCTGCTGCAGTAGACACTACTAAAGCTGCAACTGATACTGCTGCTGCTAAATAAGTAAATACTAAGTACTCGTTACTTTATATTACTTCTTGCAAGAAGGTCCTCCCGATAAAAATCGGGAGGATTTTTTTTGTGCCAGTTTGTACCTGTTTTTTTGTTTTGGCCCAATGGCATTAATATTGTTCTTATCAGTGAAAGCCCCCCAAACCCTGTTTGGGACGGGAATGATGACAATTTGACTAAAGAAATAGCTATGTTGAAAGATAAATTCAGATTGAGGGCCGATGATGACACCGATTTCATGCCGATTATTCCGATGAATGAGCAGGAGACCGAGCAGGACAAGGCTGTTGTGATCCCGGATGAACTGCCGATTTTACCGTTGCGCAATACCGTATTGTTCCCGGGGGTGGTGTTACCGATTACGGTGGGTAGGGATAAGAGCATCAAAGCAGTAACCGATGCCTACAAGGCCGACAAGCTGATTGGAGTTATTGCCCAGAAGGATTCCAATATTGAAGAGCCGGAACCCAAAGACCTCTGTAAAATAGGTACGGTTGCCAGGGTGGTGAAACTGATCAAAATGCCCGATGGAGGTACTACCATTATTATTCAGGGCAAGAAAAGATTTGAGTGGTTGGAGATGCTGAGCGAAGATCCTTATTTTAAGGCCTCTATCCGTTTGCTGTCAGAAGACGAAGCGCCGCAGACACCCGATTTTGAGGCCTATGTAAGTACGATTAAAGACCTTGCAACACAAATTATCCAGTTGTCGCCCAATCTTCCTACTGAAGCAGCCATCATACTGAAAAATATTGAGCAGCCTGCTTTCCTGATCAATTTTGTGAGCAGCAACCTGAACAGTGCACTGGAAGAAAAGCAAACCCTGCTGGAAATCAACGATACCAACGAACGTGCAGTAAGACTGATTCATATTTTGCAACGGGAGCTGCAGTTTGCCGAACTGAAAGACAAGGTTACCAACAAAACAAGAACAGAGCTCGACAAGCAGCAGCGGGATTATTTTCTACAGCAGCAACTGAAAAGCATTAAGGAAGAACTCGGTGGTGATACCAATGAAAGGGAAATTGCCGAGATGAAGAAAAAGGCCGAGACCAAGAAATGGCCCGAAGCCGCCAAAGCCGCGTTTAATGCAGGTATTCAGAAACTGGAGCGGATGCACGCTTCCACCCCCGATTATTCGGTAGTATACAACCATCTGGACCTGATGCTCGACCTTCCCTGGGACGATTATACAGCAGATAACTACGATTTAAAGAATGCCAAGAAAATACTGGATGCAGATCATTATGGTATGACCAAGATCAAGAGCAGGATCCTGGAATACCTTGCTGTACTGAAACTGAAGGGCGACATGAAGAGTCCGATTCTTTGTTTTCTGGGACCTCCCGGGATCGGTAAAACTTCTCTGGGCCGTTCCATTGCCCATGCCATTGGCAGAAAATATGTACGGCTGAGTCTGGGCGGACTACACGATGAAAGTGAAATCCGTGGTCACCGTAAAACCTATATTGGCGCCATGCCAGGCAGAATTATTCAGAATATCCGGAAGTGTAAATCTTCTAACCCGGTGATGATCCTGGACGAAATTGATAAGATTGGTTCCGATTTTAAAGGAGATCCTTCTTCTTCTTTGCTGGAGGTCCTGGATCCAGAACAGAACCATACGTTTTACGATAATTACCTGGAACTGGAATACGATCTGAGTAAAGTGCTGTTTATTGCTACTGCCAATAACCTGCAAAATATTCAGCCCGCTTTAAGAGACCGTCTCGAAATCATTGATCTCAGCGGGTATGCAATTGAAGAAAAAATTGAGATTGCCAAACGCCACCTGGTTCCAAAAGAAAAGGAAGCGCATGGTCTTGCTAGCGTGAATTTCAAGATCAGCGATAAAGTACTGGAAAAGATCATTGAACAATATACCCGCGAGAGTGGTGTTCGGGAACTGGACCGTCAGTTGGCTTCTGTTATGCGTTATCAGGCTAAGGAAATGGCCATGAAAAACAAAGTAAAGCTGAATGTTACTGCCAAAGATGTAGAGCAGATTCTCGGTCAACCGAAGTATACCAATGAAATTTATAAAACAGCCAATATGCCCGGCGTGGTGGTTGGCCTGGCCTGGACCTATGTAGGGGGGGATATCCTCTTTATCGAAACCAGTCTGAGTGATGGTAAGGGAGAACTGAAACTCACCGGTAACCTGGGTAATGTAATGAAGGAGAGTGCAACCACCGCTCTGAGTTATATACAGGCCAATGCCAAAAAACTGGGGATTGATCCGGAACTGTTCCAGAAGAAGAATATTCACGTGCATGTTCCGGAAGGAGCAGTACCCAAAGATGGTCCAAGTGCAGGTATCACCATGCTTACCTCTTTAACCTCTGCTTTTACCGGCAGAAAAGTGAAGCCCTTCCTGGCCATGACGGGTGAAATTACCCTGCGCGGACAAGTGCTTCCTGTAGGAGGTATTAAGGAAAAAGTGCTGGCAGCCAAGCGCGCGGGTCTGAAGGAAATTGTGCTCTGTCATATGAACCAGAAAGATGTGGAAGAGATTGATGGCAATTTCATTAAAGGGCTTCAATTTCATTATGTAAAAACCATGCAGCAGGTACTGGATTACGCATTGGTGTAACCAGTTTATTTCCTTGCAGATTTGTATTAGTTTTAATACCGGATGCTAAAAAGGATATTACTGCTCATCATCATTTTATACACTGCCACCAGGGCTGCATCGCAGACGCTTGGTGGCAATGCTGTTTTTAATTTCCTTACGCAACCAAATACTGCACAGCTTTCTGCCCTGGGTGGTGTAAATATTTCTTCTCTGGGCAACGATGTGGGCATGGCTTTTCATAACCCCGCTTTGCTTCGGTCTGAAATGCACCGGCAGGTGAATACTTCCTTTAATTCCTTTGTTGCAGGCATTCGTCATTACAGCGCTACGGGCGCATTCCGGCTGGAACGGCCCGGTCTGAACCTTGGTATTGGTGTTCAATACCTCAATTACGGCAGCCTGGTACAAACAGATGCCTCCGGAAATATTTTGGGGAATATTCGTCCAAACGATTATATGGTGCAGCTGATGGCTTCCAAACAATACCTGGAGCGCTTCAGGATCGGGGTCAGTGCCAAACTGGTCCGCTCCGAATACGGGGCATACCGGTCTACCGGGTTAGCTGCAGATATTGGATTAACTTATACGGATACAGTGGCCCTGTTTCAGGCGGCGGTGGTTGTGAAGAATATGGGGGTGCAGCTTCGTGCCTATGAACCGGGTAAACAGAAAGAAGAACTGCCCTTTGATGTTCAGGCAGGAATTAGTAAAAAACTTGCCAATGCACCCGTGCAGTTTTCTTTAACGGCACATCATCTGCATCGCCTGAATATTCAGTACAACGACACGGCGTTCAATGCAGCAGAGGGGGATCTCAGGAACAATGGATTACAAAAAGTTTTTTCGCATCTGGTGCTGTCTTCGCAGATTGCTTTATCCGAATACGTTGAACTGAATCTGGGCTATAATTTTCTGCGTAGGCAGGACCTGAATGTATTTGGTGCCACTGGTGGATTAAACGGATTTACCTGTGGGGTGGGTATTTTGCTTCGTAAACTGCAGATCCGTTATGCTACCGGTTTTTATCAGCAAAACATGTTCCACCAGTGCTCACTCAACTTTAATTTTTCCGGTACTCCGCTCTGATGCAGCAATCACAACAAATCCGTTGAAATAAAGTATGTCGCAATCTTCTGCTCAATGATTAAATTGTGGACAGAATGATATTCCCCATGATAAAGAGAATTACTGTTTGTGGTTTACTGATGGTTGGTTTGGCTTCCTGCGGCATTCTTAAGCCCCGGAGTAAGGCGCCTCTTGCTTTTGCCGATAATATTGTAGTGGCCCACCGGGGCGCTTTCAAGAAAAACAAGCTTCCCGAAAATTCCATTGCAGCGCTTAAACAGGCCATTGCATTGAAATGCACCGGATCTGAGTTTGATGTAAGAATGACTTCGGACGATTCACTGATCATCAATCATGATCCGCACTACAAGAAATTACCAATTGAAGAAACCACTTATGCCGACCTGATCCGGCATCCGCTTTCCAATGGCGAAAAACTGCCTACCCTCCGGGAATATATACTGGCTGGTATGGAAAATAATTCAACTACCCGATTGGTTTGCGAAATCAAACCTTCGGAAATCAGTAAAGAAAGAGGACAGCGCATTGCAGCGAAAGCAGTAGCGCTGGTTCATGAACTGCGTGCCAGAGAGCGGGTGGTTTACATCAGTTTTGACTATGATATTTTGAAGAAGATTGTTGCCCTGGATCCGGGAGTTCCTACCCAGTACCTTAACGGCGACCGTTCACCTGAGCAACTGAAGGCGGATGGCATCACCGGAGCTGATTATCATTATTCCGTTTTTAAAAAATATCCCGAATGGATAGGCGATGCCAAAAAACGGGGTATTGCGCTGAATGCCTGGACGGTAAATGATGCTGAAACTATGGAATGGCTGATGGCCAATGAGTTTGAATTCATCACGACCAATGAACCCGAGTTGTTGCTGGAACTGATGCCGAAAACAATTACCAGAAATGGATGGAAACTGGTATGGAGTGATGAATTCAATTACCAGGGTTTGCCCGACAGCAGCAAATGGGGATACCATCCCGGCGCCCATGGCGGCGGCAACGATGAATTACAATATTATACTGCAAACGATACCATGAATGCGGTGGTATCCAATGGGGTACTGAAGATCATCGCAAGGAAGGAGCGAAGGGAAAACAAATCCTATACTTCTTCCAAACTGCAGACCAGGAACAAGGCTGCTTTTACCTATGGCCGTATTGAAGTAAGGGCCAAGCTTCCTGCAGGCAGGGGCACCTGGCCGGCAATCTGGATGCTTGGCACCAACATGGATTCGGTTAGCTGGCCGGCCTGCGGAGAGATCGACATCATGGAACATGTGGGTTATGAGAAAGACAGCATTTACGGCACCATTCATTCAGAAGCCTACAATCACATCAAGGGCACGCAAAAAAGTAAAGCCATTTATGCGGCTGATCCTTATACGCGCTTTCATGTATATGCAATAGAATGGACTCCTGAGAAAATTGATTTTATCATGGACGGGGTGGTGTATAATCAAATCCATAACGAACATCTTGGCGTAAAGGAATGGCCTTTTGATGCGCCTTTTTACCTGATTCTGAACCTGGCAATTGGCGGGGGATGGGGTGGTAAAAAAGGGGTGGATGATGCTATTTTTCCTGCAACGATGGAAGTGGACTGGGTACGCGTATTTCAGACCAGATAAACCAGATCTATTGCCGAATAAAAAAGCCGACCGAAAATGTTTCGGTCGGCTTTTTATATGTGATCCCGGAGTTTGGTTTCCGGATTGGTTGCTTATAAATCGAATTGAATACCCTGTGCAAGTGGTAAGCTGGTACCCCAGTTGATGGTATTTGTTTGTCTGCGCATATAGGCTTTCCAGGCATCGCTTCCGCTTTCTCTTCCGCCGCCGGTTTCTTTTTCGCCTCCGAATGCACCACCAATTTCAGCACCGCTTGTTCCAATATTGACGTTGGCAATACCACAATCACTTCCCTGTGCAGAAAGGAACTGTTCTGCCTCACGCAGGTTCAACGTCATGATGGCCGAAGACAATCCCTGCGGTACACCGTTTTGCATGGCAATGGCTTCATCGAGGGTGCTGTACTTCATCACATATAAGATAGGTGCAAAGGTTTCGTGTTGTACAATTGGCAGGTCGTTGGTTACCTCAGCAATACAAGGTTTTACATAGCAACCGCTTTCGTAACCTGCTCCTGTAACAACACCTCCTTCTACCAGGAACTTGCCACCCTGTGCTTTACACTGTTCAATAGCGCTCAGGTACATATTTACCGCTGCAGTATCGATCAACGGACCAACGTGGTTCTTTGGATCCAACGGATCGCCAATACGAAGCTGTGCGTATGCTTTCACCAGTTTGGCAGTGAATGTATCAAATACAGATTCATGGATGATCAGTCTTCTGGTAGTGGTACAACGCTGTCCGGCGGTACCTACCGCCCCAAACACAGCGCCAATCAGCGACATATCGAGGTCTGCATGCTGAGAAACAATGATCGCATTGTTTCCACCCAGCTCCAGCAGGCTCTTGCCCAGTCTTGCAGCAACAGTAGCACTCAGTTCCTTACCCATTCTGGTAGAACCTGTAGCAGATACCAGCGGAATCCGGGTATCCTTACTCATCCATTCGCCTACTTCTCTTGCTCCCTGTACCAAACAATTTACGCCTTCCGGTACATTGTTTTTAGCAAATACTTCGGCAATTATTTTTTGTACGGCAATACCGCAAAGTGGTGTTTTTTCGCTGGGCTTCCAGATAGTGGTGTTTCCGCAAATCCATGCCAATGCTGCATTCCAGCTCCATACAGCAACCGGAAAGTTGAATGCGGAGATGATGCTTACAATACCCAGTGGATGCCATTGTTCATACATTCTGTGTGTAGGACGCTCACTGTGCATGGTTTGTCCGAACAATTGGCGGGATAAACCTACTGCCAGATCGCAGATGTCGATCATTTCCTGTACTTCGCCATAACCTTCCTGCAGGCTTTTCCCCATTTCATAACTTACCAGTTTGCCCAATGGCTCTTTGTATTGACGCAGTGCTTCACCAACCTGGCGAACCACTTCACCTCTCTTGGGTGCAGGCCATTTCTGCCATTCTTTGGCAACACTCAATGACTGGTTAATGACTTGTTCGTATGCGGCTTTATCTGCAGCCACGGTGCTGCCGATTTTTTTACCGTCTACAGGAGAGAAAGAGTCAATGGTTGCGCCATTACTTTCGATCCATTTGGTACCGGTTGATACCCCTTTGTTGGCTGTCTGAATGCCAAGTTGTTCTAAGAATTGCATGCAGTCGTAATTTGGCGCAAAGGTAAGGATTAACCCTCTGTGGCGCTGCAAAAGCAAGAATAAGTTTCTGTGTTTTTTCGGCGGAATTACCCCATTTTGGAGGCCGCCAGCAACTGATCGTATACCGTATTGTAGCTGCTGCCGATCGGAATTTCCTTTCCGGCCACCACAATCTTGGTTTTGCTGAATTTTTCCACTTTATGTACCGGAACAATAAAGGACCGGTGTACCCGTAAAAAATCCCTGGAAGGTAGTTTTTCCGCAATACTTTTCAGGGTCATCAGGGTCAGTACCGGAGTTGGTTTGATGTAAACTTTAATGTAATCGTCCAGCGCTTCAATCAATTCAATGTCTTTGAGGTTGATCTTCATGATCTCGTAGTTCACCTTGATGAAGATGGAATTCAGCTGTAGTTCCTGATTGCTTAAAAACTCAAGGTATTCCTTGGTTTTATAACAGGCTTTCAGAAAGCGGTCGTATTCGAAGGGCTTAAGCAGATAATCCACTGCATCCACCGAAAAGCCTTCCACAGCATAATCCTTATAAGCCGTTGTGAAAATCACCACGGGTTTGTCTTCGGGAAGGCTCTTGTAAAACTGCATTCCATTGATGTCGGGCATCTGTATGTCCAGAAATAAACAGTCGATTTTGTTCTGTTTCAGGTATTCCCTGGCTTCATCTGTATTCGTGAATGTTTTTTCCAGTTTCAGGAATGATATACGGCCACAGTATTCCTCAATTACCTGTAGTGCCAGTGGCTCGTCGTCTATTGCTATACACTTGATCATGATGCTGTATTAATGTGCAGGTTTACGTAATAATAGCCTCCCTTTTCTTCTGTGATCAGGGTGTGCTTGCCGGGATAAAGCAATTCCAGTCTACGTTTTACATTGTTGATGCCTATTCCGGTATTCTCCATCATGGTATTTTCGGATTGCACGATGAAGTTGGTTGCAGTAAAAAAGATGTCGTGCCCTTTTGCTTCGAGCTGAATATGAATACTGCTGGCTTCCTTGGTACTGACGCCATACTTAAAGGCATTTTCCACAAATGGGATAAAGATCAGGGGAGCTATCAGCAATTCTCCGATATTGCCGGTAATGGAAAAATCCAGTTTTACCTTTTCTGTTAGTCTAACCTGTTGAAGGTCTATAAAATTGTGAATGAAGTCTACCTCATTGGAAAGGGGTACGCGGTCTCTTTCTGTTTCCGTAAGGATGTACCGCATGATGGAGGAGAGCTTCATTACAGCAGGCGCTGTTTTTTCGCTGCGGATAATGGCCAGTGAATAAATATTGTTCAGCGTATTGAAAAAGAAATGCGGATTAACCTGCGATTTTAAAAAGGAGAGTTCGGTATTCAGTTTTTCGTTTTCTGCGTCTTTTCTGTGCTGCTCTGTTTTGAGCCAGCGCTGCACCACGGTAATACAGGTTCCAACAGTCATTACCAGCAAAAAGATGGCGGTATTGAAGTAGTTGTTGCTGCTTCTTCTTCTGGCCCGCAGTATTCTTTGTCGTTCCGGATCCATGGCCATTCGTCCGGTATTGCTGCCGGGAGGTGGCATGAAGTTTTCGGGTGGTACAATCAGGGTGGCAATATGTCTTGGAACAATTACAAAGAACAGCAGGCAGGCAATGATCCACAACAGGTAGGGCATCCATTTCTCATTTACCAGGTATTTGGGAATCAATACCTCCGTGTTCAGGTAATAAAAGCCGATCAGGAGAACATCACAGATAATAATGAATGTTAGGGTATGATTGCTCATACTGAAATCACGCAGTCCAGGAAAGAATACCAGGTAAGGCAGGGCAAAAAAACAAACCCATGCGGCCACATGGGCAATGACCGGAACCAGTTTCTTTTTATGGCGGATAGGGGACAATGGGCGGATTTTTATTATTGATCAGTTATTCAAATTTAACCAAGTGGCTTTATTCCCCTCCTAAAATCGGACGAAAGGTTGTTCTCTATCGGTGAAAGGAGCATCAGTTCTTCAAATACCGTGTACCCCGCGATTCCAGCTCGTAGTACAGGTGCTGCACCAGTCCGTCTGCCAATCCTATCTTGGGTACGTAAATCTCTTCTGCTTCTGCCCATCGCATCACGTTCATGTAAATTTGCAGTGCAGGTACAATTACATCGGCCCGGTCGCGGCGCAGCTTGTAAACATTGATCCTGTCTTCCAGTGAAAAACTGGAAATTTCCTTGTAATAATCTTTCAGCAGATCCAGGGTCAGGGGTTTGCCATCCTTCTTCTTGCTAAGTGAAAAAACCTTGTTGATATTGCCTCCGGTACCAATGGCAATGATTTTTTTGTACCCTTTGGTACCCGATTTAATGAAGTCTTTCATTTCGTTCCAAAGCGGATCTTCTACCATATCTTTCAATAAGCGGATGGTTCCGATATTGAAGGATTTTTTGAATAACAACCTGCCATCCGAAAAGAAGGTCAGTTCCGTACTTCCGCCTCCCACATCTATGTAGAGGTAGCTGTTGCTGGTATCCATATTTTCAGCAATATGGTTCTCATAAATGATGGAAGCTTCCAGCTCGCCGCTTATTATGTCAATTTCCAGTCCTGTTTCCAGTTTCACTTTACGGATGATATCTGCGCTGTTGGCGGCATCCCGCATGGCACTGGTTGCGCAAATGATCACGGAATGATCGTTGACCTCATACGCATTCAGTAAATGGCGGTATGCTTTCATCGTCTGCAGAATCATTCCCCTTTTCTCTTTGGAAATTTCTCCCCGCTCAAACACGTCGAAACCGAGCCGCAAAGGCACCCTTACCAGGTTGAGCTTGTTGAACAGCGGGTGACCGTTTTTATCGTAACCCACTTCAACAATCAGCAGTCTTGCTGCGTTACTGCCTATATCAATTGCGGCTAACCTCACTTTCTGGTTTGATTTTTCTTAAACAAATAATGATAAGTTTCTATTTGGGAACGTATCCTTTTTTTACCGCCGGAAGGTACATAGTTGTTGGATAATTCATTGTTGAGGATTCTGGCTTTTACGTTGTCTCTTAATTGAATGTGGATAATATCAATCAATTCCTGTTTAATCACAGGATCAAGAACCGGAATCGCGGCTTCTACCCGGTGGTCCAGGTTCCGCACCATCCAGTCTGCACTGGATATATATACTTTTTCATCCCCCTGATTATGGAAAATAATCACACGGGCATGTTCCAGGTATTCATCTACAATGCTGATGGCGCTGATGGGCTGTTTGAATTTTTTATGTTCTATGATCGGACAGAAGATTCCCCTAACGACCATCCGGATTTCTACTCCTGCAACAGCGGCCTGGTATAGCTTATCGATCAGCAGTGAATCGCTCAACGAATTTACCTTAATGATGATGCGTGCTTCCTTACCTGCTTTAGCTGCTTTGATTTCCTTGTCGATTAGCTGTGCGATCTGCTTTCGCATATTCACCGGGCATACCCAGAGGGTTTTACAAAGCTGGAGATTGCGCATGCCCAGTTTCCAGTGCTCGAGGTACCGGAAGATGCGGTTGATGTCGGCCATTGCTTTTCCATTGCAGGTAAGCAGGCAATGGTCTCCGTAAATTTTAGCTGTTTTTTCGTTCAGGTTACCCGTACTCACAAATCCATACTGAACCATTTTGGTTCCCTTTTTCTTTTTGATGATGCAAAGCTTGGCGTGGATCTTCATTTTGGGAACACCCAGCAATACTTTAACTCCTTCTTCTTCCAATATATTCTTCCATTCCAGGTTGGCTTCCTCGTCGAAGCGGGCTTTGAGTTCCAGCATCACGACCACTTCTTTTCCGTTCCGTGCGGCATTCACCAGTGCATTGATGATTTTGGAATTGGATGCCAGGCGGTAGGCAGTGATCTTAATCGAAAGCACATCCGGGTCCATGGCGGCTTCCCGCAAAAGGTCTATCACCGGGTCGAAGGAATGATAGGGAAAATGCAGCATAACATCCTGCTTCAAAATAATATCCGTAACCCGCTGAGCACTCTGGAGTGCAGCAGGAATAAAGGATTCCCTGCGGGTATTCTTGCTGTTGAATACATCCGGAAAATCCATGAAGTGCCGGAAATTGTGAATGCGTCCACCCGGTATGATGTTGCTCTTTCGGTTCAGATTCAGCCTCCTGATGAGGTATTCCAGCAATCCGGCATCCATTTCTTTATCGTACACAAACCGAACCGGTTTTCCCTTTCTTCTGTTCTTTACGCCCTTTTCTATTTTTTCTGCAAAACTGGTGCTGATGTCGTTGTCCAGATCGATCTCCGCATCCTTGGTTACTTTGAAAATATGCGAATCGAAATAATCGTATCCAAAGTAGGAGAAGATCACCGGAAGGTTGAAGCGGATGATGTCTTCAATCAGGATGATTTTTTTTTCGCCCGGAGCCGATGGCAGTATGATGAAGCGGCCAACGGCCTTGGCCGGCACTTCGATCAGCGCGTATTTCTGCTGGTAGGCCGAACTCTTCCTGCGCATGACCACACCCAGGTAAATGCTTTTGTCGCGGAGATAGGGGAGTTGGGGCAGGCTCTCGATCATGAGTGGAATGATATTAGATCGAACCTGCTCATCGAAGAATTTTTTTACAAAAACCTTTTGTTCCCTGTTCAGTTGCTTTTCGGTAACGAGACTGATTTTTTCTTTTTTCAGTTCCTGTACAATGCCCGCCCAGATTCGGTTGAATTCATTCTGGTGCCGCAATACAATGGTCTGAATCTGGTCGAGGATTTGCTGGGGATCCACTTCCATGTGCATGTTCAGCTTTTTCCGCTTCTCCGAAAATTCAATCATGCGTTTTAGCGTGGCCACGCGTACCCGGAAAAATTCATCCGCATTGTTGGAATATATACCCAGAAAACGAATCCGTTCTTTCAAGGGCACGGTAGGGTCGTTGGCTTCCTGTAAAACACGTGCATTGAAACTCAGCCAGCTGATATCTCTCTGAATCAAAGGTCTTTTAGTCATGGCTCAAATTTAATTCAGTCTAACTTGTTCCTGTGTTAAGAATAACGCATTCCGAAAGGGTCTCAGGAATAGGACGACTTGATCTGCTGTATGATGCCGGTGGTGGAGAATCCTTCCACGATCGGATTGATGACCACCCTTCCGCCATTGGCCATTACTTCTTTGGCGCCTACAATCTGTTCGATGGTATAATCGCCTCCCTTTACTATCACATCGGGCATCAGGGCAAGAATGAGTTGGAGCGGGGTGTCCTCATCAAAAATGATCACAGCATCCACCACTTCCAGATTGCTCAGGATCAGCGACCTGCTTTTTTCGTTATTGACGGGTCGATCCGGCCCCTTCAGTTTTTTTACGCTGGCGTCGCTGTTTACGCCGATTATAAGAAAATCCGCTTCTTTGGCGGCCTGATTCAGCGAAAAAATATGTCCTTCGTGCAAAATGTCGAAGCAGCCATTGGTGAAGGCAATGGTTTTCCCATTTACCCTCCAGGCTGCCACCTGTCTTTGTAAATCGGTGAGGTTGAAAATCTTTTTAGGAATGGCTTCTATTGCTTTCATTTAGCATACTTTTTATTGTACCAGGGTAAGAGCCCCAAACAAATAAATCCTACAATTAATATAATGATGAACTGTGCAAACCATTGTAGTGTTCCATTCGCAAATCCAATTTCGAATGAAACGCCGTTTTTTTCCAGCACTTTGGCCAGGAAAAACGCGTAGGCACCAATTCCTCCCGGTGTAATGATCATGCCGATGCTGGCAAATGCCAACGCGGAGATGGCTGCAGGAAGTCCCAGGCTTTCTGTTCCGGAAGTGGCCCATAAGCCAACCCAGGTGCCGCCGATGTACAAGGTCCAGATGGCTGCGCTGTATAATAGAAATCTTCCCTTTTGCTGCAGGTTTCTGATGCTGATCAGTCCTTCCCATACACCCCGGATAATTTTTTTGACGGCTGTAACAATACTCAGGTGGTTCAGTTTTTTAAACAGATAGAATATGGTGGCCAGGGTAAGGCTCAGCACGATCAGCACGATGGTTATTTTTTGTACGGAAAACTGTCCACTCCTGCTTTCGAATGCATTGTGGAATAGCTCAAGGGCATATCCGCCAATGATGTTGTACTGGCTGATAAATGCCACTACAAAAACAATTCCCAGACACAAGACGTCGAAAGCCCGTTCTACCAGGATGGTTCCGATCAGTTTATCCGCAGGAATTTTTTCGTACCTCGACAGAATGGTGCAGCGCAGTACTTCCCCAAGTCTGGGAATGGCAAGATTGGCCAGGTAACCGATCATCACCGCAAAAAAAACATTGAGGATTCCCGGCGAATAGCCCATGGGTTTCATCAGTATTTTCCAGCGCATGGCACGAATGATATGGCTGGAAGAAAGAATCAGGAAAACCGGAATCATGAGCCAGTAATTGGCCGATTTCATGGAATCTTTGAACTCCTCCCATTTTTCATCGGGAATCTGATGCAAACTCCACCAGACCAGAAAAATGCCGATTCCCAAAAAGATGATATATTGAATAACCGATAACCATTTAATTTTCATAACAGCCTGCTTATTGCACTTGTGAAATGATCCGGGTCGGAGGAAATACGAAGTTAGTCAAGTTCTCCGGAAGCCCCGGCTAATATATTAAAAAGTAATTATAATTTGCTGATAATCAGGCTTTAACCTCCTAATTCTTGCATTCCGCCTTATTTTTCGTAACTTTGCCCCCTTATTCACGGCAAGGTTTGTAAAAAAAGTGTGCTAATGTCAACAAAGAAAAGGATTTTATTCATTGCCACGGAGATGTCGCCGTATCTGGAGTTAACCGAGTTTGCGGAGGTAATTAACAAACTGGCGATCAAAAGCAATGAGAGTGGGCTGGAAGTGAGGTGCATTATGCCCCGGTTTGGGGTCATTAATGAGCGCAGGCACCGTCTGCACGAAGTGGTTCGTTTATCTGGTATTAATGTTACTGTAGACAACGACGACTATCCCCTGCAGATTAAAGTGGCTTCATTGCCCAATGCACGTCTGCAGGTTTATTTTCTGGAGAACGAAGACTTTTTTAAACGAAAGCAGATTTTTCACGACGAAAATGAGGTCTGGTGCCCTGATAATGATCTGAGAACCGTTTTCTTCTGTAAAGGTGCACTTGAAACCGTAAAAAAATTCGGATGGCCTCCCGACATCATTCACTGCAGTGGATGGATGACCGGATTAATCCCTGCATATATTAAAACAGCCTACAAAAAAGAACCTGTATTTGGTAACAGCAAAGTGGTGTTTACCATTGGCTCGAATACATTTAAGGAAAAGCTGGGTGCAGACTTTTTGAAAAAGGCCATCATCAATGCCAATATTAAGGAGAAAGACCTGGAACCATTTAAGGAAACGACCAACACCGCTATGTTCAGGGGTGGCGCTCATTTTGCAGATGCCATTTCATTTGGAGCCGATGAGGTAGATAAAAAGCTGGTGGAAGAGTTCTCCAAAGTGAAGGGTAAAAAAGTAGTTCCATTCAAAGGATGGGATTCTGATTTAACAGAGTATTTAGAATTGTACAACGACCTTGCGGGTAAGTAATTTCCAGAACATGCATTCAACTTCTACACTGCGTAGTATCGCTATTTTACTGATCGTATTTACTGCTGCAGCCTGTACCAGGATCACTTCCACAGAACTGGGAAGAGGATTAATTCCCGTTGTGGACGGGGTGAATACCTTCGACACAACCCTGGAACTCGTAACCGATAATTTTGAGAACCTGGATACCACCCGTATTTACAAACAGGATGAACATGTACTGGGTGCAATCACCAATGATCCCCTGTTTGGCCGTACCACGGCTTCCATGAATTTTGAGCTGTTTCCCGCTCAGTTCCCTTTTGCAGTTCCGGGTACCAAAGACAGCATTGTAGCGGATTCTGCCGTATTGATCCTGAGCTACAGAAGATTTTATGGAGATTCCACACAGCCGCTGATCCTTAGTGTGGAAGAAATCAGCACCAACACACCACTGGATCCATATATCGTATATCCGGCCAATTATCCCTCCCGTTACAATATAGCTACGGTGGGTGCATTGGGGAACCAGGTTAGCGTAGATATCAGGCGACTGGGGGATTCTGTAAAAAACAGGTATGAGAATGCAAATAACCAGATCCGGATTCGCCTGAACAATCAGGTGGCTACCCGTTTCCTGAAAACCTACGACTCTACAAATGCCTATAAATCAGATACCACTTTCCGGGCCCATTTCGGTGGCTTTGCCCTTAAAGTAGCATCTTCCAACCCGGCCAATGCCCTGTTGTATATCAATCTGCTGGATACCAATACAAAGCTGTCTTTGTATTACAGCTCCAGTACTACCGGTGCAACCACCCGCGATACCAATGTGGTGAACTTCCGCTTCAACGCCTATCTCGGCGGTGATGCCAATTTCATTACCCGCAGCCGTGGAGGAAGTGAAGTTGCTTCCAGGTTCGCAACGGCCACCACGCCACGTCCGGACTCTTTGCTTTATATCCAGACCTATCCGGGTACCTATGCGCGTTTGCGGATTCCCAACCTGGATAAAATGAATAACCGGATCATTCACCGGGCAGAACTGATTACCGAACAGGTGCCCGATGATGCCAACCTCCTTACCATCGACCGCTATATGGAAGCTCCGGGTATACTGCTGCTGAGCATTTACGACTCTGCCAACAAGTTTAACCGGAATATTCCCAACGACTATTCTATTTCCGCTTCGGGTCCTAATACCTATACCTTTGGGGGGTATCGTTTCTATAAAACCGTACCAGGCTACGATCGGATTGCAGGCTATAACTTTGACCTTACCCGTTATGTTCAGGGGATCGTGACAAGAAAAGACACTTCGTTCACCATGCGTTTAAGTGCGCCTACCAACGATTCAATCATGTACACACCGGCTTACCCGAATAACAAGGTCAACCAGCTCTATTACCTCACCCCATCTTACCATAACCAGGTAGCGCAGGGCAGGGTAAGGCTGGGAGGTGGTAGCCATACCCGTTTCAGAATGCGTTTGAGAATTGTTTATTCCCGCCTGTAAATTTTCGGCTGGCAAACCTATATTTGCATACCTAATTATTTAAAACCCATCAATAATGTCTTATTTATTTACTTCTGAGAGTGTATCTGAAGGCCATCCGGACAAGGTAGCCGACCAGATATCGGACGCATTAATCGATAACTTTCTGGCGTTTGATGCGCAGTCTAAAGTAGCGTGTGAAACACTTGTAACCACGGGTCAGGTAGTACTGGCAGGAGAGGTGAAGTCGAAAGCATACCTGGATGTACAGGAGATTGCACGCGGGGTTATTCGTAAGATCGGATACACGAAGAGTGAATACATGTTCGAAGCGAACAGCTGTGGTATTTTATCTGCGATTCACGAGCAGAGTGCCGACATCAACCAGGGAGTAGACCGTAAGAAGAAAGAGGAGCAGGGAGCAGGCGACCAGGGCATGATGTTTGGCTATGCGAACAACGAAACAGAAGACTATATGCCACTGGCACTGGATCTGGCACACAAGATCCTGTTGGAACTGGCGGCATTGAGAAGAGAGAACAAGCAGATCAAATACCTGCGTCCTGATGCCAAGAGCCAGGTTACCCTGGAGTACGACGACAACAATCGTCCTGTGCGCATCGATGCGATCGTGGTATCTACCCAGCACGATGATTTTGATACAGAAGCGAAGATGCTGGCAAAGATTAAGTCCGACATCATCAACATCCTGATTCCGAGGGTGAAAGCGAAGTACAAGAAATATGCGAAGTTGTTTAACAACAACATTACCTACCATATTAACCCTACCGGTAAGTTTGTAATCGGTGGTCCACACGGCGATACCGGTTTAACCGGCCGTAAGATCATTGTAGACACATACGGTGGTAAGGGCGCCCATGGTGGTGGCGCTTTCAGTGGTAAGGATCCGAGCAAGGTAGACCGTTCAGCAGCATATGCTACGCGTCATATTGCGAAGAACCTGGTAGCAGCCGGAGTAGCAGACGAGATTCTGGTACAGGTATCTTATGCAATTGGAGTTGCCAAGCCAACATCAATCAACGTGAATACCTATGGTACAGCCAAGGTAAAGCTGACCGATGGCCAGATTGCGAAGATCGTGGAAGGTCTGTTCGACATGCGTCCATACTTTATTGAGCAGCGTTTGAAACTGCGTAACCCGATTTACAGTGAAACTGCCGCTTATGGCCATATGGGTCGTAAGAGCGAAGTAGTTACCAAGACCTTCAAAACTCCGGATGGTAAAGAGAAGAAAGTAAAAGTGGAACTGTTTACCTGGGAGAAGCTGGACTATGTTTCCAAAGTGAAAAAAGCGTTTGGCTTAAAATAATCAGTAAAAGTTTTTTTAGTGAAACCTCTGTGCAAAAGCACAGAGGTTTTTTTTTGCGCCCTCCAGCAAAGCCGCTGCTTCAGGATAGGGGCGATTTTATAGCCCATTGACCGGTTTCTGCTGATTTCGTAAATGGAATTTCCCGATTGCTACATTCAGCCGGAATGCACATTGAGATATTCGTGCCCGAATACATTGTGTTTGAATAAGAAAAAATAAACATCTACCGTTTATCCTACTAAACTAGTAGACTATTTGTTTTTTCTATTATATTCGCCAACCATTGAAAGAATCATGAAAGGATATGTAAACATTAGAATTGGGGTGCTGATTTTTGTAGTGTTCTTTTTTTCAGAAGCAGGATTGAAGGCACAGGCTGCAAATGTTCTAAGGGGAAGGGTTACAGACAGTCGTAACCAGCCACTTGCATTCTGTACCGTTAAGGTTTTACAAACAGAGGCCTTGTTTAATACTGGATCGGATGGCAGTTTTGTAATACCGGTCACAAAAAAAATGAGTGAAGTTAATCTCGAACTGAGCTATGTTGGTAAACAAACGCTTTCCAAAACCATTCCTGCTGCTTTATTTAATCAATTGCACTTTTTTGTTTTAACAGATCTCAGCCTTAGGCTTGATCATGTGGAAGTAACAGGTATAAGAAAGGGGAATGTGTCTAATTCGTCCATACTTTTTAACCGGGAGGCGATTGCTCAAATGCAGGCGTTTAGTCTGGCAGATGTACTCAACAATCTTCCGGGTAAAACCACTGTTCCTCCTCAATTGCAAAATCCGCAACTGATTACGCTCCGAAGCGAGGCCGATGGGAATCATGCTCTTACCAACTCGCTGGGCACGGCCATCATTGTAGATGGCATCAGGCAATCCAATGATGCGAATATGCAAAACAGAAGTTTGTCTATCAGGGGAATGTCCGGCTCTGTGATCAACAGCAGGTCCGATGGTAGTTTTGATGTGCCTTTCTCCGGCCCTGATCTGCGCGATATTCCGGTAAATAATATCGAAAGCATCGAAGTGGTTTCGGGTGTGGCATCCGCCCAATACAGCGAACTTACATCCGGAGCGATCATCATCAACCGCCAGGCCGGAAAAACAAACTATCAGTTCAATACGCGTATCAATGAAGGATCCACAGAATTTTCTTTATCAAAGGGAATAGGGCTTGGGAAAAAATGGGGTGCGTTGAATATTAGCCTGGGCTATCTGAACAGCAATAAGGATCCCAGAGACAAACTCAAAAAATTTGATCGCGTGAACACGGCGCTCATGTGGACCTACCAGATTGCCAAGGGATTAAAAAACACTTTGTCTGTCGATTACAGTACACAACTGGATGATGTACTAACCGACCCGGACGATGATGCAGAATTAAAGACCTACTCGCGGCGAAGAAACTTAAGTGTGTCTAACAGGTTATTGTTGAGCCTGCCTGCTTCTTTTGTTCGTTCGGCAACCTTTAGTGTAAGTTACAGCAGCGGCTATCAGGAAACCTATAATCAATGGCTGCTCAATGGCCCTCCCAAAGGGCTTGCCAATAAAGATACAACCGGCATTTACGAAGGTATATTCTTGCCTGGTGCATACCTGGCGGAGGAACGCATCATTGGTCGGCCTAAAACAATTTCAGCCAACCTGAGTTTCAGCAGCCTGATCAAAACAGGTGCTCTTTTGCAGAATCTCAGCTATGGGGTCAACTTTAGTTTGTCGGGCAATAAGGGAGAAGGAATTGTTGTAAATCCGGAAAGACCCCGGTGGATCAGTGTAAACAACCAGAATGAACGTCCTTTCAATTACAGACTGCTGAAAGACCTGGTGAATACCGGCTTCTATTTGCAGGATAACCTTGTTGCCAAACTGAAGGGTCGTCCACTTCATATTGGGTTAGGATTGCGTTATGATATTCAGAATGATTTTGGTAACCTTCAACCCAGGATTAATGCAAGATATCAGCTCAGTAAGCAATGGGAGTTAAACATGGCTTACGGGATATCTACCAAATCGCCAACGATGGCACACCGTTATCCTGCTCCAACCTATCTGGATATTCCCCTGTTGAACCTTTACAATGGCTATGCAGATCAGAGCCTGTTTTTGGTTTACACGCAAAAAATCAATACAGACAACAGCAACCTGAAACCTGCGCGTTCCACTCAGTTCGAAACCGGTTTGCGTTACAATGGAAGCTGGGGCACAGCATCTTTGTTCGGCTACATCAAAAAAGACAGGAATGGATTCAACAGCTATTCGCAGTTTCAGCCGCTTCGTTTGCCTAATTACGGTTATACCGTGGTTCCTGGCCAGAAAATCAGCTATTATCCCACCGGAGATAGCAGCGTATTTGCTGCTGCGGGTAATTACATTATTACCAATGGACTCAGTTCAGACAATTATGGGGCTGAATTCATTTTACAAACCAACCGGGTTAAACCATTGATGACACGTTTTACCATTAGTGCTGCTTTTTCCTGGAGTAAGTCGGACAACAGCAATGATCGCAGGATTATTATGGCAGACAACTCCTATATTCAACAGGGAGGAAAAGCGTGGTATGGTGTTTATTATGCAGACGTTCGCGAAAATGTATCGCTGATTTCCAGAATCGGTTCCGATACGCATATTCCTGCACTGGGATTTATCATCAGCCTCTCGGCTGATATCCATTGGTTGCGCTCAGCCAAAACCGTTCCGCATGGCAATGAGCCCATTGGATACATTGATCAGTATTTTCAATTTCATCCTATCGGAAAATTTGATTCCGCTAACCCCGAATATGGTTACCTGAAACTGGATCCCAACGTAACCATTGTAGACGGAAGGGCAGTGATGTCTACAGAACCTGTGAATCTTCCCTTTGTATATGGAAACCTGAATATGCGAATTGCCAAAGAAGTAAACCGCCAGATCAGGCTCACGCTGAATGCATACAATGTGCTGAATATTCGCCCCGAGTATTACAATACGCTTACCCAGACTTCGGTCGTATACAATAGCCCGCTGAGCTTATCTGCAGGTTTGTCAATTCAATTCTAAACCAATTAACATGAAACAAAAACACCCATTCTTACTGCTTGCTTTTGCCCTGGTACTTTTGGCCGGCTGTCACAAAAGAGATGCCGGATCAGGTGTAAGACCTGTTAGCTTTTCTGTGAAATTAGCTTATGAAGAATCTATAGCCGCTCTTGGACTGAGAAAGGACAGCGCTCTTGTGAAAATTACCAATCTCACCAGCGGCACAGTGAACCAGGCTTATTCCGATGCACAGGGGATTACATATTTTGCAAGTTTAGCGCCCGGCAATTATACCATTACGGCCAGCATAACCATTGGTGCAGCAAGCTATTCTTTACTTAGCGGTACTTATGTTGCCGACGATGTGGTGTTTAATGGTAATATTACCGGTCAGTCGGTTGCCGCTGCTATTTCCGAAGCGCCTGTTGTGTTAACTGCAGGCAAAATTGGCGACTGGGTATTCAAACAGGTATATTATGCCGGTTCCAACACCAGCCGGGGTGCTAGTTTCCGTGATCAGTTTGTAGAGATTTATAACAATTCCAATCAGGTACTTTATGCAGACAGCCTGTACTTTGGACAGGTATATGGCGTTGCCGGTACAGCCAATAATGCTGCTACTCCGGGTTATTTGCCCAACAGCCAGTACGATTGGAGTAAATCTATCGGGCAAACTGCAGCAAGGGCCAATGAAGACTACGTGTATGTAAAGAGTCTTTTCATGATACCTGGTACGGGAAAAGATCATCCGGTTAATCCCGGCGAAAGCATCATCATTGCGCAAACTGCACTGAATCATACACAGCCTTATGCCCTTACAGGAGGAACCACACAGGGTATTACGGATCCTACGCTGACCATTGATCTGAGCGGCGCAAATTTTGAAGGCTACCTGGTAGACTACAGAAGATCTATTTTTATCCCAACCAGCAGTTCTCCAACGTTCTCTGCCTATAAATGGGATATTGATAATCCGTCTGTTCCTAACCTGACAGTAATACTCGCATCATCTATGCAGGACCTCCTGCTCGATAATCTGGGAAGAGATGCACTGATTATTTTTAAAGCACCTGCCGGACAGGATCCTGCACAGTGGCCTGCATACCCTTCTCCGGTAGAAACCACGGTTACCAGTACCACGGTTAAATATCCTCAGATACCTATCCGGCACATCATTGATGCAGTGGAGTTGCAGCGGGTGGTAGAAACTGCCCGGGTTCCCAAGCGCCTGCAAAACAGCCTGGATGCAGGCCCTGCCAATGTAAACGCAGGGGAGTATTCTTCCCAGTCGCTGGTGAGAAAAACTGCCAGGACCGTTGGCGGTAGAAAAATTTTGAAAGACACCAATCATTCTGCCAATGATTTTATTACAAAATCCAAAGCAGATCCTTCCAAATCAGCTTCTTCATTTGCAGATTAATATGAGTCGATTTTTTGTTTGCAGTTCAATTTTACTTTTTTTCTCTGTTCCCCTTGTTGCGCAGCGCAATGGAGTGGCAGACAGTATTTACTTTTACCAGCAAAGCGCAATAGAGGCCGGAATGATCCAGCACAATGCTACCCAGCTGGTGAGCAGTCCTGTAAACAAAACAGGATATGCATCTCTTTCTGCCACACATATTGCCGGAGGCTTCAGAAGGGTGCAGCAAGCGCAGCGTACTACAATTGCAGACTTTTATACTGAGGGGTACAGTACCCTTAAACGCGTGCGGATTGCAGGAAGTTTTCACTTTAATAAAATCATGGAAGACAGCCTGGCCTGGACCATGAAGGGCATCGAAGAAGAGGTACAGCCCTTTTATTTTTTTGCAGGTAAAGCAGGTGCCTACGAACGGCAGAACTACAATATGGATGCATTGATTGCTTATGAACTATTGAAAAACAAAATGCATATTTCGTGGGGGGCAGCGTATCATTATCACTGGACTACCCGTTCGGTAGACCCAAGGCCCGACGTAAGCCAGTTTAAACTGACCCTGCATCCTGCTATTACTTACCGGTTGGGTAAACACCTTATTGGTGTCGGATTTGTCTGGGGTTACGGCAACGAAACTACTTCTATTACCTACAAGAATAAGAACTATGCCGGAAATCAGTTGTACATCGAAAGAAACAGTTACCTGCGCCTGGGTTACGGGCATATTACTAAATTGCAGGGAAGGCTAAGGCACTTCAGCGATTACAGTGGTTTTGATGCAAGTTATGCAGGGGTGGCCGGAAAGATCAACATACGCGCCAATGCTGCATATCGGCTCAGGTCCGAGGAACTTACGATGGATGAAGGCAACAGTTCCAGGTTGTATCATGTATACAGCAAACTGTATTTGCAAGACATTCATGCAAGCTTGTTGTTGAGTAAACAGGGCAGTGGAAATCATCAGCAATTGTATGCGCAACTTTCGTTGCAGAGCGGAGACAACTGGCTTGCCGAGCTGAACGGAAGCAATTATTTCTATTCCGGCAATACATTGAATCTCTCTTATCTGTACAGGTTTCGCAATGGGAAAGCGGAACCGGAAATAGGAGCGGGTATTGATTTTACAGATATTTCACGCGAAGATTATGTAGCGCAGCATTACCTGCGAAATACGTTTGTAAAACCGGGCATCACTGCCAACCTTTACTGGAAGTCTGGTAAAGCCACTTCATTTGCTGCGGCATTTCATCCTTCCTACAGCATTCCATTATTAAATGAGTTGGAAGCGCCGCCCACACAGGTGAATGTTTTTACGAAAGGCGTTGTTTACTCCGATTACCTGTATTACAGTTACTCGGCATTGAACCTGGAAACCCGTGTACAGGCAATCAAAAAAAATATCTTCAGGCAGCTGGATGCCGGCATAGCAATCCGCGCCGTATGGACTGCCAGAGGCGGTGAACCTGATATGGTTTTACCGGCAGGTTATCAGCCCAATAAAAACAGACTCAATGTTTCCTGTTCCTTTAATCTCTATTTCTAATTTATGAAGAAACTGTTCGTAATCGTTCTTATTACAGCTGCTGTTGGAATCTGTTCTTTTAGTACCGGAAAAATCAACCACCTCGATACCTGGTACAACGATACACTCCGTGCCTGGTACCTGCAGCCTCCCCACAAGTGGCCTGCACCTTTTATTGATTCAGGCGTATTCTGGAAAGAGTTGGGTATACTGCCCGAAAGCCCGGTTAATCCAAATGCAGATTCGGTAAAACACCTGGTAGCGTTGGGGAAAATCCTGTTCTTTGATCCACGGCTGAGTGGTTCCGGCCAGATTTCCTGTGCCAGCTGTCATGTTCCGGATATGTCATGGACAGACGGTAGGGAAAGAGCGGTGGGTCACGACCAGCAGCTCGGTAAACGCAATACCCCTTCGTTGTCTAATAGCTGGGCCAGCTCAAAATTATTTTGGGATGGTCGTGCCAGTACGCTGGAAGATCAGGCATACGGACCCGTAAACAATGATATTGAAATGCATGGCAGTATGCCGGAAGTTCCTGCTGTTCTCAGAAAAATTACAGGATACAAAAAACTTTTTGCCAATGCTTATGGAACAGAGGAAATGAATGTTGACCGCGTGGTGCATGCAATTGCTACCTATGAGCGAACCCTGGTAAGCCGTAAAAGTGATTTTGATTATTTTTTACAGGGAGACGCCACCAAATTAAGCGATGCAGCTTTGCGAGGCATGCACCTGTTCAGAACCAAGGCAAGGTGCATGAATTGTCATAACGGGCCGCTTTTTACCGATCAACAGTTTCACAATGTGGGCCTGACTTATTACGGCCGGGAATTTGAAGATCTTGGATTGTATAAGGTAACCGGCAAAGCTGCGCATGTGGGCCAGTTTAAAACCCCTTCTCTCCGGGATGTAATGAGAACCCGTCCATGGATGCACAACGGGCTTTTTGATGATATGGAAGGGATACTGAACATGTACAATGCAGGTATGCCTCAACCTAAGCCAAAGCCGGAACAGTTGAAAGATACATTGTATCCCCGAACAGATCCACTGCTTAAAAAACTGAACCTGACCAAAGAGGAAAAACAGGACATCATTGCTTTTATGAATGCCATTACAGCACAACCCTGGAAAGTACGGATGCCTGATTTGCCCAAATAAGAAACCAAACAATTAAATATGAATATGAAAAAAACATCCTTCTTCTTATTGCTGTTGTGTACTGCATCAGCACTGAATGCTCAGCCTCCAAAACTGCCTGCTGTTTCCGGCAGCAATTTTGGCGCTGCGATTTCTGTTGAAAACGCGCTTCCTGCAGAAACTTTACCTGCACTGTTGACTAAGTCCGATAAGCTGGATGCGAGGATAAAAGCCAAAGTAGTGGATGTGTGTCCCAAAAAAGGTTGCTGGCTCAAGTTGCAGGTAAATGATACGACTACTGCATTTGTAAAAATGAAAGACTATGCTTTTTTTCTTCCTTTGGAAATAAAAGGAAAAACCGTTGTGCTGGAAGGGGAAGCTTCATTGGTTACGACCTCTGTAGATGAGTTGAAGCATTATGCGGAGGATGCCAAAAAAACCAAGGCAGAAATTGATGCCATTACCCAGCCCAAAAAAGAGATCAGACTGGTTGCTAAGGGAATCAGGGTTGTAGGTTAATAGCGGTTCAGGGGTTCATCGGGTCGCTGCCATCTGGTAGCGGCCTTTTTTATGGAGAATTGTTCAAAGAATCGGCAGAACTGCCGCTAATTTTTTAATTTCATGCTATGAAAAAACAGATTGCCATTACGGCTGTTTCCTGCCTGGTGGTTATTGTGTTGATGCGGCTTCAGGGTGCCGGGCTTACGGGTCCGAATACACCCCGGGGCATCCTGGATCTGGAGTTTGCTAATTCTCCGGCTAGATTAACTACGGTACTTGCTGCCTGGGAGCAGGCCACTGTTACCTGTAATATCTGGATTGATTTTTTGTTTATACCAACTTATGTACTGTTGCTGTCTCTGTCTGTTGCTGCGGTGGCAGCCAAACGAAACAAAGGCCTTTTAAGAAGTGCAGGCACTTTGTTGCAACGGGCAGCTTTTGTAGCAGGTATACTGGATATTTCAGAAAATCTGCTGATGTTGCAGAGCATTGCAGGCAATTATACCCCCGATTCGTTGTGGCTCACTTATTACTGTGCCATCATTAAATTTGGCATTGTTTTCTGTATCCTCTTTTACCTGCTGATTTCAATACCCATTATCTTTAAAAAAAATAAACCGGATGGAGCATAACCCCTGGCAGATAACAGGCGAGAACAAAGTGTATGATAATCCCTGGATTGGGTTAACAGAATACCAGGTGATCAATCCTTCCGGTGGCAGGGGCATTTATGGTAAAGTCCATTACAAGAATACAGCAGTGGGGGTTTTGGTGCTGGATGAAGCACTCAATACATACCTGGTCGGGCAATACCGCTTTACCCTGAATGCCTACAGTTGGGAAATTCCGGAAGGAGGCGCCCCGCTGGAAACAGACCCGCTGGAAGGCGGGAAGCGGGAGTTGCTGGAGGAAACCGGATTGGTGGCTTCCCGATGGGAGTTCCTGCTGGAAATGCATCTGTCCAATTCCGTCAGCGATGAGCGGGCGCTGGTTTTTCTGGCCCGGGAGTTGCGTCAGGAGCAGCCTGAACCCGAAGAAACGGAACAGTTGGTGATTCGTAAATTACCCTTTACAGAAGCCCTGGAAATGGTAGAAAAGGGACAGATCACCGATTCCATGAGTGTAGCTGCCATATATAAAGTTCAACTCTTATTGGCTCAGGGAAAATTGAAGTAATACATTTGCAAATGGCCCCGAAGAAAAGTTCAATGATTATTGGAAGGCAGCCTCTCGTAGAGGCCCTTCAATCCGGAAAAGCAATTGATAAAATCCTGCTGCAGAAAAACGCAACAGGAGACGTGCTTCATTCCATCCGTTCACTTGCAAGAGAACACCATATTCCGATACAGCTGGTTCCGGTTGAAAAACTCAACGGGCTTACCAGGGCTAATCACCAGGGCGTAATTGCATTCGCGGCATTGGTACAATACCTCGATTTACAACAGGTGATTGATCATGTGGTATCTGCCGGAACAACTCCCTTGTTCCTGATGCTCGATGGCGTTACGGATGTGCGCAATATTGGCGCCATTGCACGCACGGCTGTATGTTGCGGTGCGCAGGCTATCATTATTCCGGATAAAGGGGTAGGGGCGCTTAATGAAGAAGCCATGAAGAGCAGTGCAGGTGCATTGGAAAAAATCCATATCTGCAGGGTAAGCAGCCTGCTGAAAGCAGTAGACGATCTTCACCTGAACGGCATTGCTGTGTTTACCAGCGAAATGCGGGCAGATAAAAATGTATTTGAGCTGAATTTTCAGGACCCTTGTTGTGTGATCATGGGAGATGAAGGAAGGGGCGTACAGCCTTATCTGGCCAAGGCAGCAGATGCATTTTTCAAAATACCCATGGCAGCGCAGTTCGATTCACTCAATGTGTCGGTAGCTACCGGAATGATTCTGTATGAAGCCATGAAACAACGCATGCAATCATCAACTGTTCAATAAATACCATGCATACCCCTGCCACTGATATTAAACTGGTTGAATGCCCGCGTGATGCCATGCAAGGGTGGAAAACCTTTATCCCCACAGAAGTAAAAATAAACTACCTCAACCAGTTGCTGGAAGTGGGTTTTGATGTGCTCGATTGTGGAAGTTTTGTTTCTCCCAAAGCCATTCCGCAGATGGCCGATACCGCCAAAGTGATTCGCGGACTCCGGCTCAGCAGTACCCGTACCGCGTTGTTGGTGATTGTGGCCAATACCAGGGGGGCAGAAGAGGCAATTGTATTTGATGAAATTCGTTCGTTGGGTTTTCCGTTTTCGCTTTCTCCCAGTTTTCAGCAAAGGAATACCAACAGCACCATGGAAGAGAGCTTGCAGAGAGTGGAATCCATTCAGGAAATTTGTGTGAAGAATGGCAGGGAACTGGTAATTTACCTCAGCATGGGTTTTGGAAACCCCTATGGGGATACCTATAGCGAAGATTTGTTGCTGAGCTGGACCGGAAAAATGGCGGCCATGGGCATTGGGACTATTTCACTTGCTGATACGGTGGGGCTGGCCACTCCGGAACAAATTGGCCGTGCTGTGGAAACGCTGGTGCCACAATACCCGCAATTGGAAATAGGGGTACACCTGCATTCCACAGCATTCAACTGGCAGCGCAAACTCAATGCTGCCTGGCAGGCAGGATGTGTGCGGTATGATGGTGCGTTGAAAGGAATCGGGGGCTGCCCTATGGCGCAGGACGACCTGGTTGGAAATATGGATACCGAATTAATGATTCCCTATTTTCAGGAAAAAGGGTACTTGCAAAAGCTGAACAAAGAAGCGCTGGCGGCATCGTCCAGGCTGGCAATGGATATTTTTCATTAACCTTTAGTATGAAATTTCACTACGAATTTTCCATAAAAAAAATGGGGCATCCCATTAATCATCAGCAGTCTTTGCTGATGATGGGTTCCTGTTTTACTGAAAATATCGGAGACCTGCTCCGGCAATATAAGTTCAGGGTAATGGAAAATCCCAATGGGATATTGTTTAATCCGGTAAGCGTTGCGGAAGCCATACAACTGTATATGCGGCCCGAAATGATCCAGGAAACAGATTTATTTTGCCTGAACGAAGCCTGGCACAGCTGGAAACACCATAGTCGTTTTTCCGGAATCACTGCAGCGGAAACCATTCAACAGATCAATGCATCTGTTGCCGGTGCACATGCATTTTTGAAACATGCAGATTGCCTCATGATTACGCTGGGTTCTGCATGGGTGTACGAACTTACGGAGAGAGCTCCCGGATATGCTCCCGGCAAAGTAGCTGCCAACAATCACAAAGCGCCTGCAGACTGGTTTCAGAAAAGATTGCTGGGAGCGGGTGAAACCCTGTTGCTCTTGCAGAATATGTTGGTGCGTTTGCTGGAATTTAATCCAAAACTGCAAATCATTTTTACCATTAGCCCGGTGCGGCACCTGCGGGAGGGAGTCATTGAAAACAACAGAAGCAAGGCAGTACTGATACAGGCCGTTCATGACCTGGTAAGTTTATTGGACCAGTGTTATTATTTCCCTGCTTACGAACTGGTGATTGATGATCTGCGCGATTACCGGTTTTATGCAGAAGACCTGGTGCATCCCAATTACCATGCTACCCGATATGTTTGGGAAAAATTTACAGAAGCATGCTTGTCGGAGCCTTCGCAGGCATTATTGAAGCTGATCCGCGAAATCAATCTGGCCTATCAGCACCGGCCCTTTCATGATACCACGGATATTCATCGAAGTTTTTTGCAAAAATATGCCGTCATTACGGCCCAACTCATGGAAGCCCAACCTGAACTGGATTTTGCCGAGGAACTGCATTATTTTAGAACAGGGATAAGACAGGCATCCGGCCCGCAAGCGCCTCGTTAGCAGGTACCAGCCTGCATAATTTCCTGAACTCTTTTTTTTGCAGGTAGCTGGTTAAATAGGGTTTATGCAGCAAACCGGTTAAGATCAGAATGGTACGGTCGCTGTTGGCATTCAGTGCCATTTTAATTTTTTCGCACATGCTGTTGTTGCGTTGTTCCCAAAACTCCATACTGTTTTGGTACCATCTGCTGTAAGGCTGCAGATCGTTGTAATGGTCCGTGATGCTGCGGATAAAACTGTTTTCGATCTGATTGATCCGATAAATGGTATCCATAAGGGTTTCCCGGTTCATTACTTCCAGGCTGCTGTCTAATTTTTGCAGAAAGGCTCCATTGATGGAAGCGTATTTGGCGTATTGCGCACTGTCTGCGGGTTCCAGCCGATTGTTGCTGTACAGCTGGGTGAGTTTTTCCTGATGGGTTTTTTCCATCATACGCTGGTAGGCAACATATTCTTTTCTGTTTGGAATATACATGTCGAAGGGCGCCAGGCAAACTTCCGGATAGGCCTCCTTGTATTTTCTGGCCGTTCTGTATTCGATTGGATTGTTCCAGATGCCAAGAAATTCAGCCAGTTTTGCACCGCTTACTTTGCGGATATCACAATCAACCACACTTACCGAATCGAATTCGAGTAATATAATATCCGGTTTGATTTTTTGAATTGCCCTGAACAGGGTCTGGGTGGTAAGGTATTTGTTCCCATTGTGTTTGGTACCGAGTACAACCACTTTGTTGGGCGTAGGTTCAGCCTTTGCAGCAGTCTGTAACAGAACAGCTGCCAGTAGCATCCATAAACAGCGTTTGCTCCTCATTGGCCGATTGCATTAAAACAGGGTCTGTACCCCATGGACAATTTTGAATTCATGCTGCAGCAGCCATTTCTTGCGCCACATTCCACCTGAATAGCCAATCAGTGATCTGTCGCTGCCGATGACCCGATGACAGGGCACCAGGATGGCAATATTGTTTTTTCCATTGGTGCTGGCAGCAGCACGGATTACTTTTGGATCACCCATACGCTTGGCAAGATCCATGTAGCTGATGGTTTTTCCATAACCGATTTCCGTTAACTCACTCCATACTTTTTTCTGAAAATCGGTTCCCTCCTGGTGAATGGGAATATCAAAATGTTTTCTGCTTCCGTGAAAATATTCAATCAGTTCTTCTGTGCATTGGTGCATCAGTTCGCTTACGCCGGGTTCTCCGTAAGTGAGCTGGTCCTTGTTGTCTACAAAACTCAGTTCTCCGATATACTGGTCGGTGCCACCGATTTTGATCAAACCGATCGGGCTCTCATAATAAGTGTAAAATAATTCACTCATGGTCGGCAGGCTGGTTCATAAATATAGGAACTAAGGCCGAATTCAGCCAATTTTATCTCCGTTCTCCACCTTTTTATCGGGCTGCAGCAACACTACCGCTCCGGCAGCATCATACACGCCCATAACCAGACATTCACTTATAAAATTGGCAATCTGTTTGGGTGAAAAATTTACTACTGCAATCACTTGTTTCCCTACCAGTTCTTCGGGCGAATAATGGGTGGTGATTTGTGCAGAAGACTGTTTCCTTCCAAGAGGACCAAAGTCGATCAGCAACTGGTATGCAGGCTTTTTAGCCTTTGGAAAAGGATTGGCTTCCAGTATGGTGCCAATGCGCATATCTATTTTTTCAAAATCAGCCCAACTAATCATATATTTAATCAAATCATTTAGTATGAAACGGAATGCAATTGCAGTTTGGAATGGCTCCGGTAAAGAGGGGCATGGCCATCTTACTACGCAAAGTAATGTATTAAATCAAACACAGTACTCCTTTAACTCCCGTTTTGCGGAGGGGATCGGCACCAATCCCGAAGAGTTGCTGGCGGCTGCACATGCAGGCTGCTTTTCTATGAAACTCAGTTTTGTATTGGGCATTGCAGGTTTCACACCTGAGCATATTCAAACGGTTTGTTCCATTACGCTGGAGGAAGGCGTTATTAAACAATCCCATCTTAACCTGACTGCCAAAGTACCGGGAATTTCATTGGAGCAACTGAAGGGTTTTGCTGAGGATGCCAAATTGAATTGCCCGGTAAGCAAGGCCCTGAACATGGAGCTGACCCTTGAAACAACCCTGGCAGAATAGCCCGGGTGCTTAATCCAGCAATTCAATCAGCTCGCGGAGCTCTTCTTTCTTGTACATTTTTTCCGGACTGTTGAAACATTGTGCAATTTCCTGTAACAGATCCCGGATAATTTGCTTATTGGGCAATGGTCTGAAATAGGAGGGGTTGGCGGAAACCCCAATCTTGCTGAAATAACTTTCGATGTCCTGGTGCGAAAAAGCCTGTCCTGTGGAGGCGTCTACAAAAAAATGGATCTGTTCCTGCGGATTTGCAGTTGCCTGGCTGTAATCAAATTCTGTTGCGTAAAATGCCAGAATACACTGTTTGGGTATATTGATGATCCTGGCATTGATTTCCAGTTTTTCACAAAGAAGCTGGTAAATGATTCCGTTTGTAAGCCTGTTCCCTTTTTTGCTTTCCAGCACTTTATGAATAAAAAAATCATCCGGATTGGAATAATTTACTTCTACGCCCTTCAGGTTATAATAGTTGTAAATGATACTTGATAATACATTGGCCTGTTCCAGTGGTGTGAGAAAGCTGTTAAGCTCCAGCCATACATTTCTTCGTATTCTTTCAATTTCCTGCACTACGGGGGCTGTTTGCAGATCGGGGTATTGAAATTTAGAAACCAGCAGTGCTCCAAAAAGCAGATCGTGGTGTGCACTGTTGCGCCATTCGGTTAAATCGTTCACTAAATCAGTAAAATGCAGCCGGTGGATGATCATTTCGATCCTTTCCTGGGTGTCTTCGTTGGGGGTGGTTTCCCAAAGGTGTTCCAGGTTGGGGATGATGGGTTTTCCGTACCGGACAATTCTTTCGGATACTGTGGAATAAACTTCCTCGTCCGGGTCGTCTATGAGGGTAAAAAGAGCATTCAATTCTTTGGTTTCCTGCATAGTAGGGCTGTTATTCTAACATCAAACTAAATTATTTTTTTGTTAGGAATCAAGCAGAAGTTATTCCATTGCTGTGGATATATGTGTCTGGAGATACATAATAAATTTACCATATCATCGTTCACCAGTTTTTTTGCCCCCAAAAAAATCAATTTTAACAGAATCCTACGCCCCATAATAATTATCTTGCCATCTTATTAAACTCACCGAATGAACAACTTTGTTACCCCTAAATTTCCACATGTTAAACAGCCTCTCCATCTTGAATTAAAGAAACGCGTACAGGCTTATTTCGACGAACGTGGCATCAATGCTACCGGCAACCCTACTTTGTTTACAAAAGCCATCATCATGGTATGTGCTTTTATACTGGTTTATACGCACCTGGTATTTTTTACTCCGGTCTGGTATATGGCCCTCCTTGAATGTATTGTTTTAGGCGGACTGGTAGCAGCCATTGGTTTTAATGTGATGCACGACGGCAGTCACGGCAGTTTCAGCAACAATAAATGGGTGAACAGGATCGCTGCTTCTTCCATCAGCATGCTGGGTGCCAACCACTTTATGTGGAATGTAAAACACAACATGATTCACCACAGCTTCACCAATGTAGACGGGGTGGATGATGATATCGAAATTGGTATCCTGATGCGCATGGCGCCAACCCAGAAGCATGTAAAAGCACATAAATTCCAGCACCTTTATTTCTGGGTATTGTACATGTTGCTGTATGTATTCTGGATTTTCTTTACGGACTATAAAAAATACTTTACCCAGAAAATCGGTAATGTGCCTTTGAAGAAGATGCACATTGCAGACCATATCGAATTCTGGGGTGTAAAACTCTATCATGCTGCGGTATTCATTGTTATCCCCATTGTGTTTGTGGGCTGGGTAAACTGGATCATCGGTTTTCTGATCATGAGCCTTTTTGCCGGATTTGTACTGAGTATTGTATTCCAGCTGGCACACACGGTTGAACACACTGAATTTCCGGTAGCTAATTTTGAAACGCACCAGCTCCCAGACGAGTTTGCTGCGCACCAGATCAAAACCACAGCCAATTTCGCCACCAGAAACAAGCTGGTTAGCTGGTTGGTTGGCGGATTGAATTTCCAGATTGAACACCACCTTTTTCCCAAAATTTCACATGTGCATTACCCTGCCATCAGCGATATTGTCAGGAATGTATGTAAGGAATACCAGCTGCAGTACATTGAATATCCTACTGTACGCAGAGCAGTAGTGGCCCATGTTCGTTTTCTCAGGCAAATGGGGCAGGCCTGATCGTTAAATAACCGATCAGCCTCAGTAGTTGCTTATCCATAAAATAAAACAGGTTATAAAGTAAAGGGTCGTCCTGCTTTATAACCTGTTTTTTATTGAACTACTTTGTGTACTTATTTCTTTTTGGGTGCCGCTTTTTTAGCTGCTTTTTTTGTAGCGGCTTTTTTAGCTGCTTTCTTAGGGGTGGCTTTTTTTGTTCCTTTGGTGGCCGCTTTTGTTTTTTTTGTGAATGCCCCCGGAACCTGTTCTTCGATCATTTTTTTCACCTCTTCCAGCTCAATACCGGCAATACTTTCAGCTGTATGCTTATTGCCATCTGCCTGTTTGCCCAGTTTCAGCATCTTCTTCTGGAAGCGGATAAAAGGACTCCATCTTCCGTTTTCTATGGCTATTTTTTCTTCTGGCCACTGGCGGATAAACCGGTTGGCTTCCTTCTCCATTTTCTTTTCGATCAGTTCATTGATGTCTTGCTGAGAAAGTGTATCAAAGTTATATGCCCTTGGAATATTGATGTATAAATCGTTCCACTTAATAAATGGTCCGAATCTTCCTTTTCCTTTGGTAACCGGTAATTCATTGTAAAAGGCAACAGGTGCATCTGCTTCCTGCTTGGCCTTGATCAGTTCAATGGCTCTTTCCATATCCATTTCGTGCAGGTCTTCGCCCTTGGGAATGGAAATAAACTGTTCTCCCAGTTTAATGTATGGTCCGAATCTGCCCACATTTACAGCCAGTTCCTGTCCTTCAAATTCTCCGATGGTTCTGGGCAGGCTGAACAACTGCATGGCTTCTTCCATCGTGATGGTTTCGATGCTCTGCGATGGTTTCAGTTTGGCAAATCTTGGTTTTTCATTTTCATCGGCAGTATCGCCAATCTGTACCATGGGGCCATAGCGACCCATACGGGCAATCACACGTTTTCCGGTGGCTTCATCTATGCCCAGCTCCCGTTCGCCCTTGGCACGTTCCGCTGTTTCCAGTGTATGTTCAATGGTTTCATGGAAAGGTTTGTAAAAGCCATCGATCATGGCATTCCACTTCATTTTACCCTCGGCAATTTCATCGAACTCCTGTTCAATTTTGGCCGTAAAGCCAAAATCCATAACCTTATTGAAATGCTGTTTCAGGAAGTCTGTTACGACCATTCCCAGATCGGTAGGGAAGAGTTTGCTTTTTTCTGCACCGGTATTTTCCTGAATGATTTCTTTTTCTATTTGGTTGGCCGGGGTCAGTCGTAAAATAGTGGCTGCTCTTTTTACCCCTTCTTTATCCCGCTTCTCCACGTAGTTCCGCTTCATGATGGTAGAAATCGTAGGTGCGTAGGTAGAAGGACGGCCGATGCCGAGCTCTTCCAGTTTTTTTACCAGAGATGCTTCGGTATATCTTGGCGCAGGGCGGCTGAATTTTTCTGCAGCCAGCATTTCCATCAATTGCAGCTGATCTCCGGATTTCAGTGGTGGAAGCATACCTTCGTTGTTTTCTTCTTCATCCTCGTCCTTTCCTTCATTGTATACCTTCAGGAATCCATCGAACTGCATTACTTCTCCGGTTGCAGTTAACTGTTCGCTGTTGGTACTGATCGAAATTTTAGCAGTGGTCTTTTCGAAGATTGCATCGCTCATTTGTGAAGCAATGGTTCTCTTCCAGATCAGCTCGTATAGGCGCTTGGTATCTTCATCATCCACGGTATGGTTGCCCATATAAGTGGGTCGGATGGCTTCGTGTGCTTCCTGAGCACTCTCATTTTTATTTTTGAACTTACGGGGTTGGTGGTATTTGCTCCCGTAGCTGTTGTTGATCTCCTTACTGATATCTGTAAGCGCTGTTTCACTCAATGCAATGCTGTCTGTACGCATATAAGTGATCTTACCGCTTTCATATAATTTTTGTGCCAGCAACATGGTTCGGCTAACGCTGTACCCAAGTTTCCTGGAAGCTTCCTGTTGCAGGGTAGAAGTGGTGAAAGGTGCCGATGGAGAACGCTTGGATGGTTTCACCTGAATGTCTCCCACCTGGTAGGTGGCCGATTTACAACTGTTCAGAAATGCTGCTGCATCCTGCTGCTCATGCAATCTGGCAGGGCCTTCTGCTTTAAAAACAACCTGTTTGCCGGTAATATCCGGAGCTTTAAAGAAAGCATCTATTTTATATGAACTTTCCGAAATGAATTGGTTGATTTCCCTTTCCCGCTCCACAATCAGTCGCACGGCAACACTCTGTACACGACCGGCGCTGAGGCTTCGCTGCATACCAATCTTTCTCCACAATACGGGGCTCAATTCAAAACCTACCAGCCTGTCCAGTACCCTTCGGGCCTGCTGGGCATTTACCAGGTTCATATTAATAATCCGGGGATTGTCTACTGCCTTGCGGATGGCCGGAGCGGTAATTTCATGAAATACGATCCGTTTGGTGGTACCCGGGTCCAGTCCCAGCACTTCGGCAAGGTGCCAGCTGATGCTTTCTCCTTCCCGGTCCTCATCCGATGCCAGCCATACTTCATCTGCTTTTTTGGCCAGTTGCTTTAATTCCTTCACTACCCGCTCTTTTTCTTCGGGCACTTTATACCGGGGCTGGTAATGATTGCTTACATCAATACCCATGTCGTCTTTCTCAAGATCTCTGATATGCCCGTAACAACTTTTTACTTCAAAATCCTTTCCAAGGATTTTTTCAATGGTTTTTGCTTTAGCGGGCGACTCAACAATCAGTAAATTTTTTGCCATGTACCAGAACCGTTAGAAACGGATTTTTTCAGCTTTTTTTAAATCTTTCTCCAGTTAAAATGTTCCCGCTTTCATACAATACGGATTCCATTCTATTCATGCAATATTAGGTCAAACCTTCAAATCACAAAAAATCTCCCGCAGGTACTCCCTGCAAAAAATGCATAATCTTGTTTTTGGTAGCCGGTTCCCGGTAGATTTTGTTATGTCCCAAACCCTTGGTAACAAAGAATTCCAACGTGGAAATCTGTTCCGACAACAGGGGTTTTACGTCGTCGAATAAGCAAACGCGGTCATCCTGGTCGTGGATCCAGAGGGTGGGGGCCGGCAATTTCCGGATGACCCGGGCTACTGAAAAATAGGCAATGGGCCGGTTGGCCAGTTGCTCAATATGGGCTTCAAAAGCGCTGACCACTTTTGGGGAGGCCGGGATCATCCGGAAAAACTGATCAATGGCGGTACGGGTTTCCGTTGCAGGGGCAATCAGTACCAGTTTCCTGCCTGCGGCATTGGGGAGTTGTTCAAACGCCAGGGCCGCTGCCAGCCCGCCCAGGGAATGAGCAATCACCCCATACAAAGGGCCAAAAGCCTGTTCAATGGCCAGTATGGTATCGCGGTAGATCAGGGCATTGATTTTTCGTCCGTCGCTCAGTCCATGCCCCGGTGCATCAAAGGCCAGTACGGTAAATCCGGCTTTTTTGAGCGCCAGCACGTAGCTGTCGAACTTGTAAGAATAGCTGCTGAATCCGTGTACAATCAATACTTTCCGTGCCTGGGGATCCGCATTTTTCCATTCAAATCCACGGACAGTAATTCCATTGACTTGTACGGAAACCGGGTTTCCCCGGTGAAATACGGCAGGTATGTTTTTTTTCGCTCCCTGCTTTCTGGGCGTGGAGAAAAGGTCAAAAGCCATTGCTGCGGCTTTCTGAGGTGATACCAACCCGATTGTTTTTAGCTTGGTTCTGTAGTAGCCAATCAATACCCGCTGTTTCAACTGTTGCTTCATGGTGCAAAGATATACCGGTTCGGATCAAGGGGTAGCGAATAAAAAATCCCAGCCATAGACATGACCGGGATAAAAATCAGGGTACTTAAATTGCTTACAATAATCTGCTTTGTACCATTTTTTGAATTGGATCGCCTGCAGAAATACCTGCAGACGGTGGTTTTTCAATGCTTTTATAAATAAAACAGTATCATCAGATAACCAATAGCCAGAAGCAGGGTAACTGTTTTGCGGTCGGGGAGATGAACTGATTTCATGATTTTCCTTTTATTATGAACTGATGCAATTCCATAATAAATTATTCCAATACTGTACCAAACCAGCCCGACCCGATAAGCAGCTGAAAATCAATTAAATATATTTTTTATATGTGCCAGACATTTTTCTTTTTTGGACAAAAACTCCCATTTTGGGATAAAAATGCCTTTGTTGCATAAACTTTTTCTTTTAGAATTGTTTACATATAAATTGAAATACTTTTGCAAGCCAAATAGCCAACTATGTATACGATCCATATAAAATTTGAGCAAAAAGACCTGGAGCCGGTAACACTGACCAATATTGCCCCGGACCAGAGCCTCTTGGAAGTTTGTCTCGACAATGAAATTGAATTGCACCATAATTGCGGGGCTGTATGTGCCTGCAGTACCTGCCATCTTTATGTAGACCAGGGTGCTGAGTTCATTGAAGAACTGAGCGATCGGGAAGAAGATTTCATCGACCGGGCTGTTAATCCAAGAATCAATTCCCGACTGGGCTGTCAGTGTATACTGCAGAACGGTTCCGGAGAAATCCATATTACTTTACCTGATCAAACCCAGTTCCTGGGCGAATAATCTTAGGCTAGAATTATTAAAAGCATGTTGTTATGAGTCATTATGAACCACCTATTCACTGGAATGATCACGAAGATATTGCCATGAAACTCTACGAGCGATTCGGGGGTGATTTCAATGAAGGAAAAATTTACCGGATCCGTTTTACCGATTTGCTGGAATGGATTCTGGAGATACCCAATTTTGCCGGTACCCGTGAGCAAAGTACAGAAGGTCACCTGGAAATGATTCAGAGTGCATGGGTATACGAGTGGAGAGACAACCAGCAATAAATAATCTCCTTCATTACACGCAATGAGTCTGGATAAACTGAAGCATATTACCTGTTTTATTTTTGATGTGGACGGTGTACTCACCGATGGCAGGGTATTGGTTTTACCCGAAGGGTTACTGGCCAGAACCATGAATATCAAAGATGGCTATGCCTTGCAACTTGCTGTAAAAAAAGGGTACAGGGTGGTAGTGATTTCCGGTAGTAATTCTCCTGAAGTAAAAGCCAGGCTAAACAAACTTGGTGTAGCGGAAGTGCATATGCAGGTGATTGATAAGGCGGCTTTGCTGCGTTCCATCCTGGATCAGGCACAGTTGCCGGCCAAAGCATGTCTTTATATGGGAGACGATATTCCGGATCTGCAGGTAATGCAGCTTACCGGATTTCCCTGCTGCCCCTCCGATGCTGTTCCGGAAATAAAGGCTGTTTCCGTTTACATTGCTCAACAGCCTGGCGGAGCGGGATGTGTACGGGAGGTGATTGAAAAAGCAATGAAGCTGCGCGGAGACTGGAACGAAGATGTGCTGGTTCCGGCACAGTAATGAGGTATACATCTATTCATTTTATAAAACCGTCTTTTGAAACTGGTAGCCGCATTTTTAAGACTGATCAGATGGCCCAATCTGCTGTTCATTGTTTTAACACAGCTCCTGTTTGAGGTTTGCATCTATGAGCGGATATACCCGGATATCCGCATCAGCAATCCTGCTGAAGGAATTCGCTTTGCTGCCCTGGTGCTGGCTTCTGTTTTTATTGCAGCTGCGGGTTACATCATCAATGATTATTTCGACCAGAATATAGATCAGGTAAACAAACCCGATAAAGTGGTTGTGAACCGGATTATTGGCAGGAGATGGGTTATTTTCTGGCATATGTTTCTGAGCCTCACCGGAATTTTCTTTACCACATTTGCCTTACCGGTAAACCAGTACTGGCACCTTGTACTGGCCAATATGCTCTCCGTTGTAGCTCTCTGGTTTTACTCTACCACATTCAAGAAAAAATTACTGGTAGGGAATGTGTTGATTTCCCTGCTTACAGCCTGGGTGATCGGAGTCTTGTTTTTTTCTAAGTATCCCCTAAACATCAGTAAACTGCTTGCTGTACAGCAACAGGAAGCCAGGTTCTTTCGCCTGATGGTGGTGTATACCTCTTTTGCATTTGTGATCTCCCTGATCCGCGAAGTAATTAAAGACATGGAAGATATTGAAGGAGACCGACGTTACGGATGTACAACCATGCCGATTGTCTGGGGCATCAATGCCAGTAAGGTATTTGTTGCGGTATGGACAACTGTACTGATTGCAGCACTGCTCATTCTCCAGATTTATGCGCTTGGCCTTGGCTGGTGGCAAAGTGTACTCTACTCCCTGCTGTTGGTTGTTGCACCGCTGTTGATGGTGCTTCGTTTGTTGATCCGTGCATCCAAACCCGAAGACTATCACCGCATCAGCAGCCTGGTTAAACTCGTAATGTTTACGGGTATTCTCTCGATGCTGTTCTTTAAATTTTATCTTTAGTTTTTAGTTCATGAAGGAAATCATTTTAGCCTCCCAGTCGCCGCGCAGAAAGCAATTGCTTGAATGGGCCGAAATACCTTTTAAAGTAGTGGTTCAATCCACCGATGAACATTTCCCCGCCAGTATGCCGGTGGAAGAAGTGCCTGTTTATATTGCATCGAACAAAGCGCTGGCCGTAAGTGAACACCTTAAAGCCCTTCATCAATGGGACCCTGAGCAGGTGATCCTTGCGGCAGATACCATTGTGGTACTGGGGGAGGAAGTGATCAATAAGCCGGCAGACCGGAATGAAGCTATTGCCATACTCAGCCGTTTGTCCGGTAAGGATCACCGGGTAATTACCGGTGTGGTTTTATTGCATGGCTCCAACAGGCAACAGTTTGCCGTTACCACACATGTGCAGTTTCATGCGCTTAGTCCTGAGCAGATTGCTTTTTATGTAGACAAATACAAGCCCTTCGATAAAGCCGGCGCCTATGCCATCCAGGAATGGATCGGGGTTACGGGTATCGCATCCATCACCGGCGACTTTTACAATGTAATGGGGCTTCCTGTAAGCACGGTGGTACAAACCCTGCAAAAAATGGGTCTGTAATTAACATGAAGGATACAGGCAACGATAACGAATGATCCGGGGTCTTAATTACCAGTTGAACTGAAAATCGAGTTCTACATCGGGGTGCAGTGATCTTTCAACAGGGCAGGTGCGCGCAGTTCTTTCCAGGATCTCTTTTTGTTTCTCATCCAGATTCAGCGACTTTGGAAAGCTGATGTGCACGACCACTTTACTGATTCTTCTGGGGTCACTGGCCATTACTTTGGTAACATCTGCAGTAGTTCCATCCAGCTGAATACCCATTGTTTCGGCCTTGATGCCCATGGTGGTGATCATGCAGAGTCCCAGGCCGGTAGCAACCAGATCGGTAGGAGAAAAACGAGCTCCCTTGCCCTTGTTGTCTGTTGGCGCATCGGTCTCGATAACGGTTCCGCTCTGGAGGTGTGTAGCGGTGCATCTTAAATCACCTTTATAAATAATTTGTGAAGTCATTGCATCAATTTTGCCATAAATTTACACGTAACAAATCACATGGAAGTGAAGAAACTAATTTTTGTGCTTTTCGTTTTTTGCGGAACTACAGTGCTGGCTCAGCAAAAGCCTGCGTCCAATGTGCTTTCGCGTAATCAGAAGAAGGCGGAGAAGAGAGAGAAGATCAACCAGCTGATTAAGCAGGAAGAAGAGGGTGCACTGATTTATCAGAAGCAGGGCGCATTTGGTATTAAGCTGAATACCGACGGCTGGGGCGCATACTATGAGCACGGAAAATACAAAACCATCACTAAAACCAATCTCTGGTGGCTGGAGTTTGGAGAGCGCAAACATCCCAAGGAAGAACGCGTTCCTACAATTACCGCCTCTTCTGGTTTTATTATTGTATCCAGCTACATTTATGGAAAGCAAAATAATTTCTACTACCTGAAAGCAGGAATAGGGCAACAAAGAATGATTGGTGGTAAGGGGAACAAGAATGGTGTTGCCGTTTCTGCAATTTATGGTGGTGGTATTACCGCAGGTTTGATGAAACCTTATTATCTCGAAATACAGAATCCGAATACCAACCGTCGCGAAAGCATCCGCTATACACCGGAAAACGAAGCCCTTTTCCTGGATCCCACCATTATCCTGGGCAAGAGTGGGCTTACGAAGGGGATTGGTGAAACCAAAATTGTTCCGGGGGCCCATGCCAGGGCTGCCCTGCGCTTCGACTATGGCCGCTACAATGAAATGCTTTCTGCCATTGAAGTTGGGGTGAATGCAGAATATTACAGCCAGAAAATGCCCATTTTGCTGCTGAACAAGGAAAAAAGCTTCTTTTTTAATGCCTATGTGGCAATTACGTTCGGTAAGAGAAAGTAACTAAATTTGCCGCTCATTTCTGAATCTGAGCATACCATGCAAGAATTACCTGTTGTACCCAAAATAGACACGGATTCCTCTGTTGTAACCCCATTGAAAAAACCCAACTGGTTGCGGGTTAAACTGCCCCTGGGGGAGAGTTACAAGCACGTAAGGGGTCTGGTAGATACCCATAAGCTTCATACCATCTGCGAAAGCGGCAACTGCCCCAATATGGGAGAGTGCTGGGGAGAAGGAACGGCAACATTTATGATCCTGGGTAATGTTTGTACCAGAAGCTGTGGCTTTTGTGCAGTGGCAACCGGTCGTCCGGATGCGGTAGACTGGGACGAACCGCAACGGGTAGCAGAAGCCATTCACCTGATGAAGGTAAAACACGCGGTGATTACCAGTGTAGACAGAGATGAACTGAAAGACGGCGGATCCATCATCTGGTACAATACTATTAAAGCGGTGAAAACCCTCAATCCCAATACAACGTTGGAAACCCTGATCCCGGATTTCAGGGGCTTTAAAGACCAGATACAGCGCATTATTGATGCGGCTCCTGAAGTGGTGAGTCACAACATGGAAACCGTAGAGCGCATTACCAAACAGGTTCGGGTACAGGCAAAATACCGCCGCAGCCTGGAAGTACTGGAAACCCTGAAAAAAGGAGGCATGCGCACCAAAACCGGTATCATGCTCGGACTGGGAGAAACAAGGGAAGAAGTGATACAGACCATGAAGGATCTGGTGGAAGTGGGTACGGATGTACTTACCCTGGGACAATACCTTCAGCCAACCAAACGCCACCTGCCCGTTCAGCGTTTTGTGCATCCCGATGAATTTGCGGAACTGAGAGAAATCGGTTACAGCATCGGATTGGATTATGTTGAAAGTGGTCCGCTGGTTCGTTCTTCCTATCACAGCGAAAAACATGTGATTCCCGGTTACGGAAGAAACAAATGGTTGTCTGAAAAACAACTGCAGCAGGCTTAACCTAAATTTCATTCTTTAGCACTGTTTTCCGTTCTATCTTTCCGTATGAAAAAAATATTCGCCCTGCTGTTTTTGTTGCCGCTGTTATCCGAAGCGCAGCTAAAATGGACCAATGTAGACGCTCTTTTTCAACCATTACCCGAGGGGGTACATGTGTATGTTACACAGGATTCCCTTGATGGAAAACCCAATAAAGCCTATTATTTAAGCGCTCCGCTGAAGCATCCCGCCATCCGGTTCTCTGCACAAATCGGTAAGGGAAAACGATATACGCCCAATGAGTACTACGCCAGTGAAGGATCCCCGTTGCTGGTAGTGAATACTACTTTTTTTGAGTTTGTACACAACAGTAATCTGAACCTGGTGATGAATAATGGCGAACTGTTGGCCTATAACCACCATACAACAGCAGGAAGAGGGAAAGACACACTTACTTATAAACATACCCTTGGCAGCGCCATCGGAATTGATAAGAAAGGAAATGCAGACATCGCCTGGCTGTTTACCGACTCTTCTGCCGGATACCCGCTGGCCAGTCAGGAACCTGTGCAGTATATCAAGGATTCCATTGCTACCCTTAAGCCTTCGCAGTTTAATGCGCCTGTTCACTGGCGTAAATGGAAAATGCAAACGGCGGTAGGAGGTGGTCCTGTATTGGTGCAAAACGGCGTTTATAAAGTAACCAACAACGAAGAACAGAAATTTGCAGGTAAGGGCCTTACCGATAAGCATCCGCGTACTGCAATGGGATATACCCGCAACGGAGAACTGATTGTACTGGCTGTTGAAGGCCGTGCTCCTGGCAAAGCGGAAGGCGCCAGCCTGAAGCAATTGGCAGAGATTTTTGTATCACTGGGTTGTGAAGAGGCCCTGAACCTCGACGGTGGCGGCAGCAGTTGCCTGCTGATCAATGGCAAAGAAACCATTAAGCCCAGCGACAAAGAAGGACAGCGTCCGGTGCCTGCTGTATTCATGATTCATTCCCGTAAGTAAAAACCTGCTTCCGGCTCTTAGTTCATCTCCCAAACAAGGGCAGAAGCCCCAAGGATGGCCGCATCGGATTCCTTGAGGTGGCTTACCAGGATCTTTACTTTATTCTGGAATACCTGTATCAGGTTGGCTTCCATATGGTCTCTGGTAGGCTTCAAAATAAAATCCCCCGACTTGGTAAGGCCGCCAAAAAGTATGATGGCCTCCGGATTGGAGAACATAACAAAATTCGCGAGGGCCATGCCCAGTATTTTTCCGGTATAATCAAAGATTTCCTTGGCCAGTTCATCCCCTTCCATGGCAGCTGCGTGTACCTGTCTCGAGTCGATCTTCTCTTTTGGTATGCTTCTGAGGATACTAGGTTTATCGCTTTTTTCAAGGAATTCCAGCGCATTGAGCCGGACCCCTGTAGCAGATGCATAGCTTTCCAGGGAACCACGTTTGCCGGTACCCTCGTGGTAACGTCCGTCGGGTACAATGATGGTATGTCCGAGTTCTCCGGCAAAACCATCGTGCCCGTAAATGAGTTTGCCATTGGCAACAATTCCACTGCCCACTCCCGTTCCCAGTGTGATCATGATGAAATCGTGCATGTCTTTGGCAGCACCATACATCATTTCGCCGATGGCTGCGGCATTGGCATCGTTGGTGAGTACCACCGGCAATTTGAATTTATCTTCTACCATCTTACCAAAAGGTATAATCCCTTTCCATGGAAGATTCGCAGCGTGTTCGATGGTGTTCATGTAATAGTTGCCATTTGGAGCACCAATGCCGATTCCTTTAATCCTGCCCACTCCGCCAGCCTGTTCTATAAACGGGGCAAGGTTTTCGTAGAGGTCATCTATAAACGGTTCAACCGTAGGATGATTCTTTGTGCTCATCTCTCCCGAGAATAAAATATTTCCAACCCGGTCTACAATACCATACTTGGTTCCTGTACCTCCAATATCGATCCCGATAGCCAGTGGTTCCATTGCCTTGGAACCGGAGATGTCCTTCTTGTTACTCATCGCTTCTACAGTTAATAAACTTAAACTCTATTTTTCCGGAAGGAATATTAATGTCCTCCGCTCACTTTCACATCGTAATCTATGCCCTGTGCTTTCAACACAGATTTAGATTTGATGGCATAAAATGCAAGGTATGCAAAGCAGGCGACGCCAACAATATAGCTGTACTGGATGCCCAGTAAATCATCTGCTGCCAGTGTACCCTGAATCATACTGATGATGCCGCCTCCCATGATCATCATGATCAGCAGGCTGCTTCCCTGATTGGTATGTTTGCCCAAACCGGCAACGCCCAGGGTAAAAATACATGGCCATAATGTGCTGCAGAACAGGCCCACACTGATGAATGCAAATACACTCACCATGCCTTCCGTGAACATGCCGATCAGCAATGCGGTAATTCCCAGCGCCGAGAAAATCAGCAGCATTCTGGCAGGATTGCCTTTACTCATAATGTCTCCAATGATCATGACGATGATGATCAGTCCGTATACATAAAAAGAACTGATATCGTGTTGTGCAATGGCATTCACTGCCAGGAATACACCAAATGCCAGGTAAGGCATCAGGAAATTCAACATTTTCTTGGCACCCATGCTTACATCAAAAGCACCAACGGCTCCGGTCCATCTGCCCATCATCAAACTGGCCCAGTAAAGGGATACATAAGGTGCTATTCCCTCCGTATCGATGTTCAGGTGTTGTTTCATGTACTCGGGCAGATTGCTGGCAGTAGATACTTCCACACCTACATAAACAAATATGGCAATCATACCCAGAATCAGTTGCGGGTAGCTGAATGCAGAAGATCGGTGTAATACTTTTTCGCTGTTCTCTGCTTCTTCTGCTGCAACAGTTTCCAGATCAATCTTATTTGGAATAGAAGAGAATTTAAAGAAAATGGCCACCAGTACAAACGCTACTCCCAGTATCAGGTAGGGAACTTTTACGCTCTCAATACTGGCTTCTGTAGCGCCATTGGCTACACTACCAAATATGGCAAAGCTCACCAACAGGGGGCCGATGGTAGTACCGAAGTTATTGATGCCTCCTGCCAGGCTCAAACGCTGTGAACCCGATTTAGGATCACCGATAACAATTGCCAGCGGATTGGCAGCTATCTGTTGCAGGGAAAAACCAAGGCCCACAATGAACAGACCGGTCAGCATTAACGTAAAGGAAGCATTGTTGGCTGCAGGATAAAACAAAAGGGTGCCAATGGCTGAAATGATCAGACCAAGTGCAATACCATTCTTATAACCAATCCGGTTCAGTACATCGCCTCCGATCAGTTTGGAAATACCAAAGTAAATCAGTGAGCCAACCGTATAGGCTACATAAAATGCAAAAGCTACCAACTGGCTTTGTGCCTGCGAAAGGTCAAAGGCTTTTTTGAATACGGGAATCAAAATGTCGTTGCTCGCTGCAACAAATCCCCAGAAGAAAAATACAGTAATCAGTGTTCCGAATTGGGACCATTTGGTAGATTGGCTCATGGTTATCTATAGATATGATGATAAGATGCTCTAAAGTAATAAGAATTTAAGGAAGGAAAAATTTAAATCTGTAATTTGACGGAATCACTTTAATAAGTAACTTCCATACGTTATAAATTTTGTTGAATGGAGATCATACATGTTAGTGCAGAATGTTACCCTGTTGCAAAGGCCGGTGGTTTGGGTGATGTGGTGGGAGCCCTTCCCAAGTACCAGTGCAAAGCCGGCGATATTGCCAAAGTGGTGATGCCGATGTACCGGACAAAATTTCTCTACGACAACGAATGGGAGGTGGATTTTAAAGGCAGCAGCAATCTGGGCAACTGGCATTTTGATTACACGGTAATCAAGGAAAAAACCAATAAGCTGGGCTTTGATCTGTACCTGATAGACATTAACGGATTGCTGGACCGACAAAAGATATATGGCTACAACGACGATGCAGAAAGGTTTACAGCGTTTCAGATTGCCGTGGTTAACTGGCTCAGCAACTGGGAACACCGGCCGGATATTGTGCATTGTCATGACCACCATACTGCATTGATTCCTTTCATGATGCAGTTTTGTTACGACTATCAGTTTCTCGGATCCATACCAACCGTACTTACCATTCACAACGGGCAGTACCAGGGCTGGATGGGTTGGGACAAAAGCATATTCATCCCGCGCTGGGATCTCTGGAAACGGGGCATGCTCGACTGGGAGGGCAATATCAACCCGCTGGCATCCGGTGTAAAATGTGCCGGAAAAGTAACAACTGTTAGTATGAGTTACCTGGATGAACTCCGGGTTAACGCAAACGGGCTGGAAAAATTATTTGAATACGAGCGGGGAAAATGTGTTGGTATCCTGAACGGAATAGACAATGAAGTCTGGGATCCGCAAACCGATCCTTACCTGGAACACCATTTTGATATTCAGAACGTAACCGTCGGAAAACAAAAAAACAAAGCCGCACTTTGCGCCCGGTTTGGACTGAACCCGGAGAAACCTTTGTTTGCATTTATCGGAAGACTGGTGGGCGAAAAGGCCGCGGATGTATTGCCGGATGCCATTAGAACCGCCATCCATCATACGCAGGGTAACGCATCATTTCTTATCTTAGGTAGCGGTGAAACTGCTGTTGAATGGGAATTTCAGCAAATGACAGGTATTCATTCCGGAGTGTTCAATGCGGTTATCGGGTATGATGAAAAACTCAGCCACCATATTTATGCAGGCGCGGATTTTCTGCTGATGCCCAGCAGGGTGGAGCCCTGTGGTTTAAACCAGATGTACGCCATGCGGTATGGAACGGTACCTGTTGTAAGAAGTACCGGCGGGTTGAAAGATACGGTTGTGGATATGGGTGATTTTGAAGGCTTCGGTATTCGTTTCGATCATGCAAGTATTGCCGATATAGATTATTCTGTAGGAAGAGCTGTGTCGGTATACCAGGACAAGACGCATATGGAATGGATGAGAAAGCACATGATGCAGATCGATCACAGCTGGGAGCGTACGGTTGATGAATATAAAGCAGTTTATCAGAGTCTGAAATAACGCGTCCAAAACTAGTAAAATCCAATACCATCATCTTATAATAGAACATGCATATGAAATCAATTTCCAATTCTGTTTTAGCGGTTATCCTTGGCGGGGGTGCGGGGTCCAGGTTGTTTCCCTTAACCATCAGCCGTTCCAAACCTGCCGTACCCATTGCGGGTAAATACCGTTTGGTGGATATTCCAATCAGCAACTGCATCAACAGCAATATCAACAGGATGTTTGTACTAACGCAGTTCAACTCCGCATCTTTGAACAAGCATATCAAGAATACTTATCATTTCAGCGCTTTCAGCAGTGGTTTTGTAGACATTCTTGCAGCTGAACAAACCCCGGATAATCCGGGTTGGTTTCAGGGAACTGCCGATGCTGTAAGACAATCCCTGCGGCATATTTCGAACCTTGAGTTCGATTACATCCTGATCCTTAGCGGTGATCAGTTGTACCAGATGGACTTCAGTGAAATGCTGCTGAACCATAAAGAAAAGAAAGCAGATATCTCCATTGCTACCATTCCGGTAAATGAAAGAGATGCCACGGAGTTTGGTATTCTCAAAGCAAATGAGGAAAACTGCATCACCTCTTTCATCGAAAAACCGGCAAGCGATCTTTTGCCCGACTGGGTAAGTGATACCGGTGCAGAAATGCAGCGTTCCGGCAGAAACTATCTGGCTTCCATGGGTATTTATATTTTTAACAAGCAGGTCTTGTACAACCTGTTGAACGATGCATATCCGACTGCAACCGATTTCGGAAAGGAAATCATTCCGGAATCCATTATCAACAACCATGTTGTGAGTTTCCAATACGATGGCTACTGGACCGATATTGGTAATATTCATTCCTTTTTTGAAGCCAACCTGGAGCTTACACAAGAAGTGCCTCAGTTCAATTTGTTCGATAATACTAAAACAGTATATACCCGGGCCAGGATGCTGCCTCCTGCAAAAATCAGCGGTACAACGCTCGAAAGAACCATTATTGCAGAAGGATCCATTATTCATGCCAGCCGCATAGAGCAGAGTGTAGTTGGAATCCGTTCCCGAATCGGTCACGGTACTACGGTAGTGAACGCATACATCATGGGGAACGATTATTACGAAACCCTCGACGAGATGGAAAGCAACCAGCAAAAGGGACTCCCCAAAATAGGAATCGGAGATCGTTGTTACATAAAAGATGCTATTATCGACAAAAACTGCCGCATCGGTAACGATGTACGGATCAATGGCGGTAAGCATCTTGCCAATACCGATCATCCGCTCTATTCCGTAAAAGACGGGATTGTTGTAGTAAAGAAAAGAGCGGTTCTGCCCGACGGTTTTAATATTTAATTTCAAAGATCCCTATGGCTTCCTCCAACCCTTCTGCAATTGCCCCCGGATTTGTGCCTAAGCCCCGACTGAGTCTGGCGCAAATCTTTTTCATGAGCTTCGGCTTTCTGGGAATACAATTTGGTTTTGCACTTCAAAACGGCAATACCAGCAGGATACTCCGTTCCTTTGGTGCAGACGTGGAGCAATTGCCCATGTTCTGGATTGTTGCGCCACTCGTAGGTATGATTGTACAACCCCTCATTGGTCATTACAGCGACAGAACATGGAACAGGCTTGGCAGGAGAAAACCCTATTTTCTGGCAGGTGCCTTGTTTTCTGCAGCTGCCCTGATTTTTCTGCCCAATTCCGGTGCGGTATCTTCTTTTATTCCGGCATTGTGGATTGGCGCCGGTATGGTGATGATCATGGATGCCTCTTTCAATGTGGCCATGGAACCGTTTAGGGCACTGGTGGCAGATAATTTACCCGATACGCAAAGAACCAGCGGATTCGCCGTTCAAACCTTCCTGATTGGGGTAGGAGCAGTGGTTGGATCAGAACTTCCATCGCTGCTGGCCAGGAACGGATTTTCACAGGAAGCCGGCGCTACAGGTGTTGCAGATAATATCCGCTATGCATTTTATATTGGAGCTGCCGTGTTCATTGGCGCTATTTTGATAACTGTTTTTTTAACCAAAGAATATCCGCCTGCCACCTACGAGCAATACCATGGAAAAAATGAGGCTGCCGAGAAGGGGGGTATCGGTGAAATTGTAAAAGATTTTGCACGCATGCCCAAAACCATGAAGCAACTGGGACTGGTGCAGTTTTTTTCGTGGTTTGCCCTCTTCAGCATGTGGGTGTTTACCACAGATGCAGTTGCAACACATGTTTACGGATTGACTGGTGATTATGCAAAAACAGTTGCCTACAACGATGCCGGAAACAAAGTAAGTTCGGCCTTTGGTATATACAACCTGGTTGCTGCAGTATATGCTTTATTCATTCCGCTGGTGGCTAAATTTTTGGGTCGTAAGGGTACTCATGCTTTTTCACTGATTGCGGGTGGTGTTGGGCTGATCTCCATTTACTTTATCAAGGATCCTGCCATGCTTACCTATTCCATGATCGGGGTAGGACTTGCCTGGGCCAGTATCCTGGCAATGCCCTATGTAATCCTGTCTGGCTCAATTCCCCCCGGTAAGCTGGGTATTTATATGGGTATTTTTAATTTCTTTATTACACTGCCGCAAATCATCAATGGTATTTGCGGAGGCTGGATTGTTAAACATATTTACGGGGGGCAACCCATTTACGCCATTGTGCTTGCCGGCTTCTTCATGCTTTGTGCTGCCGTGAGCGTATTGTTTGTTTACGATGAAGGCGCCGTAAAAATCAGGCTGGAAAAAAAATAAACTATGACCATAAAAAAACCGGCATTGCTGGTATTGCTGCTTCTGTTTGCCGGAGCAGTCGTTGCGCAATACGCAACCCTGTATCCTTCCAACTGGTATGTTGGGATGAAATGGAATAAGGTACAGGTTATTGCAAGGGGCGATTATGACGGATTCAGTGAGGAAAAAGTGGTTGTGAATTATCCGGGTGTTCAGTTATTGAAGGTACACAAGTTCGAAAACGGAAAATACCTGGCATTGGATCTGTTGATTGCTGCCAATGCCCGTCCGGGTAATGTAGTTATTGAATTTGTTGCCAACAATAAAGCCCATGCAGTGGAATGGCCCCTGAAAGCCAGAAGAACCGGTGCTGGTAAAACATTTGCACAGGGCGTTAGCTCCAAAGACCTGATTTACCTGTTAATGCCCGATCGTTTCAGTAATGGGGATGTATCCAATGATCGCTTGCAGAACTATCTCGATACACTGGTGAACAGAAAGGATCCGCTGGTGCGGCATGGCGGTGATTTGCAGGGAGTGGAAAACCATCTGGATTATTTAAAAGATTTGGGTGTTACGGCCATCTGGATGACGCCCGTATTGGAAAACGATATGCCGCTTCAGGAAGAGCAGGCTGGTAAAATGGCTGGCTATCACGGATATTGGTTTACCGATCATTATTCGGTAGACAAACGGCTGGGTGGCAATGCAGCCTATAAAAGACTGGTGGATGCCGCCCATGCGCGGGGTATAAAAATGATTCAGGATGCAGTATACAATCATGTAGGTATCGAGCACTGGTTTTACAAGGATGCTCCTGCCAAAGACTGGATCAACCGATGGAGCAGCTACACCAATACGCATCACCGTGATGAAACCCTGTTTGGCCCCAATACAAGTGAGGCTGAGAAAAAGATTATGCTCAACGGATGGTTTGTACCCCATTTGCCCGATGTAAACCAACGCAACCCCTATGTGGCCAATTACCTGATCCAGCATGCACTCTGGTCGGTAGAAGAATTTGGCATAGACGGATGGCGGGTGGATACTTATAAATACTGTGATGAAGCATTCATGAACAGTGTCAACACTGCATTGGAAAAGGAGTATCCCACTATTTCTGTTTTCGGGGAATCTGTAGCCAATACGGTGGCGGGCAGCGCTTATTTTACCCGAAACCGTTTTACCGGCGGGTTTAAACACAATGTACAGGGGGTAACCGATTTTCCGCTGAGCTATGCCATGCTGGAGGCGATCAATAAATCGCAGGGATGGACAGAAGGACTGAACAAACTTTATATGACCCTTGCGCAGGACTTGTTGTACCAGGCTCCTGAAAAGAATTGTATTTTTCTCGACAACCACGATTCTGAACGATTCATATCGATGATTGGAGAAGACTTTCGGAAATACAAAATGGGAATTTCCCTTTTGTTAACGCTCAGGGGTATTCCGCAGCTGTATTATGGTACCGAAATATGGATGAAGAATTTTAAAGATCCCAACGACGGGATGGTCCGGCTGGATTTTCCGGGAGGGTTTCCGGGTGATGCTTCCAATAAATTTCAGACATCCGGTAGAACTGCCAGAGAGCAGGAAGCTTTTGAGTTAGTGAAGCGGCTGGCCAATTTCAGGAAAGGCAGTACAGCGCTTCAAACAGGCAAACTGATGCAATACCTTCCTAAAGATGGGTTGTATGTGTATTTCCGCTACGACCGCCAGCAGACGGTTATGTGTGTGGTGAATAGTTCCGATCGGCCCCACAAGGTTCAGCTACAGGATTATTCCGAAAGAACTGCTCCGTTTACCCAAGGGTTGAATGTACTGAACGGTGAATCGGTGGAAAAATCATTCACAATTGGTGAAAAAGAAACCCTGGTTTTGTTGCTTCGATAAGTTAGAGAACTGTTAAATTGTAGCATGAAAAAACGACTGCACCTGCTGTGGGCATTCCAATGCCTTCTGCTCTCTTTTATGCTGAATGCCCAGGATAAGGGCTATGCTTCCTTTAAAGAATACGCGTTTCCAACCGAACTCAGCAGTTCGGTACACGGAGGTAAAATTGCCTGGGCCATGGACGAAGCAGGTCGGAGGAATGTATATGTGGCTGAAGCGCCCGAGTACCGGCCCAGAATGATTACGAATTACCTGAAAGACGATGGTCAGGAAATTACCAGTCTGACCATTTCGGACGATGGGAACTGGGTTGTTTTTGTGCGAGGTGGAGAACACAGCGGAAACTGGGAAACAGGTGTTCCGGTGAATCCGGTTTCGGATCCTGTATCTCCTAAAGTCCGGCTGATCAGTGTACCTTTTGCAGGAGGCATTGTGCATGAACTGGCCGAAGGGGATTATCCTGCCGTTGCTCCCGACTCCAAACAGGTCGCATTCATTAAATCTGGACAGGTTTGGACTGTTCCCATCAACGGATCAGAACCGGCCAGAAACCTGTTTACGACCAGGGGTTCGGTTCATTCTCTCGAATGGTCTCCTTCCGGGGATCAGCTGGTTTTTGTTGCCAACCGGCAGGATCATGCCATCATTGGTATTTATACGGATCAGAATAAACCGCTCAGATGGGTGGCCCCTTCCTTTAATAAGGACCAGTCGCCCAGGTGGTCTCCGGATGGAACTTCAATTGTATTTGTAAGAACACCAGGTGCCGGAGGGGCCCCGGATTCCATGCTGGCCAGAAAGCACAGCCCTTGGAGCATCTGGACTGCGGAACTGGCTACCAATAAAATTACCCGCATATGGAAGGCGCCCGTTACACTCAGAGGTTCCTTCCCTACCACACATGGTACCACCAACCTGCACTGGGCTGCCGGCAATCGCATTGTATACCTCTCGTACGAAGATGGCTGGCCTCATTTATATTCTATTGCAGCTACGGGAGGAAAGCCCTTGTTGCTTACGCCCGGAAAATTTATGGTGGAACATGTACAGATCAGTGCAGATAAAAAATGGCTGGCATTCAGCGCCAATACCGGGCCGGACAGCAAAGACATTGAACGCAGACATGTTGCCCGGGTGCATGTGGAACATTCCGGTGTTGAAGTGCTTACCCCCGGAACCGGCCTGGAATGGACGCCGGTATTTTCGGGTGATGGCCGTCAGCTGGCCTTCCTGAGCGCCACTCCACAAAGGCCGCCGGTTCCCGCCATCCTGGATGCACAGAAGGGTGCAGCGGGCGGGTTCCGGTTGATCGGAGAAAAGTTTATTTCGGCAGCTTTGCCACAAAACCGTTTTGTAACACCCCAGCAGGTGATCTTTAAAGCCGCAGACGGGGTAACAGTTCATGCCGATCTTTTTCTTGCAGCAGGTACGGGAAAAAAGCCCACCATTGTATATGTGCATGGGGGGCCACCGCGTCAGATGTTGCTCGGTTGGAACTATTCCGATTATTATTCCAATGCCTACGCTTCCAATCAATACCTTACCAGTCTCGGATTTAACGTACTGGTAGTGAATTACCGTTTGGGAATTGGTTATGGATTTGAATTTCATAAACCCGCCTCCGGAGGGGCTGCCGGAGCTGCTGAATACCTTGATATCAAGGCTGCCGGAGAGTGGCTGAAAGCCCAGCCTTATGTGGATCCCTCCAGAATTGGTATTTATGGGGGATCTTACGGCGGGTATCTGACTGCCCTGGCACTCGCCCGGGATTCTAAATTGTTTGCTGCGGGTGTGGATATTCACGGAGTTCACGACTGGACCATCCGTCTTTCCCAAAATGGGAGTGCAGAGCGATATGAAAAAGCCCCTGATTACGAAAAAGCGATGAAAACTGCATGGCAGTCTTCTCCAATTTCTTCCATTGCCAGCTGGACCTCACCGGTTCTGATCATTCACGGAGACGACGATCGGAATGTGCAGTTCAATCAGAGCGTAGACCTGATCCGCAGACTGGAGCAAAAAGGGGTTCCGATGGAAACAAAAATGATTGTAGACGACACCCACCATTGGATGCGCCACAGCAATTGTGTGGAAGTTTACCAGGAAGTGGCTAATTATTTTAATAAGGTACTTAAAAAGTAGTTTTTTACTAGATTTGCAAACAAAATTCCCTTAGATGAAAAAGCCAATACCATTTGAAACCGGATGCCATCATTGTTCTGTAAGAATGCATTCTGTTTTTAATGTGCTCCAGGGGGATCAGTTGGCCGAAATGAACATGCATAAATCTTGTAATATATACAAGAAAGGACAGTATGTTTTTGCGGAAAATGGCTTGCCAACTGGTCTTTTTTGTGTGAACAGCGGAAAAGTGAAGATTACGACCACCGGGTACGACGGTAAGGAGCAGATTCTGCGGTTGGCTAAATCGGGTGACATCGTAGGGTACAGAGCACTTATTTCGAATGAGCGATATGCTTCGTCGGCTGTTACGCTGGAAGATGCTTCTATTTGTGTTATTGATAAAGACTATTTTTTCAAGGTAATGGAATCGACCCCCAAACTGATGTTTGAGGTGGTTAAAAAAATCAGCCAGGACCTTAAAACTGCGGAAGATCATATTGTTTCTCTCTCTCAAAAGAATGTTCGCGAAAGAATGGCCGAAGCCTTGCTGTTCCTGAAGGCCACTTATGGTCTTGAAGAAGACCATCAGACCATCCAGGTAAACCTTACCCGCGAGGAAATTGCCGATTATGTTGGAACATCAACTGAAAGCTGTATCCGGCTTTTGTCCGAGTTCAATCAGGACAAAATCATTGCGCTCTCCGGTAAAAAAATCAAAATTACCAACCTGCCTTTGTTGATTCAAACAGCCAATATCGAGGACTAGTTTTTTTCCGATAAAAAAAACATGACAAAAATCATGTTTAAGGTTAGTTGAACTCATAGTTTACAAAAAGCAAATATTTGACTTTTGTGTAGTAAATTACTACTACATGTGTAAACATGCCGATCAAACAAAAAGAATCATCGAACATCTGCTGTCTGAAGTGTATCCAGGGCTGATGTCGAAGATTAAATATGCGTTGTATTGCGTTTATCAGGAAAGTAGTAATGCACCGGACAAACTGGTGATGATCGATTTGATTGGTGACTTAAAAAATGAATTCAGTTCTTTAATAACTTATGAGAAAAAACTGGTTTTCCCTTCCGTATTAAAAGTATTTCTTACCAAAAAGGAAAATGAAACCCTTCCGAATCTGGTTGATTTACTGCAGCTGACAAAAAGTAAGGAGCATAAAATTATGCACCATGTTAAAAGGCTGATGAATATGCTGGAGAAACCGATGTGGAATACTACAGAGCAGGAAATTCTGGTCAAGGCTTTTGTAAATGAGTTTATGCTCGAGAAGCAGCTTTGGTACCAGATGATTGATGATCGAATTAATACGTGTGGTTGTTTTCGGCGCAATTACAGCGAAATAGAGCGGCAGTACAACAAGCAGGGGGAAACATATAACGGAAAGACTCAGGGAAAAAGTAATTAATAGGAATCATCGGAAGTTCTGTATGCACAAAACAGTGGTAAATAAACAGGCGTGTTTTCATTGCGGGGATACCTGCAGCAGTGATGCCATCATTTTGTTTGATGACAAAAGTTTCTGCTGTACGGGTTGTAAAACTGTGTACCAGATCCTCAATAAGAGCGAACTCTGTGATTATTACAGTTTCAATGAAGTGGCAGGGGTAAAGGTAGACTCCAACAGAGACTCCAATAAATTTGCCTTTTTGGATAATCCGGCTATTGCCGCTCAATTCATCACGTTTGCGAATCAGCAACAGACAGCCCTTAAATTTTTTCTTCCGCAGATCCATTGCAGTTCCTGCTTATGGCTGCTGGAAAACCTGCATAAGCTGAATCCGGCTGTTTATTTTTCGTCTGTTAATTTTCCTGCTAAAGAAGTAACCATTCATTTTGATCAGTTCCGCTTGTCTGTCAGGGAACTGGCAGAGTTGCTTGCCTCTGTAGGGTATGAGCCACATATTACCCTCGACAGCACAGCGGATGCTGTTAAGGAACACCGCATGCTTTCCCGTAAGGCACTGATTAAAATTGGTATTGCCGGATTTTGTTTTGCCAACATTATGATGCTGAGTTTTCCGGAATACCTGGGTTTGGAAACACTTTCCAGAGATGGGTTGGATCCCAGGATGTTCAGGATGTTAAATCTCCTGCTTTCCCTGCCGGTCCTTTTTTATAGCGGAACAGAATTTTTTGTGAATTCCTGGTATGGATTCAAGCAGAAAATGCTCAATATTGATGCGCCTATTTCTCTTGCACTGATTGTTGCTTTTTTAAGAAGCCTCTACGAAATTGGAACTGGAACGGGTGCCGGCTACCTCGATAGCATGACCGGTATCATTTTCTTTATGTTGCTGGGAAGAGCCTTCCAAACCAAAACATTTGCCAATTTAAAATTCAATCGCGATTACAAGTCCTATTTCCCGATTGCCGTTTGCAGGATTGGTGAAAACAAGGATGAATCTTATTTGCCGGTAACAGAAGTAAGTGTAGATGATTGTATCCGTATCCGGAACAATGAAGTGATTCCTGTAGATGGTATCCTGGTTCAGGGAAAAGCCGAGATCGATTACAGTTTTGTAACCGGTGAAAATGAAACCACAACAGTTAAAATAGGAGAAATTGTTTATGCAGGTGGCAAGCAGACCAATGGAATCATAGATCTGTTGGTGGTAAAGCCCTTCTCTCAAAGCAATTTTACCCGTTTGTGGAACAATGAAGCGTTCCGGAAAGAAGAGAAAAACGGGTACACATTCACCGGCATCATCAGCAATTATTTTGCAGCCGGAGTATTGCTGATTGCATTTAGCTCTTTTGCCTACTGGATGAATGTGAATCCGGCCAATGCCTGGGACGCCATGACGGCTGTATTGATTGTGGCCTGTCCCTGTGCTTTGCTCCTGACCACTACGTTTACGCAGGGTTTTCTGCTGAACATTTTCAGCAGGTATGGTCTGTATCTCAAGAATGGAAATGTGATGCAAACCATTCCTTTTGTTGACCACATTGTTTTTGATAAAACAGGCACGCTTACTTATCCCAATATATCTACGGTTAAATACGAAGGAAAATCCATTCTTGCTGAAGATGAACTGGTATTTGCTGCGATGTTTGCGCAGTCGCTGCATCCGCTCAGCAAGAGTATTGCCCAGCATTTTTCTGTAAAAGGAAAAACACTTGTTAATATTAAGGAGGTTCCCGGAGGTGGTATTGAAGCATGGGAAAATGATACACATTATAAACTGGGTTCTGCGGAGTTTGTTGGAAAGCAGGACGCGGTTAAAACCGGCTCTGAAGTATGGATTTCGGTAGATGATCAGATCCTGGGTAAATTTGAAGTAGCCAATCTGTTGCGCGAGCATGTGGACGAAATGATCAACCGGATTCCCTGCGATGTATCTGTTCTGAGCGGCGATAACAATCGTTCGGAGCATTATCTGAATGCACAGTTCAACAGAAAAGTGCAGTATCACTTCAACCAGTCTCCGGAAAACAAGCTCGAATACATTGCCTCACTCCGGAATAGCAACAAGACTGTGATGATGGTGGGAGACGGATTGAACGATGCGGGTGCATTGAGTAAGAGTAATATTGGTCTTGCCGTAGTAGATAATACGGTTCAGTTTTCCCCGGCAAGTGATGCCATTTTACTGGCAGAGAAACTACCCTTCCTGCTGCAATACATTCAGGCAGCAAAACAGTCTAAGAATCTGATTACCCTGACGTTTATTATATCCCTGATTTATAATGTTTTTGGCATTTATTTTTCGGTAACCGCGCAAATGTCGCCGCTGGTAGCTGCGATCCTGATGCCCCTCAGTACACTGAGTATTGTACTGACCACACTTACCGGATCGTACCTCATCGAAAAGCGTTGCTTTAAACATGTAAATAGGCCTGTAACACCCTAAAACAACCAAACCAAAACCGACACATATGAAAAAAAATGTAGGATCACTCGACAAGGCCATCAGGGTTCTGCTGGCACTGCTGGTAGGGGTCTTATACTTTACGGGAGCCATTGAGGGCACAATTGCAATTGTGTTGCTGGTGCTGGCAGGAATCTTTATCCTGACCAGTGTGATCAGCTTTTGCCCGCTTTACCTGCCGTTTGGTATTTCAACCTGCCCTCAAAAGCATCATCATGCACCACCGCAACAACATTCCAATCACCATAAAAAACATAGAAAGTGATCGTAATCGTACTGCTTCTTGCTGTTAGCCTGATTGTGGCTGTTGGTTTTTTGACAGCATTCATATGGAGTGCCCAATCGGGGCAGTTTGATGACAGTTTTTCACCTGCCAACAAAATATTATTCGACAATAATCAAGAACCAATCAATAAGAACCAATAAATATGCAACTAGAAAAATTCACCTACGACAACAGGCTCGTCCGGAACTTTGCTTATGCAACAATAGTTTGGGCAATTGTGGGAATGCTGGTGGGAGTAATTGTGGCTTTCCAGCTCGCCTTTCCCGCACTTAATTTAGGTATTCCGTTTACCACATTCGGACGTTTGCGTCCCTTACACACCAATGCGGTGATATTTGCATTTGTAGGTAATGGTATTTATACCGGTGCCTATTATATGTTGCCGAGATTGCTGAAGACCAGCATGTGGAGCCCGCTCCTGGGCAAGATCCATTTCTGGGGATGGCAACTGATCATTGTATTTGCTGCTATCACCCTTCCACTGGGGTTAACAGAAGGTAAGGAGTATGCAGAACTGATCTGGCCGATTGATATCGCCATTACCCTGATCTGGGTAGTATTTGGTGTAAATATGTTTGGTACCATCTTAACCAGAAGAGAAAGACATTTGTATGTTGCCATCTGGTTCCTGATTGGCACCTGGGTTACTGTTGCACTGCTGCACATCGTAAACTCATTTGCACTGCCAACTTCTCTTACCCATAGTTACAGCTGGTATGCCGGCGTACAGGATGCCCTGGTACAATGGTGGTACGGACACAATGCGGTGGCATTCTTCCTCACCACACCTTACCTGGGACTGATGTATTATTTTGTACCTAAGGCTGCCAACAGACCCGTTTACTCTTATCGCTGGAGTATCATTCACTTCTGGGCGCTGATCTTTATTTATATCTGGGCCGGCCCTCACCATCTTTTATATACTGCTTTGCCAGACTGGGCTCAGTCGCTGGGTGTGGTATTCAGTATTATGCTGATCCTCCCAAGCTGGGGTGGTATGCTGAACGGTATCTTCACCCTGCGTGGAGCATGGGATAAAGTGAAAGAAGATCCTATCCTGAAAATGTTTGTAGTAGCACTGACCTGCTATGGTATGAGCACGTTCGAAGGACCAATGCTATCATTGAAAAATGTGAACGCCATTGCACACTATACCGACTGGATCGTGGCACACGTTCACGTAGGCGCCTTGGGTTGGAATGGCTTCTTAACATTTGGTATGTTGTACTGGCTGGTACCAAGACTGTTCAATACCAAATTGTATTCTGTTAAATGGGCCAATACACACTTCCTGATCGGAACCATCGGTATCCTGCTGTACGCAATCCCAATGTACTGGGCTGCATTTTCTCAGGCACTGATGTGGAAAGAGTTTACTCCGGAAGGTCAGTTAAAATACCAGTTCCTGGAAACCGTTACCCGTATCATCCCAATGTACATTTTAAGAGGTTTGGGTGGTACCATCTATCTGGGTGGTGTTATTCTGATGGTGGTGAACCTGGTGAAAACCATTAAGAGCGGTTCTTTTGTAGCTACAGAAGAGCATGAGGCCCCTGCACTTCAGTCTATTCCGCTGCCTAAAGGAAAAGTGTTCTGGCATTCATTGATCGAACGCAGACCTGTACAAATGCTGGTGATGAGTCTGATTGTAGTATCTGTAGGTGGCGCCATCGAGCTGATCCCTACTTTCCTGGTGAAAGAAAACGTACCTACCATCAGTACCGTTAAGCCATATACTCCGCTCGAATTACAAGGAAGAGACATTTATATCCGTGAAGGATGTTATACCTGTCACTCCCAGATGGTTCGTCCGTTCCGCGATGAGGTAGCCCGTTACGGAGACTATTCCAAATCCGGTGAATTCGTATACGATCATCCGTTCCAGTGGGGTAGTAAGCGTACCGGTCCGGATCTGGCTCGCGTGGGTAACAAGTATCCCAACAGCTGGCATTACAGACACATGTATGCTCCTGATGAAATTTCTCAGGGTAGTATCATGCCTGCTTATCCATGGCTGATTGAGAATGATCTGGATATATCTACTACTGCAGCAAAAATTAAAGCCATGCAAACGCTGGGGGTTCCTTATGAAGAAGGATATGCCGAAAAAGCCAACCAGGATTTGCAGATTCAGGCAGATGAGATTGCTACAGAGTTGAAAGCCAGCAAGATTAAAGCAGACAGTAAGAAAGAAATCATTGCATTGATTGCATACTTACAACGCCTTGGTACAGACCTGAAAAAGGCTCCGGAAAAAGAAGTTAAAAACCTGCACTAAAAATAAGTTATGAAATTTAAAAATTATCTCACCAGTATCGATCATGTAAGCATCTATCCGATGATATCCCTACTGATTTTTACGGTGTTCTTTGGAGTGGTTACCTGGTATGTTTTTAGTGCCAGTAAAGACTCAATGAACCAAAGAAGTAATATTCCAATCAATGACTGATAAATAAACATATATGACACTTACATTAAAACCATATCTGCAACTGTTCAGGAGGAAAGCCATTTACCTCGTTGTTCTGTTGTTATCCGTTTGCACTGGCGGAACTTTATCTGCACAGGCAGCTGATGCTGCCGCTGCGCAGCCTGCGAAGGCACCGGAAGTTTATTACGACAGCCTGTTTGCCTATACCTTACTGGGTGTAACCGTTTTACTGGCTGCAGTAATATATGTACTCGGAAATGTATTCATTATGGCAATTAAGAACAAGATTGCCGAGCAAAAGAAAAATGGCAGTTTCACCAAGGCGGCCGTACTTATTTTAAGTTTAACCGCAGCCAGTGGTTCGCTGATGGCGCAGGATGCAGCTGCACCTGCGGCTCCTGCTGCAGCCGGTACAGTAGTATCCGAAACAGTTATGTACATTATCGGGTCTGTATTGATTCTGGAACTGATCATCATTTTTTATTTTACCTTTGGTATCAGAAACTTTTTGAAGAAAGAGGCTCCCGTAACCGTAGATGCGGCTACCGGAAAAGTAGTGGTGAAGGAGAAAATCCACTGGTTCGATCGTTTGTACAAAAGAAATACGCAGGAGGATATCATTAAGCTCGATCTGGGCCATGATTACGATGGTATCAAGGAATTGGACAACAGTGTTCCTGCATGGTGGCAATGGGCGTTTGCTTTTTCAATTCTGTTTGGTGTGATTTATTTGTACAATTATCATATAGCCGGAACAAAACCGCTTCAGCAGAAAGAATTGCAGATTGCTATGGATATTGCCGCCGCAAAACAGGCTGCTTATCTGGAGAAGTCTGCTAATAATGTGGATGAGAAAACAGTAAAAATGCTGGGTGAAGCAGATATTGCAGCAGGTAAGGCGCTCTTTATTAAGCCCGGAGCCTGTGCTACCTGTCATGCGGAAAACGGAAGTGCGATTGTGAATGGGGCACCTGGTATAGGACCAAATCTTACAGACGACTACTGGCTGCATAAAGGAGATATCGGCTCTATTTTCTATTCCATCAAGTACGGATGGCCCGAAAAAGGAATGAAATCCTGGAAAGACGATTATTCTCCCATGCAGATTGCCCAGTTGGCCAGTTATGTAAAGTCACTGAGGGGTAGCAATCCTACCCCTGCTAAGGAAAAACAGGGAGAATTGTTTGTAGAGGAGGGCACTGGCGCCCCTGCAGCACCAAAAGATTCTGCAGCAGCTAAGGCCAACTAAAATTGAAATAATATGAGTAGTGAACAGGGGAATGAAGATTTTAGAAACCGGCATTCCACAGTAACGGAGAAAGGAAAGCGCAAGTGGGTATACGCATTAAAACCCAAGGGTAAGTTTTACCAGTACAGAACCTGGCTGAGTTATTTTTACCTGATTCTGTTCTTTGCCCTGCCCTTTATTAAGGTAGATGGATCGCCGATGTTCCAGTTTAATTTTCCGGAAGGAGAATTCACGTTCTTTGGCCAACTGTTCACTCCTCAGGATTTCATCATGTTCGGAATAGGTATGCTGATTGCCGTTCTGTTCGTGATCATCTTTACTTTGATCTACGGAAGAGTATTTTGTGGATGGGTTTGTCCGCAAACGATATTCATGGAAATGGTCTTTCGTAAGATCGAGTACCTGATTGAGGGCGATGCCAACAAGCAACGCCTCAACGACCGCAAAGACTGGACCACAGAAATTTACATTCGAAAAGCGATCAAGCACTTTGTTTTTCTAGTGATCTCTTTCCTGATTTCCAACACATTTCTGGCATACATCATAGGTGTTGACGAGTTGTTCAAAATCATGCGTGAGCCTGTTTCGGAGCATATTGTAGGATTTGTTGCCATTTTCTTCTTTACGCTGGTATTCTATGCCGTATACGCGTTTATCCGGGAAATTGTTTGTACCGTGGTTTGCCCTTACGGAAGATTACAGGGAGTATTGCTCGACAAAAATTCTATTCTGGTAGCCTATAACTACCTGAGAGGGGAGCCTCGCGATAAGAAGAATGCAGCTCATACCGGTGATTGTATTGATTGTAAGATGTGTGTAAATGTTTGTCCTACCAATATCGATATCCGGAATGGTACCCAGCTGGAATGTATCAATTGTACAGCTTGCATCGATGCCTGCAATATGATGATGGAAAAAGTCGGGAAAGCACCTGATCTGATTACCTATGCATCGGAGAACGGCATTGCCAGTGGTAAGAAATTTGAATTTACGTACCGGATTAAAAGTTATACAGCGGTGTTAGGTGTGCTGATTGTATTACTGGGTATCCTGATTGCCACCAGAACCACTTTTGATGCAACCATCATGCGGGTTCCCGGACAAACCATTCAGGAAAATGCCGATGGAACCATCAGTAATCTTTATCGGATCAAAGTGACCAATAAGAGCAACAAAGCCCTTCCTTACCATTTGGAAGCTGCTGATCCTACCGTTAAACTGGAAAGAATCGGCTTGCCGCTGGATTCTCTTAAAGGCCGTCAGCTTACCGAAGAAACCTTCTTCATTAAGGTTAAGCCTTCAGATGTACATAAGCGGAAAGTGAAATATGAGATTAATCTGATGAGCGGAGACAAGGTGATGGCAACAAAAAATGCTACTTTTATCAGTGAATTTTAAAACGAATCTAATGGGTTGGGGTACCAAAGTAATTATAGCGTATGCGGCAGGTGTTTGTTTCATCTTGTTTTTTGTTATCAAGAGCATGATGCTGAATACAGAAATGGCCGAAGAGGATTATTACAGTAAAGAACTGGCTTACAATACGCATATACAAAGCGTAGCCAATGCTAAAAATCTTGCTCAGCCCATTTCCATTACGGATAGCGAAACCCAGGTAGCAATCAGCATTGATTCTGCTACTGCTGCAGCTATGCACAAAGGCCAGGTTCATTTTTACAATCCGGCATCAGAAAAAGCAGATAAAAAACTGGCGCTGAATCCTTCCGCTTCCGGCAAATATGTTTTTGAAAAGAGCAGTTTTGTGAAGGGTAAATACATTGTTCGTGTTTCATTTGAACTCAATAATGCCCCTTATTATACCGAACAGGTCATCTTTATACAATAAGCTATGGAGCTACTGATTATAACGGCATTTCTGGCGGGATTAGGCGGTAGCTTTCACTGTGTAGGCATGTGCGGCCCCCTGGCCCTCTCATTGCCTTTTCGGGTATTCAGTGGTCCGGTAAAGTGGATAGCCATACTGTTGTATAATGCAGGAAGGGTTACTTCCTATGCTTCTATTGGTTTGCTGGTGGGAATGGTTGGTCGCGGAATCAATTGGTTTGGGTTAACGCAAACACTCTCCGTGCTGCTTGGGAGCATTATTGTGCTATCTGTACTGATTCCCCGCCTATTTGCTAATAACAAAATCAAACTCCCTGCGGCTATAACCAATGCGCAAATGAGTGCTTTACAGTTTGTAATGAAGAAGCAACAGGCTGCATGGATGTATCCTGTTGGTATACTCAATGGTTTTTTACCCTGCGGACTGGTATACATGGCAGTAGCTGCGGCTGTGGTAGCAGGTGAGCTGAGTAAATCCGTGCTTTTCATGACCTTCTTTGGTATGGGCACGATTCCGGCCATGGTACTGGTGATCATTGCCGGACAAACCATGTCTGTTCAGATGAAAACCAATTTCCGTAAAATGGTGCCACTGGTTTCGCTGCTCATTGGCACATTGCTTGTACTGCGTGGTCTGAACCTGGATATTCCTTATATCAGTCCTTATATGTCGCCCAATTTAACCGGGAACAATGCCATTGATTGCCATTGAGCAATGTGTTACAATTGTGAAATCCAGATTCTTCTGGCGCCTTCTTTTCCCCATTCTTTCATTCCTTTATTGAGTTCTGCCAACATTTGCGCTCTGGTTACTTTTTTTCCTTTTTGAGCAGGATTGAGCTGCGTTGCTGTAGGTTCAATCAATTCCAGTTTGGTGGCAAACCAGGTTGTGTATAAGCGTGGTACGGCCAGTCCCAGAATCAGTCCTGGTAAGCCGGCAAAACTTTCCGGTCCTGCGCTTACAGGAATCTGATCGGTATAGAATGCAACCACATACACCGAGTCGCAGATTTTTGTAACGGCTTTTCTGCATTCAAACCCGGCTATTTCGCGGGTTTCATTACCGATTTTCCATTCCAGGTTGCGGATGCTGTCTTTGAGCAGATAGGTGTTTTCAAAAATATCTTTCTGACTGCTGATGGTGCCGGCCAGGAAGTCTGTTACAATGGCATCTGTTTCATTGGGTTTCGCGCCCCACATCATGTACTTATTGTCCGGATTTTCTTTGGCCAGTTTATAAACAGATTTGTTGTTGTTAAAACGCAATTCATAGATATCCGTCACAAATTTGGGAATGGCTTTGATTCTTTCCGCGTTCCAAACGTTATCGGCTTCTTCTTCGAGCGGTGTGTGCTGATTGCTTTTTTTTTCGTACTCAATCCGACCGTATTGAACAAAATTGGTTTGGGCAGTGGCTGTAAATACCCATAAACTGAGTAGGAGGGAGGTGATCTTTTTCATATTAAAATCCTGCGTTTGCTGGTTTGCCGTTTTTGTTAAAATTCCAGATCAGCGATAAAAGGAAGTAACGCTGTATGGTTTGATTGGTGGTTTCTGAAATAAAATTGCTGTTAACATTTCTGCTGATACCAAGGTTCTGGTTGAAAATATCGTTCACGTGCATCTTGATTTCCCACTGATCGTTTTTGGAAATGACTTTTCTTACAGATCCGCTTACAAGATATACATCCCGCTGGTTGGCGAATACGGATGTTTTCTGGTACAAATTGGCTTCCATTTCCAGATCTATATAGGTTTTGATTTTTTTGAATTTGAACTGCAGGTTGGTGTTGGCACGGTACGACCAGTATTTGGTTGTAATGTCGGGCCGGATGGAAGAACTGGAATGATTGTAGTCGGCATTGAAATTGAGCCAGTAATTGATCCATTTGTCGGACCAGTAACCCGAATTGACACTGATATTCCAGGAACTGTTTTCGGTGGTGTTTTTAACCCCGTTTACCTGGCTCACGTACCTGGATTTGGATGGGCCTACACCAAGATTCAGGTTCAGGGAAGGCACCACATCAAAGCCATAATTGATGTTAGCGGAAAGGTTGTAGTTTCCGTCTACATTAATGGCTTGCGATACCCTTCTGCCCAGTTGGTCTACAAAGCTGGCATTAGAAATGGCATTATTGGTTTGCGTGTAGTTTATATTCAATCCAATGTATCTGCTTTTCAATACTTTGAAATCGGAAGCCCGGAAGCTGAATTTATTTACAAAAGACTGTTTCAGATCGGGGTTACCAATGGTAATGTTCAGCGGGTCTATATTGTCGATGATTGGCTGTATTTGCTGTAGGTTGGGGTTTTGGGTACTTCCATTGTAACTAAGTGTTACCCTGCGCTGTTGCTTGGGGGTAAAGTTGAAGGTGAAAGACGGAATAAAATTGTTGAAAGTAACCGACCTGTCGGTATTTTTTTTGAGGTCATTCATTGTATAAACCGTGGTTCCCAAGCCACTTCCTATGTTGAAGTTGAACTTCTTTACATTATAGCGGAAACTTACACTGCCGGCATGTCCTACAGTATTAAAAATGAAGTGGTTGCTGAGAGAATCCACGCCGGTTTCATATTTGCCGCTTCCGTTCTTGGTGTAGGTACTTCTTTCCGCATCGTTCTTATTGATGTTTAGTTTATAATTCAGTACCAGGAAAGTATTTTTCCAAAGCGGCTCGGTATAGGAGAGGGAAGAGTTTACGGTGGTAACCTGTTGTTTGTTTACTTTTTTCTGATCAATATTATCCAGCCTGGTTAATGCACCGCCAGCATCAAAATAACTGTTCTTCGCCTGCAGGAATCCGTTTCCTTCCCTGTTGTTAAAATTAAAATCGGAGTTGATGGTGATGGTTCGTCCGGTTTTTTTGAATTTTTTTCTCCAGAGCAGGTTGTTGTTGAGTGTATTATTGTCTTCCACATTGGAAGTGGTACGGTCGCTCTCATTGATGATTTTATTGTCTTCGCTGATGGATCTTCCCAGGTAATTGGACCTGGTATTGCTGTTGATTGCAGAACCACGCACTGTTAGTTTTAACGAACTGCTCGAGTCTATCTGCCATTCGTAAAAACTGGTGAGTTTATGCCTTCTCCGCCTGGCATCCTGGTTCTGATCTGTTGTATTGATGAAACTGGTATCGGGCAGAATATTTTGTGTTTTACTGGTAGTAATGCCGGTTACATCCAGTTGATTGAATTGATAGGTATTGTTGCTGTTGTGCTTGTCTTTGTTCCACTTGTTACTGAAATGCAGTCCACCGGTAACTGAGTTGGGATAACCGCGTCCCCAACTGAATTCATCCCCCGAACTCCACATCATGATGCCGCCGTCGTCGGTGATTTCGGTGGTAACATTTGCATCACCTGCATAGTTCCTGTTTTCGTCCCAGTTCAGCGATTCAAAACGGGTATTGTCTGTGGTAAGATACCCGGATACTTTTCGTTTCCCCTTAAACGCATTGCCCAGTAGCTTGCCATAGCGGTATTTGTCGAAATCGGTTCCAGCCTCTGCTTTACCGAAATAGCCTTTCTTCTTGTCTTCCTTTAGCTGAATATTGAGGGTCTTTATTTTTTGTCCGTCGTCGATACCCGTGAAAGCAGCCTGTTCGGATTTTTTATCGAAAGCCTGAACCTTGTCTACTGCATCGGCCCGCAGGTTCTTGGTAACCACTGCCGGATCATCGCTGAAGAATTCTTCTCCGTCTACCAGCACTTTCTGTACCCGCTCACCCTGTGCGGTGATTTCTCCCTTGCTATTGACCTGGATACCGGGCATTTTGCGCAAAAGTTCCTGCACATCTGCATTAGCACTCACTTTAAAACTGTCTGCCCTGTATTCGGTGGTATCTCCCTTCATTCGCATTGCACTGATGTTTTGTTTCACAATCACTTCCTGCAGCAGGGTGGCTTTGGTAAGTATTACAACTTTGCCCATATCAGTTGGCTGGTTGTTTTCTACCTGAACAAAATCCACAAAGTCGGCATAGCCGGGAAAGCTGATCATTACGAGGTATTTGTCTGCAGCAACCCGTGGAATCAGAAACTTTCCGGATTGATCGGTGCGGGTATACCTCAGCAGAACGGAATCTTTGGACCTCAGCAAAGCAATCACTGCATTTCCCAGATTTTGTTTGTTGAGCGTATCTGTTACGTAGCCTTTGATGGATCCCTGGGGAGATTGGGCGTATCCCCCTGCAAAAATCAGGCAGGTAAAGCAAAATAGAAGGCTAAGTTTTCTCATAATTGCAGTGAATGCTTCGGTTGATGAATAATGTTGTAAATTCCACAAATTCCAGTGCTAAACTAAACGTTTAGTTATAACATTAAGTTAAAATATGATAAATGGTCAATTCTCTATCCGGCAAATCAGCAAATAAGGTCACTTTATCTGCCGATAAAAGAGTGCCTGAATCAAAAAAAGTTGGAAAGCCTGTGTTAAAAAAATACGAAGAGGTTCATTTTGTAGATACCGAACAGCCTGTATGGAATTATTCGCTTTTTTCCGACGAAGATGTACGGAATTTTCAACAGGGAACCCATTACAGCCTCTATAAACATTTTGGCAACAAGCAACTTACGGTGATGGAAACTGCCGGCACTTATTTTGCTGTGTGGGCGCCCAATGCCACATTTGTTTCCGTAACGGGCTATTTTAATAACTGGGATAAAAATGCGCATCCACTCAAAGTACGGCAAGACAATTCCGGTATCTGGGAAGGATTCATTCCCGGAGTGCATGCCGGAGAAGCTTATAAATACCATATTCACGGATACCAGGGTGTTCAGCTAGACAAAGGAGACCCTTTTGCTCATTTCTGGGAGAAGCGTCCTTTCACCGCTTCTATTACCTGGCAACCTGATTACCAGTGGAAAGATGCCGCCTGGATGAAGTCCAGAAAAAAGCACAATTCTCTGCAGGCTCCGTATGCTGTTTATGAAGTACACCTGGCCAGCTGGATGCGTCCGGATAAACACAATGAAGAGTCGTACAACAGTTATGCGCAGCTTGCGGAAAGACTGGTACCATATGTAAAGGAAATGGGCTTTACGCACGTGGAGTTCATGCCGGTGATGGAGCATCCGTTCGATGGCAGCTGGGGCTACCAGGGAACCGGTTATTTTGCACCGACTTCCCGTTTTGGATCACCACAGGATTATGCAGCACTGGTAGATGCTTTTCACCAGGCAGGTATTGGCGTGATTCTGGATTGGGTTCCTTCGCATTTCCCGTATGATGCACATGGATTATTCATGTTCGATGGAACGCATACCTACGAGTATGCCGATATGCGCAAAGGATATCATCCCGACTGGAATTCCTATATTTTCAATTACAAGCGGGGTGAAGTAAAATCGTTCCTGATCAGTAGTGCGCGTTTTTGGTGTGATCTTTTTCATACAGACGGGCTTAGGGTAGATGCGGTAAGCTCCATGCTCCGGCTCGATTACAGCAGAAATCAGGGCCAGTGGGAAGCCAATGAATTCGGGGGCAACGGAAACCTGGAAGCCATTGCATTCATCAAGGATCTCAATGAAACCCTGTACAGGGACTTTCCGGATATTCAAACCATTGCAGAAGAAGCCACCGACTGGCCCAAAATCAGCAGACCCACATTTGAAGGTGGATTGGGTTTTGGAATGAAATGGATGATGGGTTGGATGCATGATACCCTGGATTATTTTAAACTGGATCCGGTGTATCGCCAGTTCCATCAGGATAAATTCTCTTTCAGCATGATGTATTTTTATGACGAAAACTTCATGCTTCCTCTAAGCCACGACGAAGTGGTGCATGGTAAGAGTCCAATGGTATACAAAATGCCGGGTGATGATTGGCAGAAGTTTGCCAATCTGCGTGTGTTGTATACCTATATGTATACTCATCCAGGTGCCAAGCTGCTCTTTATGGGCAATGAGTTTGCTGCAACCTCCGAATGGAATTATAAAACAGAACTGCAATGGGATCTGCTCCAATTGGTAAGTCATGGAGGTATGAAATACTGTGTACAAAAACTGAATGAGCTTTACCGGTCGGAACCTGCCCTGTATGAGAAACAGTTTGAACCCGGCGGATTTGAATGGGTAGACCTGAACCACCGTAGCGATTCTGTAATGGTGTATAAGCGAAAAGGAAAAAAAGAAAAAAATGATGTGCTGGTGATTCTGAATGTAACGCCGGTTGTTCGGATGAATTGGGAAATTTACGTACACGGCAAAGGCAAATGGACCGAGATTTTCAACAGCGATTCCAAGGAGTTCTGGGGCACCGGAGATGTTTATAATCCGGATATTCCTTCGGAACTGGTAGACAAACCCTCGAGGTGCTACCGGATTAAAGTACATTTACCTGCATTGGGTGCCATCGTGCTGCGCTAGTTTTTATTGCGCCGGATTGTAACATTGTTCAGGTTGTTCCGTTTCATGAAAAAAGCGAATGAAAAAGATACTCTCCCTTGTTATCTGCATCCTGATGCTGCAGACTGGTTTTGCCCAGAAAGAAGTCAGTGAAGCCAATTCAGAAAAAAGACCTGTTGCTGAATTTCATCGTATCCAGGCTTCATCCGGAATTGAAGTGCATATCAGCAAAGGCGACCGGGAAGAACTGGCAGTATCTGTTGGCGATCTTGCCTACCTGGATCAGGTTAAAACTGTAGTGAGCAATGGTGTATTGAAAATTTACCGGGAGGGAGAGTGGAAGTTCTGGAATACCTGGAAAAACTGGAAAGTACGGGTATATGTGTCTTATACCAACCTCAATGGCCTGGATGCAAACAGCGGCGCTTCCATTAACGGGACCGATCTACAGCTTAAAACCCTGAATGCACATGCTACCAGTGGCGGACTTATTAAGATTACGGGCAAAGCCGATGCAACAGATGTGGATGTGAACAGCGGCGGACTCTTCCGTGGTTTTGATCTGGAGACCTTGAAATGTACAGCCAAAGCTACCAGTGGTGGAATTGCACAGTTGAATGTAGTGAAGGAACTGTCTGCAAGAGCCAACAGTGGCGGCCTGATTCGTTATAAGGGAGAGGGGCTGATCAGAGACATCAATACCAACAGCGGTGGGTCTGTTAAAAAGCAGCATTAAGCCCCGGTGTTACCAGCGTCCGGTTGGGAAGGGAGGGGAATACTGACTGTAAAAGTGGTTCCCTTTCCCGGTTCGCTCCAGGTAATCTGCAGCGAACCCTTGTGGTATTGCTCCATGATTCTTTTGCTTAAAGACAAACCAATTCCCCAACCTCTTTTCTTGGTGGTAAAGCCTGCTTTAAACACTTTTTGATGCAGGTGCCTCGGAATGCCTTTGCCAGTATCCTGTACCTGAATTTGTAATAAGTTGTTCACTTGTCGGAACCGGATATGAATTTCACCGCTACCCTCCATGGCATCCAGCGCATTCCTGAATAAATTTTCGAAGACCCAGTCGAATAGAGTAGGCGATAGAAATGCATTCAGGTTCTCCAGATTTCCCGTATCCACCATAAAACGGACCTGGCCGCCGCTTCTTTTTTTCATGTAGTTTACCACGGCCGTAATCTGTTCCACGGGCTTGTGCAATGAGCATTGCGGCGTGCTTCCGATTTTTCCAAAGCGATCGGAGATGAGCATGAGCCGGTTCAGGTCTTTGGTGATTTCCGGCACGATATCCTCGTTTCCCTTTTTCTCTTTTAATATTTCCAGCCAGCCTTCCAGGCTGCTGAGCGGGGTGCCCAGCTGGTGGGCAGTTTCTTTTGCCATAGAAGCCCACAACTGATTTTGTCCGCTTCTGTAACGGGTTTGCAATGCAAAAAATGCAATGGATACAAACAGCGCCACTACAATCAGCTGTACAATCGGATACCATTTCACTTCCCGCTGCAATTGACTTTCTCCATAATAGTACCGGATGGCAGTATATGGGCTGTCTTTCAGTACCAGTACAATGGGGTCTTTGTTGTATCGCCTGAATTCTGCCAGTTTCTTACGGAGATAATTGCTGTCTTCCTTTATACTTGCAGAATCAATATGGATGAAATTACCTGTTGGTATATCCTGTTCGTTGGTTTCTATAATGGGAATATGCTTGTTCTCGGAGGAGATTTTAGATGCAAGATTGATGCTGACAGAATCGGAGGAATTCAGAATGGTTCTTTCTGCTTCCACCCAGGCTTCCACGTTTTTTCGTTCTTCTATGGATATCTGGCCCGCCACATATCTGGAGTATACAATCGTGCCGCAGACAATGGCTGTTGCAATCAGTATCAGCAGGGATTTCCAGTGGAAGAGGGATCGAATCATTGCAATAAAAATACACTTATATAGCTATAAAATAAAACAGCCCCGAAAGGGGCTGTTGGTGTATACGATATTGGATTGTAAAGATACGGATCAAAATAAGCCTTTTTTGAGTGTTTTTGTACCCTGGCCAATTTTAAAACCATTGTTGTAGATCTCAATCTTATAGTTTCCGTCTTTGAAACGGTCGGTCTGCTTCCAGTCGAAGCTCACAGGGATTAATTTGTTTTGTTCGTAGTTTACGGTCACTTTGCTGGTGTAAGGGCGGCTGCCTTCATCTCTGGTGTTAAAGCTGGCGCCCTCTGTAACTACCTGGCCATCGGTTCCGGTAACAATTACATAAAAATCTTTGGTGCCGGAAGGGGTGATTTTATTTTCGTCGATAACAAACGAAATGCGGATCAGGTCTGCACGTTTCGCTGTGCTGGTTTCTCTTTCCTTACCACTGCTTTTTACCTTGATGGCAGTGATGGCAATATTGTTTGCACGGAGGGTAGAAGCCACATCCACTTTTTCTTCCAACTGCTTTTTTTCTGCAGTGGTTGCATTCAGGTTCTGCTCCAGTCCCTGCTTTTCTGCAGTCAGCTGTGTTTTTTCAGTGTTCAGCTGCTGGTTGGCATTGGTCAGTTGAATGTTTTCACCTTTTAATTTTTCAATTTCAGCAAACAGTCCGTCAATTTTCCCATTCAGTTCGCCAATCATTTTTTTAGCTTCTGCAAGTTCTGCGGCAGTTGCATTTTTCTTTTTCAGGATACTGCTGATATCGCCCTTTAGTTTTTTGATGTCGGCGCTTTTTTCGGCCAGTTCACCCTGTAACTGCAGGTTGTCTTGTGTAAGTGAATCGGCTTTTGCAGATACATTCATGAAATCCTGCTGAATGGCGATTCTCGCACTGTCTATGTTGCTGATCTTTGTTTCCATTTGGAAAATCTGTTGACCGGTTTTGCTTTTATCGTAGAAGATATAAGCCCATGTGCCAATCAGGGCTGCAATGAGGATTCCATAAATTACCTTTCGGTTGTCTTTGGGCTGGTCGTTGCCCGGGGTAGTTGATTGATAGCTCATAGTATGTGTTTTTTGATCCTGAAATAATATTTTACCTGTTAAAACCAAAATCGTGCCAAAACAAAAAATTGATTCATCTTTGCAACATGTCTGCGGAAAAAATACTCAGAGAATGGAAGATTGGTGCATATAAGCCAGTCTACTGGCTGGAGGGAGATGAACCCTATTTTATAGACAAGCTGATGGATTATGCCGAAAAGCATATTATTTCAGAAGCCGAGGCTGGGTTCAACCTGAGTGTGTTTTACGGCAGGGATGCAGACTGGACTGCGGTGGTTAATGCCTGTCGGCGCTATCCCATGTTTGCGGAACGGCAGGTGGTTTTACTGAAAGAGGCCCAGCACATGAAGGATGTAGACAAACTGGAATCTTATATTGAAAATCCGCTTAGCTCTACTGTATTTATTGTTAGCTACAAAGAGAAAAAGGTCGATGGCCGTTCCAAACTGGCCAAAATACTGAAACAGAAAGACAAGGTCGAATTACTGACCACCAAAAAGCTCTACGACAACCAGCTTCCCGAATGGGCAGGCAATATTGTGAAGGAAAAGGGACTACAGATCAATCCTAAGGCCTTGCACATGCTGGTAGACCATATTGGCAACGACCTCAGCAGGATCGAAAATGAAGTGGAAAAGCTGACCCTGAACCTGGCCGGGAAAAAAAGTATTACGGAAGACGATGTGGAACGGTATATCGGGGTAAGTAAGGAATTCAATGTATTTGAGTTACAGGCGGCCATTGCGCAAAAAGATCTTTCCCGCAGCATCCGCATCATTCAATATTTTGAAGCCAACCCCAAAGCGGGCCCCATTCAATTGATCCTGCCTTCGGTGTATAATTTTTTCAGTAAGCTGTATATTTTAAAAAGCCTGCCCAATCCGGATGAACGCACTGCTGCTGCTGCATTGGGCGTGAATCCTTATTTTGTAAAGGATTATCTGTCTGCAGCCCGTAAATACGATTATGCGGGAGTGGAAAAAACATTGCTTTTGCTACACGAATACAACCTTCGTAGTGTGGGGGTACACGATGGCGGAACCTCCGATGCAGGACTGATGAAGGAATTGGTGGTTAAAATGATGTGCTGAGATTTATCTCTTTTTTTCGAGCAGCTGCATAGCCTGTTCCCGGTCGGTTTTTAACTGGGCTTTGAGCTCTTCCAGCCCGTTGAATTTAACCTCTCCCCGCAGGTAGTGCCGGATGGATATGACCAGCTCCTCTCCGTAAATATCCTTACTGAAATCGAAGATATTGACTTCTATTACTCTTTTCTTTCCATCCACGGTAGGACGAAGTCCGATGTTCATCATACCATAGTAGGCAGCACCATTGTGGCGTACTTCCACTGCATAGACCCCATTACCAGGTACGAGCTTGTCCTCTGCGTTCATGTGCAGGTTGGCGGTGGGGTAACCAATGGTTCGTCCGAGTTTGTTGCCTTCTATGACCAGACCTTCAAAAAAATAGGAATACCCCAGGTATTCATTGGCCAGTTCTATTTCGTTGTCGAGCAGGGCCTGTCTTATTTTGGTAGAACTGATTACTACTTCGTTGAGGAGCTCTTCCGATATTTCCTGTACCCTGAATCCCAGTTCCTTTCCCCGTGCTTCCAGCAGCTCGTAATTGCCAACACGGCCTTTACCAAACCGGTGGTCGTATCCGATGATGACCAGTTTGGGTTTGAAATACCGGAACAGGAAATCGTTGATATATGCTTCTGCCGACTGGCTTGCAAATGCATGATCAAAGGGTACTACCACGAGGTGGTCGATGCCGGCTTTTTCCAGCAATTCAATTTTTTCTGCGAGGGTATTCAGCAGTTTGATGTCTCCGGGTACGGAGGAAATAATTTTTCGCGGATGGGGATGAAAGGTAATGATAACGGTTTCACCGTCGATTTTGCGGGCCTCCGTTTTTAACTGGGCAATAATCTTGCGATGCCCCAGATGAACACCATCAAAAGAGCCTATGGTCACAACAGCATTGCGGAAATCGGGTAAAGAACCCACCAGTTCACGATGTACCTTCATATAGGCGGCAAAAGTAAGAAGGAAAGAGGACTTATCTGTACATTTGCAGCACTAAACGAATCATCCATTCCATGTCATTATACGCAAAACGAGGAGTATCTGCACAAAAAGAAGAAGTACATGCCGCCATTCAGCAACTGGATCAGGGATTGTATCCCCATGCCTTCTGTAAAATTTATCCGGATTATTTGTGCGGTAGCGCCGATTGGGTCAATATTATGCATGCAGACGGGGCAGGAACCAAGAGTATCCTGGCCTATCTCTACTGGAAGGAAACGGGAGACGCCTCCGTATGGAAAGGCATTGCACAGGATGCAGTGGCCATGAACCTGGATGATTTGCTCTGTATCGGTATTACCGATAACCTGCTTTTTTCTTCTACCATCGACCGGAACAAAGGCGTAATTACCGGTGAAGTGCTGGAAGCGGTGATCAATGGAACACAGGCTTTCTTTGATACCCTTAAATCCTTTGGGGTGCATATCCATTACCTGGGCGGAGAAACCGCCGACGTAGGCGATGTGGTAAGGACCATTGCCGTAAACGGAACCATGACGGCCAGATGGCCCAGACAGAAGCTGGTGACCAATGAAAAAATCCGGGAAGGAAATGTAATTGTTGGCTTTTCCAGCGCCGGCCAGGCCAGTTATGAAACGGAATACAACAGCGGACTGGGCAGCAACGGATTAACCAGCGCCCGTCATGATGTACTCGAAAAATATTATGCTGTCCGCTATCCGGAAAGTTTTGAACCCTCCCTCAGTGATGAAGTGGTGTATATCGGAAAAAATAAAATGACCGATACCATTCAGGTAAACGGTGCAGCTGTTTCTGTAGGTAAACTGCTGTTGTCACCAACCAGAACCTATGCTCCGCTGCTGAAACAGCTTGTGGAAGAGCAGTTTGATGACATCGACGGAATAATCCACTGCAGCGGGGGAGGCCAGACCAAGTGTATGAAGTACCTGCCCCGGCCATTGACTGTGGTGAAAGATCATTTGTTTGAACCGCCTCCTGTATTTGAACTGATCAGAACCAATTCCGGAGCAGATTGGAAAGAAATGTACCAGGTGTTCAACATGGGACACAGGCTGGAAATTTTCACTACGGCAGCCGCTGCAGAAAGAATGATTCAAACTGCTGCACAATTCAATATCAACGCACAAGTGGTAGGACGGGTAGAACCAGCCGTTGAAGGCCGTTCAACCCTTCGCCTCGAAGGTAATTTCGGAACCCTGGAATACCAATATTAACAAATGCCAAAGCGCATTCAATGCGTATATTTGTTTAGACAACATTTAATAGTCAGTCATGCCCGAAACGGTTATATCACTACAAAACGCCAACATCTATCAGGGAAGCAGTCTGATCCTGAAAGACGTGAATTTTGAGGTTAAAAAGGGAGAGTTTGTTTACCTGGTAGGTAAAACCGGAACAGGAAAGAGCAGTCTTCTCAAAACACTCTACGGAGAATTGACCCTTACCGAGGGAAAGGGGACTGTAGTAGGATTTGATCTCCGGGAGATGGACTGGAAAAAAGTTCCTTTTTTAAGGAGGAACCTGGGTGTTGTGTTTCAGGACTTTCAGTTACTGACCGATCGCAACGTATACGAGAACCTGAAGTTCGTACTGAAGGCCACCGGCTGGAAAGACGAAAGACTGATGGACGAAAAGATCAACGATGTACTCGATAAAGTAGGCTTAAAAAGCAAGGGTTTTAAAATGCCTTTTGAAATGAGTGGTGGCGAGCAGCAGCGTATTGATATTGCAAGGGCCTTACTGAATTCCCCCAAACTGATCCTGGCGGATGAGCCCACCGGAAACCTCGATCCCGAAACCAGCGACGAAATCATGCAGCTGCTGATTCAGATTGCGAGGGATTATGGTACTTCCGTGATCATGGCTACGCATGATTTTATAGTAATCAACCGTTATCCGGGAAGAATGCTGAAAACAGAAAACGGACGGGTAATCGACAGTGCCAATCCTCCTGTTGAGCAGCATTCCTTTCATGCAGAAGGATAGCCCGCATCAGTTTAATACATTTTAGTTCCCCATATCAGTCGGATCAGTTCAAGTGCATTCTTTTCGTTGTTGAATTTTTGCAGCAGCAATTTCTGTCTGAGCTGCACTGCTTCTTTAGTAAACGGCTGGTGGTAAAGTGCGGTAATCTGTTCGGCAAAATCCGCTGCGGTTTCGGCAGTATAGCAAAGTGATTCCAGTCCTGTACCATCGATGGTGGCATGGTTCACCACACAATGTCTTCCGTTATATAATGCATTCAGCAGTTTTACCTTCATACCTGTATGGGTATAAGAGGGGAGCACATGAATATGTGCTTTGGCAATCATGTCCTGCATTTCTTTTTCGGATGGATTGGGGACCAGGCAGGTATAATTATTGGCATGCGCTTTCTCGATCAATCTTTTGGAAGGATTTTTGCCCGCCAGTACCAGCGGTATCTCCAGTTGGCTGAAAACGTTGTTTAGTAACCAGAAAGCAGCTTTTTCATTGGCATCCACATTCAGGTCTCCGTGATAAAAGCAGTAGGATCCCATACCATCCTGGCATTCCAGTTTCCAGGGGGGTATAAACAGCGGAACTTCGCTGATTTGTTTGCAGCCCAGCTCGCGTTGGTATGTTTCGTTGTCTGCTTCATTCACTCCCAGAAAAATGGCTTTTGAAGCAGTTGCCTGTTCATAAGAACGAAGTAATCCGGATTCAATCCGGTAATAGGCTTTACGGATAATATGGGAACTGCTTCGGAATAATTCGCGGTAATATTGGTATTCCACATTGTGGAGCCGGACAAAACAACGGCGGTGGGCAAACCGAGGGTCGTGCAACAGGTAGCTGCAATGAATACCTTCCATTAAAATAGGATGGTCGTCTTTCAGCAAATTACTGAAAAGAGATTCATTGATCCTGCTGGAAACGATATAGGGCAGTTTGGCAGAAAATCCCTTGTGTCCGATGGCCCGCTTGTAATAATGGACCGATGCACAATATTGGTGGAGTATGGGTTGTTCGCCCCGTCCGTACTGAAAACAATGCAAATGAATTTGGATACCCTGCTGGTACAAAGCCACCAGTTTGTAAAACACATCGCAGGCGCCCCCGTAATTAACCGGGTAGGGTACGTCGAAAGAGATGATATGCAGGTGTTTTTCCAAAATCAGTTTTTGCTGTAAAATTGAGTCAGCTGGACGGCTTCATTTTCCCAATGGAGTATTTCCCTTGCCGCGAGACAGTTTTGCCTGAGCTGTTGGTATACAACATCGTTGGTGAGTAATTTGTTTAATGCTGCTCCGATCGTTAGCGGATGGGTGTCGGGGATCAGTTCTGCAAACCCGTGCTGTTGGTTCAGTTCTGCATAAAGCGGATAATCCACACAGACCTGGGGAACACCTGCCATCATATAATCGAAAAAGCGATTGGCCAGCGAGTAGTATTGGTTGATGCCATTGGGCTCGAACAAGGTTACCCCAATGGTAGCTTGCTGCGTCAACAGCCTGAGTTCATCGGGGGGGAGGCTGCCCTTTAAAAATACTTTATGCCCGACCTGATGGTACCGGATCAGTTCAGCAACCTGTTCTACAAAGTTCCCGTTTCCAACGATGTACAGGGGCGCATTGACCCATTTCATAGCGGGAATCAGCTGTTCAAAGCACCTGCCTTCGTTTACGGCACCCTGGTATAGTATAAACTTACTAATTTGCTGGTTTTCATTTTGTTCCAGCGTATACTTAATAGGAATATTTCGTATTACGGCATAGTTTACACCATATTCTTCCCGAAAAAGCATTGCCAAATGGCTGTTTACGGTATATCCCTGCTGAAAATAGGGTACTGCGAACCGTTCGATGGTTTTCCATACCCTTTGTATGCCCGGACGGCGGATGATTTCCTTTTGTTCTGTAAAATATTCATGTGCATCGTACACCCGACTGGTTTTTCGGATTACAGATGCTGCCAGGCAGGGCAGGATGGTATCTAAATCTATTGAAGATATATAATCTGTTGATTTTGAAATTAAAAATGAAAATAACCTAATATTAAATTCGATATAAAAAAGCGGTCCTTTTTCGAAAAAACAGCTCAGCCGGACCTGCCGGAACAAAGTTGGGGTTAATGGGATAGACTGCTTCCGTTTTCTTCCTACCAGGGTTACTTCATGCCCTTGTCGTTGGAGGGTGCCGGCAATGCGTTGCATCCGCTGATCGAAGCTGAGGTCGTTGGTAACCGTAAAAATGATCCTGGCCAAGGTTGCATTGATGGTTTTGATCCGGAAATGATGTCGCAAATATAGCGGCTAAATGAACGGAGGTTCTTCCCTGGTCGCTAAACCGCCAAAGGCTGTTTGATTAGGGTTTAAAATTGCATATCGTTTTTTATTTTAATTAAATTGATTTAATAGGCTGATTTATATATTGTTATGGTTTTTTAACTGATTTCGTTTTTTCATTTCTTTTTCGTGTCCATTCACATATGGCAAATTTCTTCACTTGTTATACACAGCCTATATTTCTTTCTGGTTTTTATAGCCGTTTTAAAGTATGTTCGCAGGTACAAATACCGATAACGTGAGATTAAAATCATTAGAAATCAAAGGGTTTAAAAGTTTTGCTGACAAAACAGTCGTGAGCTTTGATGAGGGTATAACCGGTATCATCGGACCGAATGGATGTGGAAAGAGCAATATCATCGATAGCATTCGATGGGTAATCGGGGAGCAAAAGATCTCTGCCCTGCGAAGCGAAAACCTGGAAGCGCTGGTTTTTAACGGTAGCAAAACCAGAAGTGCGAGTGGTCTGGCCGAAGTGAGCCTTACTTTCGAAAATACCAAGAATCTGCTGCCAACGGAGTTCAACACCGTTACCGTTACCCGCCGTTTCTACAAGAACGGGGAGAGTGAATACCGCCTGAACGATGTAACCTGTCGTTTAAAAGACATTCATAACCTCTTCCTGGATACGGGGGTAAGCACAGACAGCTATGCCATTATTGAATTGGGCATGGTAGACGATATTATCAAGGACAAAGAGAACAGCCGTAGAAGAATGCTGGAGCAGGCGGCCGGAATCACGATCTATAAAACCCGGAAAAAGGAAGCCAAAAGCAAACTGGATGCAACCGAGCAGGATCTTGCCCGTATTGAGGATCTCCTGTTCGAGATCAACAACCAGTTGAAGACCCTCGAAAGCCAGGCACGGAAAGCGGAGAAGTTTTACGAAATCAAGAAGGAATACAAGGAGGTAGCCGTTGAACTGGCCAAAGCAGCCCTGGAAGGATTCAATATCTCTTACAAGGAACTGACCGAACAACAGGATACTGAGGCGGATAAACGAATGCAGCTGGAGGCGGAAATCGCCACAGATGAAGCGGCCATTGAGGAGCAAAAAGTAGCATTCATTACCCAGGAGCGTGCTCTGCAGAGCATGCAGCACGAATTCAATGAGCTCCAGCAAAAACTACGGAGCAAGGAGAACGAGAAAAACCTGGCTTCCCAGAAGTTGCAGTACCTCCGCGAAAAGGAGACCAGCCTCAAGGATTTTCTGGAAAAAGCGGAAGGGCAGTTAAAAACAATCGGAGACTCCATTGAATATTCACAGATCCAGGTAGGCGAGGAGGAATCGAACCTGATCACCTTGCAGGAGCGCGTGGAAACTGCTCAGCAGGAAGTGGAAGAGAAGCGTCGTTCATTCGACGAAAAGCGCTCCGGAGTGGATGCCGTGCGCAGTCGCTACCAGCAATTCCAGCGCAGTCAGTTTGATGCAGAAAAGAAAGTAGCCATTGCGGATACTTCTATTCAAAACCTGCAAAGAATGCAGTTGCAGCTTGCTGAAGAAAGGGAGAACCGCAATCAGCAGTTACAGCAATTGCAGCAGGAAAGCAATGAAAAAGAGGAAGCGCTTGAATCTAAGCGAACAGACCTGGTTCAGTTGCAGGAGCATCATGAAAAAACCAAGGAGCAGATTTTTGAAACCCAGTCTCAGTTGGAAGTACTCCGCGGAGAGCTGGCCGAAGAGAACAGGAAACTGGATGCCAAGCGCAACGAGTACAACCTGCTGAAGAGTCTGATCGATTCCATGGAGGGTTATCCGGAAAGCATCAAGTTTCTGCATAAAAACAGTGAGTGGAACCACGCTGCGCCCATTCTCTCCGATATTATTTACGTGAAGGAGGATTATCGTGCAGCAGTTGAGAATGTGCTGGAACCCTACCTGAACTACTATGTAGTGAATAACCTGGAAGAAGGGATGCAGGCAGTTCACCTGCTGGATGCGCATAAGAAAGGGAAGGCCAACTTCTTCATGCTCGATAAATTTGCCAACCTGCGTCTGGATACCCACCAGCCTGCCAATACGATCCGGGCAATGGACGTAATTGAAGTGGATGAACAATACCGCAAGCTGGCCGAGTACCTGCTGGGTAATGTGTACATCGCCGAAAATGAAGATGCCCTTAAAAACAGCAATGGCGCTGTGGTATTGGAAAAGACCGGTAAATATGTAAAAGGACAGTATACCCTGACCGGTGGAAGTGTTGGTTTGTTCGAAGGAAAGAAAATCGGACGTGCCAAAAACCTGGAAAAACTGGCCGAAGACATTCAGGACCAGGAATCCGTAGTGAACCTCCTGAAATCGGATATTCAGTTTAAACACAATGAAGTTATTGCGTTCAGCGATCAGCTGAAGGAAAACGTTATCAAACAAACTGAGCAGGAAATCAACCAGCTGACCAACCAGGTATTTGCTGCTAAAAATAAAATTGAAAACCTCCTCGCCGCACAGCAGAACGGAGAGCAGCGCCTGGCCGACATTGAAGGTCGTTTGCAGGATGAGCAGGATGAGATTGCAGAAACCAGGGAAGTCCTGATTTCCTTAAATGAGCAGCTGGCTGCTACCTCTGAGGAGCTTAAAAATATTGAACTGGATTACCAGGCAGCAGAACAGGCCTATCATTTTGCCTCCGGTCAGTTCAATGAAACCAACCTGCAGCTGACCAGACAGCAGAGCAAGATAACCACCCTGAAGCAGGAATTGCTGTTCAAGGAAAATCAGCTCAATGACCTGCACGAACAGATCAGAACCAATACCGCACAGCTGGCCGAAGCCGCGGCGGATATCGTGGAAGGCAATGCCGCCCTGGTAGAAGTGGAAGGGTTGCTGGTAAGCCTGATGCGTACCAAGGAGGAAGAGGAACTGAAGCTGAACGAAGCAGACCAGGCTTATTATAATTTCCGAAATGCTTTACAGGAAAAAGAAAGCGAGTTGCGTTTGAAAGTGAAGAGCAAGGAAATGATCGACCACCTGGTGAATGAGATCAAAGACAAACTCAATGAGTTGAAACTGCAACTGGCAGGTATGAAAGAACGCCTGAGTGTGGAATTCAAGATTGAACTGGATGATATCCTGGATCAGCCAAGAAACTCCGATACGCCATTGGAAGAGCTGCAGGCATCTTCGGACAGAATGCGGAAACGCCTCGACAATATGGGTGAAGTTAACCCGACTGCGATTGAGGCCTATACCGAAATGAAGAAACGATATGAGTTTATCCTGGAACAGAAGAACGACCTGGTAACCGCCAAGGAAAGTCTCTTGCAGACCATACTGGAAGTAGAAGCCACGGCCAACCAGCAGTTCCTGGATACCTTCAATAAAGTACGAGAGAACTTCCAGAAAGTGTTTAAGGCCCTGTTTACAGAAGAAGACACTGCCGACATGGTGTTGATGAATCCGGAGAACCTTGCCGAAACCGGTATTGAGATCGTGGCCAAGCCCAAGGGTAAGCGTCCTTCTTCCATCACCCAGCTGAGCGGAGGGGAAAAAACCCTGACCGCAACAGCCCTGTTGTTCTCGATCTACCTGATTAAACCGGCTCCGTTCTGTATCCTCGATGAAGTAGATGCCCCGCTGGATGATGCCAACGTAGGTAAGTTTACCCAGATGATCCAGAAGTTCAGCGACAATTCCCAGTTCATCATTGTAACCCACAATAAGCAAACGATGAGTGCGGTGGATGTGATTTACGGGGTAACCATGCAGGAGCCCGGTGTAAGTAAACTGGTTCCGGTAGACTTCAGGAGTCTCAATTAAATCAACCCTTACCGGGTGTTAATCCGTACAATATAGATTACCTTCGCGCCTCAAATACCATTTGAGGCGCTTTTATTTATACCAATGAAGTACGAGAAAGAAATCAACAGGCGGAAAACCTTTGCCATCATATCTCACCCGGATGCGGGTAAAACCACTCTTACGGAGAAATTGCTCCTGTTCGGTGGTGCCATTCAGACTGCCGGAGCAGTAAAAAGCAATAAGATCAAGAAGGGAGCTACTTCGGATTTTATGGAAATTGAACGGCAAAGAGGTATCTCGGTGGCTACTTCTGTGATGACTTTTGAGTACAAAGACACCCTGATCAACCTGCTGGATACGCCCGGTCACAAGGATTTTGCCGAGGATACCTATCGGACCCTTACCGCTGTAGACAGTGTAATTCTGGTGATCGACAGCGTGAACGGAGTAGAGGCACAGACCCGCAGACTTATGGAAGTGTGCCGGATGCGCGATACGCCGGTGATCGTATTCATCAACAAAATGGATCGCGACGGTAAGAACCGCTTCGATTTGCTCGAAGAAATTGAAAAAGAGCTGGGTATTTCCCTGCACCCCATGACCTGGCCCATCAACAGTGGTAAGGAGTTCAAAGGGGTTTATAATTTAGACAACAAGAGCCTCCGGCTGTTTACGGCAAGTACCAAGGCCGAGGAGGATGATACGATTTCCATCAACGATCTGAACGATGCGGTTCTGGATGCCAAAGTAGGTGAAAGGGATGCCAGTCAGTTGCGGGAGGATGTGGAACTGATAGACGGGGTTTATGGAGCATTAAGCACCGAATCTTACCTCGCCGGCAAGATTGCCCCGGTATTCTTTGGTAGTGCCGTGAATAATTTTGGGGTGAAAGAAATGCTCGACACATTTATCCGGATCGCTCCCGTGCCCCGCAGCCGGGACACGACTACCCGGGTGGTGGAAGTGGGTGAGGATAAATTCAGCGGCTTCATTTTTAAAATTCATGCCAATCTGGATCCCAAACACCGCGACCGGATCGCTTTTATGCGGGTCTGCAGCGGTAAGTTTGAGCGCAATAAATATTACCATCATGTTCGGCTCGATAAGGACATGCGGTTTAGTAATCCCTATAGTTTCATGGCCCGCAGCAAAGACATTATTGAAGATGCTTATGCGGGAGACGTGGTGGGTTTATTTGATACCGGTAACTTTAAAATAGGAGATACACTTACCGAGGGTGAGAACTTCTATTTCTCCGGAATTCCTACTTTTTCGCCTGAAATTTTTAAAGAGCTGGTGAACAAGGATCCTATGAAAACCAAGCAGTTGGAAAAAGGAATTAGTCAGCTTACAGATGAAGGTGTTGCACAGCTGTTTACCCAGTTTGGCGGTAATAAAAAGATCATTGGCTGTGTGGGTGAACTCCAGTTTGAAGTAATTCAATACCGGCTTTTGCAGGAATATGGAGCTGCCTGTGAGTTTAGAACCATGCCGTTTTACAAAGCCTGCTGGGTTACCAGTAAGGATCCCCGCAAGCTGGAAGATTTTCTGCGGTTTAAGCAGTCCAATGCTGCCATGGACAAAGACGGACAGCCGGTTTATCTTGCACAAAGTGAATGGTTCCTGAATACCGAAATCACCAATAATCCGGATATCAGTTTCCACTTCACCAGTGAAGTGCATAAGTAGTTCGTAGAAGTCTGTTTTGCGGCGGTATATTATAATTTTTCTTTCCGGTATATCATTTTTTAATGGTAGTATAGGGTTAATTCTACATTTTTGTGCAATCAAAGCGCAGTTTATTCGTTAGAGTTTCTCTGGTGTTAACCGACCGGCATCAATATGCAACCACCCATTTTTAATCGTGTAAATAAGCCTCCTGCAGATTACCTGCTCCTGGCCAAGTTGGGTTATGGTGCAGACGAGTGGTCGCTGGCACGGATGAAGGAATTGGGGATCGATGCTTATGTAGAGGAGCAGTTAAAGCCGGATGATTCAAAGGATGATTTATTAAATCAAAAATTGAGTCAACTTTCTTATCGTATTGATTATGATTATATTGATATATCTGGTAATAAAAAGGTTGTTAAAGAGAACAGACCTTACCGGCTCATTCATCAATCCATTGGAGAACTCTGGCCACTATACAATGATTCGGTGCCATACCCCGAAAAAATCTATGTGGCCAAGCAGGTATTTGGCGCTACCATTCTGAGGGGTGTTTACAGCAAGTGGCAGTTGCGCGAGTTGCTGGCAGACTTCTGGCACAATCATTTTAATGTTAGTATCAACTCGGACGATCGGGTTGCCATCGCTTTTCCGGTATATGACCGCGAAGTCATCCGTAAAAATTGTCTGGGCAATTTCCGGCTGATGCTGGAGGATGTGGCTAAAAGTGTGTGCATGCAGTTCTATTTAGACAATGCGAGCAGTAAGGCCAGTCCGGCCAATGAGAATTATGCAAGGGAGTTGTTCGAGTTGCACACCATGGGGGCGGGCAGTTACCTGAACCATCTCTATAATAAATGGAGAGAAGTGCCCGGTGCATTGGAAGGGAAGCCGGAGGGTTATATAGATGAAGATGTATATGAAGCAGCCCGGGCATTCACCGGATGGACCATCGCGGATGGATCAGCAGACTGGAAAGGCGGGCATTTCCCCAACACAGGGGCTTTTCATTATTTTGAACAGTGGCATGATAATTACCAAAAGCGCGTATTAGGGGTGGAGTTTAGTCCGAACCAGGCGCCTATGGCAGATGGGAAAAAAGTATTGGACATCCTTTCGCGGCATCCTGCTACAGCCAGGTTCATTGCCCAAAAGCTTTGCATCAGGCTGGTAGCCGATCAGCCGGACGAAGCCTTGGTTGCAAAGGCGGCAAAGGAATTCCTGGAATCGACGGATCAGCCCGATCAGATAGCCAGGGTGGTTCGGGTAATAGCACTTTCAGAAGAATGCCGTAATACCTGGGGAAACAAAATGAAGCGTCCGCTGGAGCTGATGATTTCGACTTTCCGGGCAGTAAAGGCAGAAGTGGTGCCCAACGATAACCTGCTTTGGACCTTACTGCAAATGGGCCAGCAGCCTTTTGCCTGGCCAACTCCGGACGGTTATCCCGATTATTCGGCGCATTGGATTAATGCGGAAATGCTTCTCAGAAGATGGAATTTCCCACTCAATGTGCTGAACTACGACTGGCACAAATATGCTACAACGGATTTGTCCGGCCTTACGCCGGAACAGCTCAGAACGAATCGGGATGTTACCCAATACTGGCTGAAGCGGATTTTGGGGTATCTTCCTTCTGCGGAAACCGTTAAGGAGCTGAGTGTGTACCTCGCCGACGGAGGCAGGCCGGATGGGGATTTTAAATGGAAAGGAACATACAGGAACGAAAAAATCAGTTGGTTGGTAAGCGCTATTTTGCTCTTGCCCGATTTTCAGGTACGATAATATGCAAAGAAGGGATTTTTTACAGGTTTGTGGTACCGCAACTGCGGGAATGATGCTCACGGGAATCAGCGGACTGGCCATGTCTCCAGCCGACCTTACTACCAATGAAATTTTTGTGCTGGTTTTTTTGCGTGGAGGGGCCGACGGCTTACAGTTGGTTGCCCCGGTGAACGACCGGCATTATTTTGCAGACCGGGAGCTGCAGTTGCGGGTAACGGAACAGGGGGAGAATATGGGGCTGATGCTCAAGAATAGCCTGGGTACGGTAGACTTTCGCCTGCATCCCGCGGCAGCGCCCTTAAAGGAGCTGTACGATGCCAATCAGCTGGCAATTGTGCATGCCTGCGGGCTGAAGAACGGAACACGCAGTCATTTTGATGCCCAGGACATGATCGAGAAAGGGATTCAGCACAAGCAAAATATTGCGGAAGGCTGGCTGGCCAGATACCTGAATACCCTTCCTGATAAAACCAATTTCAGCGCGATTGCTGCCGGAGCCGCAATGCCCTTGTCTTTATGGGGGGCGCCCACAGCGGTATCGGTAAATGGGCTGGGCGATTTTGCCCTGCAGGCAGACGGGCATTTCAACAACCTGATCCGACAGGCTTATAATGATCAGAGCATATTGGGCAGAACAGCGCTGCAAACATTTTATACCATCGACCTGCTGCAGAAAAAAATTCCCCGGAGAGGCAATGGTGAAGCCATTTCTTACCGGCCGGAAGGCAGTGGTGCTTACATGGAAGACGATTTTGGAAAATCACTGAAAAACATAGCCCAGCTGATTAAGCTGAATGTGGGGCTGCATGTGGCAACAGTCGATTATGGAGGATGGGATACCCACGAATACCAGGCCTATCGTTTTCCCGGACTGGTAAAAAGCCTGGGGCAGAACCTGCATGCTTTTTACAATGATTTGCACAAATACCATGGCCGCCTGACTGTTCTGGTGATGAGCGAGTTTGGCCGGAGGTTAAAGGGCAACAAGAGCAATGGTACGGATCATGGATATGGAAACGCCCTGTTTGCGCTGGGAGGCAATGTAAAGGGCGGACGAATGTACGGACAGTGGAAAGGGCTGGAAACCGAAAACCTCGACAACGGGGTAGACCTTTCGGTTACCACCGATTACCGGAATATTCTGCAGGAGTTGCTCTCCAAGAGGCTGAAGGCGGGAGCCCACCTGCCCTATATTTTACCGTCTTACAAGATTGAACAGCCCCTCAACTTTTTGTTGTAGCAGATTTGTATCCGGTCTGAATGGCCGCGGCGGCTTGTTTTTGAAAAAAAACTTGCAAAAACCTGCAATTATTTTCAAATAAAATTTGGTAGTAAGAAATTCACGCTTATCTTTGCCGCCCGTTCAACAAAAACGGTAGTTCATTCAAAAGGATTTCAGGAAAGCATCCGCAATAAAATGCAGGCACAATTTGTACCAAAAATATTTGGTAAATACCTGAAAAGCAGTTCTTTAAGTTGATTTTTTCTCGCTCAATATTTTTTAAATTTTCTTAAAAAATATTTGGTTAAATAAAATAAGCGACTTACCTTTGCAACCCCAATCAAATGGGTAGCGGGAGTAACGCTAAAAGATCTTTGAAAGTTTGGAAGCAACAGTAACTTGAATTTAAGATTCAGGCTAAGGTTAAAAGCATCAAAAAATAAAATACATATCAGACGTTAATTTCGATT
>JAEUVE010000015.1 GCA_016786865.1 Sediminibacterium sp. | reverse complement strand
ACACCTATTTGATCTGCTTCATTGATGATTGACAGTTTCTCCGAAGCTGAGAAACTCCTTCTTGTTCTTGACATGATTCCTAAATTTAGTGACTTAATTGTTGTTACAATCTTGTCCAGCTATTTAGGGGGTCAATACAATCTAAGCTCCATAACTCAAGATCCTTCGAAGTAAACTCAGGGCCATTATCTGTTCTAATAGATACAGGTTTGCCTCTTTGTTCTATGATTCTATCCAGCGTGCGTATTACCCTTCTAGAAGAAAGTGAAGTGTCCACTTCGATAGCTAATACTTCCCTAGAACAATCATCCATTACGTTTAGTGTTCTAAATTTTCTGTTACCAACCATACTGTCACTCATAAAATCCATACTCCAACTTTGGTTAACTAAGCTCTGTTGTGCTAAGGGTTGTTTAACTCTAGCAGGGAGTCTACGCTTCCCTTTGCGCTTCCTATTTAGTTTTAAGAGCTTATAGATCCTATACACGCGCTTGTGGTTCCAAAGTTTACCACCTCTACGTAAATAAGCAAAGAGCTTCCTAAATCCATAGGTTGGATGTTTAAAAGCAAGTTCTTGCAAAGCCTCTATCACTTCACTATCATCCTTCTTACTCTCGTAATAGAACTGTGATCTTGGAATAGCTATTAATTTACAAGCCCTGCTCACTGGAACACCATACTCATGCACCAGCTCCTGTGTTAGCTGCCTTTTTGTGGCAGGGCCCAGCCTTTTTTTGAGAACAAATCCTTCAGTATCTGATTGTCCATAGCCACATCAGCGTACATCTTTTTTAGCCTTGAATTTTCTTCTTCAAGGTCTTTTAATCTCCTTACATCAGAAGCTTCCATACCGCCGTATTTACTCTTCCAATTGTAAATAGTGGCCTCTGAAACCCCGTTCTCTCGGGCTAGTTCCTTGGTGGTTCTGCCACCTTCTTGTTGCTTTAAAATGGAAACAATCTGGGTCTCCGTAAATCGTGTCTTTTTCATATTTGCAGTTTAAATTTAAGCTTTTCGCTCTAATTTTAAACTGTCCGATTTTTAGGGACACTTACAGTCAACTTTGATGGATTCAAAAAGTGAAAAAGTCTTATCAAAATTCCTTATGGATATAGCGAATAATGTTAAAGCTGAAAAAGTTTTAGGAAACTTAGAATAAGATACTACCTATTAAAGTTGTATTGTATCGACCCCTTAACTGTTGTTACAATACTGTCCAGCTATTTAGGGGGGTCAATTCAATAGAACGAATCTTATTTTAATAGGGGGTTTGTTAAAAATTCAGATAAACAAGCAAGAAAGTGGATATTTAGATTTGAGTAAAGCTGGTGAATTAGGATATTCAAGAGCTTATGAATACATACAAAAGTATTGTCTAATATCTTTTACAATGTTTTTTGAAACAAAGTGTACCCCTTAATGTACCCCAAAACAAAAATGCCTTGTAATCTGTTGATTTTCAAGGCATTTTGTCTGTGTTTGTGGTGTGGGCCGGGATCGAACCGGCGACACAAGGATTTTCAGTCCTTTGCTCTACCAACTGAGCTACCGCACCTTCCTTTCCGCCCGTTTTTCGGGATTCAGTGTGGCTCAACTTGTTACCTCGTTTTACCGTCCTGAACTTTCGGGGTTGCAAATATAGGGAGCCAATCGCTTATTCACGCATTATCCACGTTTTTTTTATGGAATTTGCAAAAAATGCTGAACCCGACCGAAAATCTTAGAATTCACAATTCTTTGGAGTCCTCGCAAAAGCAATCACGTCGCGGATATTGGTCATTCCGGTCACAAACTGTACCATCCTTTCAAATCCCAGACCAAATCCGGCATGGGGTACGGTTCCAAATCTGCGGGTATCCAGGTACCAGCTCATTTCTTCCGCAGGAATATGCATATCCTTCATTCGTTGTTCCAGTTTATCCAGGCGTTCTTCCCGCTGGCTGCCACCCACAATCTCTCCAATTCCCGGAGCCAGGATGTCCATGGCTGCAACGGTTTCTTTACCAGGCTCACATCCATCGTTCAGACGCATATAAAAAGCCTTGATGGCGGCAGGGTATCCTGTAACGATCACCGGCTTTTTAAAATGTTTTTCCACGAGGTAGCGTTCGTGTTCACTTTGCATATCAATGCCCCAGCTAACATCGTATTTGAACTTCTTCTTTTTATATGCCGGGCTATCGAGTAAAATGGCGATGGCCTCGGTATAGGTGATTCTTTCAAATTGGTTGTTGAGCACAAAATTCAGTTTCTCCAACAGCCCCATTTCAGCTCGCTCATTCTGTGGCTTCTGTTTTTCTTCCTCTGCCAAACGCTGATCCAGAAATTCCAGATCTTCTTTATTGTGCTCCATAGCGTAGCGGATCAGGTATTGAATAAATTCTTCCGCCAGGTTCATATTGTCTTCAATATCATGGAAAGCCATCTCCGGTTCAATCATCCAGAACTCAGCCAGGTGACGGGTTGTATTGGAATTCTCTGCGCGGAAAGTGGGCCCGAACGTATAGATTTCCGAAAACGCCATGGCGCCCAGTTCTCCTTCCAACTGACCGCTCACGGTAAGGTTGGTGCTCTTACCAAAAAAGTCTTCCCTGTAATCAATTTCACCGGCTTCATTTTTAGGAGCTGATCCATCCATAGGCAATGTGGTAACACGAAACATTTCACCAGCACCCTCTGCATCGCTTGCGGTAATGATTGGTGTATGCAGATATACAAAGCCTTTATTGTTGAAAAACTGATGCACCGCGAAAGCAAGGGAATGACGAATACGGAACACAGCGCCAAAAGTATTGGTACGGAAGCGCAGGTGTGCTTTCTCTCTCAAAAATTCAAGGCTGTGTTTTTTAGGTTGAAGCGGATACTTCTCAGCATCGCTGTCTCCCAACACTTCAAGCGTTGCGGCTTTTACTTCGATGGTTTGTCCTTTACCAACAGACTCCACCACTTCGCCGGAAACCTTTAAAGAGGCTCCTGTAGTGATGCGTTTTAACGTATCGTCGTCCAGTAAGCCCAGCGCTACCACCACCTGTAGATTGTGATTGGTACTTCCATCGTTCAACGCAATAAACTGGTTGTTGCGGAAGGTGCGTACCCACCCCATCACCGTTACCTGTTCGCCTGGTTTACCTGTATTCAACAAGGCCTTGATCTTTGTTCTGTTATTAAACATTTCCTTGAATTTGGGCTGCAAAGATAACCAATCGGGCCGCTAAAACCGCATAAACGCCACGGTTTGCGTATCTTTTACATCTTCCCGCTGATATAATTACATCCTTTTTTTTATTGGTATTTAACTATTTTGACTAACATTGCATTGGAAACAAGCTGATTTGCCTCCGTTTTACCCCGACACATCAGTTGCTCTCTTTCCAAATCAAACAAATCATAATCCTTTCTGAGAGTAAGTCTTCCTTAGACAGGAGCAACCCAATTAGACAAACTTTGTATTGTATTTCCCCGATTAACGATTCTATTTTATGTACGACATTCTGCAATTAAACGACATGTTATTGCCCGAACTGCTCGATATCGCCGAGCAGCTGAAAATTTCCGGAGCCAAAAAGCTCGACAAACAAGGACTGATATACAAAATCCTCGATTCACAGGCGGTGAAGGCCAGCGAAGTGAAAGACGATCCTAAGAAAAAGAACGCACGTCCTAAAAAGGCCGTGAACGTAAAAACCTCCATCAGTTCGGAAGAAGCCGAAGTAATGCAGGAAGCTCCGGTTGCTGAACCAAAAGCGCGTGAAAACAGGCCGGTTAAAAAGGCAGCGCCTCCTAAAAAAGGACCGGCTCACAAGGGCAAAAACGAAAGGCCTGCTCAGGTTCAACCCGAGTCCGCAGCTGCTCCGGAAGACAGCACCAGCCAGATAGCCGCAGCCATTATTCAAAACCTGGAAGCTGCCGAAAGCGGTGGCGAAGGATCGCAGGCTCCTGAAACCGCAGCACCTGCCGAACGTCCGCGTCATCAGCACCAGCGCAAAGAACCTGCGTTCAACATTGAATTTGAAGGGGTAATTCCTGCCGAAGGCGTATTGGAAATGATGCCCGACGGATATGGCTTCCTCCGCTCTTCCGATTACAACTATCTCTCCTCTCCCGACGATGTATACGTATCTCCTTCACAAATCAAACTGTTTGGTTTAAAAACAGGTGATACCGTGATGGGTGCTGTTCGTCCGCCAAAAGAAGGTGAAAAATATTTTGCACTCCTGAAAGTGGATACCATCAATGGCAAACGCCCCGATGAAGTGCGCGACCGTGTTCCCTTTGATTACCTCACACCGCTGTTTCCTTTCGAGAAACTCAACCTGTTCACCAGCCCAAGCAACTACAGTACCCGGATCATCGACCTCTTTACCCCAATCGGTAAGGGTCAGCGTGGTCTGATAGTAGCGCAGCCAAAAGTGGGTAAAACCATGTTACTGAAAGAAGTGGCCAATGCCATTGCAGCCAATCACCCTGAGTGCTACCTGATGGTGGTATTGATTGATGAGCGTCCGGAAGAGGTAACCGATATGGAACGGAGTGTAAAAGCAGAAGTAATTGCTTCCACCTTCGATGAGCCTGCAGAAAAACACGTAAAAGTATCCAGCATCGCGCTGCAGAAAGCCAAGCGTTTGGTTGAGTGCGGACACGATGTGGTGATCCTGCTCGATTCCATCACCCGTTTGGCTCGTGCCCACAATACCGTGGCGCCCAGCAGCGGTAAGGTTTTGAGTGGTGGTGTAGAGGCGAATGCGTTGCTGAAACCCAAACAATTTTTTGGAGCTGCCCGTAAAATTGAAAATGGCGGTTCACTTACCATCCTGGCTACTGCATTGATTGAAACCGGAAGTAAGATGGATGAAGTAATCTTCGAAGAATTCAAGGGAACCGGTAATATGGAACTTCAACTCGACAGAAAACTGGCCAACAAACGGATCTTCCCGGCCATTGACCTGGTTGGTTCTTCCACCCGCCGTGATGACCTGTTGCTGGATAGAGAAGTGTTACAGCGTATGAATATTTTGCGTCTTTTCTTAAACGATATGAATGCAGAAGAAGCAATGAACGAGTTGCTGAAACGCATGCGCGGAACCAAGAGCAACGAAGAGTTCCTGGCTTCCATGAACAGATAGTTTCTAACGACTCTATATATCAAGGGCTAACCGATACAGTTAGCCCTTTTTTAATTTCAAAACACAATTAAAAACGAACGCTGTTATTTATAATAATTGTTCTCCTCAATATAGATCCGCACTTTATCGGGAACCAGATAGCGTATGCTTTTTCCTTCCTGAATATTTTTTCGGATCAGCGTGGCGGAGATGGTGAGCAGTGGGGCGTCGAGTATTGTTAGCTTTGCCTGATGTGTATCGGCAACCGGAGCGCCGGGTCTGTTGTACACCACAAAGGAATAGTTCTTAATCAGCAAGTCAGCATTTTTCCACTTGGGAAGATTTTGAAAACTATCACTACCCATTACAATGGTGAAACTGTGCTGGGGATATTTCTCTTGCAGATAAATCAGGGTATCGATGGTATAGGACGGACGCGGAAGTTTAAACTCGATATCAGAGGCCCTCAACCGGTTGTCATCTTCAACTGCCAGCTGCGCCAGGTGCAGGCGATGGTATTCGTTCAGTAAACTGGATTCCTGTTTAAAGGGATTTTGTGGAGATACAACCAGCCAAACCTGCTGGAGATCGGTTTGATTAACTACGTGGCTGGCAATAATCAGGTGACCGGTATGAATGGGGTTGAACGAACCAAAATAAAGGCCTATTTTCATACAAACACTTGATAATCAATCAATTACATAATTTCCTCTTCCACAAAGATATAGCTGGCTTCGCTTAGCCGTAAGCTGAGCGTATAACCGGATACGCTGATAGAGATTGGGTCGCCCAGGGGCGCTACCTGCTCTACAACCACTGTTTCACCTGGAACACAGCCCATTTCCATGAGTTTGATGAAAATATCATCTTTTTCAAAAGAGTGAATAGTTCCTTTTTGACCAACCAATAAATCCGACAATCTCTTCATTCCATTAATATTAATTGCAAAGGTACTGGCTATGTATTGGTTTTGTTACGAATTTTGGAGTAATCCTTTTTTATGGCAAAAATCAGTTTTAACACCGGAGACCGCCCGTTTGCATTTCAACAAAAATTGCTGCTCAAATCTTTTATTGAATCTATTTTCAAAAAAGAGAAAAAGCAATTGGCCGAACTGAGATATGTGTTTTGCTCAGATGATATGCTTTTAGATATTAATCGCAACTTCTTACAGCACGATTATTTTACAGACATCATCACTTTTGGCCTGTCCGAAAAGGGGCAGCCGATAGAAGGAGAAATTTATATCAGCATTGACCGGGTAAAGGATAATGCCCAAATGCTAGGGGTAACCTACAAGGAGGAAATGCTCCGGGTCCTATTCCACGGGGCCCTGCATCTTTGCGGCTATAAAGACAAAACAAAAAGTGAAATTATCACTATGCGGGCAAAAGAGGACCGGTATTTGCAACTCTTTGGGAAAGCCTGATTCATGTTTTTGTTACGTTTCCTCCTTCCTGTTTTTTTTCTGGCAGTTCTCGCACCCTGCCCTTCGGCAACAGCACAATCAGTAAGTTCAGTTACCCTGATCGATCAGCCGTTTTTCTTTCCGGGCAACAAAAACAAAAGTCTGCTCCACACACTGGAAACATACCCGGTGTACAAGAAGGCAAGCCGACTGGAGCAAGACCTGATATACTGGACCAACTATTCTCGTTTGTTTCCCACGCATTTCAGAGACAGTGCATTGATTCCTTTCCTTAAGAGCCAGCCCGGTTTACAGAACAACAACTACACAATTAGTCTGATCCGTTCATTAGACCAAAACCAGATCCTCCCATTTTTGGTACCCGATGCACAATTTACCCGGGTTGCTGCCAACCATGCAGCCGATATCTATCAGAACAAGGGTAGAATCAGCCACCATTCCAGTGATGGAACCAGCTTTGCCAACAGGATGAGAAAAGGAGGGATCACCCAATGTGCTTCGGAAAACATTTCTTCAGGCAAAGACGACGCCCTGGTTGCACTCATCTTATTGTATCTAGACATTGGGGTGCCGGACCTTGGGCACAGGAAAAATCTTTTTAACCCGGTCTATACACAAATAGGGGTTAGCGTAATCCGATTAGCGGAGGGTGGCCAGTACCTGATGGTTCAAGATCTGGGGTGCAGCAAATAGTTCCACGAATCACCGTTCCCATGAGAAACAAAGATCAATGTTCCCCGTGGAACATTTCCAAACAGCCTCAATAATTCACGCTTAATCAATCAGTTGTTCAACTTAAACAGTCTTAAAGCGATCGGCTCGTATCTGACTCAATCTTTCAGATGGACAAACCTACTAAATGAAATAATCATGCACATCCAGTCGTTTCTCTGAGGAACATTTTTAAATTCCACATGGCCGCTCCAATCCCTACAATCAAAACGCCCCTCTTAAAACAGGATGAAAGATTTAAAGAAAAGCGGAAATGGCAATTGGCCTTTAGAAGGTATGTATTAGAAGCGGCTCTTAGTGAGAACTATGCCAGATTCTTTGGGATGGATCGGGAAAACCTCCGCAAATGGTTCGAACTTCAGTTCGATGACATCATGAACTGGGAGAACTTTGGAACCGCGTGGCAGTTCGAGCACATTGTTCCGGTGGCGGTTTTCAATTTTGAGGAAGAAGAAGAGCTGAAACTTTGCTGGAACTTTATCAATATCAGAGCAGAAGCCATCTATCCCGGACACACTAAAACCAAAAGAGTAGACCCAATTGCCAGCAAGGCATATTTCAAATACCTCTACGAGCAAACCGGGCTGGGTCTCTGTACAAAGATGATTGACAAACTCGAGGCAATTGAACTGGAGGCAATGGAGCCCAACCCGGGATTGGAGGGGTTTATCCTTCAAAACAAGGAGTGGCTGGAACAGATGCCCTCACTTTCAAAGGAAGAGTTCACCCGATTTACAGAAGGAACCTCCGTTAAGGATCTGCTTCTGGAAAGGGAGATTTTAAAAAAATTCGGATAAGGGGGTCGGTAAAGTATCTTTGCGCTATGTTTCCAAAGTATGATGTAATAGTAGTAGGAGCCGGCCATGCCGGTTGTGAAGCCGCAGCAGCTGCAGCCAATCTGGGTAGCAAGGTTTTGCTCGTAACCATGAATATGCAAACCATTGCCCAGATGAGTTGTAACCCTGCCATGGGCGGTATAGCCAAGGGCCAGATTGTACGAGAAATTGATGCACTGGGGGGTTATAGTGGAATCGTAACTGATCTAAGCACCATCCAGTTCAGGATGCTGAACCTGAGCAAGGGTCCGGCAATGTGGAGTCCCAGAGCACAAAATGACCGGATGCTCTTTGCTGCAAAGTGGAGAGAGATGCTGGAAAACACACCCAATGTGGACTTTTATCAGGATATGGTTAAGTCCATCATCATAAAAAACAATAAGGCCTGTGGAGTAGTAACCGGCCTTGGTCATGAAATACAATCAGAATCTGTTGTAGTTACCAGCGGCACGTTCCTCAACGGGATCATCCATATTGGCGAAAAAAACTTTGGCGGTGGGCGGGTAGCCGAAAAAGCCGCAACCGGAATTACAGAACAGCTGGTAGAATATGGCTTTGAAAGTGACCGCCTAAAAACAGGAACGCCCCCAAGGGTAGATGGCCGCAGCCTGGATTATTCCAAAATGGAAGAACAGAAAGGGGACAACAACATCGTAGGCTTTTCCTATTTGAATGTTCCCAAGGTAAAAGCGGAAGAACAAAGAAGCTGTTACATTACGTATACCAATCAAACCGTACACGATTTGCTGAAAACCGGATTCGACAGAAGTCCGATGTATCAGGGAAGAATAGAAGGGGTTGGTCCAAGGTACTGCCCAAGCATCGAAGACAAGATCAGCCGATTTGCAGACAGGGATCGTCATCAGTTATTTGTAGAACCGGAGGGTTGGAATACGGTAGAAATATATGTGAACGGATTCTCTACCTCTCTTCCCGAAGAAGTACAGATACAGGCTTTACGGCAGGTTCCTGGTTTTGAAAATGTGAGAATTTTCCGACCCGGTTATGCAATTGAGTATGATTATTTCATGCCTACCCAATTAACCAATTCGCTGGAAACGAAGTTGCTCAGCAACCTGTTTTTTGCGGGACAAATCAATGGAACAACCGGTTACGAAGAAGCAGCCTGTCAGGGTTTGATTGCCGGAATCAATGCACATCAAAAAGCCAAACACCTGGAGCCTTTTGTATTGAAAAGAAGTGAGGCATATATAGGCGTATTGATAGACGATCTGATTAACAAAGGCACAGATGAGCCTTATAGGATGTTTACCAGCCGTGCAGAGTTCAGAACGTTGTTGCGGCAAGACAATGCAGACATCCGTCTGACAGAAAAAAGTTATCAGTTGGGCCTTGCAAAAGAAGATCGTCTGAAACTGGTTCAACAAAAAAAATCAGAAGTTGGTAAAGTAAGGGCCGCTTTGTCTGAGCTGAGTATTGAACCAGAGGACGTGAACACATATTTTGGGAATATCAATTCTGCCCCTCTCACAGAAAAACAAAAGGCAACCAAAATTATACTTCGTCCCAATGTAACCCTCCAGGCCCTGCAGGTAGTGGTACCCTCGCTCAAAGAAAAGCTGGAGGGAATAAGCGAAGAAGCCATACAACAGGCCGAAATTCAAATAAAGTATGAGCGCTATATCGAAAAAGAACAGGCGCTGGTAGATAAAATGAGTGATCTGGAAAACATGAAAATTCCGGATAATTTCGATTACAGTAACCTTACTGCACTTTCCAACGAGGCCATGCAGAAACTGAAACGAATCAGACCTGCCACCCTCGGTCAGGCCAGCAGGGTAAGTGGGGTAAATCCAAGCGATATACAGATCCTGATGGTATATATGGGCAGGTAAATGCAACGCTGTTGCATAATACCTGTTGGCCCACTCATCATAATAATATAGGGGGTATGGTGGTTCAATTAGGAATTCACTAGCTTTAGAATCCTTTCTAAACCAACTTATTACTTTATGAGAAAAATCAAGCTATTGTTTTCTGGCTTGCTGTTTGCTTCATTGCTGCAGGCTCAGGAAACATTTCCGGTAAACGGAATAGCAGACAAACGCGGCGCTTGTTTTGCGTTTACAAATGCAACCATCGTAAAAGACGGGCAGAACACCATTTCCAATGGAACCTTAATTATCCGGGAAGGAAAAATTGTTTCCGTTGGTGCCGGGGTGGCAATCCCAAAAGATGCAGTAATCATTGATTGCAAGGATAAATACATCTATCCTTCTTTCATAGATATCTACACAGACTATGGCATTCCTCAACCTCAAAGGCAGGGAGGACCGGGCAGCCCCGCAGACTTTTTCAGAACACAACAAATTACATCCAATCAAAAAGGCGCCTTTGGCTGGAATCAGGCGCTGAAAGCAGATGTACACGCCATCCGCCTGTTTGCCGTGGATGACGCCAAAGCAAAACCTTATCGCGAAAGCGGATTCGGAACCGTACTAACACATCAGAAAGACGGTATCGTAAGAGGAACCGGAGCCGTAGTAACGCTGGCCAACGCGAAAGACAATTTCGTAGTGGTCAAAGACAAAGCCAGCGCCAACTACTCGTTCAATAAAGGAACTTCTACACAAAGCTATCCTTCCAGCATAATGGGTACTATTGCTTTGTTGAGACAGACTTATAACGATGCTGCCTGGTACAAGGGAAATCCAGAGGCAGCACAAAAAGAAGGTGTTAACCTTACACTTAAATATTTCAACGACAACCAAAAGCTTCCCCAGATATTCGACGCACAGGACAGGGGTATAGACTTGTGGAATCTGATGAGAGCCGATCGGATTGGTGATGAAAACGGTGTGCAGTATATTATTAAAGCAACAGGAAAAGAATACCAGCGCATCAAAGAAGTTGCAGCTACCAAAGCACCTTTGATTGTATCGCTGAATTTTCCACAGGCACAGGATGTGGAAGATCCCAATGATGCAAGACTGGTTTCTCTTGCAGATATGAAAAACTGGGAGCTTGCACCAACCAATCCTGCAGCAATTGAAAAAGCAGGAATTCCTTTTTGCTTAACCGCAGCTGATTTACGTGATCCTAAAGCATTCCTGGCAAACCTTCGAAAAGCTATGGAATATGGTCTTACAGAACAGGCCGCCATGAATGCACTAACCAAAAACCCGGCTACCTGGCTGGGAGTATACGATCAGGTAGGAAGTATTGAAGCGGGGAAATTGGCCAATTTTGTAATTACTACAGGGCCTGTTTTTGCAGAGAAAACCGCAATTCTCCAAAACTGGATCAAAGGAGAAAAGTATGCAGTAAAAGAAGATGCCTGGCACAATATTGCAGGAACATATACTTTAACTGTGAGCAACAACGAAGGAACCCAAAATTATACACTCGATGTAAAATCTGCAACATCAGCCAGTGTAATTGGAAAGGATACCATGAATGCTAAATTCAGCTTCGACGGAAAAGCAGTAAAAATAGGTTTTGCAGCAGGTCAAAAAAGTCGCGCCTCTATGGGTGGCAGAGGCGGATTCCCTGGAATGGCTTCAGCAGCCACACCAGTAAGCTTACCGGCAAATGCAATCAGACTGGCCGGATTCAGCAATGGAAATACCTGGAACGGAACCGGGGTGGATTCATTGGGCAATGCAATAACCTGGACAGCAACACTGATAAATGCAGCTACTGCAAAGGCAGAAAACGCTACGGCTAAAACAGCACCAAAATTAGGTGGGTCATTTTATCCATTTACTGCATTTGGAAATACTGAAACTGAGATACCGAAACAGGAAACCATTCTCTTCAAAAACGCTACCGTTTGGACAAGCGAAAAACAAGGTAAAATAGAAGGCGGCGATGTACTGGTGAAAAACGGAAAGATTGCCAAAGTGGGTAAGGGAATATCCGACCCGGCAGCAAGAGTAATAGATGCAACGGGCAAACACCTTACTGCGGGTATTATCGACGAACACTCCCATATTGCATCTGCCTCAACAAACGAGGGCGGACAATCAGTAACCTCAGAAGTTCGGATTCAGGATAATATTGATCCGGACGATATCAACATTTACCGTCAACTCAGCGGTGGTGTTACCACTTCTCATATACTACATGGCTCTGCCAACACCATTGGCGGGCAAACACAACTGATTAAACTTCGCTGGGGAACCGACGACGAAGGAATGAAATTCAAAGGTGCAGATCCGTTTATCAAATTTGCCCTCGGCGAAAACGTAAAGCGTTCTTCATCAACTTCAGGAAACACCCGCTTCCCGGATACCAGGATGGGTGTTGAACAGGTATTAGACGACGCATTCAACAGAGCAAGAGCTTATGAGGCTGCTATGAAAGAAGCAGAAGCAAATAATAAAAAGAAAGGAGCAACTCAGGTAACATTCAGAAGAGACATTGAACTGGATGCACTGGTAGAAATACTGAACAGCAAAAGGTTCATTACCTGTCACAGCTATGTGGCAAGTGAGATCCTTACTATGATGCGTGTTGCAGAAAAATATGGTTTCCGTGTTAACACTTTCACTCATATTCTCGAAGGCTACAAGGTAGCAGATAAAATGAAAGCACATGGGGCGAACGCTTCAACATTCTCCGACTGGTGGGCTTATAAAAACGAAGTGCAGGATGCCATCCCTTATAATGCTACCATTATGACCAAGGTTGGTTTGAATGTGGCCATCAACTCGGATGATGCAGAAATGGCTCGCAGATTAAATCAGGAAGCAGCAAAGAGTGTAAAATATGGTGGCATGTCTGAAGAAGATGCGCTGAAGATGGTAACCATTAATCCTGCTAAGATGCTGCATGTAGACGATAAAGTAGGCAGCATTAAAGAAGGAAAAGACGCAGACCTGGTATTGTGGAGCGATAATCCGTTAAGCATTTATGCAAAGTCTCTATACACAGTAGTGGATGGAACCATCTTCTTCGACAGAGAAAAAGACGCTGCAATGAGAAAACAGGTTAAAGCGGAGCGCACAAGGCTGATTGGTAAAATGGTGGGAGAAAAAAGAGGTGGCGCAGCTGTTGCCCCGTTCACACCTAGCTACAAATACATCAGCACCTGTCTGGATCATGGCCATAAATTAGGCATGCTCGAAATTGATGCAGATGAAGAGGAACAAACTCACGCAAACCACTAAAAAATTAAAAATGAAAAGACTCGTTTATATTCTCAGCTGTTTTACCCTTATGACGGGTATTTCAGCGCAGGATAATGTATATCCTGCCAGGCCGCAGAAGGGTTTGTTGTTTTTGAAAAACGGTACTGTCCACGTGGGCAATGGTACCGTTATTGAAAACGCAACCATTAAAATCAACAATGGAAAGATTGAAGAGGTGGGTACAAATGTTGCCATACCAAACAGTGGTGCCGAAGTCGTGGATGCAAATGGCAAACATATCTACCCGGGTTTGATACACCCTTCATCCACCCTGGGACTTCAGGAAATCGGAGGCATCAGAAGCATGCAGGATTTCAATGAAATCGGCGACCTGAACCCAAGTGTTCGTTCCATCGCGGCCTACAGCGCAGATTCAAAAATCATCAACACATTGCGTTCGAACGGTATCCTCTTGGCACACTCTGTACCTCAGGGGGCCTTACTCGGTGGTCAGTCCACGGTGGTTCAGCTGGATGGATGGAACGCAGACGATGCGCCTTACAAACTGGACGTGGGAATGAATCTGTACATGCCCAGTATGCTAAATCGGGCAACAGGCCGTTTTGCTGCACTGTTTGCCATGTTCTTTCCGCAACAGGGTGATGCTACTAAAGAGGCCATTGAGAAGATAGAAAAAATAAAAGAATTCTTCCGTCAGGCCAAAGTATACATCAATAATGAGAACAAAGAAATTAATCTCAAATTTGAAGCTACCCGTAAACTGTTCAGCAAACAACAAAAATTATTTGTGCATTGCACGCAGGTAAAACAAATGCTGGTAGCTGTTGATTTTGTAAAAGAGTTTGGATTTGATGTGGTGCTTGTTGGCGCTGCAGAAAGCTGGCAGATTGCAGACCTGCTGAAACAAAACAATATCAGTGTAATACTGAGCCAAATGCATGATCTGCCCACACTGGATGATGACGACATAGATCAGCCATTTAAAACACCGGCCGTTTTGCAAAAGGCAGGCGTGCTCTTTTGCATCAACGATGATGATCCCCAAAACCGTGGTCGAAATCTACCTTTCAATGCAGGAACCGCTGTAACTTATGGTTTGGATAAAGAAGCCGCAGTAAGCGCAATTACCCTTAATGCGGCAAAAGTGCTGGGAATTGATGCCAATACCGGATCTATTGAAAAGGGCAAAGACGCAAACCTGATCATCAGCAAAGGAGACATCCTCGATATGAAGAGCAGTGTGGTAGAACAGGCGTTCATTCAGGGAAGAAACCTGGAGCTGAACGACAAACACAAACAACTCTACGAGCGCTATAAATACAAATACAACCTGAAATAGCTTGATTCGGGATGCATCGTAATCCGTTCAATCAGATATTTTAGAAAAATAAAAGCGTCCCGGTTGCCTCAGGTAGCCGGGATTTTTTTGTGCAGAACACCTACCGGTTATCTGATCTCCCGCCCGTTCATACAGACCCCCACTAAAAAAAACCGGTTTGACTGTAACTTTTTCTATGTTCAACCGCTTCACCCGGTAGCATCCAAAACGTTTGAACATGAAACTGATCTCATTTGTACTCGCCTGCTTAGTCTGTTCGGTTTGCCAGGGACAATTGTCGGCCAACCCTGTTCGGAAAATATCAGCTGCCAGAACCAACGGCAAAATAATAGTAGACGGAGAAATGAAGGAGCCGGTTTGGAAAACTGCACCGCTGGCAACAGATTTTGTAGAATGGAGACCCACTTACGGACATGTTGAGGAAGAAAAAAACAAAACAGAAATCAGGATCCTCTACGATAATACCGGAATATACATAGGAGGCTATGCACACGAAATAAGCAAAGACAGTATCAGCAGGGAACTGGTGGGGAGAGATGTGGTGGGTGTAAATGATTTTGTAGGGGTTATCTTTGATACCTATCAGGATAAGATCAACGGCTTTGGGTATTATGTAACTTCTTTAGGTGAACAGTACGATGCCAAATATTCATCAAATGGAGAAGACGACACCTGGAACAGTGTGTTTACCAGTGCAGCTAAAATAGTAGAAGACGGCTGGACTTTCGAAATGCATATACCCTATTCCGCCATTCGTTTCAGCAACACCAAAGTGCAGGATTGGGGAATCAATATTACCAGGAGAAGAAGTAAAAGCGGAAAACAATTGATGTGGAATCCGGTAGACCCCACGGTCGGTGGCAGCTTTCTTGCACAGTTTGGAACCTGGACAGGTATACAGGATATTAAACCTCCGGTGCGCTTATCCATCTCTCCGTATCTATCTACCTATGTAAACAATTATCCGTACAATACCCCGGGTGTAAAAAACACCAACACATCGGTGAATGGCGGGGTTGATATCAAATACGGAATCACACAGGCGTTCACCCTCGATATGACACTGGTGCCGGACTTTGGTCAGGTGCAAAGCGACAACAAAGTGCTGAACCTGACTCCTTTTGAAGTCCGGTACAACGAAAACAGAAGTTTTTTTACTGAAGGAACAGAACTGTTTAGTAAAGGAAATCTGTTTTACAGCAGAAGAATCGGTGGTCAGCCACTGCACTATGGGAGTGTTGAAAACGAATTAAAAGCCGGGGAAAGCATTGCAAAAAATCCAACCGAAACAAGCCTGCTCAATGCAAGCAAAATTAGTGGCAGAACGGCTTCCGGACTAGGGATCGGTTTCTTTAATGCTATCACCAATGCGCAATATGCCACCATTGAAATGAACGGAAAGGAAACACGTAGGGTGGAGACCAGCCCCTTAACCAACTACAACATACTTGTACTGGATCAATCCTTAAAAAACAACTCCAGTATTTCCTTTATAAACACCAATGTAACCAGGGCGGGTACCGACTATGATGCCAACGTAACTGCGGGTACCTGGGATCTGTATACCAAGGGAAACAAATGGAATTTTTATGGTAAAATGGCGGTGAGTCAATTAATCGGCTATAAAGCAGACGGGAAAAATAAAAACGGCTACAGCCATACAATGGTGCTTGCAAAATCCAGCGGAAGATTTCAGTTTCAGTTTACGCAGGCCTTCGCAGATCATAAATACGATCACAACGATATGGGCTTTTTTACCAATAACAATTATCTCGACAATACACTCTGGGCATCCTATCGCTGGCTTAAGCCCCAAAACTGGTACAACAGAATCAACCTCAATTTTAATTTTGGAACTTCAACCATGGTAAAACCATGGAAGCATCAAAATATCTGGCTCAACACCAATGCCAATGCGCAACTGAAAAACCTCTGGTCGCTAGGGGCGAGTATCAGTGTGAACCCTGCACAAAATGATTTTTATGAAGCAAGGGTAGGTGGCAAAGTCTTTTTAAGACCCGGAAACTGGTCTGTTGGGGGTTGGATAGAATCGAATAACGCAAAACAATATTCTGTTTGGAGTCAGTTTTACAACAGAACGTCCAACCAATACGGTACCAACGGACAAGATCTGCGCCTCGGCAATCAGTTTCGCTTTAATAAACGGCTCACCATCAGTGCAGAAGCATATATAGAAAGAAGAAAAAACAATATGGGCTATGCAACTGTGTACAATGCAGACAGCATCGTTTTTGGAAGAAGAAACCGAACCACTGTAGAGAATACACTGACCGTGAAGTACAATTTCAATAATAAAATGGGCATCAGTCTGCGTGGCAGACATTATTGGAGCAAAGTAAAATACCAGGAGTACTATCGGCTGCAGGAAGACGGCAGATTGAAATCCATTCCCGGCGGAATTACAGACAACGTCAATTATAATGTGAATTATTTTAATATAGACATGGTGTACACCTGGCAGTTTGCCAAAGGAAGTTTTATCAATATTGTTTGGAAAAACGCCATCAGTTCATTTGACAATGAGGTGGAAACGGATTATTTTAAAAACCTGGGTAACACCCTGAGCGCTGCCCAACAAAACAGCCTCTCGCTCAGGGTTATCTACTTTCTGGATTATTTAAGCTTTAAAAAGAAGGGTTAGGGCCTGGTTAGGCCAATTTGACAAGGGTATTTCCTAACTTAGCCGGATGCCAAAAAAACTTTTTTTACTGGATGCGCTGGCACTGATTTATCGGGCCTATTATGGACTCATCCGTAACCCAAGGATTACCTCAAGGGGTATTAATACCAATGCGCAATTTGGTTTTACCAGTACCCTGTACGATCTGATTAACAAAGAAAAACCAACACATCTGGCTGTTTGTTTCGATACACATGCTCCCACAGAGCGGCATACCGATTTTACAGATTACAAAGCCAACCGGCAGGAGGCGCCGGAAGATTTGCTGGCTTCCATTCCGGATATTCAGCGAATCATCCGTGGCTTCAATATACCGGTAGTAGAAATGGATGGCTATGAGGCTGATGATGTCATTGGAACGGTTGCCTGGCAGGCAGCCGATGCCGGATACGAAGTGTACATGGTAACCCCCGACAAAGATTACGGTCAGCTCCTCGTAAAACCAAATGTTTACATATACAAACCACCCTATATGGGTGGGGCAGAGGAAATACTTACAGCTGAAAAGGTTTGCAGCAAATGGGATATCGATCAGATTGAGCAGGTGGTAGACATGCTGGGATTAATGGGAGATGCAGTAGATAATATTCCTGGTATACCGGGGGTTGGGGAAAAAACAGCAGCAAAACTGTTGAAACAATTTGGAACACTCGAAGAAGTGATTGCCAACGCAGATACGCTGAAAGGCGCCCTGGGAGAAAAAGTGAGGAACGGCAAAGAAATGGCCATCATGAGCAAAAAACTGGCCACAATCATTACAAACGTTCCTGTGCAGTTTCATGAAGAAGATTACCGACTCAAAGAATGGAACACAGAGGCGCTTACCGAAGTATTTACCGAATTGGAATTTAAAACACTGGGCAAGCGGATACTCGGAGAAAGTTTCAATGCTTTTCATACCTCACCGGAAGCTGTACAAACCGATTTATTCGGAAATGTTGTAAAAACCAAAACAGCATCAAACAGAAATGTAAAAAACACAGAAATCGTAGCTCAGGAAGCAACAGAGGAACCCGTTTCGGGATTAATTGCCACGAGAAACATTGAAAATACAGATCACGATTATCGGCTTGTTAGCGGAAAGGAAGCCATTGCTGCTTTTATAGATTCCATAAAGGCATATAATGAAATTTGCTTTGATACCGAAACAACAGGTACCGATGCAAATAATGCTGAAATTGTTGGGCTGAGTTTTTCTGTTGAAAAGAACAAAGCTTTTTATATTCCCTGCCCACCAGATCAGGAAGCAGCAAAAGAAATACTGGATCAGTTAAGACCCCTGTTCAACAGAACCGATGTAACATGGATTGGACAAAATGCAAAATATGATCTCCTGATTTTAAAGTGGTACGGCATAGAACCTAAAGGGGGTATATTCGATACCATGCTGGCACATTATGTAATAGAGCCGGAAGGCAGAAGGGGCATGGATTTGCTCAGTGTACAATACCTGGGTTACGAGCCGGTTTCCATCGAAACACTGATTGGAAAAAAAGGCAAAAACCAGGGAAATATGCGTGATGTAGAAATTGAAAAAGTGAAAGAATATGCCGGAGAAGACGCAGATATCACCCTGCAATTGAAAGAAGCTTTTGTGCCACTGCTCAAAGAAAAACAAGTAGAACGCGTTTTTACAGAAGTGGAAAATCCGTTGGTGCGCGTATTAACGGATATGGAGTTTGAAGGTGTAAAAGTAGATACCGCTTTTCTAAACGATTACAGTAAAGAGCTGGAAAAAGATGCTGCCAAATTTGAAGAGCGGGTATATGAGCAGGCCGGGGTACGCTTCAATCTTGCTTCTCCAAAACAATTGGGTGAAGTGCTGTTCGACAAATTAAAACTAGACCCGAAGGCTAAAAAAACAAAAACAGGACAATACGCAACAGGAGAAGAAGTATTATTAAAATTAGCCAGCCGTCATAGTATTGTGGATGATATTTTGGGATTCAGGGAATTAACCAAACTAAAATCAACCTATGTTGACGCGTTACCCGAAATGATCAACCCCAGAACGGGCAGGGTGCATACCAGCTATGCGCAGGCAATTGCTGTTACCGGAAGGTTGAGCAGCGTAAACCCCAACCTGCAGAATATTCCCATCAGAACAGAACGTGGCCGGGAAATCAGAAAAGCCTTTATTCCAAGAGAATCGGGAAGAATACTCATGAGTGCGGATTATTCGCAGATAGAATTGAGGATTGTTGCGGCTATCAGCGGAGATCCGAATATGTGTGAAGCATTTCGTGCCGGAAAAGATATTCATACTGCAACCGCTGCAAGGGTGTATGGTATTGAAGAAACAGGGGTAACCAAGGAAATGCGATACAAGGCCAAAAGTGTCAACTTTGGTATTATATATGGGCAGGGTGCATTTGGCCTGGCCGATAATTTAGGTATATCCAGGGCCGAAGCCAAAGAAATCATTGATAACTACAAAAGAGAGTTTCCTTATATTCAAAAATATATGGACGATCAGATCAATTTTGCTAAAGAGCACGAGTATGTGCAAACCCTTATGGGCAGAAAGCGCTGGCTGAAAGACATCAACAGCAGCAACTTTACTGTTCGGGGATATGCAGAAAGAAATGCAATTAACTCTCCAATTCAGGGCACTGCAGCTGATATGATCAAAATGGCGATGATCCGGATTCACAACGAAATGCAAAAGAAACATTGGGAATCAAAAATGATTCTTCAGGTGCATGATGAATTGGTATTTGACGCCGTGGAATCTGAAGCAGATGAATTAGAACAACTCATTATCGAGGGAATGGTTCATGCGCTTCCTTTACCAAATGATGTTCCGGTTGAGGCAGAAGTGGGCAGGGGTAAAAACTGGCTGGAGGCGCATTGATCCATTTCTGATTAACGCATAATGCACCAGTTCACCAATTGAATACCCCCCCTTCCGTTAATGGAAATCATTTTTTCTCCTGCGGTTGAACGAAGGATAATTTGATTATTGCCCATTTTCAGGGGAATTCGTACATATTGTATAAAGGCTGGTAGTGATTGCCAGTTTCTGGTATCTGCTTTTTCGGTGGCGGAGTTAAAAATATTCATCAGTAGTCCGGCAGTTAAAGCTGCGGCTTCCCCACTCCGCTGCTTTTTCTTGTCATCCTTCTTGTCGTTACTTTTGGCCACCGCCCTGGCGGCTTCTGATACCACGTATTCCCCTGTTTTTTTAACTACGGCCCGGACCAGTGCGGCAGAAATTTCTTTCACCATTCTTTCTTCCAGCACCTGCCGTGCCAATACATTGAACTCCTGTGCCAGTTCGCCCGTATAGGAATCCCCGTTGGCCTGAATCGTAAAACGATCAGCTTGGTACTGTTTTGGCTCATAACCGGGAATAGCAACCCGCAACATCCGGAATTCATTCAGCGGCCTGGGTTGTACCCATCCGGCAGCAGCGTAATTAAAAGGGACTCCGGTGCGGCCATAGGGTCCGTCGAAAAAAAATCCGTTGATTCCATCATTGGTAACCGTAATGGACTGGTCTACTTTAGCGGGGACCATTCCTTTTTCGAAAAATACAATCAACTCACCACCTTCCGCAACGGGTCTTTGCTCAAAGGGAATTCCTGTTTTAGCAGTATAGAAATCAATCTGATCTGTAAAACCTACCGCAGAAGCAGTCTTATATAAATCCTGTACCAATTGTTTGGGCAAATGAACTCCATAGTAGGTTTTACTTTCGTTCCTCAAAAACAAATCCACTGCATTTCTATAAGAGATAAACGCGTTATTGGATTCCCCATTCAATTCATAAATCATCCCCTGCACTGTAAATGCAAAAGCATCCTGCTTATATCTGTCCGATCCAACGCGAAACTTATCCTCCTGAGCAGTTGTACTGAGGGCGATTCTGCGCGCCTCTACCCTGGCCCCTTCGGGATCATTGAGGTACAAATAATTCAATGCTTTATAATAATGAATCATGAACCGCTCAAAATCCTCACCCAGATAGGTTTGTGTCATAGGGTTCAGGAGGTTGCCCGTAATAACATCGCCTGCGGTTTTTCTTTTACTTTCCAGAAATTCATCGGCCTTATTAAAATAAAGGTTACTGCTGTCGTAGGATTGCATAAGGTGAAACAGTTTCCCGCGCTCCAAAAATAAAAGCAACTTGTTTCTATCCTGGTTTAAAAAACGATTGACCTTTTTTGCATCAAGCGCTGCTGAATAATTTTCCCGCCCGATATTACTATAGTAATCAGACAATTTGGTACGATAACTTGCACAGGAGAATAAAAAAGGCAGGAACAATAAAACTGTTCTTGCCTTCAATCTATTCAAACCCGGAAAAACAGAACGGGACATGCTTAATTCTTTACAAACTTGGCAATCTTCTTATCGCCGATCCAGACTACTTCGTTGGTTTGTATATTGGTCAGTTCCAGGTTTACCTGGTAGGTTACCGTTTTCTTTTTTTTGTAGGCATCTACTATAGAATTGATGGATCCCTGGAGGATATAATCCGCTCCACGCTCCAAACCAAATTTCTTCATGGTGCTTTGAGTGGCGTTGGTTTGCTGGTCTGCTTTTTCGGCGCGCAATTCTTCCCGCTTTTTTCCACTTTGAACCAGACCAACCCGGTCGCTCTGAATAAAACTCTTTTCCAGATCATTCATAAAGGTCTCCGCTTCAATATGTTCATGGCTTTTGTTGGTGATCATTCCAACAATTACAACAGGCTTCTTGCTATGTTCAGAAACATGATTCAATATCCACTTGTCTCCCAAAATCTGTGTGGTCATTTCATTAGCGGTTAACCTGCTGTCTGTAGCATTCCAGCTTCCGCTGATATCAATCTGCTCAGCGGGATCAATACGGGTTACAGTTCTGGGAGAACAGGCTGCCAAAAACAAAATCCCTGCAAAAAAAGAGGTCCGTAAAACTTGCTTCATATAGATGATTTATAACTGTTAGGAACTAAAATCCGAAGAACCAGTTACCGGTTCTGAATCCAATAGCGGGTCTGATCCAGTTTCGGCGGGTTGCATAAGGATAAGGATCATAATATCCAAATTGATTCCAACCGTAATTGCTGTATCCAAATGAAGGATGGTTCCACTGGCTTTGTCTTCTGTATGCTCGTCGTTCATTCCTTCTGTTGAGCTTATCCTGATACCAGTCAAAAGCCTGGTAGGTCTGTTGGGGAGTGGTATTGGAATAGATCAATAAAGAGTCTTTCAGCTTGCTGTATTTCTCCTGACTTACAAGGTAGTTGGGATTTTGATCGGGCAGCAAAACGCCTGTCTGTGCCCCGGCCCCTATGGAGGCCATCAATAAGCAAATGATCAATAGCTTGTACATAAAAAATATTTTTTATTAATTATGATACTACAAAACTAATACCAAAAGGGTTAAAGGATCGATAAATTAGATAAAACGGCGGTAAAACCTGTTAAGCGGAAATCAGGCAGGTTTTTTCTTATAAATTGGAACGGTACTGCAGGGCTCACCATACATGATACTCTTTACAAATGGTCTCAGGTGAGTAGTGATGGCCACATAAGCGGCTTCCGGAATGGGAACTTCTCCGCAACCCTTAATCACCACCCGCTGATCTGCATAGTCTGCAGCACTGATAGTAAGGATATTGCCTAATAATAACTGATCTTTAAGTTGTTGCGCTGTTCCAAAAAAAACCGATTTGGCAACTGGTTGAAGGTTAGAAGCCACCAACATATTCGCCCACATGGGAATAATGGCATCTGCTGAGCAGGTAATGGCAACATGGGCGTTTCGGTATTGCTCCCAGTTGAAAACCTGGAGGGCAGCCCTAAAATCTTTCTCCTTAAGGATCAGCCCCATATAAAGGTGCTCTTTCAAATCAAAAATCATCACGGGCTCTTTTGGAAGGTATGTTTCCAAATCGAGGCTGATGATGCCACTTTCCGCAACTTTATTAACGAAGTTTTCCATGATTGAGGAAACAAAAGTAAGAGAAGACCGGCAGAACCGGGTTTCGATTCTAGTAAAAAGAAAAGGCCCGGTAAACCGGGCCTCTTTTATATTGAAACAGTCGATTAATAAAATGTGGAGCGAAAATCCTTGATAACTGCTGCTTTTCTGAGTGATTCAACACTTCTGTAAATACCCATTTTTCTGGTCTGTATCAGGCTTTCCTTAATTACCTGGAGATCCGTTGTGTTCGCTTTTGCGCCAACTGATTCTCCTTTAACGGCAAATACGCCGGTTTCACCGGCAATTGGCTCGCTGGCTTTACCCAGGAGGGCCTTATTGAAAGCAGCGCCAACAACTTTTGGTTCGCTGCCGATCCCTGAAACAAAGGATGCACCGAAAGAAAGACTGTCTGCTCGAAGAACTGGTGACCCGGTAGCTTTAGCATAATCTTCGAGTGTTGTTCCCTTCATCTTGGTTTCTATGATGTTCTTTGCTTTCTTCTCGTTGCGTATAATTCCTTCAACCAATGGACGGGCTTCATTTGCACTCATTAAACCCGGCTTATTGATGGCGCTGATCATGGCTACGATGTAGCGATCTCCTACTTCAACCGGTTCAGAGATATCACCCAGTTTCTTTTCATAGATCCAGCGAACCAGGGTTCTGGAAGATCCAATAGCGTTGATCATGAAGTCATTTTCCTTAATTTCTGAAGCCGGTAAAACCTGTAACCCTTGCTTGGAAGCATTTTCATTAAACTGTTTGCTGTTTTTGCTGCTAACAGTAAACTGAGAAGCAGCAGTGCTAGCCGCGCTGATGGTTTCATTGCTGGCAACGATCGGCTTAGCCAGATAAGCTACTTTATAGGCTGGACCCATGTTTTTGTGTCCCAATACCTCTATATAATGGTATCCGAAATCAGATTTAACTACCCCCTTGCTTCCTACCGCATTATCAAAAGAGAAATCATTGAAAGGACCCACCATTTGTCCTTGTGGAAAATATTCAATTACACCGCCTTTCACTTTACTTCCCTGATCATCGGAATATTTGAACGCCAATGCGGTGAAGTCTGCTCCGTTTTTGATTGCGGTTGCAATACTGTCGATTACTCTTTTACCCAGGGTATCCGGGCGAACCTGCTGTCCACTGTTTGGATCAGCGGTAGCAACCAGAATATGGCGAACTTTTGCACTGTCTGGCCACTGTTTGGTACCCACCATTTTAGCATAAACATAGTTACCGCCGTCCAGGTAAGGTCCAAACAAACCACCAAGAGGCAAACGCACAATGGAATCCTTCATGGCCATCTGCATTTTAGAACCACTAAAGTAGCTATCGTAAAAAGGAATTTCAGAACCAACTTTTCCTAAAAAAGCCTTAGCATCTGAAGTTGTTGCAAACTCTTTTGCCAAATTACTGATCTGTTCCAGTGCAGCAGTTGAATCTGCAGCAGAAGGTCCGGCATTAAAACTAACAAAGGAAATAGCACGTGTTTCTTCATTTTTTTCAAATTGGTTGGCATGCTTTTTTACGTAAGCGTTGATGTCTTCATCAGATACTTTTGCCAAACTATCAGAAACAGAAACATAAGGATAATAAACATAGGAAATATTTGCTACTGCATTATTATCTGCAACCTGCTTTTCAACTACCCATTTAGGCAAATACGCAGATTGAATCAATAAATTCTGATATTTTGTTCTCATACCATTCTGGATCGTAGGCTCCATATAGGCTGCGTTGATCATTTTGATCTGCTCGGCATTTTTGCTTTTCTTAATTTGTGCAAAAGCGCGTTTAGCATCGTCTACACGAAAGACACCTGTATTCGGATCGGTAAATTCCTGACGAAGCGGAGAGTTTTCACCAAAAAGCACTTCATTCAGTTCTTTGGCAGTAACAACCAAACCAAGCTTCTCAAATTCCAAGTCCAGTACAACCCTTTCTACTTCCTGGTTCCATACATTTCCAATTAGCTGATCTCTGGTAGCCCCCTGAGATGCGTACATTGCCTCCTGCATCTTAAGCTTTTCTTCAAATTCACCTCTTTGAATAGCTTTACCATTTACTTTGGTAATAACAGATGTGTTGGAAAAAGCAGTTCCTCCACGTTTGGCTCCATCCTGGAGAATAAATGCAATTAAGGCCAACGCAATAATTACAAAAACGATCCATGAACCTCTGTCGCGAATACTTTGAATTACAGACATAATAATAAGATTGATATAATTTCCCCAGATCTTTAGCGGGGAGGCAAAAATAAGGGAAAAAGCAGTCATAAATTATCCACAAATGCCTGTTGGTAACCCCTAAAAGAGGTGGAAAAAAGGGAATTTCGACCATTTTGGGGTGAAAAACGATAGAATAACTTGGTCTACCTGACAGCTGTTCCAGAACCGGGCTAAAATTAGACACCATATTATCCCTGTTAATTAACAGTGAATAATCGGTGAATTATTAAAAATAGAGATTGTGAATAGCGTTATTCCTATCTGTGGAGAAACCAATTAAAATCAATGAAACAAGTATTTTCTACTGTTAATATATCTGTTAATAACAGGTAATAACTTAAGTCTTGTTAACTTTACATTTTGTGTGTAACTAAGTTATCACGATATACACACCCATAATAGTAGTAGTTGTTTTTATAAATATGTATTATTAAATATTATTACCGTGGATATTAACACCGCTAAAGCGCAAATCAACGATAAAGGATTTTTAGATTTGGAAATTGATCCGCAAATCGATCTCTTTGCTGAGATACAAAAACTCAAAAAAGAAAAAAATGCCATACTGCTCGCTCATTACTACCAGGAAACAGATATTCAGGATGTGGCTGATTACATCGGGGATAGTCTCGGGCTGGCTCAGCAGGCAGAACAGACCAACGCCGATATGATCGTTTTTGCCGGTGTGCATTTTATGGCAGAAACCGCTAAGATTCTCAATCCTTCCAAAAAAGTAGTCCTCCCCGATTTAAAAGCAGGCTGTTCGCTGGCGGATAGCGCACCAACGCCCCTGTTCAAGGCTTTTAAAGAAAAATATCCCGACCATCTTGTTATTTCGTACATCAATTGTACCGCAGAAATTAAAGCCCTGAGCGATATCATCTGCACCAGTAGCAATGCAGAAAAAATAATTAATTCCCTGCCTGCAGACCAGCCTATTATTTTTGCTCCTGACAGAAATTTAGGTGCTTATCTTAATAAGAAATCAGGCAGAAATATGCTCTTGTGGAATGGCGCCTGTATGGTACACGAAATTTTTAGTCTGGAGAAAATAACCAAGCTTAAATTAAGACATCCTAAAGCCAGGGTATTGGCACATCCTGAATGTGAAGAAGCTGTGTTAAATATTGCCGATTATATTGGAAGCACAACCCAGTTACTTAAGTATTCAGCATCCGATCCCGCACAGGAATTTATTGTGGCAACAGAAACCGGCATACTTCACCAGATGCAATTGCAGTCTCCTCAAAAAACATTCATTCCGGCCCCTCCAAATAATAACTGTGCGTGTAACGACTGTCCGCATATGAAATTAAATACCCTCGAGAAAATTTATCTCTGTCTTAAATACGAACTTCCGGAATTAACCATGGATGAAACACTCCGCCTGGCAGCCAAAAAGCCAATGGATAAGATGATGGAAATAAGCAGAAACCTGGGTATTATATAGTGAAAAAAATATATTCTGTAGTTTTTTAGCCTATTTTTTGTAGTTTTTAGCCTGTTTTTTTATATCTGCCCGGCTGAGCATTATCTAAATTCGTTGGTACCCACCCCCAATGAATAAAATAGAATCAGCACATATCAGCCCTGTTGGGTACATCCCGGCAATGGATATTTTATCCCGTATCAGGGATGCTGTTTTTTCACTGGATAACCAGCTTTGTTTTGTATATATCAACGAACCTGCTGCTGTATATTTTAACCGGGATCCTAATGAACTTACCGGTAAACATTTTGAAGAGGTATTTCCAAATAAAGTAAATAATATCTTCTATAAAAGCTACCTGCTTGCACTGCAAAAGCAGGAGCCTGTTTTTGCAGAGGATTATCTGCCCATTCAAAATAAATGGTACGAAAAAAACATATATCCTTCTATAACCGGATTGACAGTTGTTATCAGAGACGTTACTGAAAAAAAGTTAAAAGAGCAAAGGGAGAAAACAGTCTCTGAAAAATTACATGAAATGGATATTAAGTTTTTTAAAACCTTTCATGATAATCCAATAGCGCTTTCCTTGAGAGATATTACAACCCATGAAATAATTGATGCTAACGAAGCAATGCTCGATTTGCTTGGCTTCACTAAATCTGAATTTATTGGTAAAAAATTGATTCAGATTCCTTTAGTTATCGACGGAAAAAAAGATCAGGCCTATTACAATGATTTTCTAAGTGAAAAAAATATTCATAAAGAAGAAAAAACAATTGAAACCACAGCCGGAAAAAAAATTCATGTATTGGTCAACAGATCAATTTTAGATCTGGAAGGAAGAGAGGTTGCGTTGACCAGTTTTGTAGATCTTACCAATATAAGAGAAACAGAAAAAAAAATTAAAGAAAAGCGATAAAATAGCAGCTGATTTCAAATATGCACTGGATCAGTCTGCTATTGTTACTATTACGGATGATATGGGAAACATCACGTATGCGAACAATAATTTTTGTGAAATTTCACAATACACCAGGGAAGAACTGATTGGCCAGAATCACCGGATTGTAAATGCCGGCTTTCACTCTAAAGAATTTTTCATGGGTTTGTGGAATAATTTATCCAAAGGAGAAATATTCAGAGGTGAAATAATGAGTAAAGCAAAGAATGGTACATTCTATTGGACCGATACCACCATTATTCCGTTTTTAGATGACAAAAATAAACCAGTTCAATATATTGCCATCAGGTATGATATAACTGAAAAGAAAAAGGCGCAGGAAAAATTACTGGACCAGTTCCAAAAAATGAAGCAAATTGCATGGATTCAGTCGCACCTGGTTCGTGCCCCCCTGGCCAGAATTATGGGACTAACTGAGTTAATCAGAAAAAATATTTGTACAAAAGAAGAAGAAACAGAAATTTTAAATGGTATAGTTGATTCATCAATGGAATTGGATGAACATATTAAATCCATTGTTCAAAAAGCCCATAATATTGAGGGGATACAAAAAGAGTAATACCAATGAAAGCATTTATAGATCAGCTCATCAGTAAATGGAATATTAAAGCGGTGATTTTTGATCTGGATGGAACGATGCTCGATAACAATGCATATCACCTTGCCGCCTGGCGACAGTATCTCACCGATCTTGGAATAAATATTTCCGACGAAGCATACCGAAAACACATCAATGGCAGAACCAACAAAGACGCCATTCAATACATTTACAAACGAAACATGACCAGCGAGGAAGCCATGGTTTATACGCTGGAAAAAGAAGCCGTTTACCGCAGAATATATCAGCCTTTTATACAACCCGTAGAAGGATTAACCAGATTGCTGGAATTAATTGAGCAGAGAAATTTACCAATGGGTATCGCCACCTCCGGCATACGGGTCAATATTGATTTCATGTTCGATCATATTCCTGTCCGGAAATTCTTTTCTGCTGTAATTAATTCCGAACATATCAGCCAGGGAAAACCCCATCCTGAAATTTTTTTAAAAACAGCCGACGCGCTGCATATTGCTCCGGAGTCCTGCCTGGTTTTTGAAGACGCTGCCGTTGGTGTTAAAGCGGCCAGGGCGGCCGGAATGCACGTGGTGGCTCTCACAACCACACAAACAGAAGCAGAATTAGCCGAATCTGACCTGATTATTAAAAATTTTTCTGATTTAATTCTTTCTTAAAATAAGCATCTGCTGTAACCGCATTTTTTTTAGCTTTAGCTAAAATCAACCAAAACAGCATGAGACTCCTCCTGGTATTACTTTTTTTTGCCTGTTCCGCTACATACGGTCAGGATTATCAGAAAATTCATCGCAAAGCGGTTTTGGTGGATTCCCATAACGATATTCTGACCGCCTCCCTCGAAAAAAATGTACAGATAGATCTGGATCTCCGCGGGAAAACCCACTCTGATCTGAATCGTTTTAACAAAGCGGGTATTGATGTTCAGCTGTTTTCGGTTTGGTGCGATGGAGAAAAGCAAAACCCGTTTGCATGGGCCGTAAGGGAAATGGATACATTGGATGCGGTTATTGCCAGAAACCCCGAAAAAATTACGTTGGTTAAAAACCGTGCCCAGTTAAAAAAAGCGGTCCGCAGGAATCAACTGGCGGCTATGTTTGGTGTAGAAGGCGGGCATATGCTGGAAAACAATATAGATCACCTGAATTATTTTTATAACAGGGGTGTTCGGTATATGACACTCACCTGGAATAACTCTACCGCCTGGGCAAGTTCTGCAAAAGATGAAACCGATCAAACATTGCCCCAGGCTAAAGCCGGCTTATCTGATTTTGGAAAACAGGTGGTACAACGAATGAACCAGTTGGGTATGCTTGTAGACCTGAGCCATGTTGGGGAGCAAACATTCAAAGACGCGATTTCGGTTACCACAAAACCCGTGTTGGTTTCCCACAGCAACACGTATGCGTTATGTCCGGTCTCCAGAAATTTGAAAGACGACCAGATAGATGCTATCGGAAAAAACAATGGCGTGATTCAGCTGAATTTTTATTCCGGATTTATAGACAGCAATTTTCTTAAAAAAGGTTCTTCCGATATCCGCCCACCCCTGAGCGCCTTACTGGATCACCTGGATTATATTGTTCAACGCATTGGGGTAAACCATGTTGGAATGGGATCGGATTTTGACGGAATCAGTTCCACCCCTCAGCAACTGGACGATATTACTTCCTATCCCCTGATCACAAAAGCATTGCTGGAAAGAGGCTACAGTAAAAAAGACATTTATAAAATCATGGGAGGAAATTTTTTACGGGTACTTAAAGCCAACGAAAAAAGATAGATACCATACCAACACCCTATAATTATTATTGTTATGAAAAAATCCCTGCTCTTTTTTTCTGCTGTTTTGTTAACGGCAGTTTCTTTTAGTCAACCCACGCAAAAACCTCCGTTGCATGGAAAAAAATGGATGGCCATTACCGGCAAACCCCTGGCGGCCACTGCCGGATCAATGATCTTTCAACAAGGAGGAAATGCTGTTGATGCCGCATGCGCTATGCTGGCGGCTACCTGCACCATGTGGGATGTACTGAGCTGGGGCGGAGAAACCCAGGCCCTCATTTACAATCCGAAAACAGGAAAAGTAATTGGTATTAACGCGCTGGGTGTGGCGCCTACGGGTGCCACCGCGGAATTCTTTAAAGGCAAGGGCTATAATTTTCCTCCCGAATATGGCCCGCTGGCAGCAGTTACCCCGGGAACGGTTGGCGGAATCTGTCATATGCTAGCCCGGTATGGAACCATGAGTCTGAAGCAGGTGCTGGCGCCCGCTATGCAACTGGCAGCCGGGTATCCCATAGAAGCCCAAACAGCCAATAGTATTGAGCGTGGAAAAGACCGCATTAAGCAATGGCCCTACAGTAAAAAAGTTTTCCTTACCCATCCGGGTGAAAAAAGAGAAGCGCCGGAAGCCGGAGAAATTTTTGTACAAAAAGACCTGTTGAATACACTGACCAAACTGGTGGAAGCAGAACAGGCCGCAATAAAATTGAAAAAATCACGCGGGCAGGCGATTCAGGCCGCATATGATCGTTTTTATAAAGGAGACATTGCAGCTGAATTTGTGAGGGGCAGCGCGGAACAGGGTGGTCTCATTACCAGGGCCGATCTCGCCAATTGGAGGGTAAAGGAAGAAGAGCCAATGAAAATCAATTATAAAGGCGTGGATGTTTACAAATTGTCTCAATGGACCCAGGGGCCAGCGTTGTTACAATCGCTGAATATTCTGGAAAATTTCGACCTGAAAAGTATGGGATACAATTCTCCCCAATACATTAACACCGTGTATCAGTCTATGAGTCTTGCATTTGCAGACCGTGATTTTTATTACGGAGATCCCGCATTTGCTCCAACCAAACAGCCTATGAACGGCTTGTTGAGCAAAGAATATGCAAAACAGCGGGCCAAAGAAATTGATCCAGAGAAAAATGTGGCCAATATGGGTCCCGGCGACCCCTATCCCTTCGAAGGCGGTGTGAATCCCTATACAGAACTGCTGAAAAAAAGAAAAATGGAAGATGATACAACCGGGAAAAGAAATTTTGTACCCGCACACGATAGCACGGCAACCGCCATGTTAGAAAAAGAGCTGTATATGGACCGTCTCTGGAGAGGAACCACCAGTGTGGAAGCTGCAGACGCGGAAGGTTGGGTAGTATCCATTACACCCAGTGGCGGCTGGTTACCCGCCTGCATTGCGGGCAACACGGGCGTGGGCATGAGCCAGCGGATGCAAAGCTTTGTATTGGATGCCAGCCTCAATCCGTTTAATGTGGTAGAGCCCGGTAAGCGGCCAAGGGTTACCCTCACCCCCTCCATGGCGTTGAAGGAAGGTAAGCCTTATTTGTCTTTTGCTGTACAGGGTGGTGATACACAGGACCAAAACCTGATCCAGTTCTTTTTAAATATGCATGAATTTGGGATGACTGTTCAGCAGGCCTGCGAAGCGGCCAATATCAATACAAATCAACTGTGGTTATCGCTGGGCGGTACCAAAATCAGCGACCGTAAACCCAAACCGGGAAATATTCTGTTGTCTAATAAAACGCCGGAATCTACGAGGGAAGCACTGAAGAAAATGGGTTATAAGCTCAGCTTTGGCGATCGGACAAGCGGCCCGATCAATGCCATCTTCTTTGATAGGAAACACGGCTCAATCTGGGGAGGGTCTTCCAATAATGGGGAAGATTACGGGATTGGCTGGTAAAATACCGTGAAAAAATACTCAAAATCAGTAATAATACGCTGCCACCCAAAATGGCGGCGTATTAATTTAGCGCAATAAAAGTAAAACTAAACCCGTTAGTAAAAAAATACTAAAAAAATTAGTGTTAATTAATAAAAACCACTTAGTTTTACATCACCATTAAATTTGACCACAAAATCTTAATTACATGAGTAACGCAGAAAAACTGAAGGCGCTGAAACTGACGATTGATAAGATCGATAAAGATTATGGAAAGGGCAGTGTGATGCTCATGAACGAAAAAAGCACCGCTCCTATGGAGGTAATCTCTACCGGCTCCATAGGCCTGGACACCGCATTGGGTGTGGGCGGATTACCAAAAGGAAGGATTATTGAAATATACGGACCAGAATCATCCGGTAAAACCACCATTGCAATCCATGTGATCGCCGAAGCACAGAAAAAAGGCGGAATGTGTGCCATTATTGACGCAGAGCACGCATTTGACAGCGCATATGCAAAAAAACTGGGTGTGGACGTAGACAATCTGCTTATTTCACAGCCGGATTATGGAGAACAGGCCCTGGAAATCGCCGACAGGCTGATTCTTTCCGGCGCACTGGATGTGGTTGTGATCGATTCCGTGGCGGCACTTGTACCAAAAAGTGAACTGGAAGGTGAAATGGGCGACAGTAAAATGGGTCTCCACGCAAGGCTGATGAGCCAGGCACTGCGTAAGCTGACTGCGACCATTAATAAAACCAACACGGTTTGCATATTCATCAACCAGCTCCGGGAAAAAATTGGTGTAATGTTCGGCAATCCCGAAACTACCACGGGTGGTAATGCACTTAAGTTTTATGCTTCCGTTCGTCTGGATATCAGAAGAATGACCCAGATTAAAGACGGAGATGCTGCCATCGGAAACCACGTAAAGGTTAAAGTGGTTAAAAACAAAGTAGCTCCTCCGTTTAGGGCTGCAGAATTTGACCTCATGTTTGGAGAAGGAATCAGTAAAGTAGGGGAAATCATTGATATGGGTGTTGAACTGGGTATTGTACAAAAAAGCGGTAGCTGGTTCAGCTATGAAGGAAATAAACTGGGTCAGGGCAGGGATGCGGTGAAAACGCTCTTGCACGACAATCCTGAACTGGCTAATGAGATTGAAGGAAAAATAAGGACCAAACTGGCCAGCGAAACACAGCCGGCAGCAGCAGAGCCAGAAAAATAAATAGTTTAGATGGGTTAGTAACTATACGCCCCGACCGAAAGGCCGGGGCATTTTTTTGCCTGCATTTGTAGCAGAACCCGGAGGGTGTAACAGTAAATTATTAGCATTCAATATAATATTAAGACCACCTTAAACGTTCTACCTTAAGAGGTTAATATATCCATCCACATGAATGCAAGGGTACCCGGAGTTTTGCACCTGAGTAGTGTTCTTATGCGCTGCCTCGTACTCATTTTGAGTGCTGCTACCCCGTGCCTGGCACAGAAAGGAATTTCCTATGATATCCGCCCATTTAAAAAAGAAGCCATTTTTCGGAACGACGATAAAGTGGGCTACGATGTAAGGCTGAAAAACAACACTGGCGAAAAGATCAGGGGAAGCATGAAGGTGGAGGTTAGAAATTACAAAGGCGAGCAGACCTTTAACCAGGAGCTTGGATTTACCATAGACGCCAAAAGAGCATTTGCAACGGACCTGAAATTGGAGAACGACAGAACTGTACCCGGTTTTTATCAGATGTCGCTGATTGTTTCTGCAAACAGGTACGTAGATACGCTTTACTTCGGATATGGCGTAGATCCGGAAAAAATATATTCCAATGTAAACCGTCCGGCAGATTTTGATCAATTCTGGGACGATGCCCGAAGAGACCTGATTAATATAGATCCGAAATTCCGGGTTACCAGAAGAGGAGACCAGAGTACAAGGGAAGTGGACGTATTTATGGTAGAGTTTCAATCGATCGATATGCAAACCATCAGGGGCTGGCTTTCCGTTCCAAAGGAAAGGGGCAGGTTTAAAGTGCTTTATGAGCTTCCGGGTTATCTGGAGGAAATGCGTCCGGACTCATTGAGAAAAGACATGGCGGTATTCCGGCTGAATGTGAGGGGACACGGTAACAGCAGAGACAACACAAATGCCGATTACAATACATTTAATGTAATTGGGCTGAACGATAAAAACAGGTATATCTATCGGGGCGTATATATGGATGCCCTGCGCGGACTGGATTTTATTTACCGGCATGAACACCTGAAACTGGATACCAGAAAAGTAGTGGTAAAAGGAGAAGGACAGGGTGCAGTATTGGCTGCAGTTGTTGCTTCGATGGACAGCAGGCCCCAGGGATGTATTCTTGAGCGACCGGTATATGTGGATATGCGCACCCTGTTTATGATGGCCGAAACCCAAAAGGTTCAACCCTGGCCCGTAAGAAATTTCCAATCCTATATAGCCAACCCAAGAAACAGGTTAAACAAAGAAGGTCTGTTCCGGGTCTGGGATTATTTTGATCCGGTGAATTTTGCGCCAAATATCCGCTGCAGGGTACTGTTCGGGCACAACCTTAAAAACACGGTTTGTCCGCCACAGGCAGCGATAGCATTATATAACCAGATTCGCATAGACAACCGCGAGATATTTATGAGTCCGGATGCTGATGGGATGAACTATATCTATTATTCGCTGGAGAATTACTGGATTAAAAAAATTCTCTGATCACTTAAATAAAACCAAACAATGAAACAGGTCTTTTCGCTTCTTTTATTTGCCATGATTTCCAGCGCCGTTTACGCGGGTTTTCCTATTGGAAGAGGAAAATATCTGATTGTTCCGTCTTATAATCTTTATCAGGCAAAGGGTTACTGGAAAGACGACGGCACTTATGTGGATTATGCCAACGGGGGACGTTTTTCATCGCATTATTTTGGTTTGTACGGAGGCTTCGGATTAACGGAAAACCTCGATTTCATTGGTAATATCAACTATACCATCCAGCGCAAGATGGAAACCGGCCTTACAGAACAGAATGCCAGCCTGGGTGATGCCAGTTTTGGTTTGCAATACTTACTGAACAGTTTCGACTACTATAAATTTTTAACCGTATCCGGATCACTGATTGTTCCGCTATACCAGAACAACACCGCCAAACAACCTTACACTGGTTTTCAACAAGTAGGCGGGGAGGTAAAAATGTCTTTTTCCGGAACCAATCGGGAGAGATTGAGAAATACCTATTACGATATCAATGCAGGCGTGAAGCAGTATTTTAGCCCCGAAGGCCCAACACAGTTGTTTTTTGACGCGTTACTGGGGGTTCCGGTGGATGAAATGAATAAGTTTACTTTTGCCATGAGCGGGGTAAAATCGAACAGTACCCAATCCATTTTCAATTATGGGAATCTTGCTGCAATCAGGTCGTTTTCTTACTTCAGGTTAACTGCAGGCTACGGACGAAAGATCGATCAGAATTACCAGTTTTTCATTAACATCTTTACCGATATTTCTGGAAAAAATACCGGTAAGGGCGCCGGGGGATCCATTTCAATTGTTGCTAAATTATAGCGGAAGAAAAACAGCATATGAAGTCTAACGTTTATATCCCGGCTTTAACAGGTGTAAGAGCGGTTGCAGCTTTTCTGGTATTTTTTCATCATTTTAACCAGGCTGAATTTCCTTATCCGCTTTTCAGAATACTCAATGAATTTCATATTGGTGTAACGCTGTTCTTTGTATTAAGCGGCTTTCTGATTTGTTTAAGGTATTTTGATACCTGTGAAATCAATGGCACCTGGTTCCGCAAATACATCAAAAACAGGATTGCGCGGATTTATCCTATGTACCTGATTCTTACATTGGCCACTTTTGCATTTGCATGGTGGATGGGAGACCGGTCGGTATATAATAATTTCTTTTCACCCGGCTTACTCATACTGCTGAACGTATTTTTTATACGAGGCTTTTTTGACGACCTCAAATTCACCGGCTTAAGCCAGGGTTGGTCGCTTACGGTGGAAGAGTGCTTTTATTTTATGGCACCCTTCTTTTTCCTGTATATCAAAAAATCGAAAAAAGCCCTTTTTTATCTGCCTGCGATCTTGCTGGGAATTGGTGTTTTACTGGTACTTATATTCGGCAAACTGAATTTCTGGGGATTCTTCGGGAATTTTAAGTTCATGTTCCTATATACTTTTTTTGGGCGTTGTGTGGAATTCTTTTTGGGCATGGCGCTGGCACTGGTTATTTTAAAAACAGACTATACGGTTAAAAAATATCCCCTGTTTACTTTGCTTGGTGTATTGGTAATGGCAGGAAGTGTTGGTCTGATGGCCATACAACCACTCGATCCGTTAACCCCCTATGGTCTCTACCAACCAGTTGGTATTTTTTCGAACAACGTTCTGTTGCCAATTGGTGTGGTGTTGTTCTTTTATGGTTTAATGAAAGAAAAATCGTTGATTCGATATTTGTTATCCGGGTCGTTCATGCAGCTGCTTGGTAAAAGCTCCTATATTTTTTACCTGATACATATTGGATTCATATCAAAACTGGCTAGCGATTTCAGTGAAAAAAATACAGATCGTTTTTATGCCTGGCTGGATGCCAATGAATACTGGTGGTTGTCGGAACACATCAATTATACTGTGGTACTGATAGGAACGGTATTCATTATACTGAACCTTGTTTCCATTATTCTTTATAAATTGATTGAAGAACCGGTAAATCTATATATCAGAAAATCTTCGTTGCTGGAGAGAAAAAAAGTTGCCTCAGGCAACCGAGTTAAAGAATAGGCCTATGAAACCAGCCTTTATATATAAAATCAACCTGCTTGGCATTTTGCTGATCGGTTTGTTTTTTATGCCCCCAGGTGCACAGGCTTTTCAAAAACAGGGCAGGGATCAGGGCGTGGTGATTCTTTTGAATGCTGCAAATAAAAAAGCCGGATTCAGCGCAAGAAAACCGGTCCGGTTTAAAATTTCCATTGAAAATAATTTTACCACCGATCAGGAAGGAACACTGGTTTACACGGTTAAAAACAACACGGGCGAAACCATTCTTCGAAATTCACTGGACGTTCGGGTAAACGCCAGAAAAAAAATTGCATCCTCCTTTGAGGTTCCGCTCGACGCTGAAGGACAATATACCCTGAATGCCAATATTGAACTGAACGATCACGCCGAAGTAATCACCCGGGAATTCAGCTACAGCGGCCCCCCAAGAAAAGCAAATGATCGCAGAAATATCCCCAATCCTTACGACCAAAACTGGTCGAGAGACAATATAAATGAGTCGGACGCCTCTACCAAAGAAGCCCTGGTAGCCGAGTCTGATAAGGAAGTAGCTGCCGAAGAACCACAAGGTGAAGAAGAAGAACACGAAGAAGGAGAGATCATCACCAAGGTAAAGCCCTATAATGCCAACGGTCTTTTTTTCAATGGAAAAAACATCCGTTACAGCGTAACACTGATCAATAAATACAAAATAAAACAGGAAGGAACCTTTAAACTGATTGTAAAAACAGAGGAAGGCAAGCCGGTGGGAGAAACGGCGGTGAATATAAAAATGCGGAAAAAGGGGATTAAAAAATTCATGGTAAAATTACCGGAGATCACCAATGCCGGCGTATATAATATTGATGCCGCATTGAACGTAAGCACATACGACGATACAACCAAACACGCATTTGGCTACAGGATCAATCAAATTGCCACACCGTATCATCTCCCCCCCGACTTTGATGAGTTCTGGAAAACAACCAGAAATGAACTGGCAGGTATTGATCCGCAATACAGAATTATTCCTGATGAAAGCAAAAGCACTTATTTCCATACGGTTTACAGAGTAGAATTTCAATCCCTTGGAAATGTTCCGGTTTTTGGATGGCTCAGCATTCCCAAACCCCGGGGTAAATACCCTGTCCTGATCGGTTTTGGCGGATATAAAATTGAGCTGAACCCCCTATACTTCGACGATTTTATCAGCTTCACTGTAAATGTGAGGGGAATCGATAAAAAAGTAAAGGAAATGATTAACCCGGAAAACAGGGAGCAATTGCTGGTAAACATCGAGAACAAAGAAGACTATATATATCGTGGCATATATATGGATTGTGTCAGGGCTGTTGAGCTTATTTATGCCCATGCAGACATGGGAATGGACCTGAAGCGGGTGATCGCTTTTGGCGGAAGTCAGGGTGCATCTCTTTCATTGGTAGCCGCCGCTATGATGCCCGACAAAATCAATACGGTGGTGGCCAATAATCCGATCTTCTTCGATTGGGTAAGACATGTTGAAATTACAGAATCCAATCCGGACGTACAATTCCCTATCAGGGATTTGCGCAGGTTTCGGGATAAAAATCCGGATATGACCATCGACAGGATGGTTCATACACTTCAGTATTTTGAGGTGCAGAATTTTATGCCGGCTGTTGCCTGCCCTGTTTTATATGCAGTAAGTCTGCTCGATGAATTTGTACCTCCGGGAACCGCGCTGGCAGCATATAATAAAATGAGTCCGGAAACCATTGCCAAAAGCGAGATCTATGTTTTCCCTAAACTGGGACACGAGGTTCCCAGAAGCCATGATGCTTTTGTGAGTAAATGGTTTTTGGAAAAAGTAGTTAAAAAAAGAAAATTCGTAAAGAATGAATTCGGCAATCAATAAAATAATCTGTTCTGCAGTGCTGATCCTGCTGGTCTTTTCCAGCAGGGCCGACTGGCCTGTTGGTAAGGGAAGAACATCGCTGATTGCTTCGTATAATTATTTTTATTCCTCTAAATATTTTGACGCAAACGGAAAGCTGGCTTCTTTCAATCCCGGAGATAAATTTCAGTCGCATTTTTACGGGCTTACCATGGTACACGGTTTGAGCAGAAGACTGGATCTTATTACCAACTTACCTTTTATTGCTCAGGATCAGGTTTCAAATGGAATTCGTAAAACCAATGCAGGGGTTGGGGATGTTTCAGTGGGCCTTGCCTATCATTTTCCTTCTGCAGAATTTCAGAAACATCTAACCATCAAAGCCCAGGTGATCATACCCACGTATGAAAACAATAAAACCCCAGAGCTGGGTTATGCGTCTAAAGGCGTTCAGGCAACAATCAATTATTCGTTCACACCCATTAAACAATCTTTTGCCGTTATAGAAGGTTCCTATACCAGATTTATTGATTATGCCGAAGGACCCAATCAGTACAGGGGCGCATTTACCTTTGGACGATCACTGAATAAATACAGTCTGGTTACTTTCAATTTTGCCCATCAGGTGTCTGAGAGCAATAATATCGCATTCAACCCCAACCCACAAGCTACCAGAAATTTCAGTTCTGGTTTGTTTACAGTTGCTTATGGCAGAAAAATCAGCAGAACACTTACACCTTATTTGCAGGGTGCTTATACGCTTTATGGAAAGAACATTGGCCTTGGGATGAGTGCAAGTGTTTTTTTAGTAATGAAACTTCCCTAGTATTTTTCATCGTAAATTTTGCATGTTGACCCCTGTTCAAAAAGATAAAAAACAGTTTCCTTCGCTTTCTGCATTCTTGTTGCTGATTGTATTTTTGATTGGCAACCAAACCCTGTTGGCTAAAGTAAATGATGCGTTTTTTTCCGGCGATCCCGTAGAAATTAGGATTCTGCCGGCAAAATCGAAAGCTGTTTTTGGAAGAAAAAGCCCGGTGAAATATCGGGCAAGTTTTAAAAACAACCTGGAGACAGACCAGGAGGGAACATTGCTGTACAAAATCATAAACAACCGGAACGAAATTCATTCAACCGGATCTTATGCAGTAAAAGTTGCTGCAAAAAAAACATTTGAATCTTCTTTTGTAATTCCCTTTGAAGAAAACGGGGTATTCACCATTCGCTTCGATCTTACCCTTAACGATTTTACAGGAGACCTTACGAGCGAATTTACGTACAAAGACCCCAAATCGCTGAAACAAGACAGGCCGGGGAACCCGTATGAACTCAACAATACCGCAGCAAATTTCGAAAAGATTGCTTCTGCAGAAAATATTCCGGAAGATCCGGAAAAGCATATAGAGGGAGACCTGGAAGAGGCATCTCATGATGAAGGAGAAATCATCACCGTAATTAAGCCCATTAATAAAGACGGGGTGTTCTGGGATCCCGAAAACATCGGATACCATGTTCAACTGACCAATAAGTATAAAACCAAACAGGAGGGCACGCTCACCTATATCCTTAAAACCGACAATGGAGCAACCCTGGAAACAAGGGTTGTGGCCATCAAATTGCCCAAAAAAGGAAGCAGGCAGTTTAAAATTAAAATTCCGCCCGTATCCGCTCCGGGTATTTATGGTATTACCGTTGCCCTGAATCTGACCACATACGACGACACAACCAAATATGCTTTCGGATACAGGCCAAGCGGTATTTCCACCTCGTATCACAAGCCACCCGATTTTGAAGCTTTCTGGGCAAAGGCAAAAGCCGACCTGGCTATGGTGGATCCAAAGTATAATATCATATTGGATCAAACCAGAACCACCCGGTTTCATAAAGTGTATAAGGTGGAAATGATTTCACTGGATGAAGTTAAAATTTTTGGATGGCTTACTGTTCCAAGACTACCCGGAAAATATCCTGTGGTTGTAGGGTTACAGGGATACAGGGTGGAGCTTCAACCCTTGTTGTATGAAAACTATATTGGCTTTAACCTCAACACAAGGGGAATTGAAAAAAACTGGAAGCCCTTTAATCCTGAAAACGAACAACCACTTTTGATCAATATTACCGACAGAGACAATTACATGTACCGGGGAATGTACATGGACTGTGTAAGGGCAATAGACTTTATTTATTCGCACGAAGAAATGGGATTTGATTTGTCGAGGGTGATTGTTTTTGGCGGAAGCCAGGGTGCCACTTTATCGCTTGTAACAGCAGCTTTAACAGGTAATCGCATTAACAGCTTAATTGTAGATAACCCTATTTTTTGTGATTTTCATGAGAGTTATAAACTACTGAGTAATCCTCTGTACGACAATTTCCCCATTAAGCATGTTGTAGACTATGTAAAAGAAAATCCTGGCGTTACCATTGAGCAGCTGTTGGATAATCTGAGTTATTTTGAAGTACAAAACTTCATGCCAATGATCAATTGTTCGGTATTGTATGCGGTGAGTTTACTGGACCCGCTTGCGCCGGCTGCAACGGTGGTGGCTGCGTTCAATAAAATGAATCCGGCAACGATCGAAAAAAGTGAAATGTATGTGGCCCCGCATCTCGGACATGAAATTACCATGGAACACCGGCACTATCAAATGATCTGGATGAGCGAAAAATTGTTGCGTAAAAGAAAAAATATTGGCAAATGAGGAAGGCAACAATGATCCTGATCGCACTAACGGTTTTTTTGCAAAAAGCAAGAGCCGACTGGCCCATTGGTAAAGGCAGAACAACAATACTTCCCGGTTACACGTATTTTTATTCTGCATCCAATTACAACAGAAGCTGGAAAAGAACCCCCTTTCCTTCGGGTAATTATTTTGAAACGCATATCACAAACATATCGTTGAACCATGGATTAGGCAGAAGCATTGATCTGTTGGTAAACGTTCCTTTTATCATTCAAAGAGGAGTAAACAAAGATTCAATCAGGGGTAATTCCGGTTTGGGAGATGTTTCGGTGGGCCTTGCCAAGCATTTTTCTTCCGATGATCAGCACCGGCACTTTACAGCAAAGGCATTATTCATGATGCCCATGTATCAAAAAGACAGTGTGGTTTCTCTTGGGTATGCTTCGAGAGCATATAGCCTGGAGGTCAATTACTCATTTGCTGCGGGCAAGGCGGCCTTTGCCATTGTACAGGCCGCATATACCCATTTTTTCGATAATCCCGAAGGCCCTAAACAGTATACATATACTGCTACATACGGTAGAAAATTCAATATGTTCAGCCTGGCAACCATCAGTTTCATGCACCAGGAGTCGGTTAGCAGCAATACCAGTTTTAATCCCAACCTTTTTGCAAATACCAGTTTTACCAATGGACGGCTAACGCTTTCTTATGGCAGAAGAATAACCCGAACCATCATGCCGATGTTTCAGGTTTCTTCCGTGGTGTATGGAAAAAACGCCGGCGGCGGAATTGGTTTGGGTGTTTCATTTATTACCAGATTACCCTAAATTAATACTAAATAGCTGATCCGAAATAGAAAAAAGCTAATTATATCCGGTTTGATTTATCATTTATTCAAAAAACTGATCAAGGCGGCCATCTGGCTCTTTTGCAAAGAACTGACGGTGGTTAACCGGCATGTCTTCAAAACAAAGGGTCCCTTGCTGGTGGTAGCTAATCACCCCAACTCTTTTCTGGATGCTATTTTAATAGGTGCTCAGTTTTCAGGAAAAATTCATTTTCTGGCCAGGGGCGACGCATTTATTAAAAAACACCACCGCTTTTTTCTCCGGATGCTGAATATGATTCCTGTATATCGCCTGAGTGAGGGTAAGGAAAACCTTTACCTGAATGAATATGCTTTTACGGAAAGTCGCCGGATTTTGGCTGCTGGGGGTATTGTACTCCTATTTATAGAGGGAATTTGTATTAACAGCCACCAGCTGCAGCCTTTTAAGAAAGGAGCCGCCAGAATTGCAATGAACCCCGAGCTGGAGGAAACGCTGATGATTTTACCGGTAGCTATTACCTATGATTCTTTTTCCGGTATTGGCAAACAGGTAAGGATAGCCGGAGCAACGCTACTTCCGGTTAACAGCCTTCTGCCTTTTACCGAAAAGGCCAAAAACTACGCGTTTTTTAACCGCCAGATAAAATCACGGCTGGAACCGCTGATTCAGTTGCCTGCTGATACAAAGCCATCAGCTCCTTTATGGGCTAAGCCGATGATATTCACCGGCAGAATTTTACATTTTCCACTATACCGGCTCTTAAGTACCATCATCCGACTAAAAACAAAGGATACCGTTTTTTACGATTCGGTATTGTTTGCCGCACTATTTGTGGTTTATCCTATATATCTGCTCCTGATGGGGTTGTTGCTCCTTTCTCTGCAGGTTCATCCTGTCTTCATTTTGATGATTATTTTAATGCACCCCCTCTCGGCAAGAGTCTATATTTTATTTAAAGGATGATCTTTGAAAAAACCATGATCTTCCTGTACCTTGTTTGGTATTTATATCAATCCATAATACATGTATAAATTATTTTTTTTATGGTGCCTGATGAGTGCAATGAACCTTTCCGCACAGGATACAATTTCCAAAAATGATCTGCTTTCTTCCGCTAAAATATTTGATCTTTCTTTTACACAAAAAGAAACAGACACCATGTATGCAGGTGTAAAAGAAAACCTGCTTTTGTTCAGAATGATGCACGCTCAAACTTTGGGCAATGCGGTACCCATGAGCCTGTGGCATAATCCGGTATTACCAGGTATGACTTTTCCTGTAAAACAGGAGCCAATTCATTGGAAGCGATATAAAACAGTATTGCCTGAAAATAAAAATGATCTTGCCTATTTCTCCATTGAAGAACTGGCCTCCCTGATCCGAACAAAAAAAATAAGCTCAAAAGAACTCACTCGTTTTTTTATCAATAGAATCCGTCAATTCGGAGACTCGCTGGAATGCGTAATCACTATTACTGAAGAGCTGGCGCTGCAACAGGCAGCCGAAGCAGATGCCGCTATTGCAGCAGGTAAATACAAAGGCCCGCTGCACGGCATACCTTATGGCCTTAAAGATCTTTTTGCTGTGAAAGGAACCAAAACCACCTGGGGGGCGGAGCCATATAAAAATCAGCAAATAGAAGAAGACGCTTATGTTTATACCAAACTCAAAGAAGCCGGTGCAGTCCTGATTGCCAAGTTCACGCTGGGCGCCCTTGCGATGGGAGATTACTGGTATGGTGGAAGAACAAAAAATCCATGGAATCTAAAACAGGGTTCTTCCGGATCCTCGGCAGGTTCTGCTGCTGCCACTGTAGCCGGCCTGGTCCCCTTTGCTATTGGTACAGAAACCTGGGGATCTATTATTTCTCCTGCATCCACCTGCGGGGTAACAGGACTTCGTCCTACATTCGGAAGAATCAGCAGATCTGGTGCTATGGCCCTTAGCTGGAGCCTGGATAAAGCAGGCCCTATCTGCCGCACAGCGGAAGATGCTGCCATGGTATTTGCATACCTGCATGGTACAGATGGACTGGATCAGTCGGCTGTATCAAAACCCTTTAATTATAAGCCAGATGGAGACATCAAAAAACTGAAAGTAGGGTATGCAAAGAATTATTTTGATAAAATCACGGATACCTCCCGCAACGAATGGAAAGTACTAGAAACATTTAAACAAATGGGCGTGGAACTGATTCCCGTGGTATTTCCGGACAGCGGTGTTTATAAGTTCAACATCATGGATATTGTTATAAGCGCAGAATCTGCGGCTGCATTTGATGAGTTTACCAGAAACAACACAGATGATGCAATGACTCGCCAGGGAATCAACGACTGGCCCAATAGTTTCAGGGTATCCAGGCTGATGCCTGCTGTGGAATATGTGAATGCCAACAGACATCGCTATTTGTTGATGCAAAAAATGAATGAAACAATGCAATCCATTGATGTACTGATTTGCCCTACCAGAGGTAGTGGTAACCAGTCGGCCATTACCAATCTGACCGGTCATCCAGCTATTTGTGTTCCTACGGGATTTGATAAACGATCTCAGTTGCCCACCAGTATCACTTTTTTAGGAAATTTATACGATGAGGCTTCCATATTACTGGCTGCAAAAGCATATCAGCAATCTACCGGATGGGATGAACTGCAGCCACCCAAATTCAAATAACCACCTCTCTTTATATAAAATCAACGATGAATTTCTATAAAAAAAGCATAATAGCAGCGGTGGTATCCCTGCTTTTTGTATCGTTGACTTTTATCGTATACCAATTTACCAAGGCTCCAGCCAATGTTGTAAAGCCTGTTTTTTTTGTAACCCCCGACTCGCTTCATCTTTCACCCCGGGAGGCGCTCCTGAAAATCAGCAATGAAAAAGGACAGGGAAAGAAAGGTTTTTTTAATCCAGGCTTCAGCAATCACCCATGGTGGGTTTTTATACCGGCAGGGGAATACCCCAACTCGTGGTTGCAGGTAGCCAATCCGCACATAAATATTCTCCGGATTTATACTGTACAGGAAGACAGCATTGTATTTGGTTATCAATCGGGAGACTATTATCCCTTTAGGGAAAGACTCGTTAAAGATCCTGATTTTTGGTTTCCTATATCCGCAAACAGTACAGGTCTTTTGCTGAAGATAGATAAATCGGGAGAGTCGCTTTTTGTTCCATTATCGATCATTCCCGAAAAGGAAATGATTGGGATACTGGCAGATCAAAAAGCAGTATATGGATTTTTTGCCGGATGGTTTCTTTTTCTGATTGTTCTGAATATTTTCCTGGGAATTTCTTTAAAAGAGCAGATTCACTTTTATTATACCCTTTACGTTGCCACCTCGGTTCTGTGGATGATATCGAACTGGGGAATAGGGTTTCAGTATATCTGGCCCGAAAACACCGATTTTGCCAGTAAGTCGAGGCCGGTCTTCGCAAGCTTAAGTTTTGTATTCATGCTGGAACTTTGTAAAAGATTTTTCACCCGCCCCAATCAACTGCCACAATATACAATGCCACTTCGGTTTTTTCAGCTCCTATTACTGGCATTAATCGGTGTGCTTTTACTGGCCCGTGTTCCGGAACAACCCGGTATATGGAGAAGTGTTTTTCTGGCCGGACTTAGTTTTGTGTGGCTGGGGACCATTTTTGTAATCGCCATATACATCTATAAGAATTACAAATATTTTAAAACACTGACTCATTTTTTTGTGGCTGCACTGAGCATACTGATGGTCTTTGCTGTTATGAATATTCTTGCCCAATTTAATGTGGAGGCAGACTGGGTTATTTTTGTCGGAAAATATGGATCGGCAATTGGAATACTTTCTGAGAGCACCATTCTTTCCTTTGGATTAAGTCGCAGATACGATTATTATAAAAAAGAAAAAGAAGCAGTACAATATGCTTTGGAAACCGAAAAATCCTTGTTGGCCGACCGCCTCATTCAGGTTCAGGAAGAAGAAAGATCCAGATTGGCAAGAGAGCTTCATGATGGTATGGGAGGCTTACTCGGAAGTATCAGAATTGGAGCATTCCATCAGCTAAAGGACGCTGGTGAAGCACAACACTGGATCGACAAACAACTGGAAGATGCCATTGAAGATCTCCGGAACATCGCACATGATCTGATGCCGGTTCAGTTGCAGGAGAAGGGATTGGTGCATGCGCTGGAAAAAACAATTTCGCGGTGGAACGCCGCCAATGATTTTGTGATTCATCTTCATTGTGGATCCTTGCATCGTTATCCGTTGTCGGTAGAAGCGGGTATTTACCGGATCGTAACAGAACTCTTGTACAATGTAAAAAAACATGCAGCGGCAACAGAAGTGTTTCTGTCTGTCTGGGAAGAGGAAAAAAAGATTTTTCTGATGGTCGAAGACAATGGAAAAGGTTTTGATCCGGATAATACGGAAGGATTGGGCTGGAAAAATATACGTTACCGGGTTCAGTATCTGGACGGAAAAGTGTCTATCGATTCAAATGAAAAGGGAACTACCATCATTATAGAAGTAACGCAAAAGCAGTAAAGGAAACATGCACAAGATTACGAGTATAGCCATTGCTGATGATCATAAAATATTTGTGGAGGGCATTCGGAGTGTGTTAAAGGAAGTAGACTGGCTCAGCTGGAAGGGAGAAGCATTTACTGCCAGTGACGCTGTTCGATTATATGCCGAACAACAACCGGATATATTTTTGATGGACTACTATTTTCCCGACGGTACCGGATTGCAGGCAGCAATTGAAATTTTAGAAAAAAATGCCTCTGCCACCATCATCATGTTGAGTATGGAAAACGATGCCGACCTTGTTCATCAGTGCAGGTTGGTAGGGATAAGAGGGTATATCATTAAAAATCTTTCTTCGGACGAACTGCTATCTGCCATAAAGGAAATCATTCAGGGAAATCCCGTGTTCATGTGGGACCAGGAACCGATGATCAACAAACATCCGGCAGAAACCAATATCAGCAAGCGTGAAATAGAAATTGTGAGATTGATCACCCAGGGGCTTACAAGTCAGGAAATTGCCGACAAGCTCCACCTGAGTACGTATACTGTTAATACCCATCGAAGAAATATTCTCCGCAAGCTGGAATTAAAAAATACCGCCATGCTCGTTCAGTATGCAAGATCCATGAATTGGTAACACACATAATCTGTATCTTGCTGCAACCTTCAAATTTTTTCTTATGAAGTTCCGGTTCCTTTGCCTTTTGTTGATCATTGTTTTTCTGGCATCCTGTACCAGTCCCAAAATTGTTCAAACGCAATTACCAGATCGGATTGGTAGTTTAAAACTACTCGATGTGTATACGATTCCGCATGGACTGAATTTTAAGGGAACCAATGTGGGTGGATTGTCGGGCATTGATTATGATGCTTTGGAAGACCGGTATTTCATGATTTGTGACGACCGTTCGTCGATCAACCCCGCCAGATTTTATGCCGCAAAAATTCCCATTAAAGACAATAAAATTGATACAGTTATTTTTACAGATGTGGTGTTCCTGAAAGACGAAAAAGGGCAACAATATCCAGACAGCAAAACCAATCCGGCGCGTACACCCGATCCGGAAGCAATGCGCTACAATCCGGTTCATAAAAACCTGATCTGGAGCAGTGAGGGCGAACGAATTGTTCGGGCAAAGGATACGGTGCTGAGTAACCCATCTATTACCCTGATTAACCTGTCCGGAAGCCAAACAGATGGTTTTATGCTTCCTGCTAATCTGAACATGAGGGCCACTGAAAATGGCCCGAGACAAAACGGGGTGTTGGAAGGCATGAGTTTTGCCGACAACTATAAAACCCTCTATGTAAATGTAGAAGAACCACTTTATGAAGATGGTCCCAGGGCCGAACTCCAACCCAATAAAGCATTTGTGCGTATTTATCGGTTCAACATTGCTACCAGGAAAAACACAGCACAATATGCATACGAATTAGATCCGGTTGCCTACCCTCCCAGCCCGGAAGGTTCGTTTAAAGTGAACGGAATACCGGATCTGCTCAGCCTGGGAAACAACCGCCTGTTGGTTTTGGAAAGGTCTTATTCTACCGGTAGAATTCCCTGCACAATAAAAGTTTTTATTGCAGACCTGAATACCGCAACTGATATCAGCAACAATCCTTCTCTGAAATTCAATACCGGATTTACACCGGCGCAAAAAAAACTTTTGCTGAATATGGACGAACTAAAGGTTTTTACAGACAATATTGAGGGGGTAAGTTTTGGCCCAAGATTGCCCAATGGAAACCCTACCCTGCTTTTTGTAGCGGATAATAATTTTTCTCCCTTTCAGCAGTCACAGGTATTTTTATTTGAAATTATACCCTGATGTTGTACCGGATATTATTCAAACAATGCTTTTGCCTCGTAGCGGTAGCGGTGTTACTGTATTCCTGTAAACAACCTGCAACATCCGGCGGTAATCCGGTGGTTGTGATTGAAACTGCTTTTGGAGATATTGAATTGGAGCTGTATGCACAAAAAGCCCCGCTCACCTGTGCCGCATTTCTACAATATGTAGATTCGGGCTGGTACAACCGTTCCAATTTTTACCGGGTACTTCATTTTGAAAATCAACCATCCAATGCCCCCAAATCGGAGCTGATCCAGGGTGGCATCTGGAAGAGCAACAACCCGTTGGCTGTATCGGTAAAAGGTATTCCCCACGAAAACACCCGGCAAACCGGTATTCTGCATAAAACCGGTGTTGTGTCGCTGGCAAGGGCGGAACCCGGAACTGCGGGAACAGAGTTTTTTATTTGTCTGGACGATGAACCTGGTCTGGACTACGGGGGAGAGAATGTTGCAGACAGGCAGGGCTATGCTGCTTTTGGTAAGGTAGTAAAGGGTATGGATGTGGTTAGAAAAATCTATCGTCAACGCGAAAGAAACCAATATTTTGACCCCTTAATCACCATCTTCTCTATCGACAGAAAATAGCCTTACAGGCAGAATAATGAGTAACTTTGGGTACCCTCCGTGAGTGCCAAATGATCTGGCACGAGAATTGGCGTTGTATAGAAAATTGTATTCATCAACTTAAAAGCCAGTATATGAAAAAGTTCATTTTAGCCGGGGCCTTTGTTGCTTCACTTTTCTTTCTTGGCTGCACACAGAAAGCATTTGTACAAAAAGACAATTCGGTCAACTTTTCTACCATTAAAACCTATGCCTGGGCAGAAGGCGATTCGGATAAGGATTCTACCACCAAACGTCCGCAGATCAACAGTATGCAGGATCTGAAAGTTCACGAAGCAGTGGAAAAATACCTGCAGGAACTGGGATGGTCCGAAACCAAAACCAATCCGGATGTATTCCTGGTTTGTGATGTGGTTGTTGAAAAAGAAGTAAGGGATGTGAATACACCCATCTACAGCCAACCGATGACACGCTGGTACTATAATCCAAGGGGAGGAAGATGGGTTCCTATTTACTATCCGCCTACTTTTTGGGGTTATGATACCAGAACACAGGTGGTTCGGGAAGGTACACTCACCCTGACCATGATGAATCCGCAAACTGATAAGCCGATATGGCAGGGATGGACCACTGCAGAAATCTATGGAAAGAAAATTTCTGAAAAACAGATCAATGCAAGTGTAAAAGCAATTATTGATCAACTGAAAAAGCCCTGATATTTGCAGCATGCCCTTCAAATTACACTCCTCGTATACACCCGCCGGCGACCAGCCTGCTGCTATTCGGCAGTTAACAGATGGAATCAATGATGGTGAACAGTTTCAGACGTTATTGGGCGTAACGGGAAGCGGTAAAACATTTACCATCGCCAACGTAATACAAAATGTGCAGCGCCCCACCCTGGTACTGACCCACAACAAAACACTGGTGGCGCAGCTTTATGGAGAATTCAAACAGTTTTTCCCTGAAAATGCGGTTGGTTATTTTGTAAGCTACTACGATTATTACCAGCCCGAAGCATATATGCCCGTAACCGGTGTATACATCGAAAAAGATTTAAGCATCAATGAGGAGCTGGACAAGCTGCGCTTACAGGCAACATCGCAATTGCTGAGCGGAAGAAGGGATATTATTGTTGTGGCCAGCGTAAGCTGTATTTATGGTATGGGAAATCCTACTGAATATGAAAATGGCATCATCCGGATAGAGAAAGGACAGGCCATTTCACGTCAGGGATTTCTGCATTCGCTGGTGAATTCATTGTACAACCGTTCCCAGGGAGATTTTACCAGAGGAACATTCCGGGTAAAAGGAGATACTGTAGACATCAACCTTCCGTATGTGGATTTTGGATACCGGATCACTTTCTTCGGAGATGAGATTGAAGAAATTGAAAGTATCGATACTGCTACCAGTAAGCGGATTGGCCTGATGGAGAATGCAGCTATTTTTCCTGCCAATCTTTACCTGGCGCCCAAGGATATGATTGCACAGGTGATGCATGAAATACAGGACGAGATGATGCAACAGGTGGAATATTTTCAGGCATCTGGAAAATTCATTGAAGCCTCCCGTTTAAAAGAGCGGGTGGAATATGATCTGGAAATGATCCGCGAACTAGGTTACTGCAATGGCATTGAAAACTATTCCCGGTTTTTTGACAGAAGAAAACCCGGAACAAGGCCCTTCTGTTTATTGGATTATTTCCCCAAAGATTTTTTATGTGTGATAGACGAGAGTCATCAGACCATTCCGCAGATTGCGGGTATGTATGGCGGAGACCGGAGCAGAAAAATGGTACTGGTAGATTATGGCTTTCGTTTACCCAGCGCCATGGATAACCGGCCGCTCAATTTTTATGAGTTTGAAAGCATGATTGGCCAAACGGTTTTTGTAAGCGCCACTCCTGGCGAATATGAGCTGGAACAAACAGGCGGTGTGGTAGTGGAACAGGTGGTTCGTCCTACCGGTTTGCTTGACCCTCCAATCGAAATTCGCCCGAGTGTAAACCAGATTGATGATTTGCTCGATGCTATAGATGAGCGGGTGAAGCGCGGAGACCGGGTGTTGGTAACCACCCTTACCAAGCGAATGGCAGAAGAAATGGATAAGTACCTGGGAAGGATCAATATCAAATCCAAATACATACACAGTGATGTAGATACCCTTGAGCGCGTAGAAATCCTACGTGATCTACGCCTGGGTGTTATTGATGTACTGGTGGGCGTTAACCTGTTGAGAGAGGGGCTTGATTTGCCCGAAGTGTCGCTCGTAGCTATTTTGGATGCAGATAAGGAGGGCTTCCTCCGAAATGAGCGCTCCCTCACACAAACAGCGGGAAGGGCTGCCCGAAACGTGAATGGCCTGGTTATTTTTTATGCCGATAAAATGACAGAGAGTATGCAGCGTACCATCGACGAAACCAATCGCAGAAGGGAGAAACAAATTGCCTATAATCTGGAGCACCATATTACACCAACTACCGTTTCCAAGAGCAAGGAGCAGGTTTTTGCACAAACCTCCGTACTGGATATCAAAGGTTATGATCCATCCAATCCTTATGCCGTTCAACAGGATCAGGATCTCGTGGCTCCGAAAGTGGCAGAAGAACAGGAAGAATACAAAACCATACCTCAAATGGAGAAGGCCATCCAACGTACCAAAAAGGAAATGGAAAAAGCGGCCAGAGACCTTGATTTTATTGAAGCTGCCAGACTTCGCGATGAAATGTTCCGCCTGCAGAAAGAACTGGAAGCAATGAAATAAGCATTGAAAGAACTTGTATAAAAAAGAATTAATTTAGTTGGATGAACAGAGTGCTATTATTGATTGCGCTGCTGATACAGGCCAGATCGTACTCACAGCAACCCTATTACCAGGAGCGATTCCGACCCCAGTTCCACTATTCTTCACAAAAGAACTGGATCAACGATCCCAATGGCCTGATCTACCACAACGGAGAATACCATTTGTTTTATCAGCACAACCCCTTTGCAAATTTCTGGGGGCATATGAGTTGGGGGCATGCAGTAAGTTCCGACCTGGTTTACTGGAAACAATTGCCGGTAGCATTGAGGGAAGAAAATGAGGTAATGGTATTTTCCGGATCCGTTGTAACCGACCCCAAGAACAAAACCGGATTCGGTCAGAAAAAAGGAGATGTGCCCATGGTGGCCATTTATACAGGTCACGACAGTTTATTGCAAACCCAGAATCTGGCATACAGCCTGGATAATGGTAAGTCTTGGGGAAGGTATTCGGGTAATCCTGTGCTGGACCTGCAGATGAAGGATTTTCGGGACCCGAATGTGTTCTGGCATGAACCTACTAAAAGATGGATTATGGCGGTTGCCATGCCCAATGAAAAGATGATTTCTTTTTACAGTTCGTTCAGTTTAAAGCAATGGACTTTTGAAAGTGATTTTGGTCCTTATGCAGATACCTCGGGGGTTTGGGAATGTCCTGATTTGGTTCAGGTGCCTGTGCTGGGCGAGCCCAATAAGAAAAAATGGTTGCTGCTGGTTTCACAGAATGCCACCATGCAATATTTTGTGGGGGAGTTCGACGGGTCAAAGTTTTATAATGAAAATCCACAGAACAAAATCATGCGCCCGGATTATGGCGCGGATTATTATGCTGCGGTTACCTATAAGGCCACGCCGGATAATCAGCCTACCAGCATTGGTTGGGTGAATAACTGGGGGTACGCGAATGAGATTCCTACCAACCCCTGGAAAGGAGCAATGGCCCTTCCCAGAAAACTGGCAGTTAAAAAAGCCGGAAGCGAATGGGTACTGGTACAGGAGCCCATTAAAGCCTTACGTAACCTCCGATCTACCGCCCAGGTATTAAAGAACAGTGTTCCCGTGAAATACAGACATGTACTGCCCTTTAAAGGCAACTGTTTTGAAATGGAGTTTGATATACGTCCATCTACAACCAGTGTAAGCGGATTAAAAATAGCTGTGGGAGGTAACCGGTATTTTACCATCGGATACGACGCAACGCTGGAGCAATTGTACATCGACAGATCCAATACCCCTTCGGGATTCAGTAAGCAGTATCCTTACTACCATACCAAAAACGCCTACCTCAAAACAGTAAACGATCTGGTACACTTGCGGGTTTTCTTTGATAAGAGCATTGTGGAAGTATATGCCAACAACGGAGAACTGGTCTTTACCACACAGGTTTTTCCGGAAGAGAAAGACACGGGAATTGAGTTTTTCAGCGACGGAAATATCTCTGTTTTCGAAAATGTTTGGTTTTGGCCCATGAAATCTATCTGGAAATAAGTTGCATCTTTGCAGTTGAAAATCTGACCGTATGAGCTTTAGGAATTTTAAGATGGTAAGCTACGTGGTGTATGGCCGCGGAAGTTTTAATCAGTTAGACGAAATTTTAGCACCGCAGCGCAAGGGCGATGCACCTATGATATTTTTAGTGGATCATTTTTTTGAAGGAAAACCGCTGTTGTCGCGTATTCCACTGCGCGGGAAAGACAAAGTGATCCTGGCAGATGTTACCTATGAACCCAAAACCACCCAGGTGGATGCACTGGCAAAATCACTGAAAGAGGAATTCGGCACCATCAGTGGTGTAATCGGGATCGGTGGCGGGTCTACGATGGACCTGGCCAAAGCTGTATCGTTGATGATGACCAACCCGGGATCCTCTGCCGACTACCAGGGCTGGGACCTGGTGAAGAACCCCGGTGTGTACAAGGCCGGCATTCCAACACTGAGCGGAACGGGCGCTGAAGTGAGCAGAACAACTGTATTAACCGGGCCAACTCGAAAACTCGGAATGAACAGCGACTTTACGCCTTTTGATCAAATTGTACTGGATCCGGAATTAACCAAAGACGCCCCGGCCAACCAGCGTTTTTATACAGGCATGGATTGTTATATCCATTGCATTGAAAGCCTGGAAGGAACCTACCTCAATGAGTTCAGCAAAAGCTATGGAGAAAAAGCACTGCAGCTTTGCCAGAAAGTTTTTGTGGAGAAAGACCATTGGGACGATGAATGCGACGATCAGCTGATGATGGCTTCTTATGCAGGCGGTATGAGCATTGCTTATTCCCAGGTGGGAGTAGCCCATGCAGTAAGCTATGGATTAAGCTACTTACTGGGTACTAAACATGGTATCGGAAACTGTATTGTGATGAATCACCTGGAAGAATACTATCCTGCAGGTGTGAAGGAATTCAAATACATGGTTGAGAAGAATAAGATTGATATTCCGCAGGGCATCTGCAAAGGTCTTACTGATGAGCAGTTCGACACCATGATCGGTGTATCCATGGGCATGAAACCCTTGTGGGAAAACGCTTTGGGAAAAGATTGGGAAAAAATTATGACCCGCGAAAAACTGCGTGCCCTGTTCGAGAAATTATAACAGCTTAGCCGCTTTAATCAGGTCTTCCGGCGTATCAATTTCCACACCCATGTAATTGGTGAGAACCATTTTTAATGGAACACCATATTCCAGGTAACGAAGGCATTCAATTTTTTCTGCTGCTTCCAGTGGGGTCATTGGCCAACTGCTGAAGTTGAGCAGGGCCTGTTTGCGGAAAGCGTATACACCAATATGCTCATAGTAGGTGATGGCAATATCCTTGCTTCTGGGGTAAGGGATTACGCTGCGCGAAAAGAACAAGGCATTCCAGTTTCGGTCTACTGCAACTTTTACATAATTGGGGTCTTCGATCAGCTCGGGATCTTTCAGTTCCTGCATCAGGGAAGCTACCTGTACCCTTTCCTCCTGAAAAACCGCAAGCAGTTTTTCCAAAGGCGCTTTTTGTACAAATGGTTCATCGCCCTGAACATTCACAATAACATCTACATCCAGTTCTTCCGCAGCTTCCGCAATCCGGTCGCTTCCGCTCTCATGGTTTTTTTTGCTCATGATGGCTTTGCCGCCATGGGAGGTGATTTCGTTGAAGATGATTTCACTGTCGGTTACCACCACCACCTCATCGAATAACCCGGTAGCTTTTGTATTATCATAGGTATGCAGGATAACAGATTTGTTACCCAGCACCTGCATCAGTTTGGCGGGAAAGCGGGTGGCGGCATAGCGCGCGGGAATCATTGCAACAGTCTTCATACATCAACTTTAAACAAAGATACAATACCAGGCGTCAAACAGTAACCAGGCCGCTCTGCCCGGCTTTAATAGTTGGTCTTAATGGTATGATCGAAGGGGATTTTTAACTGGTAACCCAGTTGTTCATCGGTACGATCGTCCAGCACATCCAATCCATAGCGGATTTCTTCGATTGGGGTGTCGTTATATGTACCGAACATACGGTCCCAGATAGAAAAAATATTGCCGTAGTTGCTGTCGGTTTGGGGTTGTTTATAGTGATGGTGTACTTTATGCATATTGGGAGAAACAATCAGCCAGCTGATGGCATTATCGAGCCAGATGGGCAAACGCATATTGGCATGATTGAACTGAGACAGCACGGCGCTCATGCTCTGGTAAAACATCACCAGCCACATAGGAGCACCGCAGAGGGCCACACCTATAATGGTGAAAACCGCCCGAAACACACTTTCACCGGGATGGTGGCGGTTGGCGGTCGTGGTATCTACATGGGTATCGGCATGATGCACCATGTGAAACTTCCACATCCACTTAATCTTGTGTTCAATGAAATGAATAAAATAAGCACCCACCAGGTCCAGCAACATCAACCCACCGATCAGCATTACCCAGGTAGGCAGTTCCACTAATTGTAAAATACCGAAATGGTGCTCAATCGCCCAATCACTGGTTTTGACCATCAGCAATGCAAAGGCAAAATTGATGACAACGGTAGTGAGTGTGAAAAAGATATTGATGGTCGCGTGTTTCCATTTATCGTATTTGAATCGAAACAGTGGAACAGCTCCTTCAATTATCCAGAAAAAAGTAATACCCCCGGCAAGAATCAGGGCACGATGCAGACTGGGAATGGTGTTGAAATAATCAACAATCGATTGGATCATGGCAGCAAAAGATTATGGGATCAATTTACAGGAAAATGGGCATTTATGGTAATACAGGAAACAAAAAACCGCCTCCGGAATTTCGGAGACGGCTTCTTTATTTGAATGTTGTATATGCTTAATTGTTCAGCATCAGCGGCATCACCAGCATCAAGAGGTCTTCGCCTTCTGCCTGCTCGGTTGGTTTTATTAAACCAGCCTTGGTGGAAGTAGATAGTTCCATCTTCACATCGTCCGTATCTGCTGCGTTCAACATTTCGATGAGGAAACGGGCGTTGAATGCGATCTGCAGATCTTCTCCATCATACTGACAGCTCATGCGCTCATTACCTTCGAAGCTGAAATCCACATCCTGTGCGGCCATCTGTAATTCGCTTCCGGTGATGTTCAGGGCTACCTGGTTGGTACTCTTATTGGAGAACACGTTCACACGACGTAATGCATTCTGGAAATCGGCTTTGTTTACCACCAGTTTATAAGGATTATCTGCAGGGATCACCACTTTATAATCCGGGAAACGCGCATCGATTAAACGACAGATCATCTGTGTGGAACCGTGTTGTACAAAGAGGTGGTTGCTGTTGTAGCTGATGTTCAGCTCGTCTTCATTATCGGGCAGCGCGTTTTTTAATAAGTTCAATGGCTTTTTAGGAACAATGAAGGAATCCGCCTTGGTGGCATGGGTGTCGGTTCTCTTGTAGCGAACCAGTCTGTGCGCATCGGTTGCCACAAACTGAACACCATCCTTTGCCAGTTCAAAAAATACGCCGGTCATGGCAGGACGAAGATCATCACCGCTCACCGCGAACAGGGTTTTGTTGATGGCTGTCAGCAAAGCGCCGCTGGTCATGGTAAAACCAGTGGTATCATCTGCTGAAGGTTCTTTCGGGAAATTGTCGGGATTTTCGCCCATCACTTTATACTTACCGTTGTCGCTGGTGATCTCCACCGCAAAATTCTTGTCGATGGTAAATGTCAGCGGCTGATCAGCAATATTCTTAAGAGAGTCCATCAGGATTTTCGCAGGAATACACACTTTACCGTTGGCCTTACTTTCCACATCCATCTGAACACGCATCACGGTTTCCAGATCGGTTGCCACTACATTCAACTTTTTGTCTTCGATCTCGAACAAAAAGTCTTCCAGTATGGGTAATACTGTATTGGCGTTGATTACACCGCTGATCTGCTGCAGGTGTTTTAATAAAGAAGAAGAAGAAACGATGAATTTCATAAACACGATTTAGACAGTGACAAACCTACTGTAAAATGTTAAGATTCAGTCACCAAAATAATCCCCAAAATCAGAATGTATAAAACTTTTGGGAAACGGTGAATTGGCTAATCCATTACCGTATTCAGCCGTTCTATTAGTTGCTGGTACTTAATCCGGTTGATTGGTTTTACAATATAGTCGGTTACCGTGGTAAATTCCCTTGATTTCTGGATATCGCAGTCGTCTACCGAGGAGCTGACCACATAGATGGTGATGGCTTTCCCCAGGCTGTCGTTGATTTTGTGGTATTCTTCCAGAAACTGCCAGCCGTTCATAACCGGCATATTGATGTCCAGGAAAATCACATCCGGCAGCCTTTCCTGGTCTCCGTTTCCGGATTCCTTCAGGAAACCAATGGCCTCGCTTCCGTTGTAAAAGGAAAGAATATTCTTCGCCAAACCGGTTGATTCCAATATTTTCCGGGCGGTAAACTGATAAATTTTATCGTCGTCGATTAAACAAACATTGTGTTTAGGTACAGACATAATTGCAATTGTGTGGGTAGCCGAAGAATAACGATATTGCAAGCAGGTTATTATGGCTTATTAACAAATATAACTACTTTACCGAAAAAAACGACCCGTTGAACCGGAAAACCACCGCTACCCCTGAACAGGCTTTTATGAAGCTGAAGCACTATTGCGGCTACCAGGAGCGCTGCCACAGCGAGGTTAAGGAAAAATTGTACAGCCTCGGGTTGCGGAAAACAGATGTGGAGCAATTGATTTCCAGGCTGATTGAAGAGGGTTATCTGAATGAGGAGCGTTTTGCCCGTCAGTTTGCCGGCGGGTATTTCCGGCAAAAAAAATGGGGGATCAACAAAATTGTCTACGCCCTCAGGCAAAAGAAGGTGAGTGAGTACAATATCAAAAAAGGATTGGATGAAATTGATCAGGAGGAGTATGCCGCTGTGGCCGAAAAGCTGATCAGGGCTAAATGGCAGACCTTGAAAGACGAACAATACATCAATCGGGAGGTTAAAACCAAAACCTACCTGATGCAAAAAGGGTATGAACCGGGTTTGGTTCAATCCATCCTTAAAAAAATCAGATCCTCATCCAATGAATAATATGCAGCATAAAACCAATTTTCTTCGCGGTGTGCTTCTAATGATTTCATGTGGCCTGGGCTTACGCGCCAGCTCCCAAACCCAGACCGGGCAAACGTATACACAGGAGTTTTCTGTCAAAACAGAGAATGACGCCTATTTGTTTAAGCTGGACGATGCTTACTATACCAACGGCCTCATGCTGAACTATGGGTTTGTAACCAACAGGAAAGACCGGAAAAAAATCCACTCCGTGGAACTGGGCCAGAAAATCTTTACACCACTCATTCGCAAAACGGTAGCGCCGTCGGACATTGACCGGCCTTATTGCGGGTATACTTACCTCAATTATTCCCAAACTGTTTTTTTAAAAAACGATGCCCTTTTTCAATGGAATGGATCGCTGAGCCTGTTGGGTCCCGCTTCGGGGGGTGAAGCCATGCAAAATACCTACCACCGCTGGCTGAACTACGCCCGGTTTACCGGATGGCAGTACCAGATCGGGAACGCGTTGGGAATTGATCTGGGGGTTGGTTTTGCCAAAACCCTTGTTGCTTCAAATGCCTTTAAAATGGTGCCGGTAGCACAGGCCAGTCTGGGAACTACATTTATCCAGGCCCGGTTGGGGGGCATGTTGGTGTTGGGGGCATTTGAGCAAAACAGTGAAAGTGCATTGTGGAATGCCCGTTTGTCTAAAAGTGCGGGTACACCAAAAAGAAACCATGAATTTTTTGTCTACTGGTATCCGCAGGGGGTATTACAGGGATACAATGGAACCCTGCAGGGTGGTTTGTTGAACAAATCTACCACGGCAGTAACACGGGATCCGGCTACTTTTGTGTTTCAGCAAACCATCGGTGTCTGTTATGCTGAGGGTCGCTGGACCGGCAAACTGGAATGGGTGTACCAGTCTAAAGAAACACCGGCACAAACCCGTGCACAACGTTATGGTGGAATACAACTGGCATACCGGATCCATTAATTTGAACGCGATTCTATGAATACACTTTCTGTAACCATGATCCAGTCGAACCTGCACTGGGAAAATAAAACGGCCAACCTTCATCAGTTTGAAGAAAAAATCGCATCCATTCAGCAACCCGCACAGTTGGTGGTGCTTCCGGAAATGTTCTCTACCGGGTTCAGTATGAAACCGGCCGAACTGGCCGAAACCATGGATGGCCCTTCTGTACAATGGATGAAGCGGATTGCAGCGAAATATAAGATCATCTTAACCGGATCGCTGATTATCGAAGCGGACCAACAATATTACAATCGCCTGCTCTGGGTATTGCCTAACGGAACTGTGGGTGTATATGATAAACGACACCGCTTTGCTTTTGCAGGGGAAGACCGGTTTTATACAGCAGGCAATAAAAGACTCATCACCAGTGTAAACGGATGGAAATTCAATCTGCAAATCTGTTATGACCTGCGATTCCCGGTATGGGCAAGACAACAATCTGAAGATGCCCCGGAATTTGATGTGCTCCTGTATGTAGCCAACTGGCCGGAACGCAGAAGCCATGCCTGGAAATCGTTATTGATCGCAAGGGCCATCGAAAACCAGTGTTATGTGGTTGGTGTGAACAGGGTGGGCAAAGATGGCAATGATATTGAACACAGTGGAGACAGTATGCTGGTTGATCCGCTGGGCGAGGTCCTCTTCACCGAGTCTGGCAGGGAGGTTATCAGTACGCACTTATTGGATAAAGCCAAACTGACTGAGGTCCGCAGCCGTTTTCCTTTCTGGAAGGATGCGGATCATTTTAATATTGAACATTAGTAACAAAGAGGATGAAGGAACTACGCTATTATTCTGCACAAAAACTATTTACCGGAAAACAGTGGCACGAAGATGCTACATTGGTTGTTGAGGGTGGTTTTGTAAAAGAAATTATTCCTAACGTAAAGCTGGTCAGCCTGCCTGCGCAGGTTTATCCGGTGATTGCTCCTGCCCTGATTGATCTCCAGATTTACGGAGCGGGCGGAAAATTATTGAGTATGCACCCTGATGCAAAATCGCTGGAACTGCTTTATCAGTATTGCAAATCCGGCGGGGCGCACTGGTTTCAGCCAACGGTAGCCACCAACAGCAGGGAAGTCATTTTTGCCTGCATCGATGCTGTGCGCAGTTACCGGGAGCAGGGCGGTTTGGGTTGTATTGGATTGCATATTGAGGGCCCCTGGATCAATGAGGTTAAAAAAGGAGCGCACCAGGCTGCATTTATTCATTCTCCCTCTTTGAAAGAGGCCAGGGAGCTGCTCGAATACGGCAAGGGAGTAATCACTATGATTACCATTGCACCTGAGGTATGCAGTAGGGAGGTGGTTGAGCTGATCCGGTCTTACAGTGTGGTGTTGTCTGCCGGACACACCAATGCCACTTACGAAGAAGCCATAAAAGCCTTTGATGAAGGAATACCTGCCGCCACGCATTTATACAATGCAATGAGTTCTTTGCAACACAGGGCTCCAGGTGTGGTAGGCGCTGTATTTAACCATTCAACCGTGTGCAGCAGTATTGTACCCGATGGATATCATGTTGATTTTGCTGCCATCAGAATTGCCAAAAAACAATTGGGTGAAAGACTGTTTGCGATCACCGATGCTGTTACCGAATCAACCGACGGCCCTTATCAGCATAGGTTAAACGGCGACAGGTATGAGGCAAACGGTGTTCTGAGTGGCTCTGCCCTTACCATGCTGAAGTGTGTACAGAATTTTGTACAGCAGGTTGGCATTGAACCTGGCGAAGCCCTGCGCATGTGCAGCCTTTATCCTGCACAACTGATGCAGAAACCAGGCATAACCGGATTGCTGGAGCCAGGTCATACCGCTGATATAATAGCAACAGATGAACGATTTGGAATAACCATACCTTTGTAAAAATTAAACAAGAAGCACATGAAAAAATTTTTTGTACTGGCCATTGCTGCAATTTTTTCCTTTGCCGCAACAGCCCAGCAAGCTGATTGGAAACAAATGCACGATTTCCATGCTGTAATGAGCAAAACATTCCATCCTGCTGAAGAGGGCAACCTGAAACCTGCACGTGCAAATGCCGCTGAATTGGTTGCAAAAGCAAAAGCCTGGCAGGCTTCTACTGCTCCTGCGGGGTATGATGCCAAAGTTGCACAGCCCATTTTAAAGAAACTGGTTACAGCCTGCAACGAACTGGAAGCGGGGGTAAAAGCAAAAAAATCCGACAAAGAATTAACTACTTTAATTACTGCGGCGCATGAAGCGTTTCATGAACTGACCGAAAAATGCAAGCCTGGTGCAGAAAAGCATTAATTCCAACCATCTGTTTTACGAAGCCTTCCCGATTCAGCGGGAGGGCTTTTTTGTTTTGATCAGCGAAAGCACTGTGTCTGTTTTTAAATCTACACCTGCCCGGATGGCTGCTGAAGAAGGCGGTACAAGAATATCAGGAATAATCCCCCTTCCTTTGGCCCTGTTTTTATCCATGACCAGTCTGTAGAGTGGCAGACTTACGCCCAACCTGCTTTTGGGGAGGGTAATCGTGGGTAAAAGCATGGCCGAATTTCCATAGTATCCGCCACCGCTTTCTTCTCCTATAATGGTAACATTATCCTGGTTTTTCAATGCAGCAATAAACATGGTTGCTGCAGAAAAAGTGTAACCTCCTTGCAGTAAATAAATATTTCCATCGAAATGGTGCCTGGTTTTCGGCGAATAATAATGTTGTTCATATCTGCGATAATGGATGCTGCCGTCGGCTGCTTTTACTGCACCCAGATTCATGGCAAGCCAGAAAGGAACAACGGGTTGTATGTAACGGCTGTACCGAAACTTTCTGCTGATGGCTGCCACCGTATCCCCTATTTTAAAAGGCTGTTTGCTGAGGTATTTTGTTAAGGCAGTACTGTTGCTTACCTTACCCCCGCTGTTGTTTCTTAAGTCTATTACAAGGTGTTCTACCTGCAGGGCATTCATCTTTCGGAAACTCCTTCTAAAAAAAGACTTTAACGATCCCCTGCTGAATGTATTTACCCGCATGAACGCAGCACGTTGCAGTGTATCAATGATCAGCGACCTGCGAGACAACTGTTGCATTTTCCTTTTGCTGATCTCCGGACCCCTTACCGTTTCAAGACTGTCGTTTTGTTTTTTTTGTGCAAGCCGCTCTGCCGGTAAAATTGGACGGATCGTGGTGGTTGCTGTTCTGCCCGCAGGATCTGCGTATTGAATCCTGTAAACGGAATCTGTTCCAAAATGCAGGGCATGCCAGAAGGGAAAGGAATTGCTTACTACCTGGTTTCGGTGATTAAGGGCATCCCCGTCTGTTGATATACTGCTAAATATACGATCTGTTATCGCTTTTGTGTTGTATCCATTAATAGACAGCAGAATGGTTCCTCTTGTTAACAGGGTATCTCCCCGCCGAGGGTTGTTGAGAACAACCATACTGTCTCCCCATACTTTTATCTGTAAGGGAAACATGGCTACTTTATTCTGTTGAAATTGACGGGAGACCTTTTTGGGAAGCCTTACTACCGTATGTCCGCACTTGATCTCGCTGATCCAGCCTGCCACCCGGTTCCTGAATTCGATTGTGGTAAGAGAATCGGTTAAACTGTTTTCCAGTGTTTCGAAACTGCTGTTTATGGATGCCTTGCTGTTGTACCAGTAAAGACTCGGATGGTTGGCTTCCAGAATTTTTTTCAGCAATACCAGGTCCGAACGCATTGCTGCAGGTGCAAGCCGCTGCATTACCACGGAAGATTCCTGCCCTTTTGCCAGCATTCCGTTACCGAAGCATCCTAAAATAATCAGCAGTATGATTCTCATGCAGCGGGGCTTAGGGTGTTATGGTTGCTGAAATGCATTCCAGCCCTGCGCAGTAATATTGAAACGGTTTCCTCCCTTGGTGTAGAGTTTAATGCCTTCTTCCGAATCTGTGGTATAGCCGATAACACTGATTTCTTCGTTGAGCACAATCTTGTCGTAGTCTTCCTGCTTCAGGGTAAAGATCAGTTCATAATCTTCTCCCCCGTTGAGCGCACAAACAGTAGGATCGAGTCCAAACTTATAGGCAGCCCGTCTGCTCTCATCTGAGATGGGCAGCTTTTCTTCATAGATGACAGCACCCAGATTAGATTGCTTGCAGATGTGCAGCACTTCGCTGCTGATACCATCACTTACATCCATCATAGCAGTGGGTACAATTTCTTTCTCTTCAAAAAACGCAATGATGTCTTTTCTTGGCTCCGGTTTCAACAACCTTCCAACGATATAGCTTTCATTTTCCAGGTCTGGCTGAATCTGCGGATTTTCCTGGAAAATTCTTTTCTCTCTTTCCATCAGGGTAAGTCCCAGGTAGGCGCCACCCAGATCGCCGCTTACGCAAATCAGGTCTCCTTTTTGAGCAGTACTTCTTTTAACAAATTTATTGGGTGCTACTTCTCCAATGGCTGTAACGGAAATAACAAATCCTTTTGCGGAACTTGTGGTATCACCGCCTACCAGGTCTACACCGTATTTTTCGCAGGCAAAGTAAACGCCCTCATAAAACTCATTCAAAGCCTCCACACTGAACCGGTTGCTGATACCGATGCTCATGGTAATATGCGTGGGTGTTGCATTCATGGCATATACATCGCTGAGGTTCACTGCCACCGATTTGTATCCCAGGTGTTTCAATGGAGTATACATCAGATCAAAATGCACCCCTTCCAGTAAAAGATCGGTAGTGATCACGGTTTGTTTGCCAAAATGATCAATTACAGCGGCATCATCACCCACACCCAGAATGGTGGAGGCATGCTGCAGTTCTATATTTTTTGTAAGATGATCGATTAGTCCGAACTCCCCCAAACTGGCAATCTCTGTTCTTTCTTCCATTTTCAGTTGTTTTAAAACAGTCCTCCATTGATGATCCGGAGCAACTCGTCGTGTATTTTTCCGTTGGTCGCCAGCAAGTGGGGCTGGTAAGGAGAATAATAGTCTCCGTTGAAATCGGTTACTTTTCCGCCGGCTTCTTCCACCATCAGAAATCCTGCTGCACTATCCCAAGCCTGTAATTTATGCTCATAGAATCCGTCGAATCTACCCGCAGCTACCCAGCACAAATCAATGGCTGCGCTGCCCAGCCTTCTTACCGGAACACCTTTACGAATCAGTTTTTCAAATACCTGAATAGGACCGTTGGGCTCATCTAGATAGGTATATGGGAATCCTGTTACCAGGCAACTTTTGATGACTTCTGTTTTATCGCTAACGTGTATGCGCTTATTGTTTAATGTAGCGCCAAATCCCTTTTGGGCAAAGAAAAGCTCGTTCATGATGGGGTTGTATACGGCACCCATCAACATTTTTCCTGCACGCTCCACCCCTATACTCACGCAGCAAATGGGTATTCCGTTGGCGAAATTCACTGTTCCGTCGATGGGATCGATGATCCACTTATAAGAAGAATCCTGAATATGCTCTCCGGATTCTTCACTCAGAATATAATGGTCGGGATAGTCTGCCTGGATCACACTCATGATTGCTTTTTCGGCAGCATGATCGGCTTCTGTTACGAGGTTGTTGATGCCCTCTTTATTGCTTACGGAAAAGCTTCCGTTAAAAAAACGCTGCAATTCTGCAGCTCCGGCTTCGGCGGCTTTTAATAATGTGTGTTTCAGCATACTGCAAAAGTAACCCCGATTCATTTGATTTGGTAATTTTTGGTACAGATTCGGCATCTTTGACGGTATAATTCATCTCATTGTTGTTATCGGTCATCATTGTGAATTACCGGGTTTACCCTTATCTGGCGGATTGCATTCAATCTGTTCAGCTGGCGCTTTCCGGAATTGAATCCGAGATTATTGTGGTAGACAATGAATCCCTGCCCGTGGAGATGGGAGTTGTACAAACCAGGTTTCCGAACATCCGGGTCATCGCCAATGTTGCCAATAATGGCTATTCCCGCGCCAATAACCAGGGCCTGGCCATTAGTCAGGGTAAATATGTATTATTCCTGAATCCGGATACCCTTCTACCGGAAAAAGCCCTTCGTGAATGCGTAAACTACTTTCAGCAACATCCGCATGTTGGAGGGGTGGGGGTAAGAATGGTGAATGAGGCGGGTGTTTTTTTGCCGGAAAGTAAAAGAGCTTTTCCAACGCCATTGACTGCCCTTTTTAAACTGAGCGGCCTGGCCGCACTATTTCCCCGATCTGCAGTTTTGAACCGGTATGCCATGGGAAACCTGGACGAAACTGCCACCCATCGGGTAGAAGTTCTTGCTGGTGCGTTCCTGATGACCCGTAAAAACATCCTGGATCAACTGAAGGGTTTCGACGAGCGGTTTTTTATGTACGGAGAAGATGTAGACCTGAGCAGAAGGATCCTCGATCTGAACTACGAAAATCACTACCTGGGCAGCGTTACGATATTACATTACAAGGGTGCCAGTACAGACCGGCAGGGCAGCTGCTACAACCAATACTTTTATAATTCAATGAAATTGTTTGTAGAAAAATATTACCAGGGAACCCGCGGGTGGGTTGGTCGGCAGGTGCTGAAGAGTGGAATTTACCTGTTTCAACAAGGGGCAAGGATTAAAAACAGGCTATTTTAACAAACTAGTGGTTCTGAACCAGTTCAACATTTGATTTTTTGGCCGTCTGGCTTTCCATTTTATCCGAAGACCGGGTAAGGCTGGAATAAACCATCATCACCAGTACAAAAAGAATAGACAATCCCATCATTTTATAGGAACCTTCTATTTCTCCAACGGTCTTTCCCTGGCGTTCGTGGCTGTTGAGGACCTCCATGGTGCTGAATTTTTATCAAAATTAGAACTCAGCCAACCGGGAAGATGATGATAATTCGTTGTTTATTGTAAAAAATTCGTCATCGCTGTGTGGTTCCACCTACATCTTTTTTAAATGCCAGGGGAGATTTACCGTACTCTTTTTTGAAGCAGGCGCAGAAATAGGGCTCGGAATTGAATCCGGTGGTATAAGCAATATCCTTAATGGATCCCAGGTTTTGTCGGAGCATCATTTCTGCCTTCATCAATCGGGACCGGATGATGTATTTCTGAGGGGTTACATTATAAAACCGAATCACCCATCTTTCCAGGGTGGAAATGCTCATCGACAGCTTTTCGGCAAGATCCTGAACGGTTAGGGTGTTGTTGTCGAACAATTCATCCACGGCAGAACTGAAGTTCTTTTTAAAAGTCATTTCAAAGCTGGAGAGGTCATTGTCTTCATCCTTCAGAACGGTTTTCTTTTCCAGCTGGTTGATGATTTCTTTTTTGATGCCTACCAGGTTTTTGACTTTCAATAGCAACTCGTTGATTTTTAGCGGTTTTACCAGGTAATCGTTGGCCCCCAGTTCCAATCCCATGCTGATTTTATCGTCGCTGTTCAGCGCCGACATCAAAATCACGGGTATGGCTGAAAGTTTCGGGTCATTTTTCAGAATGCGGAGAATGGAAAAACCATCCAAAGGAAAGGGCAGCATGATGTCGAGCAGTATCAGATCCGGAATTTGTTTTTTCAGGGTTTCCAGACAATCTATTCCATTGGATACGGCAATAACATTGGTTGTAAAAGAGAGACTCTCTTCCAGCGATTCGCGCAGTTCCTTGTGGTCTTCAACCAATAAAATGGATGTTTCCTTCATCATAAAAAATTATTCAACCGGTGAATCAATATTGTTATTAAAATTCAGGTAAAATATGGTTCCTTTTCCCTGGGTACTTCTCAATTGAACAGTACCGTTGTTGAGGCCGATGAAATACTTCACAATCATCAACCCCACCCCTGTACCTACAATATCTCCTACGTTGGAACCCCTGATAAATGCGTTGAACATTTTGTCGCGGTCCTCTGCCGGAATACCAATTCCCTGGTCTGCAATCAGGATACTCCAGCTTCCCGTTCTTTGTTTCACTTTCACTTTTGGCGGTTCCTTTCCTTCAGAATACTTGAATGCATTATCGATCAGGTTGGTCAGGATATGTTTCAGCTGAATAGGATCAATCCATACCGGATCGTTGTTTCCGCTAAAACGGTAAACCATGCTGCGGCCATCTTTCCACGGACAATAATATTCTTTGAACAACAGCTCCAGCATTTCCCGTACCTCCGTTTGTTCAGGATTTGACCGGATGCTTTTAGATTCAATTTTCCCAACCACCAAAAAGTCGTTCAGCATCTTGGTCATATTATCGATCTGATCAGCAATTCGCCGGGTATATTTTTTTGTAAAGGCATTTGGTCCCAACCCCTGCGCTTCTGCCGATTGGTTAATCAGATCGTTGTTGGATTGAATTACCGCCAGCGGTGTTCTCAATTCGTGCGATACCAGGCTCACAAAACTGCTCTTCAGCTGATTCAGCTTGTGTTCTTTTTCAAGGACCTTTTTCAACTCTTCTTCGATCCGGATATGTTCGGTGATATCCGTAAAAAACACTGCCCAGCTTTTATCTTCGTTACTGGTATAAAAAAAAGGCACAATGCTGAATGCCATAATCAGGCGATGCCCGGAATGGGATTGCATGATTACCTTCAGCTCCTTTGCCGGATCCGGCTCCTGATCCTCGATGGCTGCAGTAAATGCCTCCATAAAGTCTTCTCCCCCTTCCAGGAAATACTGGGTAAGCTGGTAGGTTTTGACGCCAATTTCATCCAGCCATTTTTTATTGGCAAATGAAATGGTCAGGTCGCTTTGAACGATCACCACCAGCTGGTTCATACTGTTAACCAGACGGCGGAATACCCCGGCTCTTTTCTGCATTTCCAGTTCCCTGTGCCGGAGATTGGTAATGTCTATGCCATAGCTGATGATTTTATCTACATCCTGGCTTCCGTTTAAAACAGGAAAATATCTTCTTAAATAATATATGTTGTTTCCGTCGGGCGTTTCTGTTACCTCTTCAAATTCTACCATTTTCCGCTCTTTTACTGCAGTGGTAAAATATTTTCGCCTTTGTTCGGCAATGTCTTTCGGAAAATCATTGAGTTCCAGGTACTCATAGTCGGTTTTCCCAATGACCCATTCCCGGATGTACTGACCAGGAAAAGCCTTCGTATTTACAAATTCGTACCGGTGCTCTGTGTTGAAAATGGCAAAATCTGCAGGTACATTGTTCAGGAGACTTTCATAATAATCTTTCTGCTCTTCCAAGATTTTTTTAAAAGCATCCATTTTATAAAATATTCATCATTTGATGTTCTTGTAACGAATAATTGACAAAAACCGGCCGATTTTTTGCCACTACAACGCCCTTTATGACCCCCTAAATGTAGTGATTTAAATGTATCCCGCATACTAGAAATGCGATAAACAGGGCCTTTCAACCGAAATGTATCCTGGGGACATCAGCTATTTATTACGAAAAATCCCAATGATTAATAATTGATATAGTCTGCGGACTGGCAGAAACCTCCCCGGACTTATTCGCAGGAGCTTTGTGGTATAAAATCAGGGTCATGAAAACTACTATACTTAAACCCGTTCTCGCCTCCATCATTGCGCTGCATATTTTCAGCATGGGCATGTCGCAATCTGTAAAACTGGGCGTTGGCTCAGGCGTAAGCGCATATTTTGGCGATCTAATATATACTCAGGCCTTTTTTCAGCAGGTATCTCCTTCTATGAGTGCCGATTTGAGTGTGGATCTTAGCTCCCGGTTCAGGGCCAGACTGAATATAGCCTATGTTCCGGTTCAGGGAGATGATAAAAAGTCTGTTTACTGGCCTACCAGGAACCGGAACCTGAACTTCAAATCTGATGTTTGGGAGGTAAGTACCCTCGCCGAATTCGACCTCTTCAATACCGAAAATGTAATGGTTACTCCATATCTTTTTGGCGGCCCAGGTGTATTTTTCTTCAACCCTACTACTGTAGACAGATTTGGTAATAAAGTTCAGCTGAAACAAATCGGAACTCAGGGTCAGGAAGGTACTTTTGCCCTGTTGATGGAAGGAAAGGGTGCCAGTGCCAAACTCGGAAAAGCGTATAATACCAGCGAAGTTTGTCTGGTTTCCGGCCTTGGTTTCCGGGTTCAGGTGAACGACCTGATTTCCGTTGGTGCGGAAGTGGCCTACCGGTTTACCAATACCGATAACCTCGACGATGTAAGCGCTCGTCAGTATCCCGATAAAAATAGCATCAACGAATATGCATACCAGTTGGCTTTCAGGGGAGACGAACTGAACCCCAACGCCAAACCCGGATTACAGCCAAGAGGAAACCCCGATATAAAAGACAGTTACTATTCTGTTCAGGTAAGGGTAACTTACAATCTTGGTCTGGGTGGTGGTTCCAGATACAGAAGATGGTAAGCTCAAGGGGTATTTCCGATAGTTGAACCAAATATTGGGCATTTGTTTTAGCTTCGCTTGTTCTAAACGCGCTCAGCTAACGATGCCCATTATTGATCTGAAACTTCCCAATTCAATCCTCAAAGCACTCCGGTTGCCCCAGAATAACCTGAGGCGAGACCAGCTTCGGGTATTGAAGAAGCTGCTGAAAAAAGCGAGGTTTACGGCTTTTGGTCAGCAATACCGCTTCGATGAAATATTGGTCAGCAAGCATCCGGGTAAGAAATTCCAGGAAATTGTTCCCACTTTTAATTACAATAAAATTTACAATGAGTGGTGGCATAAAACCCTCGAAGGACAGTCTGATATCTGCTGGCCGGGTAAAATCAAGTATTATGCCCTGAGCAGCGGTACCAGCGAAGCGGCCAGTAAATATATTCCGATCACCAACGACATACTCAAAGGCAATAAGATCGTTATGATCAAGCAGTTGCTGAGTCTCCGTTCTTATGAAAATATTCCCTATGCCTCCCTTAGCAAGGGCTGGCTTACTTTGGGCGGAAGTACCGAATTGCAAAAAGGTGCGGGCTACTATGCCGGAGATCTGAGTGGTATTACCGTTAAAAAAGCACCGTTCTGGTTTCAACCTTTTTATAAGCCCGGAAAGAAAATTGCCAAGCAAAAAGACTGGAACAAGAAGATTGATGAAATCGTAGAAAAAGCGGCGGAGTGGGATATCGGTTTTCTGGTGGGCGTACCTGCCTGGATTCAGATGTGTGTAGAACGCATTGTGGAGCGGTATAAACTGAATAATATCCATGAACTGTGGCCGAATCTGGCATTCTTTGTTCATGGTGGTGTGAGTTTTGAGCCCTATAAGAAAGGATTTGAAAAAATGCTGGGTAAGCCCATCACTTATATAGAAACCTATCTGGCCAGCGAGGGTTTTATTGCATATCAGGATCGGCAAAATGCACCCGGCATGCGTCTGGTGACCAATGAACATATTTTCATGGAGTTTGTTCCCTTCGATGATGTGAATTTCACACCCGATGGAGACATGGTAGAAAAGCCGCAGGCGCTGATGCTTCATGAAGTGGAGGAAGGAAAAGATTATGCGCTTCTGATCAGTACAACTGCGGGTACCTGGCGGTATCTCATCGGCGATACCATCCGTTTCGTAGATAAGGAAAGATCCGAAATCATTATCACCGGCAGAACCAAACACTTTCTTAGCCTGGTAGGAGAGCACCTGAGTGTAGACAACATGAACAGGGCTATCCAAATGGCTGGAGAAAAATTCAATATCTGTATTCCTGAATTTACAGTTGCTGGGGTTCCCTCCGGTAACTTTTTTGCGCACCAGTGGTATGTAGCCTGTAATGATGCGGTTGATCCGGATCAGCTGGCACAAACCATAGATGAATTTCTGAAAGAACTGAACGACGACTATGCCGTTGAAAGAAAAAGTGCGCTCCGTGAAGTGAAGCTGCAAGTACTCAGCGAACAGCATTTCATGGATTTTATGAAAGTGAAGGGTAAGATCGGAGGTCAGCATAAATTTCCCAGGGTACTGAAAGGAAAAATCCTCGAAGAGTGGCAGCAGTTTTTAAATACAGCTCCGGCCAACAAAAAGCAATTTGAAAAATCCTCCCTTTAACCGATTATTGCACCTATGCTTGCACCTATTTTAAAAGGGTTGGTTTTAGGAGTACTTCTGAGTATTTCTGTAGGTCCGGTGATCTTTGCAATCATTAAGCAAAGTGTAAACAATGGCCATAAAGCAGGCTATTCCTTTGTTGCCGGTGTTTCTGCCAGTGATATATCGCTGGTGTTGTTCTGTAATTTTTTTACTTCCCTTTTTACTGCAGCATTAAACCATACCACGGCCATTGCGGTTACAGGCAGTATTTTTCTGGTGGCAGTGGGTGTATATACTTTATTCTTTAAGAAGGTAGTTACCAACGAAGAGAATAAGCTCGTGCAAAAAAAGTTCAGGAAAAGAGATCTGGCCGGAATTTTTATGGCGGGATACCTGATGAATACGCTGAATCCCGGTGTTTTTCTGTTTTGGTTTGCCTGGACTGCTGCTATTATAGGGGATGCAGCTACTACGTCTAATCCTGCGCAGTATAAGTTTATTGTTTTTGCCACCTGTCTCATTTTTGTGTTGCTGAGCGATGTACTGAAAGTAGCGCTGGCAGGAAAACTCAGGACCAAGCTTACACCCAAGAACCTCCATTATATCAATATAGTTTCAGGAATTATCCTTATTGGTTTTGGAATTGCACTTTGCTGGGGTGTGCTGAATTTTGGTCATGTCATCAATCAAAAACCAGCCTGACCCTCTTATGAAAAAAACACCAACAGGAATTTTCGGCAGGATCTGGCGTTCGACCAAGCGAATATCCCTGATTTTATTTTGTTCCTCCCTGTTGTATATTATTGTAACCAGGTGGGTCATGCCTCCGGTTACCGTAACCCAGCTGGCCAACACTTTCGGATACGGACTGAAGCGGGATTATGTTCGTTGGAATGAAATCAGCTATGCTGTAAAGCTGGCCGCCATTGCGAGCGAAGACCAGGCGTTCACCGATCATGGCGGATTTGATTGGGATGCAATTGAGAAGAGCCTAAAGCCTAAAAAAAAGGGAAAGAAAACCAGGATACCATTGGGTGGTGGTGCCAGTACCATTACACAGCAAACAGCTAAAAATGTTTTTCTGTGGCAGGGAGGTAGTATTACCAAATTCATCCGGAAGGTCCCGGAACTGTATTTTACCAAAATGATCGAATGGATCTGGGGCAAACAAAGAATCCTGGAGGTATACCTGAATGTGATTGAAATGGGGCCGGGCATTTTTGGTATTGAAGCCGCCGCACAACATTATTTTAAAAAACCGGCGAAACAACTTACCCGGTCCGAAGCCGCCATGATCATTGCCTGCCTGCCCAATCCCAAAAAGTTTTCTGTGAAGCCTATGAGTAGAAGGGTTTCCTGGCGTTATCCGCAAATTCTCCAGCAGATGCGCAATATAGAAGACGATGAAGACATCAGGGCTTTATTAAAGTAATAAGACGGGTGATCAGCCAAGCTGGTCTACAGCTTTGATGGCCGATGCCAGTCTTTCTTCATAATTACCACTGATTAATACCCAGGGCGTTTTCTGGTTAATCAGTAGATCTTTATAGATCCGAAACAGTTCCTGTCTTGGTTTTTCATCGGGATATTCCCTCAGTTCGTCCTTTACCCAGGGAAGGTCAATATTACAGAGGAGGTACAAATCGTACTTTCTTTCTGCAATGGCATCCAGAATAAAGAAATCACATTCTCCGAAAACATATTCACTCCATACTTTCATCACATACATATCTGTGTCTATGAAGAGCATGGGTGTGGCAGTGGAATCAGATTGTATTTTAAGACAAACTTCCTCTTCCAGGGCCAACTGGCCTTTGGCAATTGCCAGTAAATCGCTGGCGTTGTAGTCTGTTCCGTTCGTAAGCAGGTATTCACGTGCAAACTCACTGCACCATTCCGTTTGATAATGCTGTGCCAGCAGTTCACACAAAGTACTTTTTCCGGTAGATTCAGGGCCTATTACAACAATCTTTTTAATTGGACGCATCTTTGGCTTTTTTATGCCAGCTGATCCAACCGGCTATTGCAAGGAGTAAAAGTACCACGAATTGTACACTGGTAAATACATAACCCTTGATGAAGTATAACGGTATGGAAGCAATATTTGTTGCTATCCACCAAATCCAGCTTTCTACTTTTTTTCTGGCCATGAGCCACATGCCTGTGTAGGCTGTTGCACTGGCAAAAGCATCGGCCCAGGGAATGGCTTCCGGTGCAAAAGACTGTTTGAGCCAGATTAGTGCAGAAAAGATTCCCAGGTAAAAAACAATGAAAAACAATAGTTGCTGTATCCAATCCTTTGCATTACTGTGCGTGATCTGTAAAATTGCCTGGTGTTTTTCCTGATCTTTTTTAGACCAGAGTATCCAACCGTAAATGCTTACCGCTGTGTAATAAATATTTACACTGGCTTCACCATACAGGTGACCTTTTATGCTCAGGTAGATATAGATCGTTGTATTGATCAGTCCAATGGGGTATACCAGGATATTTTCTTTTCTGCTGAACCATACACTGGCAATACCAGACAGTACAGCAATGAACTCCAGCCATCCTGTTTGCTGCAATCCCTGCATGAACTGATCAAAAACTGAAGATAATTCCATCTTTAAATTGCCAGGAAGCCTTAATTGGATAATGTTGTTTGATGTATTCGAGCCCGATCAGATCGGGATTTTCTCCATAAAAAAACCAGATCAGGTAAAAAGATTTGTTTTGCCGGAAACCACGTATCTCTTCTGGGATGTCTTTATGCGGCAAAGGAAATGCGCTGATGCCGGATAAAAAAAACAATGCATCATTGGCATTGGAGAAAATGGTTGTTCCTCTAAAGTCCTTTTCCTTATTTTTCATATACGCTATCAGTGGCGATTTCTTCCACTGGTCTTCGGTGTAACCGGGGATTCCTGCATAGGATACGCCTTCCCAGGTATAGCTGTTGTTGGCATAATGATGCTGCTGTGCATAACCATATATTCCCAATACGAGGAACAGCGCCAGGGTTTTGATCAGTAAGCGTTTCCGCTGAACCAGGTAAACCGATCCGGTTGCCAGCAGCAGGATGACCGGAATATATGAAGGAACAAGCAAACGGCTGCTCAGGCTTTCGAACCTGGATACCGAAGATATAGTCAGCATGAATGCTGCATAGATCAAAATAAAAAGCCCGACGATGTGCTCTGTTCCGGTAAAACATGGTTGTTTCAGCAGGCTGTGTACCACATATGCCAGGGCAATCAACAAGATCAGCGAGCCGGTCACAAGTGTCCAGGCCGGAATGGATTCCGGTAAAGGGAACCAGTACCGAAGTACTTCTCCAACATGGTCCAGGTTTTCTGCAAATGTTCTGGTAGCTTTTTGCCGAACCCCGGTAAATGTGCCGGATACCAGGTTGTTTCGAACCAGATTCCAGGCAGCCAGTGAAACACCTATGACTCCAAATACCAACAGGTGTTGCAGCTTCCTTTTACCTCTGAGTTGTTTGTTTAACAGAATCAGGCATAACCCGGTTATGATTGTGGTAATACCTGCATAGCGAACAACAAAGATCATGGCCGCTGTGATTGCGGCTACGATCAGATCGCGGTATTGCAGGGTACACAGGTATCTGCGAAATACAATAAAAAACAGTAGTATCAGAAACAGAAACAGGGTTTCGGACCAGAGCATGGAATAGACTTCGAGCAACGCGGAGCTGGTTGCGAGAAAAAATAAAAGAAGCAGTCTTGCTGCAGGATGATACGAGCGCATTTGCCGGAATAAATAACTGCTCATAAATAGCAAACCGGAATAGAGCAGGCCATTGAGAACAGGTGCGCTCTGAATCAGGTTGCCGGGACTCAACAATTGTATCAGGGATAAAAATACAGGGTATCCCAGTGGGAACTGTATAAAGGGCAACTCATTGTAATCAGTAAAGGAGAAGTGATGAACAATATTATCCGAGGCACTCAGATAGGCTACCGAGTCCGGGGAAATACCAATTCCTCCATGTCTGGCATAGAGCAGTATCCAAACGAATACCAAAGATGCAGTTATGAGGGCATCCCAGTAGCGGTAAATAAATTGATTAAATGGTTTCATGCCGTTACAGAGGCTGAAAATTAAGCATTTCGTGCTTATTCCGCCTCGGCAACAACCTCTTTTACTTCGGGAATCATACGCTTCATCATGCCTTCAATCCCGGCTTTAAGCGTGATCATGGAAGATGGACATCCGCTGCAGCTACCCTGGAGCATCAGGTTTACAACACCATCGTTGTAACTTTTGAACTGAATGGCGCCGCCATCCATTTCCACTGCAGGTTTTACGTAGTTTTCCAGCAGTTCCTTAACTCTTTTTACAATGTCGTCATCATCTGCACTAACCGTATTGCTGGCCTCCTGTTTTACCTTGGCTACTTCGTCGTCGTTCACCACTACTCCGCCATTTTCCAAATATTGTTTCAGGAATTCTTTAATAGTAGGGATTACATCCTGCCAGTCTTCGGTATCACTGGTTTTGGTCAGCGTAATAAAATTGCTGGCAATAAAAACGCTCTTTATGAAAGGGAAACTGAATATTTCTTTTGCTAAAGGAGAAGGTCCGGCATAAGATTCATCGGCAAAATCAATGCTTTTGCCTGGATACAACAGCTTGTTGGCCACAAACTTCATGGTTTCTGGATTGGGAGTCATTTCAGTGTAGATGCTGATCACCGGATTGCCTGTTTGTATCATAATCAATAATTTTTATACGAGTTCTATATCTGTCAAGTACAAAAATAAACAAAACAAAGGCAAGGAGTGTTCAAATCGCCTGCTGAAGCCTTCTGAAGGGGTTATTTTTCGGATATCGAAAGTTCACCCAATAATCTGCCCTAAAATACGTTATAAGACATACGTTCTGAATGTAATGTGTATATGCGTACTTATCTGCTGCTTATACTTTTTGTATTGACTGCCCACTCCGGCGGGGCCCAGGGTATGTCTTTCTCATTGGGAATCAACCTTTGCGGAGGTGAGTTTGGAGAGCAGCACTTACCCGGCACCCTCCACCAGGATTACGCTTACCCCACAGAAGAAGAAGTCAATTATTTCTATCAAAAAGGGTTTAAATCGGTTACCATTCCATTTCGCTGGGAAAGAATCCAGAAAAATCCGGGAGGAGACCTGGATTACCAGGAAATCGGGGAAATCAAAAAAGTGGTTAGCTGGTGTTCTGCTAGGGGCATGAATGTGGTGCTGAGCATGCACAATGGAGGACGGTATCGTAAAAACGGGATTGAATACATTATTGGCAGTTACTCAGTTAGCCGCAATGATTTTTCGGATGTTTGGAACAGGCTGGCAAATGCTTTTTCGGGATACAGCAACTTATTGGGATATGAAATTATGACCGAACCCCATGAGATGCAGGGATTCGACTGGTTCACTACCGCACAACAGGCCATTCAGGCGATCCGGCAGGCAGACAGCAGAACCCCCATCATCATTGCCGGCGAAAACTATGCTGCAGCAGAGAGCTGGCATCTGTACAGCGATCACCTTAAAAACCTGAAAGACCCTTCCGATAAAATCATCTACAACGCTCATTGCTTTTTTGACATTGACTTCACCGGTAAGTATATCTATTCATACGATCAGAACCAGGCCGAGGAATATACGGGCGTAAAAAGAGCCGAACCATTTGTTAACTGGCTCAAGGAAAACAATAAGCGGGGTATGATCGGAGAATTTACCGTACCGGATACAGATAGCCGCTGGCTGAATGTAATGGAGCGTTTTCTGAAGTACCTGAGCGATCACCAGGTCATGGCTTTTTACTGGGCTTCCGGAAAAAAATGGGGTGGACATCCTCTCTCCATTTATCCATTGGCACAGAACGATCGGCCACAAATGAGTGTACTTCAAAAATTTGTGAGCGGAACAGTAGCTTATGAGGAAAAAACCGTTGTTGCAGCAGCTACCCCTGCTGAACCGGTAACAGGTGCTCCGCTAACCACACCGAACAATAATGCCGTAACACAGGCAGAAGAAGCCCCTGAAAGCTTTTTGTTCCTGCCCGGTACTTTGTTGTTGCCTCAACCCAATGGAGGGTTATACAAACCCAGTGTATCCAAAACAACTCATACTACAGACAAGGGCGTTCGGCTTGCTAAATACAGATAGTTTATTGTACTATCCTGAGTTTGGCGTAATTCAGCATTATCTTCTTTTCGCCGTTTTTCTCAAACAGAATGGTCGCAACCGGATTATGGGCAGATCCTTCAATGCTGCTAACCGTACCAAATCCAAATTTCTGGTGTTCCACGCGCTGACCTGCTTCCAGAGAGGAAGTATCGCTCGGTGCAAAATCTGCCGAAGGAATATGTGCTGTCACTTTTGGGGTAGGTGGAACCACTGGAAGGTATTCCGGTTTACTTCCGGCTGGCTTTTTGGTTGGCGGCGGTCCGTATTTTTTTTCTGCACCCGCAGCGGAATCTCTTGGAGTAAAACCTCTGTGCATTCTTTCGAAAGCACCACCCCAGTTGTTGGTGTTGTTTCTGGAATTACCCCCTGCAAAGGTTTTATCGATATATGCTTCTGGCATTTCCTCAATAAATCGGCTTGGTTCGTTTTGTACTAATTGTCCAAAACGATAGCGGGAATTGGAATAAGTGAGCCATAATCTTTGTTTGGCCCTTGTTACTGCCACATAAAAAAGCCTGCGCTCTTCCTCCAGTTCTTCCCGGGTGTTGATGCTCATGGCGCTTGGAAACAGGGATTCCTCTACTCCACCTACAAACACACAGCTAAATTCTAGTCCCTTGGCAGCATGTATGGTCATGAGTTTCACCACATCACTGTTTTCTTCCTCGTCGTCTGCGTCTGTTAAGAGGGTAATTTGCTGCAGATACGCTCCCAGGCTTTTCTCCCCAACTTCTCCATCTTCATTGCTTGGACTCTCGGTCCATTCCTTAATGGAGTTCAGCAATTCCTGTATGTTTTCATAACGGGCAAGACCCTCGGTGGTTTTGTCGTTGAACAGCTCTTTAACCAGGTTGGTGTGTTTGCCTACCTGCACCGCTACATCGTATGCATTTTTATCGGTCAGCATACTTTGGAAATAGCGAATCATGGTTACAAAATTCTGCAGCGCTTCCAGCGTACCGGCCTTAAACCCAAATTCTGCTGCACGGCTCACCACTTCGAACATCGGAATATTGTGTTCGTTGGCAAAAATCACGCACTTCTCCATGGTGGTTTTGCCGATACCTCTCACCGGATAGTTGATGATTCGCTTCAACGACTCTTCGTCCCGTACATTTACGACCACACGCAAATACGCCAGCAAATCCTTGATTTCCTTGCGCTGGTAGAAGCTGGTGCCCCCGTAAATTTTATACGGAATACCCATTCTGCGAAGGTTTTCTTCGAAGGAACGGCTTTGTGCATTGGTCCGGTATAAAATAGCGAAGTCACGGTTAAAATAATGGTTGCGCAGTTTTTGTTCCTGAATGGTCTCTGCAACAAATTTTCCTTCTTCGTTATCGGTCATGGTACGAACAAGGCAAATTTTTTCACCGGGTGCATTGTCGGTCCAGAGGTTTTTAGGAATCTGTCCTTTGTTGTTTTTGATGACCTCGTTTGCAACATGAATAATGTGCTGGCTGCTGCGGTAATTCTGTTCCAGTTTCACCACTTTCACGTCTTCATAATCTTTCTGAAACTGGAGGATATTTTCGATGGTGGCACCGCGAAAACTGTAGATACTCTGTGCGTCGTCTCCTACCACACAAATATTTTCGTGTGCTGCGGCCAGCAATTTTGTGATCTGATACTGTACGGTATTGGTATCCTGGTACTCATCGATCATGATGTACTTGAACTTATGCTGGTACTTGTGCAGGGCATCCGGAAAGTTTTTCAGGAGCTCATACATTTTCAGCAACAGATCGTCGAAGTCCATGGCCCCGTTCTTAAAACAACGATTGGCATAAGCTGCGTAAATCTGAGCGATTGCAGGCCGGTTGGCACGCATGTCTTCCTGCTGTATATAATAGTCATTGGCATATTCAGCAGGACTTACCAGTGCATTCTTGGCAGAGGAGATCCGGCTGCCTACTACATTGGGTTTATAATGTTTATCGTCTAGATTGAGTTCATTGATAACGGTTTTTATAACAGACCGGCTGTCGTCGGTATCGTAAATGGTGAAGTTGCCGGGATACCCCAGTCTGTGTGCTTCCCCTCTCAGAATTCTTGCAAAAACGCTGTGGAATGTTCCGATATATAAATTTCTGGCCTCCGAGTTTCCCAGTATTTTTTCAATACGCTCCTTCATTTCTGCAGCAGCCTTGTTGGTAAAGGTGAGTGCCAGAATATTGAACGCATCCACCTTGTTGGCCATCAAATGGGCAATCCGGGTGGTCAATACTTTTGTTTTTCCGCTACCTGCACCAGCCACAATCATCAGGGGCCCGTTGATATGGGTCACTGCTTCTTTTTGTGGTTCATTCAATCCTTTCAAATAATCCTGCATACTGATATTCACTTTCGCCTGCAAGTTAGGGGCTTGTGGCTAAGATTCAAGGAGGGTGTATAAAATAGGGTCAGGGTATTTGGTACGCCTAATACCGGTGTATGCCGGAGTAATGCAAAATAATCTTAAATAATTCCATGGGAGCAAATGGTTTAACAATGATGTCGTCCATTCCTTCATATTGAATATTTTCTTCAACTTCTTTGGGCAGACTTGCTGTAAGTGCAATGATGGGTATATGAATTCCCCTGCTTCGGATGATGCGGGTAGCTTCGTAGCCGTCCATCACCGGCATGTGCATGTCCATCAATACCAGTTTGTGTTTTTGGGTATTAAGCATATCTACCGCCTGTTGACCGTTGATTGCTATATCTACGGATGCGCCCCATTTGTTTAAAAAAGTTTTGGCTACAAGGATATTGACTTCGTTGTCTTCCACCAACAATATATGTATACCGGTAAGCGGTTTACTGTCTTCAGATGGAAGCGAATCTGTTGTCTGCTGAACCGGAACAACTACTTTGTGAACAACAGGGAAATGGAGGGTAAAATAAAATACGGAACCCTTTCCTGGTTCACTCTCCAGATCGAGACGGGAGCCCTGTAAGTCCAGTAATTTTTTACATATTGCCAGTCCAAGACCTGTGCCCCCGAAATTCCGGGATGTGGATGCATCTGCCTGTGTGAATTGTTCAAAAATGAGTTTTTGTTTTTCCTGAGCAATACCAATACCGGTGTCTTCTATTCGGATGAGTACGGTAATCATTGCATCCGTTTTATTTGCAACACTCAACTCAAGTAAAACATGACCCCTACGGGTAAATTTAATGGCATTGTGAACCAGGTTGCCGATGATCTGGCTCGTTCTGGTCGGGTCTCCCAATACATTACAGTTGAGGGCCGGATCAATCTGCAGCTTTAGATCAATATTTTTATCCTCTGCAGTACTCTTTAGTCCGCTGACGATGTTTCGCGCAATGGCGGCAAGGTCCATTTCTATGGATTCAAAATTCACTTTCCCCGCCTCAATTTTATTGTAATCGAGAATATCGTTTACGATCGAAAGCAGGTTATTGGCAGAAAAAAGCAACACATTCAGCTGTTCTTTTTGCGCTTCAGAAGGATTGTCCCGGAGCATCAGGTGCGTCATTCCCAAAATAGAATTCAGCGGGGTCCTGATTTCGTGAGACATGGTCGACAGGAATTCATTCTTCGCTACCAGTCCTAATTCAGCCTCTTTCTTAGCCTGTTTAAGGGTTGAGGCAAAACGAAATGAAAGAATCAGGGATTGCAAAAAGAAAAAAAGAATATATCCAAGAAAGAGAATAAGTCTGGGAGGATTAACAAGCGCGAAATATTCCAGATTGATGATAATAAAAACCACCAGTACAACACCGGTGCTCCAGAGTGCGTATTTGGCCCCAAGTCGTTTATTCCTGAATGCCCTTACATATACGTAGAATGCATGGGATATGACGATGAACATCATCAGCAGGAAAGGAATAATCAGTCGGGTGAAAACGACAGGTGGAAATACCACAACGATTAAGCTGATCAGGCTGCCTGCACCGACTACTGTATAAAAAACATATTTATTGTTCTCTTTCGGGAACAGGTATTTAGAATAAAGAGAGAAAAATACCACACTGATAAACAGCGTAAGGTATTCCAGGTGAACGCCAACAGACCAGGGCAAGTCGGGAAAAACCGAATGGAGTGCATAGCTTTTGGCGCCAACAATCCGATAGCTGTAAGTAATACAGAAAAGAGAGAAGAATAAAATTACTTTGTCGTGCTTTCCGAAAAGATATAATCCAAGAAAAAACAAGCCGCCCATGAACAAACATCCGGTCAGCAGAAAATCAAAACCCAGTTCTGCATTTCTTGTATTGAATAATACCTCTTTGTCGCCAACAGAGATTTCTTTGTAAGGCCCGCCTTTAAAATGTTCGAAATTGGCTACCTGCAGCAGCAGATCCAGGGTGTCGGAAACCGGCAGCACTTCCGTTTTATTCAACCACTTTGGGATGGTGGTTTCCCTGCTGGTGTCCGGTTTTCCGGATGCAGCCAGCAAACTTCCGTTCACATATAACTTATAAGTACAATAGGTATCAGGTAAATGAATGGCCAACCTCCGTTCCGGATCCTGTTTCAGCAATACTTTCAACCGGTAGGTAGCATAACCCTGCGCAGGAAGTTTCTGTCCGTTGATCCGGGTGTTGTTCCAAAGCATTGGAAAAGGGGTATATGCCGTGCGAATACCGGAGGAATCGGAAGGTGTCAGTAGCTGCTTCCAATAAATTTCCCAGTATCCGTTGAGCGGAACAGTGTTTTCGTTGAGCTGAATATTCCGTAGATCAATAACGCCATTTTTTGCGAGGGGATAATTGGTTTTTTGTGCATCAACAGAAACCACCCAACTAAAAATACATGCAAGGACTGCAGCAATTTTTGCCAGGTATTGAACGGGATGTTTGTGCATAGGTATTGCCCGGAATGAACCTCAAATTAGCTTAAATACAGAGAGTAAAAAAATGGAATCTATAAGTGGTATCAATAAAAAAGGCGGGTTTATCCCGCCTTTTCAATACTTCTATGCTTGTATAAATATTATTGCTTACGCTCCAGCAGTTTGAAAAACTGATCCAGCTGAGGCAGAATGACGATTCTGGTTCTGCGGTTGGCAGCGCGTCCTTCTGCAGTAGCATTATCAGCAACGGGAATATACTCGCTTCTTCCTGCAGCAGTCATTCTCTTAGGATCCAGGCCATAAGTATCCTGCAGTAATCTTACGATGGTGGTAGCACGTTTAACACTGAGATCCCAGTTGTCTACCAGCGCTCCACCTTTAATAGGTACAGTATCTGTATGACCTTCTACCTGGAACTCAATATCTGGTTGTGCTTTCAGAACTTTGGCAACCTTGCCCAGCACTTCTTTAGCACGTTCGTTTACATCATAGCTTCCGCTTTTGAACAGGAGTTTATCAGAGATATCTACATAAACAACTCCTTTTTCCACTTTAATATTGATGTCTTTGTCGTCCAGGTTGCCAATAGCTCCTTTCAGGTTCATTACAAGCGCCATGTTCAGAGAGTCCTTACGGGCAATAGATCCCTGCAAATCTTTAATATAAAGATCCTTGGCACCAATATTTTCCAAAGATTTTTTGATGCTCTCTGCCTGAGAACCGGTTACAACAGAAAGATCTTTTAATTGGTTCAATACGGTGTTGTTGTTCTGTTTCAGGTATTCCAGCTGATTGTTCAGACCGGCAATCTGAGATTCCAGAGCGGCTTTTTGGGTAGCCAATTTGTCTTTGTCGCTGTTGGACTTGTTCATTTCATCCTGCAGGGACCTGTATTTACCCTGTAATTCTGCATAAGCCCCGTTTAATTCGGCATATTTGGCTTCGGATTGTCTGAGTTGTTTTGGACTAACGCAGGAAAACAGCGCAAATGATGCAATTGCGGCTAAACTGTACAATTTAATATTCATCGGTTATCGGTTTGTTACAAAATGTGTATTAGGAACGCCTTTTTCTCTAATTAATTGTGTTCCAAATGCTAAAGTTCAAAACTTATGCCAAAAAATGCAAAAAAACCTGGGTTCTAGGTAAAAGCTACCGGATGTTGCAGGTTGTACCATGCGGTATAATATTGCTGAAAAAGCGTATCTATTACCTTCCTTTTGATTTTAAGCGTAGGCGTCAGAATACCATTGTCTATGGTCCATTCCTCGTGCAGAATGATCAACCTGGCAATTTGTTCATGTTTTTCCAGCTGGGTATTCACTTTATCCAGGAGTTCCTGCAGGTGTTGTAAAATGGATGGTTTTTCCTGAATCCGGGCTTTTTCGGAAAGGGTACAGAGGAGCAGCGGAGCAGGCATGCCCGCTCCAACAATACAAGCCTGTGAAATATAGGGGTGAGTCAGTACCCTCGATTCAATCTGGGCAGGTATGATGTATTTTCCCTTACTGGTTTTAAATTGGTCTTTGATTCTTCCTGTAATGGTGAGGAAGCCATCAGCGTCTATGGAACCTTCGTCTCCGGTTTTCAGCCATTCTCCCTCAAACATGGCTGCAGTCAGTTCAGGTTCCTTATAATAACCCAGCATGGATGCTTCACTTTTTACGAGCACTTCATTGTCTTTACCCAATTTTACCTCTACACCCGGATAACTTTGTCCTACTGTGCCAAATTTCACAAAAGCCCTTCTGTTGGAATGCGACAATGCTGCATTTTCAGTCATTCCATAAGCTTCCTGTATGATCAGCCCAAGCCGGGCAAACCATTCCAGTACAGAGGGGTTGATGGGGGAAGCGCCGGTATAGAGGTATTTGCATCGCCCCAGCCCTAATTTTTTATGGATTGCTTTTTGAATGAGTCCGGAAACCACCGGTATGCGTAAAAAAAGATCCAACCTTTTTTGTGGTATTTTTTTCAAAATTTCTTCCTGCATTTTTTCCCAGATTCGGGGAACGGCCAGAAAGATGGTTGGCCTTGTATGTTGCAGATTTTTTGAGAAAGTATTGAGTGATTCAACAAAATGAACCGTACTTCCGGTAAAAATGGTCCCGCATTCCACCAGCATTTTTTCAGCAACATGGCAAAGCGGCAAATAAGAAAAAAAGACCTCATTCTCTATGGGTGGATTGCTTTTCAGAAAAGAATAAACAGCAAAGGAGATTCCATGAAAACGATGCATAACCCCTTTGGGCTGTCCTGTTGTTCCGGAGGTATAAATGATGCAGCAAAGCGCATTCGGGTCTGTTTGGGGCAATCCTTTCAGTGGATTTGTTTGTTCAACCAGAGTGTTCCAGCTCAGGCAGCCCTCATTAAAATAAAACGGAAAGCTGACTTGGGTAATTGTTTCCGGGATTCCTTTTCGGATATCCAGCGGATTGTCTAGTTTGCCCACAAAGATGAGTTTAGACTCGCTGTGCAGCAGAATTTCACGAACAGCATCTGCTGTGATATTGGGATACAGTGGAACAGAAACCATTCCTGCCATGGCAATGGCCAGGTCTGCCATGATCCAGTGTGCACAGTTTTTACTGAGTATGGCAACCCGGTCACCCTTTTTCAGACCACTGCTCTGGAGCCATCCTGCCATGCAACGGATCTCTTTTCCCGCTTCACCCCAGGTGAAATTCCGGTATACTCCGTTTACCGGTTCCGATAAAAAAAGCAGGTCTTTTTTTTCTGTTTCAAATTTGTAAAACTGATCTACAATGGTTGGGTAATGCTGCTGCATAAGAAAATTGGGGGATTAAGCAATAGAACTTAGTAAATGTGTCAGGCCCTGTTCGGGTATTTTTCCTTCAAGAGCCGCATAATGCCGGATTATTTTATTGAGATCGGACTCCATATCGCCGGTAGGAAGAAACGGAGGAGCAATGGAAATTTCTTTCCTGCCAAAATCAAAGCCCGCCATTACAATTGGCACACCTGCCTTTACTGCTATGTGATAGAACCCGGTTCTCAGCCGGTCTACTTTTTTTCTTGTTCCTTCCGGAGAGAGCGCCAGCACAAATGATTCATGGGTATGGAAGAGGGTTACCACCTGCTCTACCATATTGTTTTTATTGAATCGGTCTACCGGAAATCCTCCCAGTCTTCGGAAAATAAACCCCAAAGGACCTTTGAATAAACTGTCTTTTCCAAGGAATCGGATATGATAAAGCCGAAGCCTGCTCCGCACAGCCAGGCCAACGATAAAGTCCCAGCTGCTGGTATGAGGTCCAACAATGACCACACATTTTTTTAACTCATAGGGGAATTGTCCGCGAAAAGACCACCCCTGCAGCCACAGAAACAGGTTCCAGCATAAGCGCATAGCAAGCAATTGTTGGTATTAAGATAATAAAAAAGATATAATACAGGTAACATTTAGTTCACATTCAAAACAGCCATACGGGCAATTTTCTATTTCAAATGAGCGTTTTTCCATAAAATCTGCCATGAACGCTTTCAGAAGTTTTATTGGTTCGGAGCTAATGTCTATTCGCCAGCATATTTCTGCTTTGCGGAATATGATTCCCGGAACAGTACAACTGAAACCTGAACAGAGAAGGAGCATGTTTAAACTGAATACCAAGCGGCATACGTTTGTACAGCAGGCTGTGCAGTTCATGCGGAGAAGCCCTAACACCGTTCCATCGTTTGTAGATGTAGCCAAATGCAACAATTATCTGCACCTGTATGAACAATATACAGAACTGCTGGGAGAGGTAGAACAAATCAGAACAAAGTTGGAAGATGCTAAACTCCTGATCGGGAATGAAATTCTTCAACAATCAAGGGCATATTTTCAACATTCAAAGAATGCGACAATATCCGGGCAGGATGAGTTCAAAAATATTTATGAAACACTAAAACCCCATTACGCAGTAGGCAGGAACAGTAAAAAAAACTAATTAACCTGTTTTTTAAATAGAACAGTAAAAGTAGAACCCTTGTTGACTTCGCTTTCAACTTCAATTTTGCCCCCCAATGCCTGTAGTTGTGTTTGAACCATATAAAGGCCTACGCCCTTGCTGTCTCTTCCCTGGTGAAAGGTTTGAAACAATTTAAAAATACGACCTTTGTTTTTCTCGAGGTCTATACCTATTCCATTGTCTTTAAAACTTACCTGGATATACTCCGGTGTTTCTTTTGAAGTGATACTTATTTGGGGTCTTCTTTCGGTTGAATAATATTTAAGCGCATTGCCAATCAGATTGGTGAAAATACTCTCGAGGTATTCTTTATTGAAATAAATGGCATCTGCTTTACTAAAATCGGTACTTATTTCTGCCTGCAGTTCTTTGATCTGGGAAGTAAACGACAAAAGTGTTTCATCCAAAACTTTTTGTAGCGAAACCGGTTCTGTAAGAACAGCTGTTTGTTCTTTCAAAATCAGCACCTTTAAAAGATCATTGATGGTAGCGTTCAACTGTTCGGTGGATTTTTCAAAAGATCGGAGCAGGACTTTGTTTTCTTCATCCTCAATATCATCCCAGTTCAGAAGTTTGATCAGCGCCAGTAAATTAGTAAGGGGTGATCTTAAATTGTGGGAGGTGATATAAGAGAACTGTTTCAGATCCCTGTTGCTTTGAACCAATTCATTGATCAGCCTGGTCTTTTCACGTTCATCCTTTTTCCTTTCGGTAATGTCTTTTTGGATGGCTACCCAGTGGCTATAACTACCCTTATTATCTGGAACAGGAACGGCCGTAAAATTAACCCAGTAGGGCTCCCGGTTCTTTTTGTAATTTATCACTTCTATTTCACAGGGTTCCCAATGTTCAACGGCTTTGTAGAGTTTAGCCATTATTTTTTGATCGGTTTCCGGACCATGAAGCAGTTTGAATGTTTTACCCAAAATTTCTTCCCTTGTATAACCGGTCATTTTGGTAAACGCCTCATTCACGTACATAATTTTAGGTCCGGACTCGTCTGAGGAAACGGCATCTGTAATTACAACAGCGTCTTTTGAGTTGGTGATAACAGATTCAAGCAACTTGAGCTGTTGCTCGTTTTTTATTTTGGCAGAGATGTCTCTCCCTATTATATAGCGGTAACCAGTTGCCGGGTCTGAAGTGGCAGACCACGACATTGTTACAAATTTACCATCCTTCGTTTTATACCTGTTTTCAAAATTGGTTACATCAATGCCGCTTTTTACTTTATTGATAACTTCAATTGTTTTGGCCAGGTCCTCTTCCAGAATAAAACCGGTATTCTTTTTTCCAATCATTTCCTCCCTGGTATATCCCAATACCCTTTCGGCAGCTTTATTGATTTGTACATATACACCCTCTGTGTTGATTACTCCGATAATATCCAGAGAAGTATCCATTATTTTATTGAATTCATTCAGGGCAACCTGTAGTTTTTGCTGGTTTTCTTCCTGCTCGGTGATATCCTGTATGGTGCCGAATAAATGTGTAGGAATGCCATTTTCGAAATGAATGTTCCCTTTACAACTTACCTGTTTGATATTTCCCTTTCCTGTTTTAATAACCACTTTAATGTCGTAGGGGGCTCCTGTCCGGATTGCGGTATTCACGGCGTCTGAAATCAGAGATTGGGACAGTTCTCCATGATAAAAACCAAGGGCTTTGTCCAATGTTGGAATATAGTCTGCAGGAACTTCATGGATTTCCTTGGTAACACTGGTCCAGTAAAGCTGCCGGGATTCAAGGTCCAGTTCCCAGCCACCTACTTTGGCAATTTGGGAAGTTTCCTGCAGCAACAAATCACCCTTGTTTATATTGGTTATATCAATCAGGCAGATAGCGATCAGGTTACAGGCCAGCTCTATGTCGTAGTATTCAACAGCAGTAAGGGAAACGGGAAAAAATTCTCTGTTCTTGCGGATAGCCAGTGTGTTAAAGGCAACCTTTCTGCTTAAAAGCGAAAGAATCAGCAAATCATTGATTCTGCTGTCGTGGGGGTCCAGTAAATCTTTAATGGTCAGGGAAAGAACTGCCGCTTCATCATATCCGAACATCATGGATGCCCGGTTGTTGGTATAAATGATCTTTCCGTTCTTATGAATCAATAATTGAACATCAGAAGAGCTTTCGTTGAATGCTGCTGTGCGGTCATTACATGATATAACTTCACGTATTCTCAAGTTAAGCGCAATTTGGGGGGTGTCTGTTACAAATTTACTCCAAATAAATTGTTTCTTTGTAGCAAAAGATACAATGCCCCTTTCTAATCAGAAGCTGATCATTATTACTGCTCCTTCGGGTGCAGGAAAAACCTCTATTACCCGTTTTCTCCTGAATAAATATCCCCGATTATCTTTTTCTATATCTGCAGCCACACGTAAACCAAGAGCAGGGGAACAGGATGGGGTGCAGTATCATTTCTTATCTGAAGAACAGTTTCGGGCTAAAATTGAAGCAGGTGAATTTGTAGAATGGGAAATGGTATACGAAGGCAGTTATTATGGAACGCTGAAAAGTGAATTACAAAGAATATGGGATGCCGGAAAAGTTCCTGTACTCGACATAGATGTAAAAGGCGCTATTCATATTCAGCAACAGTTCAGTGGAAACAGCCTTTCTATCTTCATAGAACCCCCATCTGTAGAGGAATTAAAGAAAAGACTGGAAAGCAGGGGAACTGAAACCGCAGAAAGTATGGCTACCCGGCTCAGTAAAGCCAGTTATGAAATGTCGTTCAGCCACCAGTTCAATAAAACGATCATAAACCGGGACCTGGATTTGGCCTGCCTTGAAACCGAAAAGGCCATAAAAGAATTTCTCGGTTGGTAAATGGCTTTGCGTACATTTATTCTCTAACAAATTGCTTATGTCCGCTTTTCAGAACAGAACCGTTTTTATTACCGGTGCCAGCAGAGGTATTGGTAAATCTATTGCATTGCGTCTCGCCAGAGAGGGCGCCAATATTGTCATCGCAGCCAAAAGTGTTTCAGAAGACCCCAGGTTGGGCGGTACCATCTATTCTGCAGCTGCAGAAGTGGAAGCTGCCGGTGGTAAAGCCCTGGCAGTTCAGGTAGATATCCGGCAGGAAGAACAGATTGAAGCGGCCGTAAAGCAGGCAGTGGATCGTTTTGGCGGAATTGATGTTGTGATCAACAATGCATCTGCCATTCAGCTTACCCCAACAGAACAAACGGATACCAAACGGTTCGATCTGATGCAAAGTATCAATGTAAGAGGTACTTTTTTAGTGGCAAAACACTGTATTCCTTACCTGAAAAAAGGGAATAACCCGCATATATTAACCCTTTCTCCTCCAATCAACCTCGATCCTAAATGGATGGGCGGACATATTGCCTATACCATTACCAAATACAGTATGAGCATGCTGGCGCTTGGATGGGCGGCCGAATTAAAAGGTGCAGGAGTTGCTTCCAATGCACTCTGGCCTAAAACAACCATCGACACGGCCGCAGTGAGGAATTTACTGGGTGGGGAGGCACTGGCCAAAATGAGCCGTACGCCGGATATTTTGGCAGACTGTGCCCATATTATTTTGTCGAAAACAGCTGCTCAGTGTAGTGGAAATACTTTTGTAGATGAAGACTTGCTTGCAGCGGAAGGAATTACCGATCTGGAGAAATATGCAGTGGTTCCAGGCGCTCAATTGTATAAAGATCTGTTTGTTTAACCCCCATTACCAATAGTAACCAGCACATGAAAAAACAAGTATTGATTGCATTGTGTTCCCTCTCGCTTTCGGGAATACAGGCACAAAAGCAAACTCCTGTAACAGGAATTAAAACAGAAGCAATTCAGCAGCTCGACAGTAAATACGAAAGTTATAAAAGCCTGGCGCACCAGATCTGGGGTTTTGCTGAAGTAGGCTACAAAGAGGTTAAAAGCACACAGGTTTTGCAGCAAGCCCTGAAAGACAACGGATTTACTGTGGAAGCCGGCGTAGGAGACATGCCCACGGCATTTGTAGCAAGCTACGGCAGCGGACAACCCGTGATTGGTATCCTTGCCGAATACGATGCGTTGCCAGGTTTATCGCAGGATGCAGATCCCGAAAAGAAACCGGTTGCTGGTCTGAATTCCGGCCATGGTTGCGGTCACCATTTATTTGGAACAGCATCTGTTGCCGCCGGAATTGAAATCAAGAAATTAATTGAGGCAAAAAAACTAAAAGGAACGGTGCGTGTTTATGGATGCCCTGCCGAAGAAGGGGGTAGTGGAAAAGTATATATGGTCCGTGCTGGTCTTTTTAAAGATGTGGATGTGGCCATACACTGGCATCCCGACGATGAAAACAGTATCACCATGACCAGTGCACTGGCCAATAAATCTGCCAAGTTCAGGTTCTATGGTTTGTCTGCCCATGCATCCATGTCTCCGGAAAGGGGGCGCTCTGCGCTGGATGGAGTGGAGGCCATGAACAATATGGTGAATATGATGCGGGAACATGTTCCGCAGGAAACCAGAATACATTATGTGATTACACAGGGGGGTAAGGCTCCGAATGTGGTTCCTGATTTTGCCGAAGTGTTTTATTATGTACGTCATCCCAAGAAAGATCAGGTAGCATCTATTTTTGATAGACTCGAGAAAACAGCTAATGGTGCAGCCATGGGAACCGAAACCAGGGTGGAGTTTGAAATTATCGGAGGAACCCATGATCTGTTGATCAACAAGACCCTTGCAACAGCCATGCATAAAAATCTTCAGCAGGTAGGCGGTGTTCAATACAGCCCTGCAGAAATTGAATTTGGAAAAAAATTGCAGTCTTCTTTTACCTATAAAGCGCCAGCTATTGAAAGCGCCGCACAGGTTGTGCCCTTACAGGCGGTTATAGATGCAGGTGGTGGTTCCACTGATGTGGGAGACGTAAGTTATGCCGTACCAACTGTAGGGCTAAGTGCAGCTACCTGGATCCCAGGTACACCTGCGCACAGCTGGCAGGCGGTAGCGTGTGGAGGAACAGAAGTAGGAACAAAAGGCATGATGGTGGCGGCCAAAACCATGGCCCTGACTGCGATCGATCTGTTTACCGATGCTTCCTTGATCAATAAAGCCAAGGAGGAATTTTTAAAATCAAAAGGAGATTATCAATATAAGGCGTTGCTGGGCGATCGTAAACCTGCATTAAACTACAGGGATTAGGGCAGTATTGAATTTAAAGACCTTGCAAAACAAAAGAGCGCAGTATTACTGCGCTCTTTTGTTTATATGATGAAACTGCCATGGCAGCTGTTGTTCTTTAATCTTCAAATTTTTCCGGACGCATTTGGGGGAACAGCAATACGTCCTGAATGGATGCCTGGTTGGTCATCATCATACAGAGGCGGTCGATGCCAATACCAATGCCGGAGGTTGGCGGCATACCGTATTCCAGTGCACGCAGAAAATCATAGTCAATAAACATGGCTTCGTCGTCTCCTCTTTCCATGAGTTTTACCTGTTCTTCGAATCGTTCCCGCTGGTCGATCGGATCGTTCAGTTCAGAATAGGCATTGGCCAGCTCCTTACCATTAACCATGAGCTCAAAGCGCTCTACCAGGCCGGGCTTGCTGCGGTGCTTCTTGGTAAGTGGGCTCATTTCTACCGGATAGTCGATAATGAAGGTTGGCTGAATAAATGTATGCTCGCTGGTGGCCCCAAAAATTTCGTCAACCAGTTTGCCCTTGCCAATAGTAGGGGGAACGTCTATATTCAATTGCTTGCACACCTCGCGCAGGCCGGCTTCGTCCATTTCACTGATATCAATACCTGTATTTTCCCTGATTGCATCATGGATACTGATTCTTCTGAAAGGCGCCTTGAAATTAATCACGTTATTACCCAGGGTAACTTCTGTGGTTCCGTGCAGGGTAATGGCAATCTTTTCGAAGAGCTGCTCTGTTACCTCCATCATCCAGAGATAGTCTTTATAGGCAGTATACCATTCCAGTACCGTGAATTCCGGATTATGTGTACGGTCCATTCCTTCGTTTCGGAAGTTTCTGCTGAATTCGTACACCCAGTCGAACCCACCTACAATCAGTCTTTTCAGATACAGTTCATTGGCAATTCTTAAGTAGAAAGGAACATCCAGTGCATTGTGGTGCGTCACGAACGGACGGGCTGCCGCACCCCCGGGAATAGACTGGAGCACCGGCGTATCCACTTCCAGGGCACCCTGTTCGTTCAGGAATTCCCGAATGGTATTAATGATCCTGGTTCTTTTTAGAAACGTGTCTTTTACCTCCGGATTGATGATCAGGTCGGCATAACGCTGTCTGTAGCGAAACTCAGGATCAGTTACGGCATCAAAAATATTTCCTTCCTCGTCTCTTTTAACCACGGGAAGGGGTTTGAGGGATTTGGTTAACAGGGTAATGGTTTTTGCATGGATGGAGGTTTCCCCGGTTTTGGTTACAAATGCATAACCGGTACAACCGATAATATCTCCCAGGTCCAGTCCGTGTTTTACCAGGTTGTCAAAATAGGACTTGTCTTCATCCGGACATATTTCATCTCTTTTTACATATAGTTGAATGATGCCCTTGCTGTCTTGTATCTTAATAAAGAATACCTTCCCCTTATCGTTGATGCTCATAATCCGGCCTGCAACACAGAGATCACTGAACTGATCTTTGGTTTCTTCTGTGTAGGCATTCTTGATATCTGTTGAAAAATGATTTACAGGATAAAGTGGTGCGGGGAATGGATCAATGCCAACTGCCTGCAGCTTTGCAAGCTTCTCTCTTCTGATTAATTCCTGTTCGGAAAAATGTGCGTGACTCATAATAACTGCTTTGAAAAGTACTAAAACAAAAGTCCCGCAGAAGCGAGACTTTGTATATGGATGGGTTAGTAAGTACTGGGAAACGAGTTTCCCTACACAATATTAAAAAGACTTTTAACGAATGCAAAAAATTTTTTAAACAATTTTATTAACATTTTAGCTACTGATGTGGATTCTGTAGTAAAATCACGAGGCTTTATTTACTGCGGCAAGACTGTTTTTAATGACCATTTATTCGACCGTAAAAAATTCAATCCTCTGAAATAATGATGAATAAAGGGTTTGCGACGAACGATGTTTTTCAGATATGCGTACAGTAAAAAAACTTCATGCTGTTTTTTTGCAACTAGAAACAGGTTTTAGTATCTGTTTTTCCAGGTTAGCCCTCAAAAAAATATTTCCCGGAAACCCTTGCTTACTACCTTTACTGCCGCTAAAAACACACCAAATGAAGTTTCCCGCTCCGGTTTCGGTTCAATGGATCGCCGATATGATCCATGCAGAAGTTGCAGGCAATGCCACAGCAGATGTGCTTGGTATCAATGAAATTCACAAAGTGGAAAGAGGTGATCTTGTATTTGTGGATCATCCCAAATACTATGATACCTGTTTAAAAAGCGCAGCAGATTTTATCATCATCAATACCAGGGAGGTGGATATTCCGGAAGGTAAAACCATCCTGGTCGTAGCCGATCCTTTTGAAGCATACCTTACCATTGTAAAACATTTCCGTCCGTTTACTCCGGCTCAAAAACCGATCAGTGATGATCTGGTTATTGGTGAGGGTTCTGTGATAATGCCCAATACATTTGTTGGTAAAAAGGTTTGCATAGGCAGGAACACCATCATACATCCCAATGTGACCATACTGGATTATACTGTGATTGGTGATAATGTAGTGATTCAGTCAGGAACAGTAATTGGTGGTGATGCATTTTATTACAACACCAAGAAAAACAGGGAACAGTGGTATAAGAAAATGCTGAGTTGCGGAAATGTGGTCATAGAAGACGGTGTGGAAATTGGTGCCGGTTGTATGATCGACAGGGGGGTAACTGCAGAAACCAGAATCGGTATGGGAACCAAGATGGACAATATGGTACATATTGGCCACGATGTAACTGTTGGAAAAAACTGTTTATTCGCTGCTCAGGTGGGTATAGCCGGCGGAACCATCATAGAAGACGGTGTAACGCTTTGGGGACAGGTTGGGGTTAGTAAAACGCTTACGATCGGGGCCAATGCGGTCGTGCTGGCACAAAGCGGTGTGCCTTCCTCTCTGGCCGGGGGTAAAACTTATTTTGGCTATCCTGCTGAGGATGCTTCTCTCAAAAGAAGAGAACTGGTATGGATCAAGCGCATACCGGAACTATGGAAAAAAGTGATGGAATAAACCTAAATACGGTTGGTTTTCAGGATTTCTGCACAGATCCGATGGATGGATTGTTCCATAGGCGTATAGCTGAACTCCGGAAATTTTTTCAAAAATCCGGTGTTGTTGAAGTTGACCTTTGCCTGAGCGGTTCTTGCCGTTTCTTTAGTTAGTAATGGGTTCTTGCCGCTGAATTTTGCTTTGAGCGCTTCCAGCCGCCAAACGATTTCCGCCATCAGTGGTGTAACTTTTTTATGAGGCGGGGTTTTCCCGAACTCATTCGCAATCATCGTAAATATTTCCCGGTAAGTTCTGTTCTCTCCGCTGATGATAAAGCGCTCTCCGCTTACCTGTGACTGCATAATAGTGACCATGGCCCGTACGAGATCTCTGACGTCTACAAAGCCACTGATACCTTCTGTATACCAGGGAAATTCGTTGTAGACCGATTTAAAGATACCCGAAGATCCACTATCCCAGTTGCCGGCTCCGAGTATGATCACCGGATTTACAATGGCGATGTTTAACCCTTCTCCCATTCCTCTCCAGACTTCCATTTCGGCCATGAATTTGGTTTTTCCGTATTCACTGTTGCTGGTTTCGGGCGTCCAGTTCATGGTTTCATCAATAGGCTGATCTTCCCTGATTCTGCCGAGTGCTGCTACTGAACTTACAAATAACAGCTTTTTTACACCCTGACTGATGCAGGCATTCACTACATTGGCTGTACCTTCTATATTGGTTTTATTGAGTAATTTTTTTTGGGCGGGATGAAAGGATACAATTGCGGCGCAGTGGTACACCTGCTCTATCGACTCCATGGCCTCCCAGAGTGTGCTGGTATCCAGAATATCTCTCTTTACCCACTCTATCCCATTCAAATTTGCCAGTGTCTGTGGAACTGAACTCCTGTAAAGTGCACGCACGGATTTACCTTCCTGCACAAGTTGCTGAATAAGGTGTGATCCAACCAGTCCGGTACCTCCCGTTACTAATATCATTTTTCGCAATTATTACATGTTCCACTTACGACCAGATCGGTTTGAGCAGCTTTAAATCCTTTTGGCAATTTTACTTTCGGAACACTTACATGATCCAGGCAATAAGTGGTGCCACATTCATCACAAATGAAATGAACATGATCGTCGTGATGATGTCCTTCTACACACTCGTCTTTGCAAAGTGCGTATCTGATAGAATTATCTGCTGTGGGTATGGTATGAATGATTCCTTTCTCAACAAAAGTCTGCAACGTTCTGTAGATGGTGACCCGGTCAAACTCTGTACCACTTTTGTGTTCAATATCTGCATGGGCCAGTGCATTGCCCGACTGTAGAAAAAATGAAAGAATCTTTTTCCTGGAATCGGTAACACTCAGCTGGTGTTTTTTTAGGGTATCGGTAATTTTGCTGTGCATAACCTGTTATCAGGGGTTATTGTTAAAAATACCATTTACAAAATTAGCGGAAGAAGATTTTTCGGCCAGCAGGGTCCGGACATCTCTTTTGAGTAACTCCAGCTCCTCCTTTTTTAATCCGTCATAAATCTGCCCCCTTACTTTACCGTCCTTGTCTACCAGCGCAAAAAATTGCGTATGAATAAACTGATCTTCAATTTTCTCAAAACTGTTTTTCGGGTCATCGAGCAGGTAAGATGTTCTTGCCATCTGGTATAAGCTGTCTTTTCTTCCGGTTACGAAAACCCATTTTTGTGGATTTCCACCCAGTGAATCGGCATATCTTTTTAGTACCGGAACCGAATCCGTTTCAGGATTACAGGTATGCGAAAGGATCATGAAGTTGGGCTCCTGTTCAAACTCCTTGTAAATGGCTTTCATATTGGTGTTCATCTTGGGGCAGATTCCTTTGCAGGTGGTAAAGAAATACTCTACAACAGTTACTTTTCCCAACAGATCCCGGTCGGTAAAAGGGAGCCCCTGCTGGTTGGTAAAATGAAAAGGCTTTACATAACTGATGATCGACAGCTTTTTCTTCCACATATCGTTATCGCGGAAAAGGAAATAGTAAAATCCCATTACAAGGGCAATAAAGAAAAGCAGGTACCCCAAAAATTTCTTGCTCATGATTACAATTGAAACGTAAAGGTACAGCCGTTTAGACAATTATTTTGCAACATTGTTGCACTGTTGTACTTTTGCCAACAGATGAGTTTTAAAATTAATTGGGATGCGTTGGGTATCACTGCCTCTGTGGCCTGTGCCATACATTGTGCCGTGCTTCCGCTTTTTTTGAGCAGTTTACCGCTGTTTGGGGTAAATATTATCGAAAATCTTCATTTTGAATACTTTATGATTGGAGTTGCCTTTTTCATAGGCATATATTCATTGTATCATGGGTTGGCAAAACACCACCACAGCCCGATCCCAATGGTTTTTTTTAGCCTTGGTATTGTTCTGCTGATCGTAAAGGTGAGCTTTTTGCACGAGTGGCGGTATTGGCTCCTGGCTCCGGCCGTTCTTTTCATTGTAGCCGGTCATTACCTGAATTATCGCTTATGCCGGCAGCACAATCATGCGCATGCGGACGATTGTGATCATTAAAACCAGCCTCTCTTTTTGAAAACATAGATCATGATCACGGGTATGATCAGTATCAGGGATGCGGCAATATAGAAACCGTATTGATGGTGTATATAGGGTAGCCGATCAAAGTTCATCCCAAAAATGCCGCCAATGACTGTTGCAGGTGCCAGCAGGCAGGTTACAATTGCCATAACTTTCATTACCTCATTCATCTTCAGATTTACATTACTTAAATACAGGTCCTGCAGGTTGATCATCATATCCCGGTAGTTTTCTGCCAGGTCGCTGGCCTGAACAATGTGATCGTAAATGTCTTTAAAATACTTGGTGGTTTTGTCTTCGAGCAGATCACTTTCACTTCGGATGAACCCGTTGATCAGTTCACGGACAGGGCTCACATTTCTTTTCAGCACAATCAGTTCTTTTCTGAGGGCATTGATTTCGGCGAGGGATCTTTTGTTGGAGCTTCTGATAATTTTGTCTTCAAGCCATTCTATTCTTTCTCCGATCTTTTCCATAACCAGGTAATAGTTGTCTACAATCATGTCTAGTAATGCATAACACAGATAATCGGCGCCGCTTGTTCTGAGTTTGCTTCCCGTTACCCTGAGTTTTTCCCTGACCGGCGTAAAAACATCTCTTCCTGCGTCTTCCTGAAAGGAAATTACAAATCCTTTGCCCAGCAGAATGCTGATTTGTTCTGTTTCTACCGTACCTGTTTTATCGTTGAAATACAGCATATTCAACAGACCAAAAAGTACAGGATCTATTTCATCCATCTTGGGTCGCTGGCTAACGCTTAAAATATCTTCTGTAATGAGGTAGTGAATACCAAAATGACTGCAGACTGCTTCCACGTCTTTTTTGCGGATTCCGTCTATATTGATCCAACTGACCCGATCGTTGTTGTGGTATTGATAGATGGCTTCAACCTGACTGAATGCCTTTTCCTCCAATTGTTCCGCATTGTAGTTGAACAGCGTAATATGGATTTGTTCTGCTTCTTCGCGGGAGGGAATTATTGTAGGATTTACCTGGAAAATATCCCTGGTTCTTTTTGTATCAAAAAGAGATAAAACGTTCAGGTACTTCAGGTATTTGTTCTGTGCCATGCTTTGAAGGTAGAAAAAATTAAGTATTCAATACCTTTGCCAACAACCCGCAATATGCCTGTATTACCTGCACCTGATCTTAAAGTTCCATTCTGGCAATTTAATGGCCATATACAAAGTATTTATCCGAGCTTATTCCGGAAAGTTCCGTTTTCCTATGCCCGAAGAGAAAGACTGGAATTGCCCGACGGAGATTTTCTGGATATAGATTGGTCTTGTAAAGCGCCCCAAAATAACCGTTTGGTGGTGATAACACATGGACTTGAAGGAGATTCCGGCAGGCATTATGTAACCGGTATGGCCAAGATTTTTACACAGCATGGTTTTGATGCCATCGGGTGGAACTGCCGGAGTTGTAGCGGAGAAATGAACAGGCTGGCGCGATTCTACCATCATGGTGATGCAGACGATTTAAGACTGGTGATTCGGCATGCATTGAATATACATCACTATGAACAAATCGTATTGGTTGGATTCAGCATGGGAGGAAGTCTTACGATGAGGGCAGTTGCCGAAAATCCTTCACGAGTACCTGAACAGGTAAAAGCTGCCATAGGATTTTCAGTGCCCTGTAGCCTGAAAGGAAGTGTGGATGCACTCTCTGCAAAGGGGAATAAAATTTACATGAATCGGTTTTTAAAAAAACTAGGATATAAGATCAAACAGAAATCCAGGCTGTTCCCCGATCAGATCAATGCAGAAGGGTACGATGATATACGCGATTTTATTGAATTTGATAACCGGTATACGGCTCCTTTACATGGATATGTAAACGCTCTTGATTTTTATGAAAAAGCCAGTGTGGGACCATTTTTGAAAAACCTGCAGATTCCTTCGCTGATTGTACAGGCAAAAAACGACCCGTTCCTTTTACCCAATTGTATGCCGGTAAAAGATGCTGCCGACAATCCACATCTGTTTCTGGAAATGCCAGAAGCCGGAGGTCACTGTGGATTTATGGAGTCGCATAAGGGTGCTACCTGGGCAGAAAAAAGAGCGATTGAATTTGCGCTTAAAGTGGTCTGATCCAGATATTTCGGTAAGCAACAGGGTTACCTCCATCCATGCCATGGTCCTGTAAAATAAGGGGCTCTTTGTTCCCATGCACTTTGTATACTGATGCACCAATCCACTCTGTATTTCCTTTAATGATTACATTATTCTGTATCAGTACGCCATTATGGAAAACCGTGATTCTTGCCGGCTCCTGCACCTGACCATCCGAATAAAATCTGGGGGCAGTAAACACCACATCGTAAGATTGCCATTCACCGGGTTTTCTGGCTGCATTCACCAATGGGGCATATTGCTTGTACATGCTGCCTGCCTGTCCGTTTACGTAAGTAGGGTTATTATAGGAGTCCAGCACCTGTAATTCGTACCTGCCCATAAAAAAAATTCCGCTATTGCCCCTGGATTGCCCGTTACCTGCTATTGCTGCAGGGCTTTTCCATTCAATATGCAGCTGGCAACTGCCAAATCCCTGTTTGGTTTCAATATCACCAGCACCTTTCACTACGTTCATTATGCCGGACGCATCTATTTTCCATCCTGGTTTTCCGCCGCCTTTTTTCTGCCATGCATTCAGGTTGTTTCCCTGAAAAAGAAGGATAGCGTCTGAGGGTGCTTCAGAAGGGGTTTTACCCGGAGTTACTTTTTCCGGAACAGGCTCCCAAAGCTCTGTTTTTGCAGCTTCTTTAAAAAGACTATCCGGATTGAATTTTTTTTGTGCTTTTACTGCAGTAACGGAAAGAACTGCTCCCGCAGTTATGATGAATATGTGTGCTTTCATGAAATTAAATTAGCGATTTATTGAGAAAAACCCTCTTTTTAAGAAGTTTGACTATATTACCCCGGTAAAAAGGCATAAATCCCCAACATTTAACCGGATAATTGATGCATTTTACCCCCTGAGAAAACTGCCATTAGAGAAAACAAAAGGAATGGAAATCTTTTCTCATGGTAAATAATAAATTAAGCATTCTGATCTCAGACGATCAAAGCATTTATCGAACAGGATTAAAGCAGCTGCTTGCAAATCGGTCCGGAATTGGTACGATTACAGAAGCCACCAATGAAACTGAAATGATCGGAGCGGCAAGGAACAGCCATCCTGATGTGGTTGTGATGGGGATTAACTATCAGCGCAATGATGGTATTGAAGCCCTGTCGGGATTGTTTGCAGCATTTCCGGAAAGCAGGGTGGTTGTGTTAACGTCCTCTCCAATTAGTGAGCGCATCCGGCAGATGATGGAATTGGGTGCATTGGGTCATGTAACCAAATTTGCAGAACCGGAAGAGATCCACGAAGCCATTCAGGCAGTATACAATAGGGAGCCCTATTTTTGTTTGGAGTGTGCTCGGCGATTTTCTGAATTGATCTCCCGAAAAGATCCGGAACCCGCCCTTATGTTACAGATTTTCAGTGATAGGGAGCGGGAAATCATCCGGATGATTTGTAAGGAATTTACCAGCAAAGAAATTGCGAGTGCGCTTAATTTGAGCAAGAGAACTATTGAAGGTCACCGCAGCAGAATTATGAATAAAACCGGCTCAAAAAGTACTGCCGGTATTATTATTTATGCAGTTGAACACAAAATTTATCAGTGTATGGAGTAAGGGCAGGAGAGGGGGCTTAGTTCCAGCCCCCTCCTAATGCTTTATATAAATCAATCAGCCTTACAAAAACGGTTCTTTTACTCTTAATAGATTCCAGTTCTGCATCCAGCACACCTCTTTGTGCTGTAATTACTTCTAGGTAAGAGGCATAACCAGTTCTATACAGCTCTTTAGATGTACTTACTGCAGCCTGCAGACTCTTGGTTTCTTCTGTTTTTAGCAGATAAATCTGTTTATAATGCTCAATGCCCTTGAGCTGTGTTTGTACTTCCTGGTAAGCATTCAGAATATTTTTTTGATATTGATAAAAGGCTTCAGACTGAGCCGCATTGGCGAGTTCATAGTTGCCCTTCAACATATTTTTACTCAGTACCGGGGTAATCAGTCCGCCCAATAATCCATAGGTAAGTGATTTTGGGGAAACCAGGAATTGGGGATTGAACGTATTCAACGCAGTATGTGCAGTAATATTCAGAGAAGGCAGAAATGCTTTTCGACTGGCCTCCAGTTCTGCACCAGCAGCATTTAAGAGTAATTCTGATTCCTGGATGTCCGGACGATTAATCAGTAATTGTGTTGGTACTCCTGTATTGATAATGCTGGGCAATTCCAATTCTACAATCTTCTTGTGTCTTTTAATTTGTTGATTGAATTTTCCGCTTAATGCATTTAGTGCATTTTCTGTTTCCACGATCGACTGACGGATCACATGCAGGAAACTTTTGGTTCCGAGTAATTGTGCATTAAATTGTTGAACTGCCAGTTCTGTAGCCCTTCCACCAGCTTTTTGTGCAATCACCACTTGTAAAGCATTTTCCTGCAACTCAATGTTATTTAAAATGATTTCTTCCTCCTTGTCCAATGCCAGTAATTCATAGTAAAGGGACGCAACATGTGCTACCAGCTGTGTGGTAACCCATTGTCTTCCTTTTTCAGAAGAAAGGTAACGAGCGTAAGCAGCTCTTTTCTTGTCGGACAGCTTACCCCAGATATCTGCTTCCCAGCTGCTTCTGAATCCAAGGTACATGTCGGGCATGTTCAATGGAATCCGCTGGTCTTTGTTGATATTGGGAGACAAATTCATGTCATAATTGCCCAACCCATTCATGGTATAATCTCCAAACTTGTCTACCCCAGCAGAAACAACCGCATCGAGCGAAGGTTTGGTTAAGCCCCTGCTCATATTCAGATAAGCCCTTGAAGCGGCTACACGCTGCATCACAATCTGCAAATCAGGGTTATTTTTCAACGCCGTGTCTATCAGGCTCAGTAATGCCTCATCGTGGAAAAACAATTCCCTCGAAATTGTGGCCATATTCAGGCTGTCCTTGCCCGGAGAACCGAAGTTCTCCGGCATTTCCTTTAATATGGGCCTGGTTGTTTTGGCGGGGATGCTGCAACTGTATAGTACTACTATACAAGAGAATAACAGAAACGAATATGCGGTTATTTTTTTCATATGAATTACTTCTATCTGTCTGAAAATTCTTCGGGATGTTCACTAATGTATACAGGTGCTGCCGCCGGTTTTTTGCGACTTAAAAATTCTGCGATGCTGGCAAAAATTACATACAGACCCGGAATAATCACAACGCCAAAAACAGTTCCAAAGAACATACCTCCGGCAGAAGCGGTTCCAATAGATCTGTTACCAATGGCGCCTGCACCAGATGCAATGCACAGTGGAATCAGACCGGCAATGAAAGCAAAAGAGGTCATCAGGATGGGTCGCAATCTGGATACAGCACCTTCTCTTGCAGCTTCAAAAATACTGAAGCCCTGAGAGCGGCGGAGCATGGCAAATTCTACGATCAGGATGGCGTTTTTACCTAATAGTCCGATCAGCATGATGAGCGCAACCTGTGCATAGATATTGTTTTCCAGTCCAAATAATTTCAACGCAAGAAAAGCACCGAAGATTCCTGTTGGAATCGAAAGGATTACTGCAAATGGCATAATAAAGCTTTCATACTTTGCAGATAAAATCAGGTAAACGAAAATCAGACAGATTATAAAAATACTGGTTGCCTGATCTCCAGACTGAATCTGATCGCGCGTGATGCCTGACCACTCGTAACTATACCCTCTTGGCAACTTTTCCTTGGCAATTTTTTCAATAGATTTAATGGCTTCCCCGGAGCTGAACCCCGGAGCTGCATCTCCGTTTACCATAGCGGAGGTATACATGTTGTACCTGGTCAGCTGTTCTGGTCCGTACACCCTTTCGAGGCGGCAGAAAGTGGAATAAGAAACCATTTCTCCACGGTCATTTTTAACGTACAAACTCAGGATATCACTTGGCTTACCCCTGTAATTAGGATATGCCTGAACCATCACCTTGTACATTTGTCCAAATCGGATGAAGTTGGTAGCATAGAAACTTCCGATTAAGGTTTGCAGATCGGTCATTGCATTGTCTACGGTTACTCCCTTTTTTGCTGCCATGTCGTAATCTACATGGATCAGGTACTGCGGAAAATTGGGGTCAAAACTGGTATAGGCCGATCCAACAACACCCTCTTTTTTAATTTCATTGATCAGGTTGTTGGTTACAGCGGCGGTTTTCTGGAGATCTCCCCCTCCGGTTTTATCAATGATCCGAAGTTCAAAACCACTCGTATTACCAAAGCCGGGAACGGTTGGCGGTGGCATAAATTCAATAGAAGCATCCGTAATATGCTTTGTTTTTTCCCGGAGTATCGGAATCAAATCTTTCACGGTTTCTTTTCTCTCTTTCCATGGCTTCAGGTTGATCATCATCATACCGAAAGAAGCACCGGCAGCCTCTGTAATTAAGCTATAACCTGAAAGGGTTGTCAGGTTTTCTACTGAAGGAACGGTTTTAATCGACTTTTCCAGTTCTATCAGCACTTTTTCTGTTCTCTCTACAGTAGCGCCGGCAGGGGTAGAAACGTTTACATAAATAATACCCTGATCTTCTGTAGGAATAAATGCGGTTGGTAATATTTTATTTACACCAACAGTTCCGGCAAAAAAGGCAATCAGTAACCCAACCGTGATCACTTTTCTTCCGGCGATCCGGCTTACGAGGCCCATGTATTTATTTTCTGTTTTATTGTATACGTTGTTGAATCCGTTGAAGAATTTACCCAGCAGGCCCTTGCTTTTTTCCTGGTGGGTATGTTTAATCATCAATGCGCACAGCGCAGGAGTAAGGGTGAGTGCATTTACACCGGAAATAACAATGGATACGGCCAGTGTAAGTGAGAATTGTCTGTAAAATACACCCGCAGAACCCGACAGGAATGCTACAGGAACAAACACCGCCGACATTACCAATGTAATTGCCACAATGGCTCCGCTGATTTCTTTCATGGCAGCAATAGTTGCGTCCATGGCCGACAGGTGTTGCTCCGACATTTTTACGTGGACGGCTTCCACTACCACAATGGCATCGTCGACCACAATTCCAATGGCCAGCACCAGCGCAAATAAGGTAAGCAGGTTGATCGAAAAGCCCATGGCCTGCATAAATGCCAGGGTTCCTACCAGGGCCACTGGTACTGCAAGTGCGGGGATTAGGGTAGAGCGGAAATCCTGCAAAAAGATAAATACAATAATGAATACCAGAATCAGCGCTTCAATAAGAGTCTTTACAACTTCATGGATTGAGGCGTCCAGGAATCGGGATACATCGTAAGCAAAATTGTACACCATTCCCGGCGGAAAAGAAGTTTCTTTCAATTCCGCCATTCTTGCTTTTACTTTTTCAATTACCTCCTTGGCATTGGAGCCGGGACGTTGTTTTAGCATGATGGAGGCGGAGGGTCTGCCGTCTGTTTTGGAAACCATACTATAGGTCATGGCGCCCAATTCTATATCGGCAATGTCTTTCAGATACAGAATGGACCCGTTGGTTTCTGCCCGGATCACTACATTTTTATACAATTCAGGGTCAGCAAACTTCCCGGTATATCTGAGAATGTACTGCAGAGACTGAGGACTCCTTCCGGAGCTTTCTCCGGTTTTGCCAGGGGCTGCTTCTACGTTCTGGTTCCGCAATGCGTTCACCACATCCTGCGCAGAAACATTATAGGCCAACATCCTGTCTGGCTTCAGCCATACCCGCATAGAGTATTCTTTCTGACCCATGATCTCCGCAAAACCAACTCCGTCGATCCGCTTCAGTTCCTGAAGGATATTGATGTCTGCAAAATTGTAAATAAACTGTTCATCAGTAGAACTGTCTTCGCTCATGACGTTGAGGTACAAAAGCATACTGTTAACGTCTTTTTCGGTGGTTACCCCCGCCTTAATTACCTCTTCGGGTAATTCATCCAGTACGGTGGTTACCCGGGTCTGTACGTTCACGGCAGCCAGGTCCGGATCTGTACCCACTTTAAAAGCAATGGTAATCAGGGTGACCCCGTTGTTACTGGAAACGGAAGACATATAAGTCATCCCCGGTACACCATTGATGGCGCGTTCCAGCGGTGTAGCTACTGCTTTTGCCAGCACTTCTGCATTGGCTCCCGTATATTTTGCCGTTACGGTAACAGAGGGCGGAACAATATCCGGAAACTGGGTAATGGGCAAGGTAAACAACGCCAGTATACCCACTAAAGTAATAATGATGGAGATGACCAGTGATAGAACCGGTCGTCTGATAAAGGTTTCTAACATAATAAGGTATTAATACTGTTCAATCGCAGTTTTCATCAGGCTGTCTGTGTTCAGGAGTCGTGGCAGGATCTTATCGCCCTGGCGGATGCTTTGCATACCTTCATATACGAACTTCTCTCCTGGTTTTAAACCCTGTTCAACTATATAGTATTGCGCTACACGCTGACCCGGACGGAAGGCTCTCATGGTTACTTTGTTTTGACCATCTACTACAAAAACATAGTTCTTGTCCTGAATTTCAAAAGTGGAGCGTTGTGGAATAACGATGGCATTTTCTACAGCACTGGTGAGACGAACTTTACCGGTTGCACCATGTTTGAGCAGTTTATTGGGATTAGGGAATTTTGCACGAAACGCAATGGCACCGGTATTATCGTTGAATTCTCCATCGATTGTTTCAATTTTACCCGGATACGCATATTCAGATCCATCCGCCAATATCAGTTGCAGCGGTTTGTTTTCCTGCGGGCCCTTCGTCAGCGACTTTTTAAAACGCAGGTATTCATTTTCTGAAATATGGAAATAGGCATATATCTGACTGATATCGGAAATGGTGGTTAATAAAGCCCCTGGATCTACTACACTACCCATTTTTAAGGGTATACGGTCAATTACACCATCAAAGGGGGCGCTGATAAAAGTATAGGAAAGCTTTGTTTCTGCACTTTTTTGCATAGTGAGTGCCTCATCAATCCTGGCTTTGGCTGCTTTTAGCTTGGCAGAGGCTAGTTCATATTCTGTTTTTGAAATAATATTCTTTTCAACAAGAATACGGGTTCTGTCTACTTCCAGTTCAGCGGCTTTCGCATCTGCAAGGGCGCTCGACACATTGGCTTTGGCCCGGGCCACTTCTGTTTTCAATTCCTGGTCGTTCAGCTGAAAAAGGGGCTGCCCTTTTTTTACCTCATGTCCTTCGTCCACAAATATTTTTTCGAGGAATCCACCTACTCTGGTCCTGATTTCAACATTTTTCAGTGCCTGAATATCCGAAACGTATTCACTGTTCAGGGTGGTATCTTTTACCACTACTTCTATCACCGGTAATTCGGGTACAGAAACAGCATCTTTATTACCTCCCTTGCCGGAGCAGGAAAAAAGAACTGGTATTGCCGAAGCAATCATGGTTAAATGAGCGGTTCGGAGTAGAGTTATGCGCATGCCTTCAATTTTAGGTTGAAGAACAAATATAATGTTTTAAGGTTTTTTTAATCCCTTAAATAAAAGCCAAATGCCCGTTTTTGAACGAGCATTTGGAAATAAAGCTTAATATAACCTATTTAAACTGCTAAAAAAGGTTCTTTTTCTGCCAAAAGATTTAAAATATGGTCCATAACGGCTGGCACAACCGCCTCAATTTCGGGGGTTAACTCAATTCCCTGTTGCTGAATGGTAGCTATACTGACCACAAACAGATCGATTTTCGGCATTTTTCCCAGTATTTGCAGGGCGCTTACCAGATCTTTTAACCCAATATCATGGGTACTCATGGCAGGAGGAAAGTCGGTTGCGAACCTTGGTTTGATTTTTCGGATGGTGCCAGGTGTATTGTTGTCGAGTGTGGCATCTATCAGAATAATATGGTCATATAACTCAAAATATTCTAATAAATGGAAGCCTCCGGTTCCTCCATCCAATACAGTTACCCCTTCCGGAAGCAGATTCATCTGCTCCAGCCGATTGGCAACATGTACTCCAATGCCCTCATCCCCCATTAAATAGTTGCCTATTCCTAAAACCAGTGTGTCCGAATTGCCCAACATGATGTTTATTTATTTTTTTCCGGATTAGGAGTCATGTGCTTGTTCTTTTCGAACACATCTTCCTCTATAAATTTCCAACCGCCTCCCATGCTGCTGATTTCTCCGCGGCCTTCTACATAATCATGATAGAATACCAGATAAACGTGTACTACAGCAAACAGGATAAAGAACCACATGGCCCAGTGGTGAATCTGTCTGGTTACAATGTCGCCACCCAGCATTGCAGGGAACCAGGCAAACATTTTAGGTAACCACCAGTCAGACATAGATGCGTATAAGCCAAAACCGGTTAAACATTGGATCAGGAATACAATAAAGGTCAGAAAATAAATGAAACCCGCCATTGCATTGTGCCCTACGCTTAAATGGTCCTGCTGCTGTCCATTCTTTTTAAGCATCAGGATATCGATCTTGAATACGGTCCACATTTCTTTGAAAAATCGTTTGGAAACCGGGATAAACTGCCTCCAGTTGGCGTATTTGTTTCCCACAAATCCCCAATAAATACGGAATAAGAAATTAAAGAAAAATAAATAGGCGGCTATGAAGTGAATATAGCGAACCCATCCCATGGTATACTGGTTGGTTGCTTCCGCATTGCTCATCAACGCCAGCGGATTGGAAATAAAAAAGCCGGTTATAATCAATACCAGGATAACGCCGGCATTGAGCCAGTGGTAAAACCTTACCGGCAACTCCCACACATATACCCTGCGAAGTCTGTGAATATGCAAATATTTATTTGCCATAAAATTGATTTAAAGGTTTAGTCTCCAACAACACTGATTCTGCTGATAGTTGTTCCGTTTTCATCGTACAGGTGAACACTGCAGGCCATGCAGGGGTCAAAGCTGTGAATGGTTCTCAGAATTTCCAATGGCTGTTTTTCATCTGCAACCGGGGTATCTATCAGCGCCGCCTCGTAAGCAGACAGCTGGCCCTTATTGTCTCTTGGAGATGCGTTCCAGGTAGTTGGAACCACCAGCTGGTAGTTGGCGATTTTCTCGTCTTCAATATTGATCCAGTGAGCCAGAGCACCTCTCGGCGCTTCGGCATGTCCTACACCCAGAGCCGTTTTTGGCCATGTGGATGGTTCGAACTTGCTGGAATCGGCCATCCTGGTATCACCGTTCTTAATATTTGTTACCAGTTGATCAAAGAATTCCTGTCCCCATTGTGCAGCAAGTACACACTCAAGTCCTCTTGCGGCAGTTCTGCCCAGGGTAGAGAACAGTGCAGTTACAGGTACATTCAGATCTTTCAGCGCTTTGTCTACCACTTCTTTAAAGTCTTCCCTTCCTTTTGCATATCCTACCAATACCCTGGCCAGCGGTCCTACTTCCATCGCGTTGCCCTTCCACCTTGGTGTTTTCAGGTAACTGTATTTTTCGTCTGTTTTCAGGTGTTCAAAAGGTGGTTTTGGACCTGTATAGTTGATTTTGCTTTCGCCCTTCCATGGGTGTAAGCCTTTGCCGTCACCTTCCTTATATTCATACCAGGAACGGGTAATGAATTCCTGTACCTCGTCTTCTTTTTTCAGATCTACTTCGTATACCTTGCTGATATCTTTGTTGAGTATGGCACCAGAAGGGAATTTGAAACTGGATGCATCCCTGTATCCATTGGTTGGCATATCTCCGTAAACCAGGTAATTACCCAGTCCGCCGCCAATAGCACCCCAGTCTTTGTAGAAGGAAGCTACGGTCATCAGATCGGGAATATAGACCTGCTCAATGAAATTTTTACCGTCTTTCAGCAGTTGGCCGATATATGCCAGGCGTTCGGCGTTCAGTCCGCTTACGTCATCAATACCTACTGCGCAGGCCATACCTCCCACGAGGTAATTGGGGTGAGGGTTCTTACCACCAAGGATCGCCTGAATCTTTACAATTTCTTTCTGCCATTCCAGCGCTTCGAGATAGTGTGCCAATCCGATCAGGTTCACTTCTGCAGGAAGCTTGTAGGCAGGGTGACCCCAATATCCATTGGAGAAAATACCCAGCTGGCCGCTGTCTACGAACTTTTTGATTCTGGTTTGCAGATCGCTGAAGTAGCCCGGAGAGCTTTTAGGCCATTTGGAAATACTCTGTGCCAGTTCAGATGTTTTTTTCGGATCTGCTTTTAAAGCATTCACCACATCTACCCAGTCCATGGCGTGTAAATGGTAAAAGTGCACCACGTGGTCGTGCATATAAAGGGCACAGTTCATGAGGTTTCTTACCAGTTCCGCATTGGGAGGTATAACGATATCCAGTGCGTCTTCTACTGCGCGAACTGAAGTAACGGAGTGGATGGAAGTACATACTCCGCAAACCCGTCCAACAAATGCCCAGGCATCTCTTGGGTCTCTTCCGCGAAGAATTTCTTCCAGCAAACGTACCATGGTACCACTGCTGTAGGCATCTTTTATTTTGCCGTTTTCAATATCAGCTTCTATACGTAAGTGACCTTCGATTCTCGTGATCGGGTCAACAACTATTCTTTTGCTCATATGGCTAGTTGAATGGTGATTTTAATTAGGATTTTAACTCGTGCTCGCTCTCCCTTCCCTCCTGCTGATGCTCTTTGATGAATTTAGACTTGCCGATGTTGGTAGCCACAGCATGTCCTACCAATGCGGCACCTGTAATACCCAATGCCACTTTACCGAATGTATCTGCATCAGCTTCAATACCAAATCCGGCAAAGGAGGATCCTCTCTCGTAGAACCTTCCATTGTCCCAGAAATTCTCTTCACTGCAACCAATACAAGGGTGACCAGACTGGATCGGGAAGCTGGTTCCGTTGTTCCATTTCATTACACCACAGGCGTTGTAGGTAGAAGGTCCTTTACAGCCCACTTTGTACAAGCAATATCCTTTTTTGGCATTTGCGTCGTCGAAGCTCTCTACAAACAGACCTGCATCGTAGAAAGGACGGCGGTAACAGGTGTCGTGAACACGTTTGCTGTAGAACGCTTTCGGTCTGCCCAGTTTATCCAGCTCAGGAATTCTTCCGAAAGTAAGGTAGTGTACAATCACCCCAGCCATTACTTCTCCGATTGGAGGACAACCCGGAACCTTGATGATGGGCTTATTCTTAATGATTTTATGAATAGGTGTTGCCTTTGTAGGGTTGGGTTTTGCAGACTGAACGCATCCATTGCTGGCGCAGCTGCCCCAGGCAATAACAGCGGCAGCCCCTTCTGCAGCTTCTTCCAGAATTTGCAGGGAAGTTTTACCACCAATCATACAATAAACACCGTCTGCGGCAAGGGGAACACTTCCTTCTACGCAGAGAATGTATTGACCTTTGTATTTGGTCATGGTATTGTGCAGGGCTTCCTCTGCCTGAAAGCCGGAAGCGGCCATCAGGGTTTCGGTATAGTCCAACGAAATTTTATCGAGAAGAATATCTGCTACAATTGGGTGAGACGATCGAATAAAGCTCTCACTGCAGCAGGTGCATTCCTGAAAGTGTAACCAGATAACAGGAAGACGTGGTTTGGTTTCCAGGGCCGTGGTTACCTGGCCTATTGCGGATTGTTCCAGGCCGATGAATGCGGTCATCATGCTTACAAACCGAACAAAATCACGGCGGGAATATCCTTTTCTTTGAACCTCCTCATAATAAGTTGGTTGCTTTGGCAAAACTTCGTTAGTCATGCTGATGTATTTAAGGTTAAGAGCTTACCAAAACTAAAATGACTATCCTAATCTTTTTATGCCAAGTGTCATTGCGAAATATGACTTTCATCATAAAAACGAACAATGATTAGCTTTAATATTGTACCAATAAATTCTGCAATATGAAAAAACTTGCTACCGCATTTGGCTTATTAATTGGTATGGTTGCCCCACTGGCAACAATGGCTCACCCTGGTCATGGAGAAACGGAAGGATATACCATTATCCACTATTTCACCGAACCCATGCACGCGGTTATAACGTTGGGCAGCTTGGTGATTGTTTTTGCAGGCCTGAGGTATTTCCGCAAAAAAAATGCAGGTTCTCAAAAGTAAAGCATGCATGAGCTTTCCATAGTCATGAGCATCATCGATATAGCTAAGCAGCAGGCCGATCGGGCCTGTGCTACTATTATAGATGAGATTGAACTGGATATAGGTACCCTGAGCGGGATAGAAATGGATTCTTTTGAATTCGCCTGGAAACAGGCGGTCAGGGGTTCAGTGCTTGAGGGAGCAGTCAGGAAAATCAACACGATAGAGGCAAAAGCCCGTTGTCTTGATTGCGATGCAGTGTTCAGTATTCATCACTATTTTGATCCCTGCCCCGTGTGCGGCGAGCATTTACTGGATATTCTGAGTGGAAAAGAATTGAAAGTAAAATCCCTCGTTGTGTCTTAAATAGATTATCTTATAGAATTAAATATTTTTTTATGTGCGCTACTTGTGGTTGTGATTCCGGCGGCAGTACTGCCATACATCATCTGGGTGAACATGAACATACACATGGCGCTCATTCCCATAGTCATAGTCATAGTCATGATCATGGACATTCTCATGCGTCTTCCAAAACAATTGTAGATGTAGAGCAGGATGTACTGCACCAGAACAATTTACTGGCCCAGCGGAACAGGGGTTATTTCGATGCTAAAAATATTCTGGCACTGAACCTGGTTAGTTCTCCCGGTTCCGGTAAAACCTCCCTGCTGGAGCGAACCCTGAAAGACCTGAAAGGAGAGCTGGAATTTGCCGTCATTGAAGGCGATCAGCAAACTACCAACGATGCAGACCGGATACATGCCACCGGAACCAAAGTAACACAGATCAATACGGGTAAAGGTTGTCACCTCGATTCTCATATGGTGCTGCATGCTTTGCAGGGAATGAAACCCAAGGATAATTCTGTATTATTCATAGAAAATGTAGGCAACCTGGTTTGCCCGGCTATGTTCGATTTGGGAGAAAAAGAACGGGTTGTGATTATCAGTGTAACCGAGGGAGACGATAAGCCGCTGAAGTATCCGGATATGTTTCACTCTTCTACACTCTGTATTGTGAATAAGATAGATTTGCTGCCATACGTTCCATTTGATATGGAAAAGGTAAAAGCCAATGCAAAAAAAGTAAACCCTGCTTTAGAAATTCTTGAAGTAAGTTGTACTTCAGGGGAAGGCTTGCAAACCTGGTACAACTGGCTGAAATCCAGAGTGGCGGTTTCGGAACTAATCTGACCGAATGCTGCGGACCTACCATATTCATATCAGGGGCCTGGTACAGGGCGTGGGGTTTCGCCCCTTTGTATGCCAGCTCGCAACAAAAATGAATATTGGTGGTTGGGTGAGTAACACCAATGAAGGAGTCATAATAGCGTTTACCGCAAATTTGATTGATACAGCGGAATTCTGTCATGAACTAATCCATCATCCACCCCGTAATGCACAGATTACCCATCATGCTATCTTCAAAACGGAAACAAAATTATTTGAAGGATTTACTATAAAGGACAGTTTTTCAACTACCAGGCCGGATATTTTGCTTACGCCCGATATGGCCATTTGTGAAGAGTGTAAGGCAGAATTAACGGATCCGGTCAACAAAAGATTCGGGTATGCGTTTACTACCTGTCTTAACTGCGGTCCCCGGTATTCTATAGTGGATGAGCTGCCTTACGACAGGGAGCATACTACTATGAAGCAGCTGAATATGTGCGGGGAATGCGATACAGAATACCAGGATATATACAACCGCAGGCATTATAGTCAAACCAACTCCTGCAAATCCTGCGCTATAAAAATGCATCTTTATCAATCGCCCATAAAAGAGATTGATCTGGATCAGTCTGCCATCCCTGATAAGGTTGCAGAAGCGATACTACAAGGCAGGATTGCAGCTGTAAAAGGCATTGGGGGCTACCTGTTGATCTGCGATGCAACCAATCGGGAGGCCATTCAACTACTTCGAACCAAAAAACACAGACCCTCCAAACCACTGGCAGTTTTATATCCGGATACCGCATCGGCATCCAGGGATGTGGAGCTAAGGAAAATGGAGGAGGATGCTTTACTGAGCAATGCTGCACCCATTGTATTGTGTAAGCTAAAAGAGGTATCCGGCAATCAGATTTGTGCAGATGAGATTGCACCCGGATTGAACAGATTGGGTGTTATGACAGCCTATTCACCCTTGCTGTACCTTCTTTCTTTGCAGGTAGGCCGACCATTAATTGCCACTAGTGCAAATATCAGCGGCTCTCCGATTATTTATAAGGATCAGGAAGCGTTGGCGGAATTATTTGAAGTGGCCGATTGGGTATTAACCTACGAAAGGGACATCCTGGTACCACAGGATGATAGTGTGATGCAGTTCAGCAATGCCGGTCGGAAAATAATCCTTCGAAGAGGTCGGGGACTTGCTCCCAATTATTTCCCTAATCCATTCCGGAAAGCGGAGCAAACTATTCTTGCTGCCGGAGGGGAGTTGAAAAGTGCGTTCGCCCTCCTTGACCGTAAGAACCTCTATATCAGTCAGTACCTGGGCGATCAGGCTACGATTGAATCTCAGGAAAGTTATTCCAATACCCTGCATCATTTATTACAATTACTGCAGACCCAACCAGCGCAGGTGCTGGTGGATGCGCATCCTGGTTATTTTGTTTCACAGTTTGGAAAAGAACTGGCAGGGAAAAATGCCCTTGCCTCAGTAGTTGAAATTCAGCACCACAAAGCGCATTTTGCAGCAGTATTGGCAGAGCACCAATTACTTCATGCTGAAGCATCCATAATGGGCATCATATGGGATGGAACGGGATTTGGAGATGACAGAAAAATCTGGGGAAGCGAATGTTTTGTATACCAGGAGCATGAAATGAAAAGAATTGCACACCTCAATTATTTTCCCCAGCTGGTAGGAGATAAAATGAGTAAGGAACCGAGGCTTTCTGCGTTGAGCTTGCTGAGCAGATTCCAGAACAAAATGCATATCATCAGACCGTATTTCACAGAAACAGAATGGGCCTATTTTCAGAAACTGATTCAGCAGCCACAGCCACTGCAAACCAGCTCCATGGGAAGATTTCTCGATGGCCTGGCTTGTATGCTGGGTATCTGCACCCACCACAGTTACGAAGGGGAAGCAGCCATGTTACTGGAAGCCCAGGCCTGCAAAGCTGTTGTAAAATCAATGGAACCCTATCCTTTAATGGAAGAAAAGGGTGTGCTGATCTGGGATCTTTTTCTGGAACAGTTTTTAGCAGATATCGCCGAAGGAATGCCCGTAGCAGAAATTGCCTGGAAGGTTTTTCAATCCCTGGCCGTTCTGGTTCTACAGCTCTGTACTACACACGGTGTTCAAAGTGTAGCTTTCAGTGGGGGTGTTTTTCAGAACGCGCTGCTTACCGATTTGGTTGCACAGGCGTTATCCGGAAAATTCGATGTATATTTTCATCAGCAATTGAGCCCGAATGATGAATCAATCGGATTTGGCCAACTGGCTTTTTATGAAACAATATCAGAGCGGATTGCTGATTATGCTGGGTTGGATTCGGCATCTGGTCTTCAGAAAATGTAAATACCACTTTTATGTGTTTAGCGATACCCGGAAAAATATTAACCATTAACGCCCTTGATGATACCTTCAGAACCGGGAAAGTATCTTTTGGCGGTATACAAAAAGAAGTGAACCTCTGTATGGTTCCCGAAGTACAGGTGGGGGATTATGTGCTCGTACATGTAGGCGTTGCCATAGGGAAGGTAGATGAAGAGGAGGCGCAGAAAGTATTCAATTACCTCAAAGACATGGGAGAAGTAGAAGAGCTGCAGACTCCTCCCGACGGAAAATAATTACTAAAACTAATTCTGCATTGTATGAAATACCTGACCGAATATCGTGACCCCGAATTAGTGGAAGAGTTCATTAAGGAAATACATAGGATCACAACGAAGCCCTGGACATTGATGGAAATTTGCGGAGGGCAAACCCATAGCCTGGTAAAGAATGGCATCCTGGATATGCTGCCGGATAAAATTACTATGGTTCACGGGCCAGGCTGCCCGGTTTGCGTAACGAGCGTAAGTGTAATAGATGAAGCCATTTACCTGGCAGAGCAACCCAATACCATTATGTGTTCCTTTGGTGATATGCTTCGGGTTCCCGGTAGTAAAAAAAGCCTGTTGGAAGCTAAAGCAGAAGGAGCTGATGTAAGAATTCTTTACTCTCCGTTGGAAGCTGTACAGCTCGCCAAACAAAATCCGGATAAACAGGTGGTATTCTTTGCGGTAGGTTTTGAAACCACGGCCCCCGCCAATGCATTGAGTGTGGTGCATGCAGATCAAATGGGGTTGGATAATTACAGCATATTGGCATCTCATGTACTGGTACCTCCTGCCATGGAAGCAATATTGAGTGATGAGGAAAATCTGATTGATGCATTTTTGGCTGCAGGACATGTATGTACGATTATGGGCATCGACGAATACCATCCCGTAGCGGAAAAATATGCATGTCCGATTGTAGTAACCGGATTTGAGCCCGTAGATCTGTTACAGGGGATCCTGATGGCGGTACAACAATTGGAAAAAGGAGAATATAAGGTAGATAATCAGTATGCGCGAAGTGTTCAACGCGAAGGCAATCGCCTGGCACAGGACACCATTCAAAAAGTTTTCGCTGTAAGCGACCGTGTATGGAGAGGAATTGGTAATATCCCTCAAAGCGGGTATGAAGTAAATGACCGCTACAAAAACTATAATGCAAGAATCAAATTCAACATAGATCTTCCTCTCGCAGAAGAAAATAAGGAATGCATCAGCGGAGACATTATGAAAGGATTGAAGAAACCTAAGCAATGCCCGAATTTTGGCACCAAATGTAAACCAGAGCACCCGTTGGGCGCACCGATGGTAAGCAGTGAAGGAGCCTGTGCTGCATACTATCATTATGCAGCACAGGAATAATAGGGTGTTTTGTTTAAATAATTATTATGGCAGACAAGATAAAAATGCAATTACAGTGTCCGATGCCCAAATTTGATTTTGATGTAATTACACTGGGGCACGGCAGCGGTGGTTTACTTACACACCGTCTTTTAAAAAGCGGAGTGTTCGATATTTTTAAGAACGACCTGTTAGACCAGCAGCACGACGGAGCCATTTTTGAAATGAATGGTAAAATGGCTTTCAGTTCCGACAGCTATGTTATTTCTCCTATTTTTTTTCCGGGTGGTAATATTGGTGATGTGGCAGTGAATGGTACGGTGAATGACCTGTCTATGTGCGGGGCAAAACCCCAATACCTTTCCCTGGCCTTTATTATAGAAGAAGGGTTTCCGATGACAGCATTCTGGGAAATTTTGGTGAGTATTAAAAATGCAGCAGACAAAGCCGGCGTTCAGATTGTTACGGGTGATACCAAAGTGGTGGAAAAGGGAAAGGGAGATCAGATTTACATCAACACATCCGGAGTAGGATTGATCAACCCCAAAGCCAATATTCATCATGGGAATATACAGGAAGGAGACGTCATTATTGTGAGTGGAAACATTGCAACACATGGGATGGCTATTATGAGTTTGCGCCAGGGGCTGGAGTTTGAAACCAATATTGTAAGCGATACCGCTAATCTGAATCATACCGTGCAATCGTTGGTAGATGCTTTTGGAACAGATATTCATTTTCTCCGGGATCCTACAAGAGGCGGGGTTGCTTCTGTTTTGAATGAAATAGCGGAACTGACCCGGTTGGGATTTTATCTGGATCAGAAACTCCTGCCCATCGAAGAGCAGGTAGAGGGGGCTTGTGAAATGTTGGGGCTCGATCCGCTGTATGTTGCCAATGAAGGATTGTTTATTGCGATCGTGAACAAAGAAATTGCCGACAATTTTTTGACTATGTTGCGTAAAGATATCAATGGTGCCAATGCGGCGATCATTGGAGAAGTTACAGGAGATCATGCCGGCAAGGTGATGATGAAGAGCAGGGTGGGTGGAAAACGCATGGTGAACTATTTAACCGGAGAACAGCTGCCAAGGATTTGTTAGCAGAGTTCCTTAATTTGGTGTTTAAAACAACCTGTTTTGAAAAAAAGAGAAGGGTATATTTCCTGGGATGAATATTTTATGGGTATTGCCCTATTGTCGGGGCACCGCAGTAAGGATCCGAATACACAGGTGGGTGCCTGCATTGTGAATGATAAAAACCGGATTGTAGGAACTGGTTATAATGGCTTGCCCATTGGTTGTCATGACGACGAGTTCCCCTGGGCAAAAACAGGAGAATTCCTTGAAACAAAATATCCTTTCGTATGCCATGCAGAGCTAAACGCCATTTTGAATAATATTGGAATGGATTTGCGCAATTGTAAAATTTATACGGCATTGTTTCCTTGTAATGAATGTACAAAGGCTATTATTCAGTCTGGCATCACCGAAGTTGTTTATCTCTCAGATAAATATGAAGGCACGGATCCTGCAAAAGCTTCCAGGATGATGCTGGACAAGGCAGGAGTCACTTATCGTAAGGTGAAAGTGAATATTTCCTCACTGACCTTATCTTTCAATGAGGCGGATGTTTAACATCCATTGCTTCAGTAGTTGAGGCCACTGCACTTCACTTTGTTGGTTGGTCATTCCAAAGCCATGTCCGCCCTTTTCGAAAAGGTGCAAAAACGAAGGTACCTGATTTTGTTGCAGTGCATCATGATACACAAGCGCATTTTGTACAGGTACCGTGGAATCGTCTTTTGCATGAATAATAAAGGCAGGAGGTGTTTGCCTGTTCACCCATTCTTCATTGCTGAAGTAATGGAGTTGTTCGGCTGAAGTGCCGCCACCAATCAGGTTCTCAGCAGAACCTTTGTGGCCAAATGCCTTAAAACTGATCACGGGGTACAAGAGAATTTGAAAATCGGGCCTTAGTGATACCCGCTCAGGGTTATCAATTTTAATATCCATATAATGCGAAGACAAACTGGCAGCCAGGTGACCACCTGCAGAAAATCCCAGCACTCCAATTTTATCAGGAAGAATTCCCCAGGAAGCAGCGTTGAACCTGGCCAGGTACATCGCTTGCTGCAGGTCCTGCAAGGGTGCAATCGAAGGATCCGGTTGATTTTTTCTGTCGGGTATTCTGTATTTCAGCACTATAGCATTGATTCCAATAGAGTTGAGGAATAAGGCCACATCCGAACCCTCATGACCAGCAGCCAGTACAGCATATCCACCCCCCGGACAAATGATCACACATGGCCGTTCTACGGTATCCTCCTTTACGCGGTAATAGCGATAAGCCGGCTGGCTCACCTTATTGATAATCAAAATGCCGGCATTGTTGTACTGAGCTGTTTCCTCGTTAGCAGTTGAAGTATAGTTGGGGATTTGACTGTATAGCGGAAGATATTGTGCCATGGAAATCTGATGAAAAAACAAAAAGACGGTCAGCCAGAAAAAATGCTTCATAAACGGGATCCTGATTCTGTTTTCAAGTTAGGCAAAAGCGGGAAAAACAAGCCTGTTTCTGTGCTATTATCCATAAAAAAAGCAGAACTTTATAGTATGCAACTCTGGAAAAATATCATCAGCAGACCTTCCTGAATTTCTTCTTTTGGGAGTTGCGTCCCCCCTTTTTGGCTTTTATGAATTTACATTCATGAAGCAGTCTATGCACATCATGCTTTGATTCATTCAGTATGATGTATCTGTTGTACCAGTCAAAATAAAATAAATGAAAACCATCATTGAACCGTTTAAGATCAAATCGGTGGAACCGATTTATTTCACAACCAGGGAACAAAGAGCCATTATTCTTAAAGAAGCACATTATAATCCCTTTCTCATACATGCCAGTGAGGTGTTGATAGATCTGCTTACCGACAGCGGAACAAGTGCTATGAGCAGTAATCAATGGGCAGGAATCATGCAGGGAGATGAATCCTATGCCGGCAGTACCAGTTTTTTTCACTTTGAATCTACTATACAGGAAATCACCGGCATGCCGGTGATTATTCCAACCCATCAGGGAAGGGCTTCTGAAAAGATCCTTTTCAGCATAGTAGGTGGAAAAGGGAAGTACATTGTGAGTAATACTTTGTTCGATACCACCAGAGCCAATATAGAATTTTCCGGAGCAACGGGTGTAGACCTGATTTGCGAGGAAGGAAAGTATCCCACCATCCCCGCTCCATTTAAGGGGAATATGGATATTGAAGCATTAAAAACCTTCATTGCGGAAAAAGGGGCCGAGAATATTCCCCTTTGCATGATGACGATTACCAATAATTCCGGTGGAGGCCAGCCGGTAAGTATGCAGAATATTCGTGAGGCAAAAGCAGTTTGCAGTTCCTACGGAATACCGCTGTTTATAGATGCCTGCAGGTTTGCAGAGAATGCGTATTTTATTAAACTGCGTGAATCAGGATATTCAGAAAAAAGTATTCCTGAAATTGTATGTGAACTGTTTTCATATGCGGACGGATGTACCATGAGCGCAAAAAAAGATGCGTTTGCCAATATTGGTGGATTTATTGCCATGCACAGCGAACAGCTGGCACAGCAGTGCCGGAATATGTTGATACTGACCGAAGGGTTTCCAACCTATGGTGGCCTTGCCGGAAGAGACCTGGAAGCTATTTCTATTGGTTTACGCGAGGTGATGGACGAACATTATCTGCAATACAGAATTCGCAGTGTAGAATACCTGACCAATCAATTGATAACTGCAGGTGTACCTGTAATGCAGCCTGCAGGAGGACATGCTATTTACCTGGATGCAAAAAAATTTCTTGCGCATATTCCGGTACACCAGTATCCCGGGCAGGCCCTTGTAGGCGCATTGTACCTGCATGGAGGTATACGTGGTGTTGAAATTGGTTCATTGATGTTTGGTAAATACAATGAACAGCAGCAGTTGATCCCTGCGCAACAGGAGCTGGTCCGGCTGGCTATCCCCAGAAGAGTATATACGCAAAGTCATATTGATTATGTAGCAGAAGTTATTATTGAAGTGTATCAGGAAAGAGCAAAAATCAAAGGCCTTCGAATTGTGGAGGAAGCGCCGATGCTCCGGCATTTTACCGCTAAGCTAACCCCTATTGTATCATAAACGTAAAACAGCAAAATGAAAAAGATTAAACAAAGCTGGGCAGAGCCTTACAAAATAAAAATGGTAGAGTTGTTGAAAATGACAACAGTTGCACAGCGTAAGAAAGCCCTGAAAGAAGCAGGCTATAACACGTTCCTGCTAAGGTCAGAAGATGTTTATATAGATCTTCTGACAGATAGTGGAACTTCTGCTATGAGCGATCGCCAATGGGCCGGCATGATGATGGGAGATGAAGCATATGCCGGAAGCAGAAACTTTTATCATCTGGAAGAAGTAGTAAGAGATGTTTATGGCTATAAATACCTGATTCCAACTCACCAGGGAAGAGGAGCTGAAAATATTCTTTCGAAGGTGCTGATCAAAAAGGGAGATATTATTCCGGGAAATATGTATTTCACTACTACCAGACTTCACCAGGAACTGGCGGGAGGTAAGTTCGAGGATGTGATCATAGATGAAGCGCATGATCCGGAAAACACTTTCCCTTTTAAAGGCAATGTGGATCTGAATAAGCTGAAAAGCTTGATAAAAAAACACGGGGCACCCAAAATACCATATGTAAGTATTGCTACGAGCGTGAATATGGCAGGCGGACAGCCCATCAGTATGAAGAACCTGAAGGAACTTCGGGCGCTCACCAAAAAACACCACATCAGGATCATACACGATATGACCCGGGTGGCAGAGAATGCTTATTTTATTCAACAGAAAGAAAAGGGATATGCAGACAGATCCATTAAATCCATTGTAAAGGAAATTTGTTCCCTGACCGATGGGGCTACCATGAGTGCAAAAAAAGATGCATTGGTCAATATTGGAGGATTTCTGGCAGTGAATGATTATGATGTGTACGAAGAGGCCAGGAATATGGTTGTAGTATACGAGGGCCTGCATACCTATGGCGGACTGGCCGGAAGAGATATGGAAGCCATGGCCATTGGTATTAAAGAAAGTGTTGGAGATGAGCACATCAAAGCCAGAATCGGACAAGTGATTTATTTAGGGGAAAAAATGATGCATTATGGTGTGCCAATCGTACAGCCTATTGGTGGGCATGGCATTTTTGTGGATGCGAAAAAATTCCTCCCCCATATTCCGCAGGATCAGTTTCCGGCCCAAACCCTCGCAGCAGAAATGTACCTCGATTCTGGTGTGCGGACCATGGAGCGTGGTGTAGTGTCTGCCGGCAGAAAGCCTAATGGAGAAAACTATTATCCAAAACTGGAGCTGGTTCGTTTCACCATTCCACGTAGGGTGTATACACAGGCACATATGGACGTAATAGCTGAATCCGCGGCAAGGGTATATGAACGCAGAGATGCTATCAAAGGAATGAAAATGGTTTATGAACCTAAGTACCTGCGTTTCTTTCAGGCCAGATTTGAAAAGCTATAGTATAAACTGCGCTGTAGCGTTTATCTTTGGCGCTTATGAGTACAGTGATTATTAAGCCTGTTACTGATCTTTCGGAACTGACTGGCATAAAAGATTTACAGGCCGCTAATCTGCGAACATTGATTTCTGAAGAAGAGGCATCCAGCCAGGGGTTTTTGAGCGCAACCTATTCTTTGGAATTTCTGGAACAGATGCACCAGACCTGCCCTTCCATTGTAGCAAAGGATGGAGAGGAAGTAGTTGGTTATGCATTGGTTACTACGAGAGAGAATCGTTATGAGCACGAATTGTTGGCAGATTTGTTTAACACGATTGATACACTTAGTTACAATCATCAACCCCTGAAAGACACCTGCTATGTGGTAGTTGGACAGCTTTGTGTTGCGAAGGCATACAGAGGGCAAGGTCTTGTAAAACGGTTGTATAGTCAATTCAAGACTGCTTTGATGGATCAGTACGATTATTGTATAACGGATGTAGCCCAGGCCAACCAGCGCTCCCTGAAAGCTCACCTAAATACTGGTTTTGAAGTAATTGATACCTTGCACTATGGAGGAATCGGCTGGGATATTGTTTTATGGGATTGGACCAAAAGATAAATAACATGATCCGTTCATTGGATAATCCGGTTTGGGAAGCGCTGTCCGGGAAACAGCAACATTTTAATCAGGGAACAGCAACGGTAAAGTTTTTCCCGGAAGAGGTATCTCCCTTTATCGGAATGAAAAACTGGGATGAATCAGATTGCCAGGAATTGCTTTTGCAAATACCGGACAACAGATCTTTTTCCGTAATGATTGCAAAGGAGGTGCAGTTACCTGAAGGAACAGAATTAATTTTTTCCATTCCGCTCTACCAGATGTATTGCCCTGCATTAAACAAGGTTCAGGAAAGGGCGCTTTCTATTCGTACTTTGAGTGATGCAGATGTTCCGCAAATGCTCGAACTTACCGAATTAACAAGGCCTGGTCCTTTCTATACTAAGACCATCACATTCGGAAACTATATAGGGTTGTTTCAAAACGATCAGCTGATTTCAATGGCCGGAGAGCGGTTAAAAACCAATGGATATACCGAAGTCAGCGCGATATGTACGCATCCTGAATATCTGGGTAATGGATACGCATCCTACCTTACATCAAAAGTGGCAGAAGGGATTTTTCTCGAGGGGTCAGTTCCTTTTTTGCATGTCCGGGCAGACAATATAGCTGCGATTAATGTTTATCAAAAGTTGGGCTTTCAGGTAAGAGCAGATGTTCATTTTGCTGTTTTTAAAAAAAGAGGCTATCCGGGTATGATATAACATATATCCAATTGTCCGGTATTTGTTCTGCCGGGATGAACCGATTCATAAATCCATGTGAAAATTCTTCTTTTGTAGCCGCTCTGATTTTTAACCAAAATTTAATCTCATATTTGCGACCAAAATAACCCCAAATATTGCCGATTAAATGATTGTTTTTGTATTTCTCTTGCTGCACTGGTACCTTTCCTTATTTGCACAAACTTTTTACCTCCATCGTTACGCTGCCCATAAAATGTTTACCATGAATCCTTTCTGGGAAAAATTCTGGTACATCTATTCATGGGTAACACAGGGCACCTCCTATCTGAATGCCAGGGCATACGCCATTCTGCACCGGATGCACCATGCTTACAGTGATACAGAAAAAGATCCGCACACGCCCCATTTTTTCAGGGAGGTCTTTTCCATGATGTGGCATACAAAAAAAGTATACCATGGTGTGTTAAAAGGCACACTTGAAATAGAACCAAAATTCGACAAGAATTTTCCTGTATACCCCACAATAGACAAGATAGCAGACAGCTGGTTTACACGCCTTGGATTTGCAGCTGCTTATGTTTTGTTTTATGCGGTTTTCGCCACAGAATGGTGGATGTATCTCTTACTGCCCATCCATTTTCTGATTGGACCTATCCAGGGTGCTGTTGTGAACTGGGCAGGACATAAGTATGGATACAGAAACTTTAATGAAAAGGATCATTCCAAAAACACCCTGATCTTTGATTTTCTGATGCTAGGAGAATTATTCCAGAACAATCACCACCATGCCGGTGCCCGCCCGAATTTTGCAGCAAAATGGTGGGAGCTGGATCCTGTTTATCCCATCATCCGGCTTTTCGATAAAATAGGAATGATTAAACTGGTTCCTATCAAAGCAGTTGTCAGAAATCAGGAGGGATGATTGGCTTTAAATGAAAATCGATCCTTCCAGGTAAAGTTTGCAACGTCCGCTGATAGAGACCCGTTCTCCATGATCTTCACATTGCAGGAATCCGCCTCTGGCTGAGAGTTGCTTTGCAGTAAGTACCTTTTTGTTTAAGATCCTGCTCCAGAATGGTGTGAGTGTGGTATGTGCTGAACCGGTAACAGGATCTTCATTCACGCCGCACTGTGGTGCAAAAAAACGGGAAACAAAATCTACGGTATTTCCCCTGGCCGTAACAATGATTCCTCTTGCATCAATTGTCTCAATAGTTGGGAAATCAGGAATCAATTGTTTGATGTCTTCTTCTCTCTCATAAACAAACATATAATCGCTCTTGCCCTTGAATATTTTTTGTGGCTGAAGATTCAATCCCCTGGTGAGCCCATCGGTTATGCTTACTTCCGTGATGCTGTCTGCCGGAAAATCCAGCGTAAGTAAGTCGTCTTCTTTTGAAACAGTTAATGTTCCACTTCTGCGGGATTGAAAGCGGATCGTTTGTTCATTATAACCAAGTTGATGAAACAGTACATATGCGCTGGCCAGTGTTGCGTGGCCACATAAATCTACTTCTGTAGTTGGAGTAAACCACCTGAGCTCAAAATGAGCACCCGCTTTTACAAAATAGGCCGTTTCCGCCAGGTTATTTTCCATGGCGATTTTCTGTAGTAGTTCGTCTTCCGGCCAATCTTCCAAAGGACATACCGCTGCTGGATTACCGGAGAACAATTCTTCTGCGAAAGCGTCAACCTGGTAAATTTTCTGTTTCATTTCTATTTTTTATGGGAGTATACGTTTCATCATCAGATCTGTTTGTTCGTCATTGCCCAGCCTGAAAATATGTTTGTCAAAAACACTAAATCCATTTTTTTCATAAAAACGGATCGCCCTGTAATTCTCTTCCCAGACCCCCAGCCATATATACGCTGCTTTTTGGTCATGGGCAACGGTTATTGCTTTATCTAATAAAACCTGACCAACATTTTTACCCTTGAATTCTTTTAATACATAGATTCTTTCCACTTCCAACCCATCTGCTTCTTTTAGCTCTGTTTGAGCAGCTCCGCTGTTGGTTTTCAAATATCCTATTACCTGATCATTGAGCTGGGCAAAATAAAAATCGGATTCGGCATTATTCAGTTCTGCCGAAAGTTTAGACAGGGATAAATGCTCGGAAAGGTATTTCTCCATATCTTCCTTTGTATTCACTTCTGCAAAAGTTTGTACAAAAGTTTCGGTGCTGATTTCCTGAAGTTGCTTCAGATCTTGTATGCCAGCCTTGCTGATTACTATATTATTCATTATTCTTATGTGTATCCTGGTGGTTCAGCAAATATAATTTGTATCATGCATCATCCATGCTTAGATCAGGTAACTTTACAGGGTAAAACAAGGGTTGGGATGATATAATGACCAATAATGCGCAGGCCTTTCTCTACATATTCTGCACGGTTCAGGGCGGCCATCCTGGTTTGCCTTGCAGGCTCTTTGTTGTATTGCAGCAAGGAAAAGAGTTATGAAATTTTTCAGGAGCCGGGATTTGTAAACTATTTTATACCAAGAGGAGGCAGTTATTCTACCGATTCTACAAAGATTATCCCAGTGAACGGCATCACCGAAATGCGGATTAAATTCCGATTCGACAGCAGCGGCGTTTATCAGACAACCGATCCGGCTAATCAGGCCGATGTAAACAAACTATACGGATTTGCAGATTGTGTATCATTTACAACTCAATATACCATTGCGCCGCATCACATCAACTCTGCCAGATTCGGCTGGGCATGGCTGAATAATGCCATGCGGATCTATGCGTATTACTACAATGATTCAGTTCGCTCTTTTAAGGAGTTGCAGACGGTGGAATTAGGAAAAATATATACTGCGGGCATCAGGCTGGTGCCAAATGGATACGAGTTTACTATAGATAACAAAAAAGACACGGTCCTACGCAGTTGCGGATCTGCAACCATCAGCGGGTATAAATTGTTCCCCTTTTTCGGTGGAACGGAATTTGCTCCGAAGGATATACATATCTGGATCAAAGAGCTCTGAGTAAGTTCAAATATGCCCGGCTAAAACAGTCATCTGTTTACCAGCAGCCTGGCAACAGCTATGGCAAGAATAGCTTATATTGGAAAAGCAATGGCAAAAAGCAACCACTACTATATCCGAAAAGCCCATCGTTATCTGGGCTTGTTATTAGGAATTCAGTTTTTTCTATGGACCATCGGCGGCCTTTACTTCAGTTGGAGCAATATGGATGAAGTTCATGGAGATTTTGATAAAAAGCCTAGTCCTTTATTGTCTTCCACCCTCAAAATGGTTTCACCCACACAGGTGTTGGACACTATCAGAAAAGTGCATCGGATCGACTCCCTCGTATCTATACAGCTCATTGAAATCTCCGGAAGCCCCTTTTATCAAATCCGGTGCCTGAGCAGCATACACGACCCCCAAAAAAACACCCATAAACGTACAACTATGAATCACCTTGCCAATGCAATAACCGGTGAACTCAGGGGGCCGCTCAATAGAGAGGAAGCCATTTTAGTGGCTCAATCGCATTTCAACGGATCAGCAGAAGTAAAAGAGGTACAGTTGCTTACTGCTACCAATAACCACCACGAATACCGCGGACAGCCGCTTCCAGCGTTTGCTATTCGTTTTGGTAATTCGGCCAACACGGTAGTTTATGTGGCAACCGAACTGGGTACGGTGCAAAAATTTAGAAATGATCAATGGCGGGTATTTGATTTTCTATGGATGATGCACACCATGGATTATTCCGGGAGGGATCATTTTGGCAATATTCTGTTAAAGGGTTTTTCGATATTTGGACTGATCACTGTAATAAGTGGGTTTGCACTTTATTTCGTAAGTTCCAAAAGATTTAAATCCTGATTAATGCTCAATCAAATGTTATGAAAAAAAGCCTGTTTCCTTGTCTGGCATTTTATTTTCTGCTGTTGATTTCTTTTAACGGCTATGGTCAGCCCGAAAAGGCGGAAGCCGGTATAGAGGCACTGATGGAAAAAACCAAGGTAGTTGGTCTTGCTGTTGCTGTAGTAAAAAATAATCAGGTCATTTACACCAATGCTTTTGGAAAGAAAAACCTCGAAACCAATACCCCGCTTACCAACGATTGCCTGTTCCGGATTGCCTCTATTTCCAAATCCTTTTCAGCAACATCCATCATGCAACTGGTAGAAGCAGGAAAGCTTAGTTTGGAAGACGACATCAGCAAGCTGGTGGGTTTTTCGGTTCGGAATCCGAAGTTTCCTGAAACGATGATTACGCTTCGGATGGTTCTTTCCCATCGTTCTTCCATCAACGATAGTCAGGGCTATTTTACACTGGATGCCATCAACCCGGATAAGAACAGCAACTGGGCAAAATGTTACAATGATTATGAGCCGGGTAAGGGATATATGTATTGTAACCTGAATTATAATATGGTGGGAACCATTATTGAGAAAATTTCCGGAGAGCGCTTTGATCAGTATGTGAAGCACCATGTGCTTGATCCGCTTGGCTTATATGGAGGCTATTGTGTGGATTCGCTCGACCAGTCGCGCTTTGCTACAATTTATGAATACAACGGAGACTCAGCTAAATTTGAAGCATCTCCCGGAGCATATGCTCCCAGAAGTCAGGAGATAGCTCATTACACAATGGGTTATACAACTCCTGTTTTTTCTCCAACAGGCGGTATGAAAATCTCTGCCGGAGACCTTGCCAGGTATATGATCATGCACAGTCAACAGGGTCGTTATAACGGGAAGCGTATTATTAAAAAGAAAAGTGCTGCAGAAATGCAGACGCCTCTTTCTTCCGAAGAGGGATACGGGCTGGCCATTATGACATCGGAAAAACTGATTCCCGGTAAAACAATGAAAGGACATACCGGGTCTGCTTACGGGTTATACAGCGCTATGTTTTTTGAACCAAAGGAAAGGTTTGGTTTTGTGGTGATCACAAATGGATCTGATCCACGTTATACGGAGGGGTTTAATGCTGTGATTCGCAATACCGTGAACATCCTGTACGAAAGCTTCGTAGGTAAATAAAACCAGGGCTTGCTTATAACTGATGCTGAAGAAAGAAGTTTTTAGCCCCTTCTTTTTGTTGATCCGTAAGGTCGATCATTTTGTATTTTTTGTCCAGCTCCTGGTGCAATACTACCGTTTTTCTGATCCTGTTGAAATCATTTTCCGGTAGGGTAGCTATGGTAAGGGCTTCTTTCTGTTTCCAGGCTTCTGCGTCTATTAGCATATCGGCCTGCCGGCCATTGATCCCCAGCTGATCGATCAGCATTTTCCGGTATTTGATTTTATAAGCCTGCATCATTTGTGCTTTGCTTAATGAATCGTATGCTGTATTAAAATTGAGTGTGATTAAGGGACAGGCAGTGATGCCAAGCAGATTGTTAACCGATTCCAGTTTGCTTCCGGTAATGGATAGTTTTTTATATTTCTTAATCACTTCCAGATTTACCTCACCTGCTGTTGCGAAAGTATCGTTGGTGCCTGCTTCAATTTTTTGCTTTTGCAATGTGGCCCAGTATTGAATGCTTCCGATTTGATCGGCTGTTTCGGGAGAAATACCCAGGGTACTTATTAAGGCCGGTTTGCCGCAGTAACCAAACAATTCCAGCTGTTCCTCCGGTGTCCATACGAAGTTTTTGTTTTGTGCCGCTGATGATAAACAAGAGCAGGTTGCTATCAGGATTACAAAGAGATTCTTAAAAAAACCAGTGAAAAACAGTTTCATGTTGCATTTTTATAACATGAAGTTAGTAAGATTTTGTCAGCAGTAAACCGGTCCGCAACTGTTCTGGCAATGTAAATAATGCTAGTCTTGTAATAAGTGCAGTTTGGAAGCAATATCTTGCAGGAACACAACTTGTATCTATGCGCTATCCACATCAGTTAACAGAAACGGAGGGTGAACTGAAAATATATGTGCCTGATCCTGAACGCATAAAGCCGGTTTATGAGCAACTGCTTGCCGCAGATTCTACTACTAAATTCCCTTTTTGGGCAAAGATCTGGCCATCTGCTATAGGTATGGTTTCTTTTCTTAAAAGCAACCCGGGTTGGATCACCAACAAACAGATACTGGAATTGGGTGCGGGTATTGGACTGCCCTCCTTTTTTGCTGCTCCATTGGCCTCCGGCATTCTTATCAGTGATTATGATCCTGAGGCGATTCTGCTTGTGCAAAAAAATATTGAATACCTGGGTTTTAAAAATGTACGGGCAATGCAGATAGACTGGAATCATTTTCCGGAGCATATCCAGGCAGATACGATTCTGTTAAGTGATATCAACTATGCACCTGATCAGTTTAACTCGCTGCTGTCGCTCATACGGAACTTGCTCGATCAGGATACCACCATTCTGCTCTCCACGCCCCAGCGTATTACGGCCAGCCCATTTGTAACTGCATTGGCACCATTTGTAAAAACGTCTGTTTTAGAAATGGTGCCCGAACGTGGGCAGCTGGTGGAAATCAGAATAGTGGTACTAATAAATTCACTTACTTAAACTGAAACAATAAAGGAAAAACAAAGCCAACCAGGGCAGCCCAAATTCCATAGCTGGGAATGAGCAGTGCAATAATATTTTCGATTTCGTGTATTTCCTGTTTGCCCCTGATTGCCAGAAATAATTTCCGAGCTACAAAAATCAGGTTGATGAAAATGAGCAGGTTCCCACCTAAAACTGCCAGCCTGTTCGGACTGATTCCATATTCGAAAATGCGGAATAAAATAGCGGAAACAGCCAATGCATCTGCTAAAATGGTTAATGCAGACAGCGCAAATAATAAATATATGCCAAAGGATTTTTGAATGTTTTTTGAAGTTTCTGAAATGGAAAAAACAATAATAGCTACAACGCCAATTAATAATCCATTGAAGACCAATAAGAAATTTCTATCGTTGTAAAGACTTTTTCCGGTAAATAATACAGTAGATAAAAATGAGATGAGGGTAATTAAAACCAAGGGGGTAAAGATGCGTGCAATTAATGGAGAAATTTTATTCACCAGTTGCGGATTGGTCTGCACTAAATAGGTAGCTAATATTGGAATGGCAGTAAGCCCCCAGGCGGCAATATTTTCTACATAAAAATCTTTGATGTTTATCCCAATCAATTCAAACAATCCCACAGTAATTCCACTGAACAGTAAGCCTGCAAGGAAAATGATCGCAGTCATCACTACAAAATTGCCGTTAAAGTGAAGGAATTCAGTCTTTTTCGTTGATGCATTTAAATTGCCTCCGGTGAATGCATAGCCCAATACCGCCCATAGAAATATTGGCATATGGATCGCAGCCAGCACAAACGTGTTGCTGTGATCATCATAGGGTAAGCTGTTCATATATACTGCCGTAATAGCTGCTGGAATCAGCAATATGAGCCATTTACTGAGTGGCAGTTGTTGTTGTTTTGCAAAAAACACAATTAGCGCCGGAAAAACCAGTATAGAGATGTTCCGTGCATAAAAAGTATCGGGACGGAGACCGGTAAATTGGGGAATCTGGGCAATCAGGCCGGTAAGCAATGCTGTGCAGGCAATAAAAATCAAATCGGATTTTTTGCCCCAGTTGATTTCTTCCTGTTGCTGGTTGAGTCTTTCCTTCCAGAATTGTGCACCGAGGTGATCTTTTATTTCCGGATAGAGCAAATTAAAAACATGCTGGAATGATTGCTTATTCTTTCTGAATAATGCCTCCATTTTTCCGGGATTATCTATATTGAGAAGAATGCCATCTTTAACAACGCTGAATTCTTCAGTTACATTAGCGGTGGTTTTCATTTTTTATTTATTTAGATATTGTGTTTAAAGAGGATTATTGGCCGGATATGCTGATCAAACGTTCAAGTGCGTTCAGGTGTTCGCTAAATGCTTTCCTGCCAATATCGGTTGCTGCATAAGAAGTATTGGGTTTTTTTCCAATAAACTGTTTGCTTACAGAAATATATTCCAGTTTTTCAAGCGCTGCTAAATGGCTAGCCAGATTGCCGTCTGTTATTTGAAGCTGTTCTTTCAGGGAAGGGAAGTCCATGAAATCATTTACCATGAGTATCGACATAATACCCAGCCGAACCCTGCTTTCAAATGCTTTATTGATATCGTCGATATAGTTTTTCACTTCTCGTATTTATAGTAGATCAGGATTCCGTACACGATGTGGAGTATTCCAAAGCCCAGGGCCCAGAACAGGAGACCGAAGTCTGCAAAAAGCGTACCCAGTAAACCAGTTGAGATTTCGAGTATACCCAAAAAACGCATCTCGTTAATGGTGTATTTACTGGCATTGAGTAAAGCAAGTCCGTAAAATAAAAGGGTGGCAGGAGCAATCAACGATATTTCACCGCGATAAAGCAGGATCAGGCAATAGAGGCCACCAGCGACCAGCGGTATGGCAAGATTGGTCAGCATGCGCCTGGCTGTTGCGTCCCATACAGGCAGGTTCATTTTTTTTGCTTTTCGCATTGCCATGAACATTCCGGTAGAGAGGGCAATGATAAGTACGACCATAAAATCTGCCAGCAGTAGGGGAAATTTGGATGTGCTGAGTTGCCCATTTTCTAATAACAATGTATGATACCCAGGATCCTGGATTGAAATCCCAAGTAAGGAATACGCAATAGCTGTACACACAAGCGCCCAAACCCCGATCAGTATTCCGGAAAGACCGCTCAGCGGTAAAAAACGGGACGAACGTTCCATCAGCGTCCGGATATCCCGGATGGCTTCTAAATGTTCCTGGTTTTTATCCATTTTGATAATTTTAAAAAGTACTTTGTATTTCAAAGTTAAGATTGGCTGACATATCCCGGCAAATTTTTTTTGATTTTGGCTTATTTTAAGTTGATTTTAAAGAGAAAGAACCTGAAAATTCTTTATATTTAATATAATTTATATGCAAATGTTATTGTAATTCAATATTATAAATCATTTTTGCTGGTCTTACACAATATAAACCGTTAAACAATTAATATGTCAGCAATAGATAAGGAGCACTGGGAAAAGGTTTTTTCTACAAAACCAGAAACGGAATTCAGCTGGTTTCAGGCGTATCCTGCAACATCAGTTGCATTTCTTGATCTATTTAACCTTCCTCTGGGTGCCCATATCATCGATATTGGCGGGGGAGACAGTCACCTGGTAGATGTGTTGATTGAACGCGGATATCAAAATATATATGTACTCGACATTTCGGAAAATGCATTGAACAGGGCCAGGCAAAGACTTGGAAATAATGCTGGTAAAGTGCATTGGATTGTTTCCGATGTGGTAGACTTTGAACCGCCGGTTCAGTTTGATTTCTGGCACGATCGGGCTGCTTTTCATTTTCTGACTACTCCGGAAAGAATTGAACAATATGTAAATAATGCAGAAAAAGGAATTAAGCCCGGTGGCTATCTGATCCTGGGCACTTTTTCTGAGAGTGGTCCTAAAAAATGCAGCGGCCTTGAAATAAAACAATACACGGCTGCTTCTATGTCGCGTCGTTTTGAAGAAAAATTTCACAGAGTAAAATGTATCGAAGAAGAACACGCAACACCTTTTAATACTACACAGAATTTTCTCTTCTGCAGTTTTATGCGCAAAGTTTAAAAACTGTAACGCAACCGGATGAAGCCAATATCTGTTACACCAGTTAAATGCCCTTCATTCTTTAAATAAAAGGATTGATAAATTAAATCTGCATCCAGTGTGGAGGAAATATTGTAGCTAATGCTAGGCATCCATATGATCAGATTGAGTTTAGGTGAATACACAAAACTGGTTCCTGCAGAAAACAATGGCGTAATTTCTTTTTGTACTGTGGTGATATAGCTCCATTTTCCCGGCATCAGATTTCGGGCAGATAATTTTAAATCCAGGTTTTGCCAGTTACTGATTTCGCTGTTGATTCCATTGCTATTGTACAAGCCCCCTAAACTTACATACCATCCTTTTTTAAACATATAATCCAATCCAATAGCAGCGTTTAATAGATTTTTTATTTGCTTATTGCCGGAATAATACTGAACCTCTCCTTTAAATCCGGCATTATGAATATTGCCAGCCCAACCCGTCCCCATTGTAAAAACTCCCTGGTACAAACCTGCAATCAATTGAAAATCGTAATTCCATTTGTTGATGGAAAAGCGCGAAGCAACAATACTTTTTTTATTTGCTACAGAACTGTAAACAAATTCTATATTAGCATTATCGGATGTTTTCAGATGTAAACTGGCGGCATCTGTGCCGGGGCGTTCTATATAATCAACATCCAGAAAATTATATGCGTTGAAGATGTCGTTTGGATTCCAGGTTGTTGCAATTCCCCAATTGATTCGTTGTCTTCCAAGACGCAGGTCCCAGTTTCTTTTTTTAAAATCAACGTAGAGCCTTTCGATATTTGTATGAAATACCACATCTTTTCCCTGAATCCAGGCTTTCTGTAAATTCAGGTATTCCTGCTCATTGCGCAAGCCTTCAACAAAACCGGGTACCATACGTATTTGCTCACCCAAAAACACCCGGTTGCGTAATTCTGCAGTGAACGAAACTGTTTTATTTGGCTTCCATTTAAAATTAACTCTGTTATGAATCAGGTGGCTGGCAAAATTCATATGGTTCATTTTATCAAAGCGATACATTTCTACAGCTTTGATATATCCATTCAGTTCAAATTTTTTCTGCACACTCGAATCTTGTGCAGGTAGAATAAAGTACAGGTTAAGTAATAATATGATCGTGAGGACAATTCTCATTTTTCATGCCCGTTGGTTGAATAGATGTTTACCTGAGCCGTATCCGAAACAATGCTGCCATCTACAAGCGTAATAACCCTTCTTGCTCTTTCTATAACCCGAGGGTCGTGTGTAGAGAAAATAAAAGTCATTTGTTCTTCTTTATTCAGCAATGCCATGATATCCATCAATTTGTTGGCAGAGGCTGTATCCAGGTTGGCTGTAGGTTCGTCTGCCAGAACAAATTGCGGTTTGGATGCCAACGCCCTTGCTACAGCCACGCGTTGTTGCTGGCCACCCGACAGTTGAGACGGTCTGCTGTTTAGTTTATCTTCCAGGCCAATCTGACCAAAAAGCGTTTTGATTCTGTTCTGTCGTTCCGCTTTGCTCATTCCTTGTAGTTCCATGATAAATGCCACATTCTCTTCTGCAGTCAGTACTGGTATCAGGTTAAAGGACTGAAAAACAAAGCCAATATTTTTTAGTCTGAAATCGATCAATTCGTTCGAACGCAGTGCGGTAATATCAGTGCCATTGATCTCGATTTTTCCTGCATCCGGGGTATCCAGCCCTCCAATTAAATTCAGTAAAGTTGTTTTTCCTGAACCGGATGGACCTACCAAAGCAGTGAATTCCCCCAGTTCAATGTGCAGATGAACATTGTTGATGGCGTACACAGGAATCTTGTCTTTATTGTATACTTTAGAAATATTATGTGCGTCTATAACTGTTTTCATGAAAAATATTTTTATTTTCTTAATGCATCAACCGGTTTTAGTTTCAATGCTTTCATAGCGGGATAAATACAGGAGAGCATGGCCGTTAAAACCACAAAAAACAGCGTCATCATTATCTTTTCATCCGGAAATTCAGGATAAATGGTTGTATTAAAACCAAAGCTGCTCATCATTTCCTTTCCCCTGCTGCTCCAGTTGATACCATGTGTATTATAATAGCCTGTAACCCCCCAACTAATAAACAGCCCAATTGGAGCGCCTGTTATAGTGAGAAAAAATGTTTCCATCAATACCAAAATGAACAGCTTTAAACGGTTCATGCCCAATGCCATCATCATGCCGATTTCTTTGGTTCTTTCTAAAATGCCCATCAACATGGTATTGATAATACCAAATGCCAATGCAAAGAGGATAATGGCCATTATGATATATGAAGTGATGTCTACTGTACCTACCATTAAATCGGTTTCCGGAGAAATGATTTTCCAGTTTTCTGTCAGGTAATTCGGGTATTGATCTTTCAGTTTTTTCTCTACCTGTTCCAGCGCTTCATCCTTGTGTAAAAGGACGACAATTTCATGAAACTCCTTACCGATGCCGAGCATTTCATTTAGTTCTGTTTGTCTTATGTATACATTTTTTTCATCTAAAGGGGCATTGTCCGATTCATAAATTGCAGCAACCCGGAACGCGGATGCAATAATGTTGTTGGAACTGTCTGTACAGGTCAGTACCAGTTTGCTGCCCATTTGCAGCTTCATTTTTTTAGCCAGTTTTTTCCCAATCAATACTTCGTGGTGCTTATTTGGATTAAATCCGGCCCCCTCATTGATTTTTTGATTTAATTGTGATGCCAGATGCTCCTGTTCCGGAATAACTCCGTTAATCTGAATACCCGAACTACCAGTAGTGGTAGACAGCATGCCCATGGTAATGGTTCTGGTAGCCACGGTCTTTATTTCGGGATATTTTTGAATTTCATTTACAATCGATACCCCATTCCGAATAGTAAATCCAGGCTCATAGTCTTTTTTAAAGCTGGTATCGTGTATTTGTATGTGTCCTGTTTCTGCATAAATAACTGTTTTAATTCTGCTGCGCATTACACCCTTGTAGATAGCCAATACCATGATTCCGGCAAATAATCCTATGGCAACAGATAACATGATAACAAGACTGCGCATCTTGTTACGCCAAATATTTCGCCAGGATATTTTTAATAGCATATGCTCAACTATTTTTTCATTGCTTCCACCGGATTAAGTTTCCAGACAGTATAAACGGGATATAGGGACAATGCCAACCCGATCAACAACACAATAACACCTTGAGAAATAAAATTAGAAAGGCCAAGCGAAGTGGGAAATATTGCCTCGAATCCAAACTGTTCATATGCTTTTGCCATATCACCGGTTATCCGGATTGGATACCTGTTAAAATAATACACAACCGGAATGCTTGCTGCAATTCCGGCAATACAACCCAGGAATACTGTCATTACAGATTCAAGCAGCAGTAACCATGCCAGCCTGGCCTTTTTCATGCCGATTGCTACCAACATTCCCAGTTCATATTTTCTTTCGGCCATCATCATTAAAAGGGTTCCAAAAATGCCAAATGAAATTAATAAGTATAGAATAGTCTGAACAACCAGCATGCTTTGCGTGTCGCTACTGATGTGCTGTTTTATATCGGGCATCATTTCTTCCCATGTCATCACTTCGTAAGTTTCACTCAACGAACGGCGCAGTTCATTTGCTGTAATATCTAATTCTTTGGCGTTGCTTAAAGACAACGCATAACTGGTTGCCATATTTTGTGCACCATACATATCCTGAGCTAGCAGCAGCGGCATATAGATTACATTGTTGTTCAAGTCGGCCAGACCAAAACGAACAATGCCTTTTATCGGATATTTTCCGGCTGCAGTACTACCATGATATCCCTGACCCAACAGTATGAGGGTATCATTTAAATGTAATCTGACTCTTTTCAGGAAACCCTCGGCTACCAGTATACCATTGTCTTTTTCTTTCAGATATTTCCCCTGTATGAGTTTCGAAGCTAAAAGGGTTATATTGTTTTCCTCAAAGGGATTGATGCCAATGATTTTGCAACCCTTGGTTATTTCTCCGGTAGAGGCCAGCGCAAAAGACTCCAGTCTTGCAGAAAGGTGAAGCACATTTCTATTGGACAAAATTTTCTTTTCTGCAGATGAGGAAGTTTGCAATGCATTATCGAGCAGCTGGTCGTCCCAATACCCCTTCCGGTGAATTTGAATGTAACCTGAGTATAAGCCCACCAGGTTGTTGATCAGGTTGTCGAAGATGCCATTTTTTAAACTACTGGTTAATACCGAGAGCAGTACTGCAAAGAAAATAGCCGCCATTGTAATCGCAGATCTGACCCGGTTGCGCCACAAATTTTTCCATGCTAGTTTTAAAATAAACATGTTAGTTTAATAGTTTCATCCGCTCCAGCGTAAAAAAGTTATCTTCTATATTTCGGTTGAACAGAACTGTTCTGTAAAACAGTTCGGTCTTTTGTCCTTTTTTATCTACAGGAATCATTTCTATATGTGTGGGAATCAGCCTTCCATCCATCATTTTGATGTCGTGGGCAATCATTACGTTAATCAGCCTTCCTTCCTCATCATAGAACTCAGAATACATTTCTATAAAATCTTTTTTGTCGATGGCAACCAATATTTTACCCCAGACTACTGCCGTGCTGGGTTTCGGGAGAAATTCAATAAGGTAACAGTCTCTTTTATCAATTATCGTGTCTTTAATGATTTTGTGGTAATAGTCATCTACCGCTGAGGATTCTTTCACCAGATCATCGTTCGTAAAATCTGTTCCCATCCAACTGTTGGTCATCATAGAAGGCGGTAATTTTATGCTTCGTTCTAACGCAGGAATCCAGTTCCAAACCTCCTTTTTACGCTTCAGATAAACAATCCCTTTTTCTTTTGCCGGTGCTTGTATAAGAATCATGGCATAATGCCCTTCTTTCATCCAGGATTTCACAAGCATTTCCCGGCTCCAATTGGGTCTTACAGTTTTAATGGTTAATTCGGCCTGGGATGATTTTCCGCGCATTTTATCGTCCATTTTCCGGACAATTTCAGTGGCATTCTGGGCTCGGCCTTTAAGCGCAATGAGGCAGACAATAACTATAATGACCCGTTTCATGGCTTAGAATTATGCTCTAATAAATATATGAAATTTTATGGTCAGGTGCGCCATCGGTTATTTCTCACGTTTTACCAGTGAGCGGCACTGTTTTTCAAAAAGCTTTATCTTTATAGGATTAATCAGCTACCCGGACTTCATCTCCCCAACCTATTTATAATATCCAACAAATGAAACATTTTTTATTCTCCTTACTGATTCAAGTAGCCTTTTTTAGTGTTGCAATAGCTCAGGAATTGAAATCGCCCAATGGAAAACTGACACTTGGATTTTCTCTGCAAAAAGACGGCACACCCATTTATACTTTGAACTACAAGAATAAGGAAGTGGTTAAGCCCAGTAAGCTGGGGTTTGAATTGGAAAAAGATCCTACATCTTTATTAGATGGATTTACGATAGCAGACACCCAAACAAGTTCTTTTGATGAAACATGGAAACCGGTTTGGGGTGAAGTAGCTGAAATCCGCAATTATTATAACGAAATGGCTGTTCGGTTGCTTCAACCCAATACCAAACGGGAAATGATTGTCCGGTTCCGTTTATATGATGACGGCCTGGGCTTCCGTTATGAGTTTCCATCCCAACAGAATCTGGTTTATTTCACCATTAAGGAGGAAAGAACGCAGTTTGCTATGACGGGAGATCATACTGCTTACTGGATTCCCGGCGATTACGATACACAGGAATACGACTACACCACATCTAAATTGTCAGAAATCAGAGGGCTTTTTAAAGGAGCAGTAACCGATAATGCTTCACAAACTTCGTTTTCGCCTACCGGTGTTCAAACTGCCCTTATGCTTAAAACAGCCGATGGGTTGTACATCAACCTGCATGAAGCAGCCTTGATCAATTATGCTTGTATGCACTTAAATCTGGATGACCAAAACATGGTTTTTGAATCCTGGCTAACCCCTAACGCTAATGGCGATAAAGGAAATATGCAGGCGCCATGCCATACTCCCTGGAGAACAATCATGGTAAGTGACGATGCCCGGGATATTCTGGCTTCTAAAATGACATTGAATTTAAATGAACCATCCAAAATTGCTGACCCCTCCTGGATTAAGCCGGTTAAATATGTTGGTGTATGGTGGGAAATGATTGCCGGTAAAAGCAGCTGGTCTTATACCAATGAATTTCCGTCTGTGCAGTTGGGTGTAACCGATTATAGCAAAGCAAAGCCCAACGGAACACATGGAGCAACCACCGCCAACGTAAAGAAGTACATTGATTTTGCAGCAAAGCACGGCTTTGACGGTGTTTTGGTGGAAGGATGGAATATTGGGTGGGAAGACTGGTTTGGTCATGCAAAAGACTATGTATTTGATTTTTTAACACCGTACCCCGATTTTGATGTGAGGGGTATCCGGGATTATGCCAGATCAAAAGGGGTTAAAATGATTATGCACCACGAAACATCCGGAGCCGTAAGGAATTATGAACGTCACATGGATCAGGCCTATCAATTCATGAAAGACAATGGTTATGATGCGGTTAAAAGCGGATACGTGGGAAATATTCTTCCCAGAGGCGACTATCATTATTCTCAATGGGTGAACAACCATTATCAGTTTGCCATTGAAAAAGCAGCGCAATATAAAATCATGGTGAACGCGCATGAAGCAGTTCGTCCAACAGGTATCTGTAGAACCTATCCCAATTTAATCGGAAATGAATCTGCCAGAGGTACAGAATACCAGGCTTTTGGCGGATCCAAACCCAATCATGTTACCCTTCTTCCCTTTACACGTTTAATTGGCGGTCCGATGGATTATACGCCGGGTATATTTGAGATGGATGTAAGCAAGATCAACCCCAACAACCATTCTCATGTAAACAGCACGCTGGCCAATCAATTGGCATTGTATGTAACCATGTACAGCCCTTTACAAATGGCGGCTGATTTGCCGGAAAACTATGAAAGATTTCCCGATGCATTTCAGTTTATAAAGGAGGTGGCTGTAGACTGGAGCGATAGTAAATACCTGGAGGCAGAACCGGGTGAATACATCACTGTGGCCAGAAAAGCAAAGGGAACGGATAACTGGTTTATGGGTAATGTAAATGGGAACAATCCAAGAACTACCACTATTAAGCTGGATTTTCTGGATAAGGGAGTAGAATACGAAGCCACGCTTTATACCGATGCAGCCAATGCACATTATAAAACAAACCCTCAGGCCTATACCATCAAAAAAATCAGGGTAAACAGCAATACCAGGTTGAGCCAGTTTTCTGCCCCAGGCGGAGGATTTGCGATCAGTATTGTTCGAAAATAAGCGGATGGGGGAGATCTGTTATTGATCCAATAATCTCCCCCGGCTTTTTTGTGCTTTTTTCCAATAACCAAAAAAAGAAGGATAAAATCCTGTTACTTCAGGATACATCCATTCACGACTGTCTTTGATGCCGGGATAATGTCGAAAGGCGGGATGCTCTTTTGAAACAAATGCCTCGCTCTCAGCTAGTGCACTGGTTTTATACAGGTTCTTTAGTGAACTGATCTCTCCACAATAAAGTAGAATCCCTTCAATATTTTTAGCAAGATCAATGATAAAAGAAACAACTTTTTCGCTCACCGGATAATTCTTAAAGTGTGAAGGCTCCAGAAGCAGTACCCGATTTACATTTTCATTTTTTCTCCACCCGGGATCAAGGTTATAGCTGTTGTAAATTAGAGTAGGCCTACTTATATCAAGGTCGGGTAAAGCTGTTTTCGGTAAAGTTGTTTGTAAATCAGGTATCAGGGTTTTCTTCAGGGCATCCGGAACAGGTAAATGAGGGATGGTCTCATAAGGGCTGTCTAAAAAAGTATGTCTTTGTACTGAATTACAATATTTATTGATATTCTCTTGGTTGCAGTAATATTTTTTTGAAGCAAATGCGCCGGATACCCATTGCCAGCTGCAGTTATTGCTAGCTATATCTCCGTCCAGTAAATAATAATACATCCATTTAGAGGGAAGCTGCCAATGCGCTTTGCCAATATTACATACGACCGATGACAGGTACATCCTGGCATGGTTGTGCATATAGCCAGTATTGAATAAGCTTTCAATTTGTTTGTCGAGAGCAGTGATGCCTGTTGCAGCATTTGCTGCTGCTGATATCATCGCCCGATGCAGTATATCGGGTTGGGGTTGTTTTAAATCCTGCCAGATTAAATCGTCTTTGGCCTGCCAGATCCGCTGATAATATTCCCGCCATGCCAGCTCCTGTAAAAACTTTTCAATTTGTTCCGCCTTATATCCTTTGTTCATGACCGAATCCCGCACCTGTTTTACACTAATGACTCCTCTGGAAATATAAGGGGACAAATAGGTTACAGCGCCATGGATATAATTTCTGGTTTTGGCATACTGTAATGGTTGGATACGCTCAATTCTATTGACGATTGCAGAATAATCGGTAGGAAAATCTATCTGGGGATTGTCAATTGTTGTGTTGAACAGGGTGTTCATGCTTATCGTTTACTTATTTTATTGTGTGAAATTGTTTTTTGCAGTTTGCTTTTGAAACGGGTTGTAACAATATTTCTGAGTGAAGCGTGCTTTGTTGTTCTTCCATTGGTTCTTTTCCGCCACATCTTAAAGCTGCTTTGCTTCATGTTTTTGCGCATCAGGGCAATCACCTCTTTTTCTTTGAGGCCAAACTGCAGCTCAATAGCTTCAAAGCTGGTTCGATCTTCCCAAGCCATTTCTATGATACGATCCAGATCCGCCATCGATAATGTTTCATTTGCCATGTAATGTTTTATTTATATGAGCGAATCTAATTTTTTGAGAAAATTTTCTGCATTTTCAACATGAAGCCGACGTTTTTCGGCCGGCATTTTATCAAAACTACTTACCAGCATGCCCAAGCGTGGATTTTTTACAAAGAAATTCCGATGAACATGCATGAACCGCCAGAACAAGCCATCCCATATTGGTTGCCATTCTCCTTTAGGGTAGTCGCTCATTTTCATCAAATAATTACTACCACTGATATAAGGTTTCGTAGTCATCAGACCTCCATCGGCAAACTGGGTCATGCCATATACGTTGGGGACCATTACCCAATCATAGGCATCAATGAACATTTCCATGAACCACCGGTAAACGTCATCCGGATCAAATTCACAAAGCAGCATAAAATTCCCGAGCACCATCAGTCTTTCTATATGATGACAGTATCCGGTTTCTAGCACTTTTTTGATGGTTATATCTACAGGAAGAATGCCTGTTTCTCCTGTCCAGAAACAGGCAGGCATCTTTCTTTTAAATTTCCAGTAATTGAGCCTTCTTTGTTGGGTACCTGCTTGCTCATATACAATTCGGATAAATTCGCGCCAGCCTAAAATTTGCCTGATAAAACCTTCCAGAGAGTTAAGGGGTAAATGCTGCTCTGTTGCGTGTTTTAGTGCTTTATCAATGATTTTTTTCGGTTCCAATAGTCCGATATTCAGCATTGGCGATAATACAGAGTGGTGCAGCACGGATTCTTTTGCAACAATAGCGTCTTCATATTTTCCAAATTCGGCAAATCGGTGGGCAAAGAAATCATCCAGCCATGCTTCTGCATCTTCAAAATTTATGGAGAATAAACAGGGGGTATTGATATTACCATAATTCTCCGGAAAATGTTGTTGTATATAATCCCGGGCCGCTACTACGAAATTATTTTCCAGTGGAAAATAGTAGGCAGGTGGGTGTTGCTTTTTTGGAAATTTCTGTCTGTTATCTGCGTCAAAGGTCCATTTACCACCCACAGGTTTTCCATCTTTTTCTAAAAGAATATTTCTTTGTTTCCGCTGCCAGGTGTAAAAGTCAGTTTGAAAGAAGGGTTTCTTTTTACTGAAAAAAGAGAAGCCTTCTTCCAGGGTATTCAAAAAATGGGGGGTGTTAAGTATCTGTAAGTCGATTTCATTTTTTTTGCAAGCCTTTTGTAACCGCTTTTGTAGCCAGTTATCTGTCAGTTCTGCAATATGTATTTCTCTAATGCCTTTTTGAGCAAGGCTGATCACCAATAACCTGATATCATTTTCCGGAACAGTGGTTTCTATGTATTCCACTTCATACCCGCTTTGCTTCAGCCAGCTTTCATAACTTTTCATACTGGCTCTGTGTAAGATTAACTTCTGCTTGTGAAAACGGTACTGCCTGAAAAAAAGCCATTCTTCTACCAGGTAAATCCGGCGTTTTTTTGCTACTGCCGGGTGATTTTGGAACAGTTGATGCGGAAAAATAATAGTGACTGTTTGGGTCATGCCACGTTTAACAAATTAAATCGCTCAAAGTTTATCTGATCAAAGAGCTTCATTATTCCGATATTTTTTCGAAGCTTAAACGTAAATAGCTTTTTGCAATCTCATCGTTACCGCTACTTATTTCTTCCCGGAAAACGCGTCAATTTTTGTAGTTAAATGCCATCAATGCTATCAATTTTTCTACAATTTTATTTTAATATATTAGGCATTATTATAATTTTTATTGATCTATTACTTATGGCGATTTTTAAAATATCTACTTTGTAATATGCAGATAATACTATTCTTAAAACACCCCAGGGAATGTTTTTATGTACATCCGGAACTGGCAGGGTATATAAAATGGTCATTGAACAGGATTCACTGCAATTGGTTCGGATAGATAAGACCTATTTTAACGGCTACAATTTTGAATCGCTTTATTTTAATCTTGATTCAACCATTTTTTCATACGGTGGGTATGGTTTTTGGCATATTAATGGAGACTTGCGAATGTTCATACATGATGTTGGTGAATGGGATATAAAACCTACCAATATCAATGTGCCCCGAATGATTGAGTTTGATAAGCCAGATAATTTCCATTATCTGGATACTATGACAAGAAGTTTATATGTAGCTGGTCCCAAATGGATAAAAGATCCAATCAAAGCAAATCATTCCACTGCGGTCCAGATCTGATCTTGATAAAAGAATGCTTGAGTATTTTATACAACCAGATCGTTTTGAACAGGCGGCTACGTTGCTCTGTTCAAAAAATAATCAATCTGAATAGAAAGAGCTAAGCGTTTTGCAGAAGGATTTGTTATTTTCCCAGGCCCCTTTGTTCTAGAGATATAGGTATAATACTATTATTGATTTTGTCAGTATCAGAAATCCTTTTTTCTGGCACTTGCCACCAATTCTGTATCGATTAACTCCAGAGATAAAACCCAGTCTTTCACAGTTTCTTTATATTTTTTAAAATGCTTTGTTGATATATGAGCCTGATAGGCTTTTGCATTGGCGTACACTTCTAAAATAGTTATCAATGTAGGGTCCTTTTTATCGGCAACGGCCATGTAAGACAACACACCCGGTTCTGATTTAATTGCGGAATTCATCTGTTCCGACAGTGCGGCTTTATATTCTTCCAGTTGAGTTGCAGCCACCTTGATTTTTGCAATTCTGTACATTTTGTCAGAATCCTGTGCTGTTAAGGTAAGGCCTGTAAGGGTAGCTAAACCTGCCATAAGGAAAAATCGAAAAAGACTACCTGACATAAGGTGTTTCATTTTTTAAACTTCAATTTTTGAGCAATACTATCATAATATTCCTGAGTTAGCTTTTCAGTCCAAATAGTTGGTTGCGTTCCTCCATATATAGCCAAATAGGATACTGAACTTTCTTTTGTAGAGGTGTGCCAATGTTCAATGTCTTTATTACATTTAATCAGATCTCCCTTTTTTAGAATAACCGCTTCTTTACCCCTCTCCTGATAATATCCTTCTCCATCAATAATAATGAGAATTTGTGTTGTTGGGTGTTTGTGCCAGTCGAGTGTTGAGTTGGCCCTGAAAGTTGCTTTGGTAATATTATAGTTTAAATCTCCGCCTCCCTGAATCAGGGGTTTTAACCAGGCCTCACCTATATAATTTGTATTAGGAGCTTTTACGCCTTCTTCCAGATAAGAAGATATTGCATATTCGTTTTTTTGCGTAAATCCTAAAATGGGCAGCAATACAATCAGTAGCGATACATAGGGTTTCATTGTATTTATCTTTATTTGAAACTACAACAAAAAAAGATACTACAAAACGGTAAGACTTTTTTGCTCCCCTTATTGACGAAAGATGCAGCTATCGGCAATTACAATCCCACTTAATTTGTTTTATATCAAATATTAAAGTAGTTAAAAAGTCGGAGGCATCGTCAACTCAACAAATCTATGTACTTAGTAATTTGTTGAATCTGCTTATTCTCTGTTTCACCTGAAAGTATCTGCTGTATTATTTCAGTCTGTTTTTCCTTGGGCTGACTCCTGAATGAAGGGAGTACTCCTGCATCCCTGAATGCCGCTACAATGTCCTTTTTATTAATTTTCTGCTTGTATGAATCAAGATATAGGGTTACCGAAACCATATCGCCACCTGATTTGCCGATAGCTTTTCGGATCGTATCATTGATAGAAATGATCTTATCTGCGCCCCTTATGGGCGCTAGGTTTCTCTTTTCAATTCGATAACCATCGATATTACCAGACACCTTCATATCTCCCCACTTTCCTTTGATGTCTTTTGTGCCAGGGATTTCCAAATGGTATGTCCAAGCGCCCTTGCCGGGTACATATTTTAATTCTAGCTTTTTATTTTTTATCAGGGGGCGCATATCTCTATTACCCCAGTAACAATAAGACTTTGATATAGTTTAAAAAGAAAAGGGTCATACTATCAAAGTATAACCCTTTTCCTTTTATCTGCTCCCCCTTCAGGACTTGAACCTGAGACCCTCTGATTAACAGTCAGATGCTCTAACCAACTGAGCTAAGGAAGCTTGAATTGGGATTGCAAAAATAAGCACTTTCCCCTTTTGTCAAAATTTTTTCTAGCTACCGCCTAAATATTTATAATTCTTAAGTATCAGGCCTATGTCGGCGCCGGGCCAGTAGTGCTGTGCGTATACGGTGTCCAGCTGCTGTTTTACCTCTTCTCCGGGTGTATATCCCGGCAGTATATTGAAGGGGGGGACCACTCCCGGCTTAATAACGGGCAGGCGCTTGCCGCGTGTGTTGCCCGAGTAGCCTACCCAGGTTTTGCGGCCGGAGAGTACCCGCACGCAGTTGGCCAGGAATCCGCCGGGCCTTTTTGCCAGCAGGGCAAGCGGGAACAGCAGGAGGAATACCAGGGCCGACAGGATATCGAGCATGCGCTTGTTGCGCAGCTGCGAGAAGCTGGAAAGGTTGTACTTCCGGTCGATGGTATAGAGGTCGCCTGCGGTGTTGCTGGAGTTGCTGCCTATAAAGCTCTGGCTGTTGGGCAGGTGTATTTTGTAGTCATATTCTTTTCCGCAAAGCTGCATCTGGCGGAATACTTCTTCGTAGCTAAGGTCTTTTACGCAGAAGATGACTTCGTTGATGCCGGCTGTGTAGAGCAGCGATTTCATTTCGGCGAGGGTGGCCAGCGCCCTGGTGTCGCCGGCCGATATGCTGACCCTGCCGGATAGCTCGGGGGCGTAGTTTACGCGGCGGAGCGTGGCCGAGGTTTCCTCAAAGTCGCTCTCCGTGCCTACTATCACTGCTTTGCGGGGCAGTTTATCGTACGGGATGAACTTCAGTATGCCCAGGCGGTAGAGCAACTCGTGCAGGCCCAGCAGAGCCACGGTGCCCGTAACGCCGCTGAACACAATGAGTGCGCGCGAGTAGCGCAGATCGGGCGGGAGCAGGCCGTAGTAGGCCAGTATGGCGATGGTGCCGGTTACCATGCCGCGGGCCACCCGCAGCGGGCGGTAGGGCTGGTCGTAGGCGCCATTGAAGAACATACTGACCAGCCAGAGCACTACATATACGGGGAAGGTAAGGTATAACGACCGAGGGGGTATCACTCCTATATTCTTTACGTGCTCTACCCAGAAGTTCTGCATCAGCGAAAGGCTGCCCAGCAGCACCAGCGCATCGAATAGGGGCATGCGCAGCACTTTCAGCACGTTCTTCACCGCGCTCAGGATAGCTCGCAGCACGATGCCTATATTAATGAACAGGATGAACAAGCGTGCCTTCTGGCTGTCGTAGTGCTTGCGAACAAACGTAGAGAGCGCCTCGTTGAAGATGCGCACATAAGACAGGGTGGCCTTTCGGGTACTTTCGCCCTTGTAGTGTATGAGTGTGGCTTCGGGAAAGTAGATGTTGGGGTAGCCGCTTTTCTGCAGGCGGTAAGAGAGGTCTACGTCTTCGCAGTACATAAAATAGTCCTCGTCGAAAGCGCCACCCGCTTCGTCTATTGCTTTGCGGCGCACCAGCATGCAGCAGCCCGAGAGTACTTCTACTTCCGCTGTCTGCTGCTCTTTTATATGTACGGCGTAGTACTTATTGAAATAGGGGGATTGGCTGAATATTTTATTGATGCCGGTGGTCTTGAATATTGCTACCGAGAGGGTAGGGAACGATTTCTTCGAGTCTGGGGCAAAGGTACCCTTACCGTCTATGAGCCGGGGGCCGAGCGCGCCCACCTGCGGATGCCCGTCGAGGTAGGGTATGGTGCGCTGGAAGAAATCTTCGGGCATTACGGTATCGGGGTTCAGGAAGAGGATGTACTCTCCGCGGGCAATTGCCACGCCCTGGTTGTTGGCCTTAGAGAAGCCGGTATTTTCCTGGTTGGCTATCAGTATGGTTTCGGGGAACTGACGTCGCACCATCTCGCAGCTATCATCGGTAGAGTTATTGTCTACTACTATTACCTCTCCGTTGGTGCCCGTCAGCGCCCTGTATACAGAGTGCAGGCATACCTCCAGGAAGTACTTCACATTATAGTTTACAATAATTACCGATACTTTCATTTATAGCCCTACGAATTGCGAATATAAGGGGCATCGCTTTAAATAACGAAAAAGCCGCCCCGGGATTGTATGGGGCGGCTTTTTAGCGAGGTATGTTCACTACTTTGATATGTAGTACACGTTGGTTTCCCATTTGTTCATATCTTTTTCTTCGGGGGCCATTTTCAGGTATTCTTCCAGTACATAGGCCACTTCTGTTTTGTTCTTTTCGGCATGTGCGCCTATCTGGTAGTGTATTTTTTCCAGTTGGTCGTAGTTGCCTGTAAAGTTAACCAGGTATGCTTTGGCCGCCGGTATTTTTACGATGGTGGTGCCCGCTGCGGATTTGTCGTCTTTCACTGGGAAGCCGGCATACACGTCTGCTTCTTTCTTTACGGTATCCCAATTGTAGTAAATGGCTATTGCCGGTCCCGTGATGCGGTCGCCAGCGGCTTTGGCAGTAGTTTCGTACATGCCCGGCATGGTTTTCTCCATATCGGCCCATTTTATTGTCTTGCGCACGCCCGCGTAAGTATTGCCGGGGAACTGTGCGTCCTGGATGGTAAAGTTGGCTGCGGCGGGAGCATCGCCCTTATGCTCTTCCACGTGTTTTTTCATGTTGGCTAGCCCTTCGTCGAACTGGCTTTTCAGCATTTTTTCCATGCCCATGATGGCGCCCATTGCGCGCATCAGGAAGTTATCGTTCACGGAGTGGAATGTCCAGGTAACCTTGGTAACCCCATTGCCCGCATCTTCTACCATTATATACCCATCGGAAGTGCCTTCAAATGGCTTTATGAATTTGAGTTCGTAATTCATCTTTCCGTTTTCCATGCCTTTGTTGGTCATGGTACCTTCGCCGGTTTCTTCGCCCTTCCAGCTATAACTGCTGCCTGGCTCGCCATCGGTGCCCGCATAGGTAACGGTTTGGTTGGTGTCTATGCGGTGCCAGTAGCTCCAGTTGCCCCAGTTTTTAAATTTCATGGCTTGCTCCCATACCTGCTCCCTGGGAGCGTTAATGTCTATGGATGTCTGTATATTGGTCTCTTTGGGCGCTATCAGGCCAGCCACTACTACCACCGCTACCAGCAGCAGGAGGATAATAACTACAATGCGTAAGAATTTTTTCATGATCGTTTTAGTTTTGATGGCTCAAAAATATTAAAAATAATTACTTGTAATAGCTTCCGCCCGGGAATGTGGATTGTTTTATTCGGTAACCCTATGTGGTGAGCCCCTTGTGCGCAGTAACATTTTTTAACGTATTACCCTATCCAGCTCTTGCGCTTTAAGCCTACCTTTGCCGCATGAAAAATTTGCGGAATTGCAGCCTGGAAGAGCTGGAAACCCTCTTTACGGGGTGGGGCGAACCTAAGTTCAGGGCCCGCCAGGTATATGAGTGGATGTGGAAGAAATTCGCGGGCAGTATAGACGAGATGACGAACCTTTCCAAGCCGCTGCGCGAAAAGCTATCCGCCGAATTTTTCATACCTAAGGTGCAAACGCACCACAGCCAGTATAGCAGCGATGGCACCATTAAGAACCGCCTGCAATTGCACGATGGCTACTACGTGGAAAGCGTACTGATACCTACGGATAAACGTATGACGGTATGCGTATCGTCGCAGGTGGGCTGCTCGCTCTCCTGTAAGTTCTGCGCTACGGGATACCTGCCCCGCAAACGCAATATGGACTATGACGAAATAGTAGACGAGGTAGTGCTGGTGAACGAGCAGGCCATGGCCCAATATGGAAAGGGGCTGACAAATATCGTGTTCATGGGTATGGGTGAGCCGCTGCTCAACTATAAGAATGTACTGAAGGCGATAGAGAAAATAACCTCCCCCGATAGCCTGGGTATGAGCCCCAAGCGGATAACGGTTTCTACGGCGGGGGTGTCTAAAATGATACGGCAGCTGGGCGATGATAAGGTACGCTTTAAGCTGGCGCTGTCGCTGCACGCCGCTGACGATAAGAAGCGCAACGAGATAATGCCCATAAACGAGACTAACGATCTGAAGGGGCTGATAGAGGCGCTCAACTATTTCTATAAGCAGACAGGCAACGAGATAACCTTTGAGTACATTCTGTTCAAGGATTTTAACGACAGTGTAGAGGATGCCGATAACCTGGTGAAGATATACCGGCAGGTACCCGCCGACCTGGTGAACATCATTGAGTATAACCCGATAGACGCGGCGAAGTTTGAAAAGCCGGATGACGATAAGGTAGAGGCGTTTATGAAATACCTGGAATCGAAACGCGTGAACGCACGCCTCCGGCGCAGCCGTGGTAAGGACATAGACGCGGCCTGCGGGCAGCTGGCGAATATAGATGCCCCATCGGCGGCTTCCTAGGAGGCCGCACGAGTTTCCAGCGGGAGTGTGTAGTGGCAGCCTACCGTTGATAAATTCTATAAATCAGTTTAATTCCGGTTCAAACACAATCCCGGCATCTTTTTTGCTCACAAAGACTTATTATTTAAAATACACCACATGAATTTAAAATGGACACTTGGGCTTGCGGCCCTATCATTGGCTATGCAGGCCAACGCACAAACTGCACAAAAGCAGACCCGGACTCAGCAATTGTTTAACCAAAAGACAAAGCCCGCCGCGGCCACTACGCTGGCGCAGAAGTCGACAGCTACCGCGTCGCGGATAGTAGCTGTTGCGATGCGGCTGTACAACGAGGACAGTGTCTCGTTCCTGCTGATGGATACCAGCCACATCAGCTACACGGGCAGCCGGGGCGGCGACCTGAACTCTGAGTGGATAAAGTTTGACACCGGTGTTAACTACACCAACAATGGCAGCGGCCTGGAGTATGGGTACACCTTTTCGCAGAGTTTTGACGGGAACGATAACATCATTGGCTCTATACAGAAGGAGTGGGACGGCACTGCTTTCGTAAACTCTTATGCAACGGCGAACACCTTTGACGGCAACAACAACATGCTGACCAGCACCGAGATGGACTGGAACCTGGGCACCAGCACCTGGGACAGCTCATACAAATACACGTATACCTACGATGGTAACAATAATGTACTGACCGAACTGAACCAAAGCTGGAACGGTACTACACTGGAAGACGACTACCGCGCAACCAATACCTACAATACCAACAACATGCTGACCCTATCTGTAGATGAGGTATGGAATGGTACTGCATGGGAAAATAACTCGCGCACGACCATTACCTACGATATGAACAACGTAATGCTCACCAGCCTCCGCGAAACATGGAACGGTACCGCATGGGAGAACTCGTACCTGCAAACCAATACCGTAACGGGTGGAAACATAGTGAGCTCGCTGGATCAATATTGGAACGGTAACTGGCAGAACATGAATAATACGCTCTATACCTACGACGGTAACGGCAACAACCTTACTGAAATAGCGCAGTCGTGGAGCGGGTCGTTCGTCAACCAGCGTAAGGTAACGCGTACTTATAATACTTATAACCAGGTGCTGACCGAGCAGGATTCTACCTGGGATGGCACTGCCTGGGGCAATATAGACTACGATAGCTGGGGAAGCTACTACTACGAGACGTATAACACTGCCAGCGTAGGGAATACCAGCGCGGCAGTAACCGACCTGAAAGTGTACCCCGTGCCAGCGGGCAACCTGCTGAACGTATCGTTTGCCAACGATGAGGCAACAGATGTGACGGTATCGGTGATAGATATGAACGGCCACCAGCTGAAATCCTTTAGCGAAAAAGGCGCACGTCATTTTAAGCGCACTATTGATACACATTCATTCCCTGCCGGTACTTACTTCGTAAAGATCAATGCCAATGGAAAGGTATCTTACCAGCAGTTTAGCGTTGTGCGGTAATTGCGTGTAGATAATAAGATTATAAAGTGGAGCTTCGAACGAGGCTCCATTTTTTTATGTTGTGAGCAGATAGAACGTCATTATTAACTGAAACATAAAGTAATCTTATTTTGAATTTTGCCGGAGCGTATGAAAAGGATGTTTCATGTGGGAATTCCTTTATATTTACCGAACAAAAAAACTACTTATTATGCGTGCGACCTTAACCTTAGCGCTGTGCTCAATGGCCCTTACTATTACCAATCCTCTTTCGGCCCAACAAAGTCTATGGAAAAATCCATTTAAAAAGGAGCGGCATGCGCCGGGTAACAATCTGTGGCAAACCAGCAACGCAGAGAAGTCAACTGCTACGGCATCCAGGCTTATAGCTGCTGCGGGTGGGGAATATGATGATAATAGTTCGGCTTTTATTTTTATCGATTCAGCATTCGTTAATTATAGTGGCGGCCGAGGAGGAGACCTGAATAGCAAGCAAATAAAATTCGACAATGGAATGATGTGGGTAGATAACGGAGGCGGGCTCCAGGAGGCTGAGAAGATGGCGCAAACATTTGACGGGAACAGTAACATATTGTCAACACTACTGGAGGCATGGGATGGCACTGCATGGGTAAACAGTTACGGCATAGTGTACACCTACGATGTGAATAACAATACCCTAACTGAGACAGAGGTGGAATGGAACCCGGGAAACAACACGTGGGATAGTGTATACCGTTATTATTATACTTACAACGGTAACAATACCCTGCTGACTGAAACCGGCTTGACTAACAATGGTGGCATATGGGAAAATGCTTACCTGACAACTTATACGCTGGACGGCAATGATAACACGGTTGTGACGGAATGGTCTGGATGGAACACCGGCACCAGCTCATGGGATCCAACGGCGCGGCTACACTATACCTACAACACCGATAACCTGCAAACAGAACTCTGGGATGAAAGCTGGCAGACTAACACATGGCAGAAACACAACCGCTACCTGACTACCTATAACCAAAATGATCTGCCTGCCACGGAAACAAGGCAGTCGTGGGATGGCAGCAACTACGTGACCGCGCGAGTGGTTACAAATACCTACGTGAACAACGATTTGGTAAATGCGCTGGAGCAATACGGCAACGGTAATAACGCCACGAATGTTGATAATACCTTTGACGGAAACCATAATATGCTATCGCGCATCAATCAGTATTGGTTTAATAACGCATGGGTAAACGACCGGAAGATGGAATGGACTTACAACAGCTACAACCAGGTGCTGACAGATAAGATGTTCCGATGGATAAACAGTGCCTGGGGACACAATGGCGGCGACTTAACTAACAGGTATTACTATGAAACCTACACCACGAGTGTGAAGGACGCAGAGATAGCTGAAAGTGCATTTAAAGTTTACCCGGTGCCCGCTACGCATTTCGTGCGTGTAGAGATGGAATGGGAGCAACCACAAGCCTTTACCGTTTCTGTTACGGACATGCAGGGAAGAATGATCAGGACGTTTAGCGAGAAAGCAACAGCTAACTACTCAAGGAACATAGATGTGAACCAGTTACCTGCGGGTAACTACGTAATTAAAGTTGCGGGAGTGAAGGGTAAAGCTACTTACCAGCAGTTTAGCGTTGTGCGGTAAATGCGTGTAGAGAATAAGATTATAAAGTGGAGCTTCGTCAGAGGCTCCATTTTTTTTATTACATGCCGCGTCCTGATATGACTGTCTAATCTTTTTTGGCTTGTTGTCAGAGCAGGAGCAACAGCAACAGGTTATGAGGAATGTCAATATAAGAAGCCTTACAGTCTATAGGCCAATATGTGTTACTAACATACAATAAATAAAAAGGCGGCCAATGTAGGCCGCCTTTTTTAGAATATTATTATCGAGATTACTTAGCCGGAGTATCATACGCCCATTTGATATAAGTAGCGCCCCAGGTGAAGCCACCACCAAAGGCCGCCAATACTATGTTGTCTCCTTTTTTCAGTTTGCTTTCCCACTCCCACAGGCATAGGGGTAATGTGCCGTTGGTCGTGTTGCCATACTTTTCAATATTCACCATTACTTTTTCTTCGGGCAGACCCATGCGGTCGCTGGTGGCAGAGATGATGCGTTTATTGGCCTGGTGCGGCACCAGCCAAGATATATCGTCGGCGACCAGGTTGTTTCGCTGCATTATTTCCGCAGCAACGTCGGCCATATTCTTTACGGCAAATTTGAACACGGTTTGTCCTTCCTGGTACACGAAGTGCTCTTTGTTCATTACTGTCTCTACAGTAGCTGGCTTTACAGAGCCACCTGCTTTCTGATGCAGGAACGCACGTCCGGCTCCATCGCTTTTCAGTACGGAGTCAATAATGCCTACGCCTTCGGTGGTTGGTTCCAGCAGTACGGCGCCACATCCATCGCCAAATATGATGCAGGTAGTACGGTCGTCGTAGTTGAGTATAGAGCTCATTTTGTCGCCGCCCACTACTATAACTTTCTTGTAGCGTCCGCTTTCTATAAAGGAAGCGCCGGTGGTAAGTGCAAACAAAAAACCGCTGCAGGCGGCGTTCACATCGTATCCAAAGGCGTTTTTCATGCCCAGCTTGTCGGATATTACATTGGCGGTGGCGGGAAAGGTAAAATCGGGGGTGGTAGTAGCGCAGATGATGCATTCTACCTCCAGCAGATCGAGATTCGCTTTTTGGGCCAGGTTCCTGATGGCTTCTACGGCCATGTCTGATGTTCCTTTTCCTTCTCCTTTCAGTATCCGGCGTTCCTTAATGCCGGTACGCGTTTGTATCCATTCGTCGGTAGTGTCTACTATCTGCTCCAATTCCGCATTGGTCATTACATACTCGGGAACGTATCCGCCAACCGCCGTAATAGCGGCATGAACTTTCTGCATTTAGGTTTTTTTAAAAAGGCAAAATTAGGTGTTTGCTCTATTACAGTACTAAAAAAATGATATAAGGATAGTTTCTTATGTTGTCATGGCGCCGCAGGTATGTATTACCTGCCCGCTCACGTAGCTGCTCATTCCGCTGGCCAGGAATAGCGCCACATCAGCCACCTCTTCTGGCTTGCCAAAGCGCCCCAGCGGTATCTTTTGGAACCATTTTTCGGCACCGCCATCTTTCAGGTAGTGGGTCATGTCGGTTTCTATAAACCCGGGAGCGATGCAATTGCAGCGAATGTTGCGGCTGCCCAGCTCCTGTGCTATTGACTTAGTGAAGCCTATAATACCGGCTTTGGAAGCGGCGTAGCTGCTTTGGCCGGCATTTCCTTCCACGCCCACCACGGAGCTGAGGTTGATAATGCTGCCCGCGCGGGCCTTCATCATGGGTTTTATCACCTGCTTGGTGAGGTTGTACACCGATTTCAGGTTGGCCTGCATCACGTCGTCCCATTGTTCCTCGGTGAGGCGCAGCAGGAGGTTATCGCGGGAGATACCGGCGTTATTGACACATATATCTACAGCCCCAAAGTCGGCGAGCACGTCGTTGGTCAGTTGCTCTGCGGCGGCGTAGTTTCCCGCATCGGACTTGTACGCCTTAGCCTTTACGCCATAGGCGGCCAGTTTTTCCTCCAATGCTTTGGCGCGTTCGTCGGAAGAGAGATATGTGAAGGCAACATTTGCCCCATGTTCAGCAAATCGTATAGCAATAGCTTCCCCAATGCCTCTACTGGCACCGGTTACTAAAGCCACTTTATTTTCCAGCAATTTCATTGGTAAGCGGTGGATTTGGGTGCTAAAATAACTGATAACTTGTTATTTACGCAATCCGAAGCGGAATTATACCCGTATATAGCCCCTATGATGGCGGTAATAGTGTGTGGAGCAGGCAGGGGTAATTTTGGTGGAACGATTTTTTTAACAATCCTTTAAGCACCAAACCAGTTGCCTTGTTCGCTACCGCACCACTACCGCGGTAGGTAACCATTTTTTAACTATTGATTAGTTTAGTAAAGAGAATAATAATATTTTTTTTCGATTTAGTTAATCGTTCGTTAATGTCGAGCTAAAAAAGGCCTATTTTTGTGCCAGCATTTGTAAAAGAAATTAAACAACCGTACAAATTCCAATGCTTATGAAAAGAAACAAATTACCTCTAATGAAAAAAGTCGTCGGTGTCGCCATGCTGTTCTGCATGCTTCTGGCTGACGCAACCGCCCAGGTTACTATCCCGACGGGCAACCCTGTAGGTACCGGCTCTAACACGACGCTAACCCGTAAACCTTACGGCGCATTCTTCGGTTTTGAAAGGACAGCGCTTATTTACCTGGCCTCAGAAATTGGCGGCCCCGGTCAACTGAACGCTATTGGTTTCTACCTGGAAACTGCGTCAACCCCGGTTAACGTTCCCGTGAACATTCACGTGAAGCATACTGCGGCTGCTACCTTTGCTGCGACAAGCACTGTGGCAACAGAGCAAACAGGAGCTACCCTGGTGTACAGCGGTACTTTGTCGGGCTGGACAGCAGGTGCCTGGAAAACTGTTACATTAACTACGCCGTTTACCTACAACGGTACTGACAACCTTGAAATCATCATTGAATCAAACTTTGGCGGTAGCGGTGGCGAAGGCAGCAGTGCGAAAGCATTCCGTTACACCAACCAGGGTACCGGCGTGAATCGCGGACAATACTGGCAAGCAGATGGTTCTGCACCTACGGGGAACGGTACCTTATTTATCTACCGCCCCAATGTGCAGCTGACCATAGCTAACCCATGTAGCGGCACTCCATCTATTTCCGGTGCCACCGCGCTTACTTCATCGTTCAACTGTTCGGGTACTCCCCAACTGACACTGACCAGCTACCCATTGACTGCAACAGGTATTACTTACCAGTGGCAATCTTCACCAGCAGGGCTGGGCACCTGGACCAATGTTGGTACGGCACAGTCTACACCTGTATTTACAGCGCCAACGATTACGGCGAGCACTGATTACC
>JAEUVE010000020.1 GCA_016786865.1 Sediminibacterium sp. | reverse complement strand
TCTTTGTACCAAACTGAGTTGAGTGTAATTTTTTGTCATAAGCAACCAAAAGGTCGCACTACTTGGTCAAAAGGCAAAAAGCCCTCAAAAGCTTTTTTGCCTTTTGTTTAAAAATTGCACTTATCAGTTGAACTCAGCTACGATTATTAGCTATACTTTTGTAGTATTTCTTAATTAGGACATAACAGTTGTTTGGTAAATCGTAAAAGCACATAGATGCCTTTCTTACATTATCTACTCTTCAACATAAATATTGTTCAAGTAAACACTTATAAATAACGGGAACGGACATGAATAAATTTAAAATCTGCTTGTTTATCTTTTCATTATGGTCAGCGAATTTATTTTCGCAGGCACTTCAAAATCCTCCGGCAGCACCAATAGATAAAGACTTGCGAACTTTGGTTACCCTGCTGGAATATATATCAAAGGACTACACTGCCGCCGTTGAGCAAGGTAAGGTAATCAATGAATTTGAATTTGCGGAAATGAATGAATTTGCAGAAAAATGTATATCGCTGCAAAAAGGCTTAGCTCCGGCACTCAAGATTGCACAGTTTAATGAACTTCGATTGCCTTTAATAAAATTGAGTGAGGCAGTTTCAAAAAAAGCAGACAAGACGGAAATTTCAGCAATTGCATTAGATACAAAAACTAAAATTCTTGGCTTGGGAATTTTGAAGATTACTCCAAACCGTTACCCGTCTTTAAAAAACGGAGCTGTCCTTTTTCAAACTAATTGTGTTTCCTGTCATGGAGCCAAAGGTGGAGGCGATGGCATATTGAGTAAAAGTCTCGACCCTAAACCAACAAACTTTTTAGATAATAAGGGCATGAGCCAAGTCTCGCCGCTACAGGCATACAATGTCGTCAAATTAGGTGTAGAAGGTACTGCAATGAAACCGATGGAACATCTATCTGAAGATGAAATCTGGGACCTGTCCTATTACATTCTGTCGTTAAGGCACAATAAGGAGAATTTAAAAACAGCAATCCCCGGTAACCTTTCAATTGATAGTATCACCAAATGGAATGACATAGAACTACAGCGTTATTTGGACAAATCCAAAGGAAGTTTCACTGTCGGGCAGATACGAAATTATGAGCCGGAAAGACCTGCCCCTTTGGATGAAGCCCTTAGAAACCTTGACCTATCCTATAATGCGTTTAAGAAAGGGGATAACAAGTTGGCCGAACAATATGCTTTAACGTCTTATCTGGAAGGTGTAGAATTGGTAGAGAACTTACTAAATGCTACATCTCCTGCCCTGGTAAGGGATATCGAACGAGATATGATTGCTTATCGCAAAGCACTTCAAGCAAACAACAAAGAATTAGCAACAGAATACCACGGTAAGCTCACAACAGAACTCGCTTCCGCAAAATCATTGCTGGCTGAAAATGATTATTCATTCGCTTTTATCTATGGTTCGGCCTTATCCATTCTTTTAAGGGAGGCTTTCGAAGCACTATTGATTATCCTGATAATTTTGAGTGTATTAAGAACGCTGAACGTAAAACGGGCAGTCGTAGCGGTGCATGCTGGCTGGATATCAGCAGTTTTAGTCGGGGTGGTAAGCTGGTTCCTTGTTGATAAGCTAATCAATTTAAGCGGAGCATCACGGGAACTGATGGAAGCAATAGGAGCCACAATTGCAGTTGTCGTGTTGCTCTTTGCGGGTGTGTGGCTGCATTCCCACTCCGAAATATCAAAGTGGACTAAGTTTGTAAAGGATAAAATCAACAAAATTACCGAAACCGGAAATTGGGTTGGGTTGCTCATTTTTTCATTCATCGTCGTATTCAGGGAAGCCTTTGAAGTTGTACTGTTTTTATCATCGCTGAAATTGAACAATCCTGACGTGGCAGGTTCAGCAATCAATTGGGCTTTGCTTACATCGACAGTGGTTATTGCAATTGTGACCTTTATCTTTTTAAAATATACCAAAAGATTACCTGTAGGCAAATTCTTCAAACTGGCCTCCTATATGGTAATGATATTGGCAGTTATTCTGGCTGGTAAAGGCATTCGCGCATTTCAGGAAGCGGGTTACATTTCAGTATCACCCATTGACTGGTTGCCAACCATAGACTTGTTGGGCATATATCCGAATATTCAGACCATCACATCGCAGTTAGCAGTACTGGTTATTATCATTTACCTAAGCGTAAGAAACAAGAAGAGCGAAAAAATTACAGCAGAGTAATAGAAACATAGGACACATTATGAGATACCTGCTTGCGTTAGGTGACGTAAAAAAATAATGGTTATTAAAACACGGATGAAGGAAGGAGAACAATTTACTCACAAAAGGACTGATAAACAGAATAGGTCATCTGGCGTTGACTTACGAGGACTTTTTGCCATAAGCGTCAATTATAGATATAAAGACATAACAGTGACACATTTTTCGAGAAATGAACGACCTGGATTTATGGTGAGGGCAGAAACAGCGAACCAAATTCTGCTCCTCCTTCTCGAAAGGGATTTAATAAGTCTTGAAGATGTCAACTATTTAGACCGGGAGCTTGAAAAAGCTGAAGCTGCCTTGACTGGCGGATTTAAATACATACAGAGCTGAACGTGTCATTTTGTAATGAATTGTATTGTATTTGAAAAGATGTGTAACAATGCACATCGCATAAGTAATATTCAGAACTAAAAAATAATTCAGAAAATGAGAGACTTAGAAGAAACTGGAGACGATATAATATTTTACCAATGCGTAGGAGCCAACTGCCGGAAGAAAAAAGGCAAATTATTGGCGCATTATATCAAAAAGTACAGACTGGAGGGCAAAGTTCACACGGAAACAATGGGCTGTACCGACAGGTGCAAAAATGCGCCTGTTCTGCATCTGCATCCCGATGATATTTGGTTTTCGGAAAAAGATTTAGGAAACGTTTTTAAAAAACATATACTCAACAGATAAAATTATGGCAGAATTAGCAATACCAAACGACAAAGCGGGATGGTCGTTTACCGATATATGGGAAAGACATGGAGCCGCTATTATAACAGCATTATGTTTGCTGTTCATTCTTTTGGCATGGTGGGCGGGCAAACAGAATATGCCCACCACTGAAATTATACTCTTTGTGCTGGCATACGTTGTCGGCGGTCATCAGAAAGCTATCGAGGGACTGACAACGCTCTTTAAGGAAAGGGATTTGGACGTTGACCTTTTGATGGTCGCCGCAGCAATCGGCGCAGCATCCATTGGCTATTGGATGGACGGGGCAATACTGATATTCATTTTTTCGTTAAGTGGCGCATTGGAACAATACACGATGGAAAAAACGAATAAGGATATTCAGTCTATTATGAAACTACGTCCCGAAGAAGCTGTCTTGCTTGAAAATGGCGTTGAAAGAAAAGTAAAAGTCGAAGCCCTTAAAAAAGGTGATGTGATATTGGTTCGTCCCGGCGACCGCATTTCTGCCGATGGCATTATTATCGAAGGATATTCTGCTATCAATGAAGCATCCATTACCGGGGAGGGTATTCCCGTGGATAAGAAGAAGGGTGATAACGTTTTTTCTGGAACGATTAACGGGCAAGGTGCTTTGGAAATTGAAGTGACCAAACCATCAGAAGAAACGATACTGTCAAAAATTATCCATTTGGTGCAGGAAGCAAAGAATGAGAAACCGCCAAGCCAACAATTTGTAGAACGCTTTGAGGGCATATATGCAAAAGTGGTTGTGGCAGCAGCCATACTACTAATGATATTGCCACCTTACTTATTCAACTGGACTTGGAGTGATACCATCTACCGGGCAATGATTTTTTTGGTGGTTGCTTCGCCCTGTGCGCTCGTGTCATCCATCATGCCCGCCATCCTTTCGGGAATATCCAATGCAGCAAGAAAAGGTGTGCTGTTCAAAGGTGGCGTTCACCTTGAAAATATCGGAGGTGTGAAAGTGGTCGCCTTTGACAAAACGGGAACATTGACCTATGGTAAACCCAAAGTGATGGATGTTATACCATTTTCAGGGATGACCGGGGAAGAACTGCTCCAAATCGCCGCTTCGGTCGAAACATTATCCGAACATCCGATAGCTAAAGCCATTGTCCGTGAAGCAAGGGATAAGCAGCTTAATCTTTCCAAACCAAAAGAATTGCAGGCCATTCATGGTTTGGGTGTTTATGGTACTTTGGATGGTAAGGCATACAAAATCGGGAAAAGGGATATTCTTAAAGATGTAGCTGTTTCTGCCGAAGATTTGGAAAAGGCTGCAAGTTTGGAAGAACAGGGCAGAACGGTAATTTTCGTTGCTGCTGACGGTCATGCGATTGGTCTCCTATCGGTTGAAGATACCATTCGCCCACAAGCGCAAAAGGTTATCGAGGAACTAAAGTCCAAAGGCATAAAAGTAGCCTTATTGACTGGGGATACAAAAATTACGGGAAATGCAATCGCAAAACAGGCGGGCATTGATGAAGTCTATGCCGAACTGCTACCGGAACAAAAAGTGGAAGCGATTAAGAAGTTGGAAAAAAAATACGGCAAGGTGGCAATGGTCGGCGATGGTGTCAATGATGCCCCCGCTTTAGCTACTGCTTCGGTTGGTATTGCGATGGGAAGCGGGGGAACGGATGTTGCTATGGAAACCGCAGACATTATCCTGATGGCTGATAATATCGAGAATATCCCTTTTGCGATTAATCTTGGTCGCAGGGCAAGCAGTGTCATCAAGCAAAACATTGTATTTGCCATAGCCGTTGCGCTAACGCTTATTACGCTCAATTTTATAGGGCAGGGACAGATAACGCTTCCCGAAGGCGTGGTCGGTCACGAGGGAAGTACAGTGCTGGTTATTTTAAGCGGGTTAAGATTATTGAGATAATGCAGGAAAAATACAACATCGAACAGTTCAACGATATTCTCCTGCGCAGGAGAAGCATATATCCATACCAGTATGTGAAAGACAAAGCCATTCCCGATGAAATCATTTGGCAGATTTTAGAAAATGCAAACAGGGCGCCAAATCATAAGCAAACGGAGCCGTGGCGGTTTTCCGTTTTTTCAGGTGATGGACTGAAATATTTTGGGCAATTACAGGCTGACATTTACAGGGAATTTGCAGGCGATGGTTACCAGCAGGACAGGTATAAAAAACTCATCGAATATCCGTTAATGTCTTCCCACGTTATCGCTATCGGGATGAAACGGAGTGCAGCAGATAAACTGCCTGAAATCGAAGAAATCGAAGCCGTAGCCTGTGCTGTACAAAATATGTTCCTTAGTGTTACCGCTTATGGTTTGGGCTGTTATTGGACAACAGCAGGAATTACCTATTTTGAAGAAGCGAAAACCCATTTTGGTTTGGAAAGTGAGGATAAACTTTTAGGCTTTTTGTATATAGGTTATGTGGAAAAACCTGTAACTGCCATCTCGAAACGCAAGCCGATAGGCAGTAAGGTAAATTGGACTAATAATATAGACGGAATTAAGTTGCCTGGCTAATAAGGAAGAACTGCCGCACTGTTTAGCCTGCGTTGTCTTCAATTTAGTCGCCTTTTTATTGTCTACACCGAATTTTTTTATATATTTGCGACAATGTTGCGTAAGAACTTAGCCATAGTGTTTTTTGTTATCGCCCAAGTAGTTATACTTGGACACGGCATCATTTCGCATCATCACCATGAGATTTTCACCGTACACAGCCATCATGACCACGATGCTGATAAAGATTGTATCGATTTAGGAACGCTGTTTTCCGGTATTCAACATACGGGAGAGCAGATAACATTTACTAATGACAGGTCGCATATATCGGTAGTAAAGGAAATCTCACAACCTTTTAATGCTGTCATTTTTGATTATCAATATCCCATTGAATATATCGTTGCCTTTCAGCAGCATACCTTTCCCCCGGATAAGAACATAATCTACCAGTCACCGCTCTACGGTGCATACTCCCTCCGGGGTCCCCCTTCTTTCATCGTTGCCTAACTTTCATTCTCTGAAAGTTAAATTTGAGTTACGCCCAATCCTACGAGCGTATTATTTCTTTTTTATTATCAAATTTATTTTAACGATGAAAAAATCATTCATTATAGCGGCATTTGCTGCACTTACGTTTACAGCTTGCAATAACAACGAAAAGTCTTCTTCAGACAAAAACTCCAATTCAGAACAGCCTTTAACCACTCCTGCCGTTAATCAGGATAGTATTGATAAGGCTCATGGACATTCCCACGACCCGGCGGCAGGCAATCAAGCTCCTGTGGTTAATCAGGACAGTATTGACAAAGCTCACGGGCATAAGCATTAATTAATTCCCGGTACATTCTTCTAACACTCATATTATAGCGTCGCATTGCTATGATATGCCCGTGCATATTCTTATATCCGGTTTATAGAAGTCTGTACCGATTAAAATCACTGTTCTAAATGAGATATATAAAAATAGTCTTATCAATAACCTTGTTATTATTGATAACAGGGTCGGTGTATGCCCACGGAGTTGATGAGGATACGCAGACCTTTCTAAGCGGAAATTCGGGAGTAGCCTTTGTGCCTTTTCTTTATATCGGGGCAAAGCACATGCTTACCGGATATGACCACTTGCTGTTTCTTGTAGGTGTCATCTTTTTCCTTTACCGACCCAAAGAAGTATTACTTTATGTGAGCTTTTTCACCATTGGACACAGTATAACCCTTTTGTTAGGTGTGCTGGCAGATATGGCAATCAACGCTTACCTGATTGATGCAATCATTGCCCTTTCCATAGTATATAAAGGCTTTGACAATTTAGGAGGCTTCCAACGTTTTTTGGGCTATCAGCCCAACACGAAAGCAGCAGTTCTAATCTTTGGTCTTTTTCACGGTTTTGGTTTAGCCAGTAAGTTACAGGAACTAAGTTTTGACAGGACAGGGCTTCTGACGAACCTGATAGGCTTTAATATCGGTGTCGAGATAGGTCAGTTTATTGCCTTGGCCCTCGTGCTTTTTATCATCACCAATTGGAGACGGTCATCAAGTTTTATGAAGTTTTCGACTCTAACCAATACCCTGCTTATGGCAGCAGGCTTTCTATTGTTCGGCTATCAGTTAGTCGGTTATTTTAATTCTTAAACACTATCAAAAATGGCAGAAATAGCGCATCAAATATTAGACAAAAAATCCATAGTCAAGCAGGTGGTCATTGCTTTGGTTATAGGAGCGGTACTCTTGGTGAGTGCCGTACTCCCGGCTGAATACGGGATAGACCCATTGGGAATTGGCAAAGCAACGGGATTTAGCAAGTTGTATGTTGGAGATGCAAGTGCGGAAACGGCGACTTCGGGACCGCACAAAGTATTGCAACTTGATAACGTAGGCTCCGGGGCAGATGTACCCAAGCCTGCGGCGGCGAATAACCCGGCTCCTGCTACACCACTTGCGGAACGCACCGATGAGGTGAGTATAGTGATACCCGCAGGAAAGGGACTTGAATACAAAGTGAACATGCTTAAATATGGCTCCTTCAAATACGAATGGATTACTGATAAGGGAGAATTATACTTTGATTTTCATGGAGAGGTTAAGGGAAACAGCAATTATTTTGAAAACTATACCATCGCCTATTCCAATAACATGGTAGGCTCTTTCATTGCTCCGTTCGAGGGACCACAGGGCTGGTATTTTAAAAATAATTCTAATGAGGATATTACTGTCAAGATAAAGTTGAAAGGGCAGTATCTCCTTAAACAATAAATTATAATAACATCATGATATGTTAAATAAAATCATTCATTTTTCAATTAAGAATAAGTTGATAATCGGTTTATTTACCCTGGCATTAATATGCTGGGGTACATATTCCCTTACCAAACTTCCCATAGATGCCACACCTGACATCACAGATAATCAGGTCATGGTCATCACAGTGTCGCCAACATTGGCGGCACAGGAAGTGGAGCAACTGGTAACCTTTCCTGTGGAACAGACAATGGTCAGTATTCCGGGGATCAAGGACATGCGTTCCTTTTCACGTTTCGGACTATCCATTGTTACCATTGTTTTTAACGAAGGGGTAGATATATACTGGGGGCGACAGCAGGTGCAGGAACGCCTGACCATAGCCTCAAAGAATATTCCAGAGGGAGTTGGAACGCCGGAAATGGCCCCTGTTACCACAGGGTTGGGCGAAATATTCCAGTATGTGATCCACCCCAAGAAAGGTTATGAGGATAAGTATGATGCTACTGAACTCAGAACCATCCAGGACTGGATTATCAAACGGCAGTTATTGGGAACACCGGGAGTTGCCGAAGTGAGCGGCTTTGGAGGTTTTGTAAAGCAATATCAAATTGCAGTAGACCCTGATAAGCTGGCAAGTCAGAATATTACCATATCCGATATATTCACAGCACTGGAAAAGAACAACCAGAACACCGGGGGAGCGTATATTGACAAGGGGCCGAACGCTTATTTTATCCGTAGTGAGGGCCTGGTAAAGAACATTGAAGAAATTAAAAACATCGTTGTTAAAAAAGAAGGTGGTGCGCCCGTGTTCATCCGCGATGTTGCCCAGGTGGGTTTTGGCATCGGCCCCCGCTATGGTGCAGCTACCAGGAACGGACAGGGTGAAACGGTTACGGGTATCGTTATGATGCTGAAAGGAGCCAATTCATCAGCAGTTATTTCCAACGTAAAGGCGAAAATCGCTGAAATACAGAAAAGTCTTCCGGAAGGCGTTGAAATAGAACCATTCCTTGACCGCAAAAAACTGGTAGATGGGGCTATTTCAACGGTTTCGACCAATCTTATTGAGGGAGCTTTGATCGTGGTCTTTGTGCTGATTTTATTTCTGGGAAATCTTCGTGGCGGGCTTGTGGTCGCATCGGTCATTCCTTTGGCAATGCTCTTCGCCATCTGTATGATGAACCTGTTTGGTGTTTCCGGTAACCTGATGAGCCTTGGAGCGATTGACTTCGGGATCATTGTCGATGGAACAGTTATCATAGTGGAGGCAGTCATGCACCGAATAACCGGAAGCAGAGCCCGTTATGGTGGGGTGGAAAAACTCACCCAGGACCAGATGGATGAAGAGGTCTATGAAAGCTCACGCAAAATCCGTTCGGCTGCTGCATTCGGCGAAATCATTATCCTTATCGTTTACCTCCCACTGTTGGCATTGGTTGGCGTGGAGGGCAAAATGTTCACGCCAATGGCTCAAACGGTGTCTTTCGCCATTTTAGGAGCCTTTATCCTTTCTTTTACTTATGTTCCTATGATGTCTGCTTTGGTGTTAAGCAAGAAAACCGTGCATAAGCAAAACTTTTCCGACCGGATGATGAAGGCTATACAGAAAGTGTACGCTCCGATCATCAATGGTGCAATGAAGCGCAAACTTCTGGTGGTATCCATTGCGGTTGCACTGTTTGTTATCACGCTCATCACCTTCAACAGAATGGGCGGTGAATTTATCCCGCAGTTGGACGAGGGTGATTTTGCCGTGGAAACAAGGGTTCCCGTTGGAAGTTCGATAAATCAGATGATAAGCGTTTCCCAAAAGGCACAAACCATCTTGCTGAAGAATTATCCCGAAGTGAAACAGGTGGTCAATAAAATAGGTTCCGGTGAAATCCCTACTGATCCCATGCCGATTGAAGCGGGAGATATGATGGTAGTGTTAAAGCCTAAGAAAGAATGGACAAGTGCAGAAACACGGGAAGAGCTTATTGAAAAGATGCAGCAATCCCTGTCTGTTATCCCAAATGCGACGTTCAGCTTCCAGCAGCCCATCCAAATGCGCTTCAACGAACTTTTAACCGGTGCAAAACAGGATGTGGTATTGAAAATTTATGGAGAGAACCTGGATGTATTATCCGATTTGGCTTCTGAAGTGGGTAGGAAAATCAAGTCCATTGAGGGCGTTGAAGACCTGTATGTAGAAGAAATAACCGGTTTGCCACAAATCAACATCAAGTTCAACCGCGATAAGATCGGGCAGTACGGAATGAACGTAGAAGATGTAAACAGTGCTATCTCAGCGGGATTTGCGGGCGAGGTAGCAGGTCTGGTCTATGAGGGAGAGCGCCGGTTTGATCTGGTGGTCAGGCTCGACAGTGCTTCCCGCGTGGATATTACCGATGTACAGAACCTGTTTGTGAGTACACCGGATGGGCAACAAATCCCTTTAAGCGAAGTTGCAGAAATCAGCTTTAAGCCAGGCCCTGTGCAGATACAACGGGATAACGCTAAAAGACGGATCACGGTAGGCTTTAATGTCCGTAACCGCGACGTTAAGAGTATCGTAAAGGATATTCAGGATGTTATTGCTGCCAAGGTAAAAATGCCTGCGGGTTATTATGTGACCTATGGCGGACAGTTCAAAAACCTCGAAGAAGCCAATGCCCGGCTTGCAGTTGCGTTACCCGTAGCCTTGCTGCTGATTTTGGTGCTTTTATATTTCACTTTCCATTCTTTAAAGCAGGGATTGCTGATATTCAGTGCCATCCCATTATCGGCTATCGGTGGCGTGTTCGCATTGCTTATACGGGATATGCCTTTCAGTATATCTGCCGGGGTGGGATTTATCGCGCTCTTTGGAGTTGCCGTCTTGAATGGTATTGTATTGATTGCAGAGTTCAACCGACTGGAGAAAGACGGTATATCGGACATTTATGAGCGGGTGCGTATTGGCACAAGTGTAAGGCTTAGACCCGTGTTGATGACGGCAACGGTGGCCTCATTGGGCTTTCTGCCAATGGCATTATCATCATCATCAGGTGCGGAAGTACAGCGTCCATTGGCAACCGTAGTAATAGGTGGATTGATTACAGCTACGGCGCTGACTTTGGTCGTGTTGCCGGTGCTATACATCTATTTTACCCGTCCTCCTAAAAACAAGAAGATGAAAACCGTACCTGTAACAATTTTACTTTTCGGGTTATTCCTGTTGCCGATGCTCGGCAATGCACAAACCCCAACAAGAGCATTGACCTTGCAGCAATCCATTGATGAAGCCTTGAAGAATAACGCACAGGTAAGAATTGCTAATTACGATATCAATTTACAGCAGGCGCTCAAAAAAGGCAGCGTTACAATGCCCAAGACGGAATTGTCTTATACACAGGGTGTCGTCAGTAATCCCACTATAACGGATAACCTGCTCAATGTCGGACAACGCATAGACTTCCCAACGGTGTACGGCAACCAGTCGAAGCTGGCGCAAGAGAAAATAAAGAGTAGCCAGGCATATAAAGCCGTGACAGAAAATGACCTGGCACGTAGCGTGAAACTGGCGTATGTTCAGTACCAATACGCATTGGAACGAAAAACACTTTTGGTGCAGCTCGATAGTATCTATGTAAAACTAAGCAAGGCCAGCAATTCAAGGTATAGAACAGGGGAATCGACCAGTTTAGAGAACATTACCTCATCGGTTCAGTCCAAGCAGATCCAAAATGAACTTGAAAGAAGTGAGGCCGATATTAAAATCGCCAAACAGCTTCTCCAAACACTTCTCAACACTACGGACGATATTACCATTGCTGATACCGTACTGGTTGCAAAAGAGCTATCGTTGCCGCAGCAAAGTGTTTCGCCTGCGGACAACCCATTGTTAAGCTATCTGCAACAGGAAATTGCGGTAAACCAACGGAATACGGCTTTGGAGAAAAGTAAAATGTTGCCCGACATTATTCTTGGATTTAGCAGCCAGACATATAAAGGGACACAATTCATAGATGGAATTGAGCGAACATATACTGGAAGAGACAGATTTAACTTTTTTCAGGTTGGGGTAGCTATCCCATTATTTCCGGGCGGGTATAAGTCAAGGATAAACGCTTCCAAAATAAGCGAGCAGAAGTCACAGGCAGAGGTTGAACTTACTACTACAAACCTGAATGGTAGGCTGAAAGAACTGGTACAGGAGTATATCAAATTCCAAAAGTCGCTTACCTATTATCAGAAAGAGGCTTTGCCACAGGCTGATTTGATTATAAAGAACTCCGATAAGAGTTTTAGGAGCGGTGATATTTCTTATACGCAATATTTGCAGAACCTCACCCTATCCAGCAACATCCATTCAGAATATCTGGATAACCTCTATAACTATAATCAAATAGTGATTTCAATAGAAGCAATTTTAGGAAACAAGTAATCAAAAATTTAAAGCAATGACAAAATTACCAATAAAGTACCTTCCGTTACTGCTCTTTGCAATGATAGCAATATCCTCTTGCAAAGACAAAAAAGACGGCAATACGGAAAGTAAAGAAGTACCCGAACAGGCGGCAACCGACACCGCAGCGAATGGTGTCAAAACCATTACGTTCACGGACGACCAATATAAGTTGTCCGACATTCAAACAGGCGCAATCGAAAGCCGTAACCTAAGTAGCATAATAAAAATGACAGGTATCATAGATGCTGAACCGGGAAGTGTTGCGTCTGTATCAGCCCCTTTAGGGGGTTACATTAAAACATCCGGTTTATTGCCTGGGCAACAGGTGAAAAAGGGACAACTATTAGCTACCCTGGAAAACCCTGAATTTATTTCTATCCAGCAACAATATTTGGAGGGCATCGGTAGGCTTGAATATTTGGAAGAAGAATATAAAAGACAACAGGAGTTAAGGGCAGAAGATATTAATGCTACCAAAACTTTCCAGCAGGTCAGTTCAGACCTGAAAGTGATGAAGGCTAAAATGTCAGGGTTGGAACAACAGATGGCGTTGATAGGCATTAGCAGTTCAGCTTTGAGAAAAAGCAATAGTATTTCAAGAACAGCTAATGTATATGCTCCCATAGCCGGATATATAAAAGCAAGCAACGTGAACATCGGAAAATACGTTGCCTCCACAGATGTGCTTTTCGAAATCATGGGGACAAATGACCTGCATCTTGCATTGAATGCCTTTGAGAAAGATTTGGGTAAAATTCGTACAGGACAATCGGTTAAGTTCTCCTTAGCCAATGAAAACAGGTATGACCGAACTGCCAAAGTATTTCTCGTTGGTCAGGCTGCGGATAACAATAAAATGATACCTGTACATGGACATTTCAACAAAGAGCCAGGTTTGCTTCCCGGCATGTACGTTAAGGCATTACTTGAAGTAGGAGCAGAACAACAAAATGCGGTTCCAGCCGATGCCCTTGTGCAGTTAGACGGGGCTGACTACATCATTGTCCAGACAAGTCAGGCAAAGGACGGTCACACGTTTCAATTAATCCCGGTTTCAAAGGGTATTGAACAGGCAGGCTACATAGCCATTGAGTTGCCTTCAACAGTCGATGCAACACAGCTTAAAGTTGTTACCAAGAACGCTTACACCATTCTTTCAGCGATTAGAAACGCCGAAGAAGAGGAAGAATAATCAACTATTACAAGCTGTGGTATGAAACCAAAAAGAACCAAAAGCAGAAAAACAAGAAAACGGAAAAAATTTGTACCTCCTCCCAAAAGGACAGGAGGTACAAATGGTAAACCGTTGTCGAAAACGATGAAGTATTTGCTCATCGCTATAGGCATAATCCTGTTTATCGCATTGCTCATACTATCGGTAGTTCTGTCAAACATGGGAATAAGAAGACCTCACTTCCATTAATACCATAACAATATGAACTATTCAAAGATTTTTTTTTCCGGCAATTCTTTTGGAAAATCATACGCATTGTTCTCGGATGCTTCATTAATAGCTGAAGCTGAAAACCTGAAAGAACTAACCAAACGGGATAAGCAAGCAGGCAATTTCAAAATTAACTATGTGTATTTATTAACTTTTAAAAAATCAAGAAAAATGAAAAAAATCAAATTAATTGGGATGTCATTCATGGTTGTAATGGCAACTTTAGCAGTTACTCCTGCGATGGCTCAAAGCGGACACGGAGCTGCCCCACACGGTGGAAAAATGGTAGACATTGACAAATACCATATTGAAATGGTGAAAGGAAACGATGCGCTTACCTTTTATGTGTTGGATGCCAACGCTAAGACATTGAATAAACCAGCTACTGGCTCGATAGAGTTTGCTTTTGAAAATGGCACTAAATCAACTTCAAATCTTAAAGCAGATAAAAATGGAGCATTAATAGTTGCATTACCTAAAAACAGCATTCATACAACTTGTACCGTGACGATTAACGTTCAGGGAAAGAAGTTGGTTGGAAAATTCAAAAATGAGGTTTCTGCCGCTGAAAAAGAACACGGTCATCAGCATTAATCGGGATGGGATGATTGAAATAAGGCTTTGCGGAAGAATATGTCTTCCGCAAGACTTTATTTACTAAGGCAACAGCTCTATTTAGAATTTATAACAATCACACTATGAAGACCGACCAAAGCCAACAAAAGTAATATACTAAGAATGTCTTTATTCATACTGCAAAATATTGTCCATTACTCTTTACACATTCTTTTTCCGGGCTTGATTGCTCTTATATTTTTCAAAAAGGAATGGAAGATGGTTTGGATAATTTTACTATTGACGATGTTCGTTGATATTGACCATCTGTTTGCCGAACCCATATTCGACCCCAACAGATGCAGTGTCGGATTTCACATTCTACATTCGTACTATGCAATAGCTGTGTATGTATTGTTATTACTGTTCGGCAACAAAATAATCAGAATTATTGCACTTGGCCTATTGTTCCACATGGCAACCGATTTTCAGGATTGTTTTTGGACGAGATAATACAGCATTGTACAGGTGTGAGATTGTGAATTTAAAATTTATTAAAAACGAAAAAAAATAAAAGAAATGAAAATAAGGAACATACTAATAGCCATTATAATGCTATGTACGTCCAATGGGTTATTCGCTCAAAACGCCCCTAAAACAGAAAAAGCAATCATCAAAATAAGTATCAATTGCGACCACTGCAAAATGTGCGAAACCTGCGGTAAGCTATTTCAATCAGAACTGTATAGCGTAAAAGGATTAAAAAGATTTGACTTGAATGAGAGTGAAAAGACCCTTACAGTTTATTACAGTCCTAAAAAGACCAATCTTGAAACAATCAGAACAGCTATTTCCAAATTAGGCTATGATGCCGATGATGTAAAGGCTGAACCCGAAAGCTACCAAAAATTAGATGGATGCTGTAAAAAGAAGTCCTAACCTACTTTCAGGAATTTTTGTGGAGAGAAACGTTAATTATAAAAAAACTAAAATATGCTGTTAAACAAAAAAATATCTATCGCCTACTTTATTAAGCAGATAAAGTGGCAAATATTTTTTGTGGTTGGATTTGCTTTGACAATAGGCTTTCTGCACTTGACCCCTCTGCTTGCAGACATTACAATTCCTTTCAGCATCCTGGCATTGTTTGGAACCATAGTTTCCATTTTACTTGCATTTAGAACTTCGCAGTCGTATGAAAGATGGTGGGAAGCAAGAACAGTGTGGGGTGCGATTGTTAACGACTCCCGAACACTCACGAGACTAATACAACAATTTCTATCAGCTAATGAAAAAGATGAAATAAAAATCTTTGCTCAACGGCAAATAATCTGGGTGTACGCAACAGGGGAAGCATTACGAAAAATTGGATTTTCTCCAGAAGTTAAAGCCTACATTAATTTTCATAAAATAAATGCCGTCAATATTCCCAATGCTATTCTGGATGAACATTCTAAACAAATACGCTCTTTGGCAGAGCAGGGGAAAATTTCGGAGTTTCAGCAGCTTCAACTAAATGAAACTGTTGGTAAACTATGTGATAGTATGGGAAAATGTGAACGCATTAAGAATACGGTATTTCCAAAGTCTTACAGCTTGCTGTTACATACACTAATTTATGTCTTTACGATAATGATACCATTCGGTTTAGACCATCCCCAATTAACGATTGAAATTATACTCTCTATACTTATTCCGGTCATGCTTATTGCGATAGAGAAAACCGCTATTATCATGCAAGACCCTTTTGAGAATACACCTGTTGATACACCGATGACTTCATTGGCTCAAACGATAGAGATTAATATCAAACAAATGTTAGGGGAAGATGAAATACCCCAAAAAAAAGACAATGGGCTTTATTATGAAATGTAAGAGCAGTATTGTCTGATAATGCGCCATTATCAACAAATCAAAAACTAAAATATTGTAGCTACATCAATATAAAATTGCAAAATAAACGAGACATAAAATTTGCAGGGCTTTTTCTTTTGCTGTTATACCTATTCGGCAACAGTACGGCCAGTCTCTTTCATCGTCATCATAATTTATTTTCTTTTGAGAAAGTAACCGTATGTGAAAGACCCGTTTACTATTCTGATGGGTGCAATAATGGAGTGGATAGGACAAGCACTGTTTAACGGCGGTGCTTTCCGCTTAATAAAAACAGATTAAAATATACAATGGAATTACAGTCATTAAAAAAAGCAGTTATAGTACCGTTTAAAACATTGCGGAACACAACTTTCGCAAGGCTTTATTTTGCCCAAATCGCAAGCCTGTTCGGGGATGCTTTTACGTGGTTGGGACTTGCGTTGCTTACCTATGAAATCAGCCCGAATAATGCAGCCGCCATATTAGCATCAGCCCTAACATTAAGGGTTACAGCTTACATTATCTTTTCACCCTTTGCAGGAGTGGTATCTGAAAAATTAAGACGAAAGAACATATTGCTGATAACTCAATTAGCAAGAATGGCAATCGTGTGTATGCTGCCCTTTGTGACCCAAGAATGGCAGGTGTACGGATTGATATTTGCGCTCAACGTATTCGCAGCATTCTTCACACCAACATACAGGGCTATCATTCCGCAGATAGTTGAAAAGGAAATATACAGGGAAGCTAACGGGCTATCAATGGCAACCTTTCAGTTGTTAAGTGTATTTGGTCCCGCATTGGCAGGTATTGTAGCGGTATGGTTGGGAGCCAAACAGATTTTCTTCGTCAACGGAGCAACGCTGTTCATTGCAACACTACTAATATTTACTATCCCGATGACAGCTCTGCAAAAAGGAGTGAATACCGATAATATACCACCCGGCAATACGTGGAGCGAAGTATTAAAAGGTATTCGCTTATTGTTTGGAAATAAGATTTTACGGTTCTCTTTAAGCATTGAGTTTATATCCGCAATTGCCGGAGCTATGGTATTGGTTAATACGATTGGTTTGATAAAGACATCTTTGCAATTAGATGATAAGCATTACGGGTGGATAATGGCGGTATTCGGAATAGGCGCAGCGATTACAGCATTTTTGTTGGGGAGCTTAGATAAAACCAAAACAAGAAGCGTATCCCTGATAAGCGGGGCTATCCTGATAGGGGTCGCTATTAGCTTTGCCAATTTCGTTCCTTATACCGGATTAATGTTTTTATGGATATTGGCGGGAATAGGTCAAACCCTTGCCGATATGCCTTCCGAAACCTTGATAGGCGAAAACATCGAACCGCAAGACCAGGGCAAAGTGTATGGCTCTCATTTCGCCTTTTCTCATTTGTGGTGGGCAATCGCTTATCCGATAGCAGGCTTTTTAGGTACACAGTTTCCCGAGAAAGAATTTTTGTACGGTGGATTGCTTACGCTGACTTTAGCTGCGATTGCTGTTTTAGTTTTCAAATCATCTCGAAGCAACCGTAAAAAACTCGGAAACAGAAATGATTAAATGAGCCAATCTATTTACCGACACCACTCCATTTCACCCATTTCAGGTATTATGTTGGTGTCCAATCGAAATTTAAAAATAACCGAATGGATAAATTTTATACAGAAACTCTTCAGAAGTTAGAAACAGAAATCGAAGAATTGGAGATTGAAGCTGATTGCTCAATAGAGCGGATTGAAGCGGTTATAAAAATTATAATCAAATGCTTGGCCGATGTAAAACAATTTGTACTCAAAAGAGGATTTAAAAAGGTTGATGAGGAAATTCGTTTTTTCAAATACCAAAAACCTGTTATCGTTTCTAAACTGATTTATTATAATGCCATTTACAAAATTGAAACAAAAAAACCTTATGGAGCAAAAGCAATTAAGAAATACTATAATGATGAATTAACTAAACTTAAAAAGTATTTTGACAACAATCTTGAATTTTATAAGTACTACCGAACCAACAATTCCTTTATTGACGAAAAGCTCTTTGTACGGGGCAAGTACGATATAAAGCTAAGTTTAGACACGTTTTATTTTGAAGCAGACCAAAATTTCTCAACTTCCCACGATTATAAGGTAGCAAAAATTATTGCCAATGACCTGATACAAGTTTATCTTGAAGACCAGCTTCACAATAACAATCATAAAAAGGCTTTAGAGAACTCCGCATTGAAATGGACTGGAAGCAAAACAGCATTAACAGAGCTAATATATGCTCTATATGCGCAAGGTCTGTTCGATAATGGAAATGCTGACATCAAAGTCATAGCAAAGACCTTTGAACTTGCTTTTAATATTAATTTAGGCGATTTCTATCACACCTATTTGGAACTTAAAAGCCGAAAAATGAACAGAACAAAATTTCTTGACAGCTTGCGTGATGCCCTGATTAAGAAAATGGATGAACAGGAAGAAATCTAATGACCTTATTTACAGTACGCCACGAGGCAAATGAACACCCTTTGTCCGTATAATACTTTCCTGAACCATTGGAGTTTCTTTCTGCTTTTCTGCCTGCTCCGGGTTTTCTGCTTTATTTTCAGGCGTGATAGATAGCTGTATCTTTCTTTCAACGGCCGCCAGTTCCGTTTTAAGCTCACTTAATCGGTTTTCCTTAGACCAAGTACCGTTAACCACTTCCTGAAGTATAGGCAGGTCTTTTTTTATTTCAGCAATTTTCTCCTGCTCCTGCTTAACAAAGCCCGGTAATTTTTCCAAAGCCCTCAAAAAGTTCATTGTTGCAGTTTCAGGGTCTTTTGCCATCAGCCCGTTATTGTACGTGTATTTGATATTTCCCTCGCCCTGTACCAAAAAGCGGTTTACCCGAATATCTACACCCTCTTTTTCTGACATTTCTGTTTTGACCAACAGCGTAAAACCATACAAGCTGCCTATCTCTTCATACTGACCTGCGGTGCGGGCTTTGTCCGCAATCTCGTTCAGCTTTGCACCAATTTGTTTAAGATTTGCATTGGGTGGCAAGCCATCCAATAGCACAGGGTTTTCGATTGTACCGTCCGAACGCTTTTGCAGACGTTGTTGTAAGTTTTCCCAGTCTGTACTCATCCGGTTCAAACGGGATTGAGTGCTTTGCAACATTTCCGTATAATCCTGTACTTTAAATTTGGCACTGGATTTAGAACGATTAAACGCCTGTTTTTCGCTTTCCAGTCCGGCAATCTGTTTTTCCAGTTTAGCTTTATCCAACAGGTCTGTATTCCCTGATAGGATTGCCACGTATTCCGAAAAATTCATTCCCGATTTTTCGTCCATACTGCCCTCATCAATCGTTCTTTTGGTCAGATTGTTGGTCTTTAACTGGTCTATGAAAAGTTGCTTATTGTACAGCAGATTGAACTTATAACTATCCAAAGATTTTTCAACGGCATAGATAATCACAGCCACTTTATTATCGGCAAAGAATTTGGCAATCTCATTGCCTTTTCTTATTGCACGACCGTCCCTTTGGGCAAGGTCGCTCGGTCGCCACGGTGTATCTAAATGATGAACGGCAACGGCTCTTTTCTGTGCGTTCACGCCAGTTCCGAGCATACTCGTAGAACCGAACAGCACACGGATTTTACCCTCGTTCATCCCATTAATAAGGTCTTTACGTTGCTTATCATTTTTTGCTTCCTGAATAAACCTTACTTCGTGGGCAGGTATGCCGTGGTCTTCCACGAGTTTGCGTTTGATTTCGGAGTACACGTTCCATTCGCCCGGCTTGTAGGTTCCCAAATCCGAGAAAACGAACTGCGTTCCTTTCTGTGCGTTGAACTGGTTGTAATACTTGGCAATATTTGCCGCACAATGCGAAGCCTTGTTGTCGGGATGGTCATCGTAGATACCGCTTACCATACGCATATCGAGCGACATCTTACGGGCGTAGTCCGTAGCAATGAGCATCTTTGCTTTTTCTTCCCTTTGCGATAATGGTTCTCTTCCGAGCAAAGTAGCATCGCCCGTTTTGGCAAAAGCCATCAGGCTTTGGATAAAGGCTTCTTGGTCGGGCGTTGGCGGTATATTGTATAATACCTCGTTCTTGTTGGGTCGGTCAATACCAATATCCTTTGCCGTTCTGTAATCCGTGATTTCAGAATAGAACTGCGCCAGTTCCGGCACTTTGATAAAGTAGCGGAAACGCTCTTTTGCGACAATATTGTTAGCTACCGAAAATTCATAATCGGTCGTTTTCCTTGCATAGATAGCTGCCCACGCATCAAAAGAATGAATGCCCTGTTTTTCCAATGCACGGGGACGCAGGTATTTGAACAGTAGGTACAGCTCCGTTAATGAATTGCTGATGGTCGTACCCGAAAGAAAGGTTGCGCCCATATCCGCATTGGTACGCTCCTGAATGGTGCGTATGGCAAATAGCAGGTTCAGTGCCTTTTGACTTCCATCCACGTTACCCAATCCGGCAACCCGTGTATGACGGGTGTTGAACATCAGGTTTTTGAATTGGTGGCTTTCGTCCACAAACAAATGGTCTATGCCCATCATCTTAAAGTCCACAATATCATCTTTGCGGTTTTCAATATCGTGTTGCAGCGTTTTCAGCTTTACTTCAAGATTTTCTTTTCGTTTGATTACCCCGGCGAGCATTCCCCTTGTCACTTCCTTGCCTTGCGATTTCAGGGCATCGAGGTTGCGCTCTACGCTGTCTAATTCTATTTCGAGGATTTCCTTTTGTATTTCGGGCGATTGAGGTATCATTCCGAACTGGTCGTGCGTGAGTATCACACAATCCCAATCATTATTTTTAATATCCCCGAAAATGCGCAGGCGTTTTTTAGGCGTAAAATCATCAATACCTGGATAAAGGATTTTTGCGTGTGGATAGGCTTTTCGGTAGTCTTCAGCAATAGCAGGTATATTGGCTTTCAGTCCGATAATCATCGGCTTATGGGCTAATCCCAAACGCTTCATTTCCTGCGCTGCGGTACACATTATCAGCGTTTTTCCTGCGCCTACTTCGTGGTCGCAGATAGCACCGTTGTTCAGTTTTATCATCCAAACCGTGTCCTTTTGGCTTGAATACAGGTCTTCAATGCCTGCACCCTTGCGGTCTAATCCCGGAAATTCCTGATGGCTTCCGTCATAGTTCGGGCGAACGAAACAGTTAAAGGTGTCGTTGTACTGGTCGGTCAGCCTGTTTTTAAACTCATCGTTCTGTGCGTGTAGCCAGTCGGTAAAAGCGGTACGGATTTCATCAATCTTGGTGTTCGCCATTTGTATGGCTTCCATATCCCGTACTTTGACCTCTTGGTCGCCAACCATCACTTTTTTGGTTATATCAGGCGTAGTATTGACAAGGGCGTGTTTGAGCAGGGCAATACCGTCAAATGTTCGGCTTTCCGCTTTGACAGCATATTTTTCCCAAATGTGCATATTGCCCCGATGACATTTCACAGAAAAGTCGTCGGAGCTTTCGGAATAATGAACCAATACATCCGCATCGAACAGGTGCGAAGCGAAACGGGCATAAATTCCGGTAGGTATCCACCGTTCGCCGAGGTTAAAATCCAGTTCCTCAAATTCAATACGTTTTGGTCGGGCTTCCTCCAAAGCGGTAAGGCTTTCTTTGGCTTCGGTATCATCGGGATTTTTTTCGAGATAGGCTCTTACTTCATCGGCTTTCTCAACCACATTGCCCGCAATCCAACGTTCAGCTATTTCGTATTCCTGTTGTAGCGGATTGTAGAACAACCGCCCGTGTAAGGCTTCTTTCAGGGTATCGGCAGGCAGGCTGCTGATTTCGGACATAAAGTCCAAATCCACGTTGCCGTATTTATTCAGCGAGGCGGCTAATGCCTCTTCGGGATTATCGGTTGCTAACGTGGTCGTAGAGAAACTAACAGGACGGCTGAATATATCCGCTTTATGGATTATGCCGCCAATGATACGCTCCAGATAAGGAATTTCTTTACCTGCGCTGTCTGTCTTTATCAGCTTGGCATTGTCGGCAGCATTGAGATTACCGTATTTTTTGACAAAGCCATCGTACAGGAGGTTCAGGGTTTCCCGTTCTGCCTTGTGTTCGGTCTGCTTTTCAGCTTCTTTTTGGTACAGGTTGATATAACTGTCCCTTACGGCAATATAGGCTTCGGCTCTTGCTTTCTGTGAGGACGGCAATTGCAATGGATGAAAGGTTGCTTTTTTGTCTTCCTTTTCCACCTCTTGCAGATAACCTACCCAAACTTTATCCATCACAAGGCAATCGTTACGGTGGAACGATTGCAGTTCGCCACTATACAGGGCAGGTTCAGGAATAGCATTAATATTGATAGCGGTAATGGCTGTCTTATCAGACTGGCCATTACCGTTTATTTGTGAAAACAGGTCGCCGATAGCTTCCTGTTTTTTGCCGTTTACTTGGTGGGTTCCATTGGCAGCACCATTGGATTTTAGCGGCGTATAAGGTTGCTGCTTTGCACTACTGAAAAGGTCGGGCTGACGACCTATTGTGCCTCTTCTTTTATTAGTGCTTTGCCTTTTAGTTTGGGTAGTTCTTTTAGGCGGAGCAAGAACCATTACAGGTTCGCCCGCACTTTCAAACAGGTCAAAAATGCTTAGTTGCTTTAATTCCTGCGGGCTTTCCCGATGGACTACCGGAGTGGGTACAGGTTGCGGTTTTTGCTGAATGATTACAGGGTCGATAACCGGAGGTGTAACCTTTGGTTCAATCGGAATTTGTATCAAAACCTCATCGTTCTGTTCGCCCTTGTATAAACTTAAATTCAGGTGTTTCCCAAAATCTTCAGAAAGCATTTGTTTCAGGTCTTTGGCAATCCCCTCAACACCGTCTTTATGCGTATAGATTAAGGCAGGTTGACCGTATGGGTCGGTATCTAATTTTTGGTTGGTATGGATAATTCTTGCACTATCCTGAAAGAGTGCATTGCCTGGCGTATTATATTCGGATGGCTTGCTTTGGCAAAACAGATCTTCCCTGTCGGTCAGATTTTCTTTTGCCGTATTTTTTTGCAGGATAATCAGGTCACTGCCCACTTCCGTACCTGCATATTCGGTAAACAGGTTGTTGGGTAGTCTTACAACCGAAACCAGATTATTATCCTGCACCAACGCCCTGCGTATGGGTTCGTTCTTAGGACTGTTCAGAATGCCCTGCGAAGTAATATAAGCCAACACACCGCCCTCACGGAGCATATCAGCACCTTTCAGAAAAAAATAATTGTGTATGCTTCGGGCAGCCTGTACTTTGGCATCGTTGCTGCTTCGGGAAAAGGACAAATCAAAAACAGAAGTATCGCCGAACGGGATGTTACTGGCGATTACATCATAGCTGTTTTGTTCCCTTTCGGGGATTTCTTGAAAACCATTTATACGGATATTGCCTTCAGGGTAAAGCTGCTTTAAAATCTTGCCTGTAAGCAAGTCCTTTTCATAAGCGGTAACACTGGCTTTCTGATTTTCCGAAAAGGATTGGATAAATGAACCGATACCTGCGGAGGGTTCGAGGAATTTATCAATGTGCAGACCATTATCCCGCAGGGCGGATGAAATGGCATCTATAACCTTTGGCGGGGTATAAAAAGCCGTCAATACGGAGCTTTTCATACTGTCCACATACCTGCGGTATTGCTTATCATCTTCGGAATTTTCTTTGAGTAGTTGGTGGAGTTCCTGCGTGAGTGGAAAAAGGTCGTGTTCTGTTTTTCTCCAATGATTGATGTCTATTTCGTTCTCTACGGGGTTCAGAACGAATTTAAGACCGCCAAATCCGCTGTATCGCATCATTAGCAGTCTTTCGCCTACGGTGGCTTGCCGTTTCTCCTTTTCCAGTTTAAAAACAATTCGCAGGGCATCAACATTCTGTTGGAGATGGAACCGCTTACTGAAGCCCATTTTCCTCAATCCATATTGAGATGGTTCCGGTCAGTTCGGTATAGAGTAAATCAAACTCATTTCCGTTGGCGAAATCATCAGTTAATTCATAACCTGCGAAAACAGGCTCACAAACGGGGAACATTTTTAGGGCGAACGGTCGCAATTCCTCGTCTGCCATAATGGTATCAAATTCATTGCATACCACTTTAAAAATCGTGTCGAACTTGGAGAAGTGTAAGCCCCCGAAAAGTATGTAGTAGGCTATTTCGTCACATTGCTCAACGGCGTTTCCCGAACGGAAAGCACCCTCATAGGCATTGGCAGCCCACGAAGACCGTTGGTCAATAAATTTTTGGTCGTGCGCCTTTTCAGGGAAACTGCTATTTAATAATTCTTGCAGTCGTAATCTGAAATACGATAGGTCTTTTTGCTGTACATCCATACTATATTTTGTTTAGAATTTTACTTAAATCCTAAAATTAGCAGCAGGAGTAAATGCCTTTGATAATGTTGTAGGGTTTGGCTTTGAAAGGCAGGATTTGGCGTAAGTAAGTTAATAACGAGGGATTTAATTTGTATTTTTGAGCTATTAAAGCAAACAACTAATCGACAGATAATAAATAATGAATGAATTAGAACCCCTAAAAAGTATTTTTAAAGACAGAATATTTAAGATACCTGATTACCAGCGTGGTTATGCTTGGACGACAAGACAGTTAAAAGATTTTTGGGAAGATTTGGTTAATCTCCCAACTGATAGGTATCATTATACGGGATTACTGTCTTTAAAAAAAGTAGATAAAAACATTTGGAGTAGTTGGAATGATGAACGTTGGTTAATCGAAGATAGAGGTTTCAAACCCTTTCATATTGTTGATGGTCAACAACGATTAACAACATTTGTAGTTTTTATACAAGCAATTTCGGAACAACTCAAAGCTATACCTGAAAACAAGGATAAAAGGATGAAGAAATCTATCTTGGTTCTTTTAGTTTAAAAGCCATTAAGGAAGAATATTTAGTAATTGAAAAACCGCCGCAATTTATTATTAAGACATATAAATTTGGCTACGAGGTTGATAATCCAAGTTTCAAATTTTTACGACATAGAATTTTTTTAGAACCCAATAGCGGAACAATTCAAGAAACTTTTTATACCCTCAATCTTGAAAATGCCAAAAGGTTTTTCAAAGAAAATCTACAAATTTATTTCGACCAATATGGCTTAAGTGAAATTGAAGCGTTATTCAAAAAGGTTACGCAAAACCTAATGTTTAATGTTTATGAGATAAGCGATGATTTTGATGTTTTCGTTGCATTTGAAACAATGAATAATCGTGGAAAAAAATTATCAAATTTGGAGCTTCTTAAAAATCGCTTAATATATTTAACCACTTTGTACGAAGAGAACGAGCTCAAAAATGATGAGCGAAATTCCTTGCGAGAGAAAATCAATGATGCTTGGAAAGAAGTCTATTACCAGCTTGGACGAAATAAACAAAATCCACTCAACGACGATGATTTTTTAGTAGCCCATTGGATAATGTATTTTCAATACACAAGAGAAAAGGGCGATGATTATATCAGGTTTTTATTGGAGCAGAAATTTACACCACAAAATATTTACGCAAAAACAGAAGTGAGAGTTAGTTCTTTACAGGATTTTGAAGAAGTTAGAGAAGATGAAGATACCGACCAGGAAGAGGTTGAGATAAATGGAGAAGAAGAAATAACAGTGATGCGTTCTCGACTTTCTCCTAAAGAAATCGAAGACTATGTAAACAGTTTAAAAGCTGCTGCTGTTCATTGGTATAATACACATAATCCGGTAAACAATCCAGACTTGACTACACAAGAGAGCCTATGGATAGACCGATTGAACAGAATTGGTATAATTTATTTCCGTCCACTTTTAACCGTATCTTTTTTAAACAAGGATATTAATTCGGGTAAACGAATTAACATATTTAAAGCAATTGAGCGTTTTATATTTATCACATTCCGGCTTAGCCGGGCTTTTTCTACTTATAGAAACAGTGAATTTTACCGGGCTGCAAGACAGTTGCGAAACGGCGAATTGACTATTGAAACTATTATCTAACGATTGAATGATAGAATGAACTACTGTTTTTACACCCCTGAAAATTCCGAAGAAACTTATTTCGATTATACATACTTTCAAAAATTTATTGACAAGAAATTTAAGAGTGGAGGCGGCTTTTATTATTGGAATGGACTTCGCTATTTCTTATATGAATATGAAATGGAAAAGGTAAGGCAAAGAGGAAGTCAAAAGATTGACTGGAGATTATTTGTAAAGAGTGAAAAAGACAAAATTTCCATTGAACATATTTACCCCCAAACTCCAACACATACAAGCTGGAAATCCAGTTTCAAAGGTTATAAAAAGTCACAGTTACCCTTTTTTCAAGGAACATTAGGAAATCTTTTGCCACTTTCACAAAGCATTAATTCCAGTTTGCAAAACGATTGCTTTGATGATAAGAAAAGAGCAAAGTATAACGAAAAGAAAGAGAAAATAAGACAAGGTTATTCCGACGGTTCACATTCAGAAATTGAAGTATCGGGCTATGAAATATGGAACGCTGATACCATACTTGATAGAGGTAATAAGTTACTGGAATTTATGGAACAGCGTTGGAATTTAAAATTTGAAGATGAAACAGCAAAAGCTGAATTATTGTTCCTTGACTTTATGCTCGAACAAGAAGAACTACATACCACCACTGAAGAATAGGAAGAAAGACATATAGAAATAATATTGTAAATGAATTATACAGAAAACATTGAACGTCTAAAAATACTCCTTACAGGAGCGTCCACTGATGTCACGATAACATCAGAAAATGAAGCAGAATATAAAACATTAAAAAGCGAACTTAATAAATCTGCTAAGTTTAAAGCCAATGAGCCAAAAGAATTTAAAATCTGCTTAACGCTTCAGGAATTTAGAAGAGAAATGCAGGCTAAAGGTGGATATGCCGAACGGAGAAAACATATTAATGAAATCTTCTACCCTCTAATTTCAGATGAAAATTCCCTGTTAGATAGTATCGAAGAAATACAACAAAATGTAAACTTTGGTCATTTAAACCTTTTACCACAGGATATACAACAAAAAGGTAGAGAAATGTCGGAAGTATATCTGTACCTATATTGTATTGAAAACTCACTTAGAATTTTTATTGAAGAGATAATGAAGTCACAAACTGTAAATATTCCTAAAAGAGTGCAAGACACAATAGACAAATTAAAGAAAAGTGAGCAAGAGAGCAAATATTTACCAATACGAGGTAATAGCGATTTGTTTTATTGCGACTTTATAGAGTTAGGTAAAATAATAGTTGGGAATTGGACAGTATTCGGAAAGTATTTCCCAAAACAGAATGAACATTGGTTGAATGTAATGGTTGACGAATTGTACAAGATACGATGTTTAGTTGCCCACAATAGTTACGTTGGTAAGGATGAACGTGATGCACTAAAAGTTTATTATAAGAGCATTACCGCCCAATTACAATTGTAGTATTTAATCAAACAGTAAACCCTCTTAATTAGAGGGTTTTATTGTTATTGTCTGTTCAAGATTTGAAGCATCCTGCCGACTTCAATATCCATTCTCGAAAAGGCGAACCATTTTTTACCCAAGTCTTTGAGCGATGCCCCTATATGGTAGAGTTCCGTATGGTCAATAATCAAAAAACGGTCGTGGGCATCGGAAAACACTTCAATGTCTATCGGAGGATATTGACTATTGTAGCGTTGTAAGTCTAACCGTAACTGATTGATGATACTTTTGGTAAGGATTGTAGCGGTTACATTAGTCTTACGCTTACTCAACAAAGTAAGCACCGTATCATCCACATAATTATCAAGCAGGATAATAGAACTTTTGGCACTTCGGATAATATCGGAAACAAAGGCGTAGGCATCAAATACCTGTCCGTCGTAGAAAATGCCTTTTTCACTGTGGAGCTTGTCGCTTTCCAAAGCCTTAAAAATCTCTTCAAATTTTTGGTCGGCTTCCAGTTGCTTTAACTCGATATTATCCAAACGATGAAACAAAGAAGCATTGCTGATGAGCATACGCCGCATTTCTACAAATGCTTCCATTATTTCCACACTCATTTTAACGGCAATATCAGAACGGAGTATGGCAGATGCCATTGCAACGCCTTGTTCCGTAAAAGCATAGGGCAAATAACGTCTGCCGCCGTAGTTTAAACTTGAGGTTCCAAATTGGAACCTCAAGTTTTCAACTTCCTCTTCGGTCAGTTGAAAGCAGAATGATACTGGAAATCGCTCAATATTTCTTTTAACGGCTTTGTTCAGGTTCTTTGTTTCCACCTGATATAAGGCAGCGAGGTCGCTATCCAACATTACCTGTTTGCCCCGAATGGTATAAATCAGGTTCCTGATTTCTTTGGGTACGATTGACGGTTTATTTTCCATTGCGTTTACTGCTTTTGTTTTTCTCAAACTCAAAGGAACTTTCTGCGTTCTCTTTCAGAATGATGTAAGCATCGAATTTCTTTCCGGCTTTGCTTGTCATTCCTTTGATTAAAGAAGTTTTGCCCTTATTTACAAGGCTTGTCACATTTTCGATGCTGATTTGTACACCGCAGACGGTGCGGAACTGTACCCAGTTACACGCCTCATAAGGGCATTTCACAATCTTATCACGGATAATAAGCTGCTGACTTTTGCATTTAGGGCAGGTCAGTTTGGGTTGGTTGGTGCTTGCAATAGAGGTTTGCAGCAATTCATCGGTAATGGATTTGGCATAGGTTTCCATTTCCTTTTGGAATGTTCCGGCATCCGCTTCATTGTTTTCGATTTTCTGCAATGCCAATTCCCATTCGGCGGTCATTGCCACGTCTGCAATCTTGCGTTCTTTGACCAACTCATAAACCTGCAATCCTTTTTCGGTAGGGATTAAAGAACGTTTATCCCGTAGGATATAATTACGAGTAAACAGGGTTTCGATAATGGAGGCTCTTGTTGCAGGAGTACCGATACCGATATTTTTGAGGGCTTTGCGCTCTTCCTCATTCTCGATTTCTTTCCCTGCGGTTTCCATAGCCGACAAAAGCCCGGCTTCGGTATAAAGCACTGGCGGTTTGGTCTGCTTTTCCAAAACGGCGGCTTCTTTTATGGCAAGTTCGTCACCTTTATGCAGTTCAGGTAAATCCTGTACTGGCTCTTCGCCATCATCGGTAAAACTTCCTTTTATGGAACGCCAACCCGCTTCCTGAATTTTACAGCCTTTTGCCGTAAAGTCGTAATGCAATACCTGTAATGATATATCGGTTATTTCCTTAACACAGGCTTGTGATATGGCTTCGAGCAGACGAAGCGCAATCATATTGTAAATCTTGTTTTCGTCTGCATTAAGTACAGATGGCACTTTGTCCGTAATCAACAAACCGTGATGGTCCGTTACACGGAGGTCATTCACGATACGTTTGTTGAACCGTCCCCATTTGATTTTCGTAAGGGCTTGCTTGCAATCTTCCCGGTTCTGTAAAGCCCGCACAAGGTTTGGAATTTCTGCCCACATATCTTCAGGGATGTATTTGCTTCCGGTACGTGGGTAAGTGATAAACTTCTTTTCGTACAGGCTTTGTGCGATATTAAGTGTTGCTTCAGCAGATAATTTCAGCCTTTTGTTGGCTTCCTTTTGTAAGCCTGTCAGGTCAAAAAGCAAGGGCGGCTGTTCTGTAACTCTTTTGGTTTCTACCGAGGTAACGGTTGCCGTTCCGCCACGCTGAATGGCTTTAAGTGTATCATCGGCAAGCTGCTTTTCGTCCCATTTGGTTGCTGAAATACTTTTGAAATCAACCTGCGCTTTATTGTGTGTTAGTTGTATCTGCCAGTATTTCTTTACCGTGAAATTCTTATTGTCGAGATAGCGTTTGCATATCAAAGCCAGTGTGGGCGTTTGTACTCTTCCGAGCGAATAGATACCGTTGCCTGCGGCAATGCTCAATGCCTGTGTAGCATTGATGCCTACAAGCCAGTCGGCACGGCTTCTGCCTTGCGCTGCCTGGTACAGTCCATCAAATGCTGCCCCGTCTTTCAAGTTGTCAAAGCCCTGCTTCATTGCCTTTTCGGTAAGCGAACTTATCCAAAGGCGTTCAAAAGGCTTGTTGCATTTCAGGTATTCATAAATGTACCTGAAAATGAGTTCGCCCTCACGACCTGCATCAGTAGCAACAATGATGCTGTTGCTCTTCGTAAAAAGCTGCTCAATGACTTTCAGTTGCTTTAATGCGCCAGTATCGGCAGTGTACCCTTTGTCTTTTTTGACCTTGCGGACGGTCAATAAAAACGGGTTGGGCAATATCGGCAGGGATGCTTTATCAAATCCCGAAATGCCATAATCTTCGGGCATTCCCAGTCCTATTAAATGACCGAATGCCCACGTAACAAAATAGCCGTTACCTGTCAGGTAGCCGTCCTTTTTATCGGATGCTCCCACAAGTGCGGCTATTTCCCTTGCTACGCTTGGTTTTTCTGCAATAATTGTTTTCATATTACATTACATTTTTCTGCCCCTGTTTTTTTTAGGAACTTGGTTTCTTTCTTGCTTAATTTGAACACCTTTTTGTGGCAGGTCCTTCTCAACTTTAGTAATAGGGTTTCGATATTTGTCAGTTGATAGTTCGTATTGCTTAATCAATTGAGCTGTTGATGGCGACTTATCTTTTATATGCTGCTGAATTTTAGCAGCTAATTCAACTGCTTTAGACTGGGGAACAATGAAAAGCCTATATACTTCTGGTCTACTCATTACATCGAAAAATTCTCTTAGAAACATCGAAAGGAAATCACTATTTTTTTCAAACTGTTTAAATTCAAGTAAGTTGTCTTTTTTGACTTTATCCGTTTGATACTCATCATATTTTCCGACACCTTTCATTCCATAGATTTGTTGAACATCTTTATCCATTACCAATAGGATATGTGGCATTTCGGAATTGCCATTTTCAAAACGGGATTGCTCGTTCATAAAAAATCGAGTTTTAAATTTGTGGTATTGATAATACTTAACCTAAAGCATATTATAGTTTGCGCCCCTTTGGTTGAGCAGCAACTTTAGGTTGTTCTTGTTTTTCCTGTTGTTGTTTGTTTTTCGGTCTTTGCTGCCCTGACTTCAAAGGCTCTTGGACATTCTTCGTCGCTTCATTGGTTTTACCCTCCGAATTAACGGCAGTCTGCGTTTTATGGGCTTCAGCAGGTTCTACCCGTGCTTTATACTGACCGGGGAACTCAAAGTTGGTCTTTCCGGTATCTTTGTCAAAAGTGATATAACCTTTATACGGTTGGTCTTTTTTGTCTTTCAGTTCAACGTATATGGTTTGTCCGGCTTTGAACTTGTTATACTGCTCATCATCCAGTTCTTTGCCCCTGAAAGTTCTTGGAGCTTCCTGCGGTTGGCTTTGCTGATTGCTTTGTTGAGTATTCTGTTGATTAGTTTGCGCTTGCTGATTGTTGTTGCTTCTGTCAAACAGGAACTCAACGTATCGTTTGTCAGCATTGAATTGTACCGTTGCCGAAAACTCTGTTCCCTTTGTGGAAATCATACCCTCTAAATAGAGTGGTTTGCCTTCCATCAGCGTTTGCTTTTGTTCCTCATTCAGTTTTACGCCCTTAATTTCATCGGGAATTTTGATAAAATCCGTGCGTAGCGCAATTACATCATTAGTCAGCCTGTCGATACTGATAATGGACGGCATCAGTTCGCCTGTTTTGGAATTTACGAGATTGACCACACGCCCCATATTGCCCGTTTCGAGCAGGTTTTTCTTGTCTTCGTCCGTAAACTTGTGACCGAAAAACTCAAAGTGCAGGTTAGGTTCTCTTTTGATACCGTGTATTGCCACGATAACATTGCCGTCTTCGCCTTGCTGTAAAGACAAGCGGGTATCCGTGCGGAGGATAGAACCACCCAGGTTAATACCTATCGGTAAAAGTTCATTGGTTTTGTAACCTCGTAACAAAGGGTCGAGCAGGTTTCTTTTTTCAAGATATTCTTTGCTTAATCCGAGGTTTTTCATTGTCTCCCAATCAATCTGCTCCGGCTTGTAGCGGTATTCGCTTGTTTCCGTTGTTGTTTGTGCTGTTGCCATATTATTTTGATTTTCTTGTTTTTTATCCTGTTGGGGTTCCGCTTTCACTTCGTGTTCTTTCAGCACTTTTTCGCCCTGTGGAGTGGGCTTATCTACGTGCTTTTGGAGTTCCTGCGCCTTTTCAGCAGCAACCGGGGCTGGTACTTTGAAGAAACTAAAGTTTGTAGGGTTTTTTAACTGGCTGAAAAAATTGGAAAAGAAATTGGAAAAGAAATCGCCGCTTTTATCCACACGCATAAACTGGTTTTGGTTTTTCTTGGTGGGTTCCACGGTTTCCATTTTCCCGTTTTCGTCAATACTCTTTACTGCCTGGATTTTCATTTTTTCTTTATCCAGTACGAGTAATATGTCCGAAAGCTGTTCGGGCATTTCCTGTTTATTTGTTGTTTCTTCGCTCATAATCTGAAATTTTAAAATTCACGGTCGAATGTAAAGTAAGCCTTCACTGATTTGCTTTATGTGGCACTCAAAGGCAGCATTTGTCACTTATTGGCATTCAGTTTGGGCAAGGGAGGATTAAAACTTTCCCTGATGAACTGATGCACATCAGAGAGCTTGTAATACAGTTTTCCGCTAATGGTATAATAAGGGAGCTTGCCTATGGAGCGATACCGTTGCAGGGAACGGTTACTGATTTTCAGCATTTGCAATAAGTCCTGATTGTCCAGTAATTCTTCGCCGTCTATGCTGTTTCGCCTCTTTTGTAAATCGTCTATGTGGTTGCCGAGAATGTCCAGCCTATCCATTATGCGTTCCATCCACGCCACAAATTCCATTTTGTCGATATTCATACGGGTACGCTTTTAATTATTACCAGATTTCAGCTTTCTGCCTTTCTCGATATAGCTTTTGCCTTTCGCCATTAGCTCTTCTACATATTCATCTGTGGTCTGCACGGCGTTAGCGTTGAGCATTTCCTTAATCGCACCAATCGTATAGTAATACTGTCCGTACATTTTTGAAAAGGCTATCTGCCCATTGGTGCGCATACGCCATAATGTTTTTTCGCTGATGTGGAGATACTGGCAGACTTCGTGATTGTTAAGCCATAAGCTATCGTAGCTTGTATCTTCCAGTTTGAGGATATATTCGCTAATGGCTTTCAACCGTTCGTTTAGGTGCTTCCACACTTCTTCGTCAACTGTTATAATATTCATAGCAATATTGTTTAATATTCACAGTACAAAATTCAGAAGTGTGGCAGTGTTTGTCTGCCAATGCGTACCCATTGGTTTAGCACTTTTTTTAAATTTTTTGCAATGAGAAAAACCCTTATTAAATAAGGGTTTTAGCGTGTTCCTGTTATTTTATAGTAGCCTTTTGCCAACATTTGCCAATTGGCATATATGGGCAAAGAAAAAAGCAGTACAAGAAATGTACTGCTTTCAAACGCCTGTGCTGATATTCCTAAAGGTCTTTATCCATATACTCTTCGAGAGAAATTTTGAGTTGGTCTAAAAATACCGTCCGCGAGCCTGCCCGTGTTTTCATCCGGTGAAAAGAATGATGTATATCGTTCAAGGGCGTTCGGAATAAGATTTGAAAAATCAATGCCAATTTTCTGATGCCTATTTTACCGTATGCTATAGATTTGGAAGCGTACAGCGCGTAAATCAATTCTATCAGCGCATTTTGGGAGTTAGTCCACGAAATGTCTTTGTTTCCATCGCCGTTTAAAATGGTATCAGGATTTTTTTCAGGATTTATTTTGGTAAGCAAAAAAGTATAAATTAATTCATTGGCTATAATATGGGCAACTTTGTTATCGTAATAAGTAGAAAAGCTAAGGTCAATTTCAAATACATTACTTTTTAAACCATCGTGGTAATTAATTTTTCCGAGCCTAAAATAGCTATGGTCACGGTCAGTTCTGCCTGCTCGATAGTACCTGTAAAAATCTTCATTGGATATGCTTTCCTTATATTCAGATTTGAGGATTTTTAGTTGATTTTCAAAATAACTTTGGTGTATTCTTCCGGTACTTACCGGGCAGGTAGTTTCAATTCGGAATAACTTATTGTAATAAATAAGTTTTCCTAAAATCTGCGGTTTGATGTTCTTGAAAAAATTAATTTCCTGCTGTTCATCCTTAAATCCGGTCTGTAAGACTTTCATCTTTATAGAAAACAGCATTTCCTTTAGGAACAAGGTCATTTGGTAAGCCTCATCCGCAGTTTGCATCATTTGAGAAGAGAGCTTATCTTCTTGATGCCGAATTTCCGATAGTATTTTGTTCAACACGATTTCCATAGCTTAGATATTTTGAGATTAGCACTATTTGTTTCGGAATTACAACTTTGTTCATTTATCAAAACTTGGAAATAATAATGAAACCAATCCCACAGATTAACCCAAGTTGGGAAAGATTTTTTTTCTACTTACGGTTTCTTATGCATATTGAAAAAACGAAAAAAGGATTAAGTATGCTCCTACTTAACCCTTTTTTTATTAAATTTGCGTAATGATTTACAAGGTAATCAGATGAAAGCGAGTGCAGTAAGCACCATTACTAAATCGTTACCGATAGCACTTTCGGTTCTTGTAAACTTCTCTTTATTAGCCACTTTGGGCTATATTAATCTTTTTGCAGAAAAAATAGCTGCAATGTTGGGGCAGTTGAAAATAAACAAAGCTATTGTAATGGGGCATTCAATGGGTGGCCAGATCGCAATGATTCTGGCGCTAAAATACCCGTTACTGGTTTCTAAGTTGATCCTGGTAGCACCAGCCGGATTGGAAACTTTCACTCCCGCAGAAGCAGGCATTATTACCAATTACGCCACAGCCGATTTTTATGAAAAGCAGGACAGTATATCCATAGAAAATAGCTACAGGATGAATTTTCATCAGATGCCGGAAGAAGCTGTATCACTAGTGCGGGAAAGAATTGCTATGAAGCAGTGCAAGAATTTCGCTGCTTATTGTGCGCAGATTCCGTTGGGGATTAAAGGGATGCTCGGCTATTCGCTTCAGGGTAAACTCCCCGACATTGTGCAACCAACATTAATTCTTTTTGGAACCACTGATGCGCTTATCCCGAACAGGGTACTTCACCCCGGATTAACTGTTGCAGCGGTGGCTGACATTGCAAAGCAAATTCCCAACAATAAAATTATATTGATTAACGAGGCAGGGCATCTTGTGCAATTTGAAAAACCCGCTATTGTTAATCAAACCATTTTACAATTTATACACCAATAAAAAAACACCAATGAAACGATTGCTTGTACTCATGTGTTTACTGCTTATACAAGGGGCTTTGCAGGCCCAGGCTACTAAAGTAAGCGGACGCGTAACCGATGCAAAAACAAATATGCCTCTTCCCGGCGCCAGTGTGATGATTAAATCTACCGGAGCCGGAACGTATGCAGATGACGAAGGTAATTTTACCCTGGCCATTTCAAAAAGCGGAAAAATCACCCTCGTTGTTTCTTATGTAGGTTATTCAGACAAAGAAGTTACGGGAGAAGCTGGTGCCAGATTTTCAATAAGCCTTGCACCTTCTTCCGGCAGGGGAGATGAAGTGGTGGTCAGTGCCTCCAAAAGACCAGAAAAAATTACCAGGGCTCCCGCTACAATCAGTGTGTTAACTTCAAAAGATTTTGCACAAACAAGTTCATTTAATGTAGGGGAACTGGCTTCTAAAATTCAGGGTGTGGAATTTGTTCGTACAGGGGTAACCGGAGTAGGGTTTAACGCCCGCGGATTTAATAATGCCTTCAATGCAAAAATTCTTCAGATGACCGATGGAAGAAACAGCATGATGGCCGGCGGCAGTGGCCTGGCGTCTGGTATTATGAATACGGTAATTAAGGAAGATATAGACAGGATGGAAATTGTACTTGGACCAAACTCTGCATTATACGGACCAAACGCACATAATGGAGTTGCCAATACCATCACAAAAGACCCGCGCAAATTTCAGGGAACAGATATTGCCATTGGTGCCGGTAATCGCAGTGTATTTACCAGCCGATTCCGCACAGCCAGTAAAATCAACAACAAGTGGGCATATAAGATTACCGGAGAATACACCACAGGAAAAGACTTCGATTTCAACGACAGTATTTATGCCGGCGGATCGGTATACGGTCCTGCACTGGCTATTCCGGAAAGGATTTCAAGTAACCAGTTTAAGCATATGCGTGGTGCAGCAGATGTTTATTATGCAGTTTCCTCCAAAGCAGATCTGGTTCTTTCTTACGGAGGAAGTGTTAATGATTTCCTGAGTGTGAATAACACAGGCCGCAATCAGATCAAAGACTGGAAATTTTCCTACCTGCAGTTGAAATACATTAGTCCCCGTTTCTTTGCACAGGCATACGAAACCTGGACCAATGTTGGTACCTCTTATGGTATTCCCGGATATACCAGGGATTTTTGGAACCGGACACATAGTACCATTACCGATCCAGCCAATCCGCTCTATCCTGCAGTGGGCCGCCTGGATCCGGATCAGGCAGAAGCATTTGCAACCAGACTGGGAAATCGTTTTAAAGAAAATTCCCGGAGGTTTAATGCGGAAGCTCAATACAACACCAATTTTGATAAAGCAGGTGTAAACCTGATTATTGGCGCTTCTTATCAAAAGGATGATCCTAAAACATATGGTACCAGCCTGGCTGATGCAACGGAAAAGGTGCAGGTAACACAGTACGGAGGCGCTATGCAATTGGAAAAAACATTGCCAGGTGATTTGAAATTTGTAGCTGCGGCCCGCCTGGATCATCACAGTTTATTCAAGAACATGTTCTCTCCCAAATTAGCTCTGGTGAAAGGAGTTCCGGGTGGTAGCATCCGTTTAACATGGGGTAAGGCATTTGCCGCTCCGATTATCCTGTTCCAGCGGGCCAGTGTGTTTGGTATTGTATTTGGGAACGGCGATGGGGTGAAGTACATCCCGAACGGTGCCAACGCAAATGATCCTGCATCTGTTGCAACGACCATTCCGTTAAAACCGGAACAGATCAGCACATGGGAACTCGGGTATAAGGGAACCATTGGTAAAAAGCTTTATATAGATGTGAACGCCTATTATGGAAGCAGCCAGAACTTCCTGAGCCCGGCGATTTCTGTGGGCGGAAGGGCTTTGAGTGTTGGTAGCATTGCCATCCCGACTGCAAGTCTGTTATTGCCGGGTACAGTAAGTGGTACAGGTGTACTTTCAGGTGCGGCATTCTCTACCTATTTTAACTATGGACAGGTAGCTTCTTACGGGGTAGACCTTGGTTTGAACTATTTCTTCTCCGATGATATTAGCCTGGCCATGAAATATTCCTGGTTTGGTAGTGATATTACTTCTGACAATATCAAGAACGACGCCAACCGCGACGGATATGTTTCTCTTGAAGAAAAATCACTGAACGCTCCTGCCAACAGGTTGTCTTCCACACTGAGTTTTCAGAACATTGCAAAAGGAAAAATGTTTCTGAATATTTCTATGCGCTGGGTACAGCAATACGATCTGTACAGCGGAAGCCAGATTGGTACAGCCGCAGGGGAAGGAAAACGCGGTCTTGTATATGGAGGAATAAATCCACTCACGAACACTGCACGGTATTATGCGAAAAATTTTGACTGGGGTGCACTGGGCGGATTCACCAGTATCGACATCAGCGGTGGTGTTAAGCTCAACAGCGCTCTAAGTTTAGGAGCGGGAATCAGTAATCTCTTTAATGTTACTCAGAAGGAGTTTGTAGGCTCACCGTCTATTGGAAGACTCTTTTCTGTTGAATTGAAGGCACATATTCCTAACAGTAAAAAATAAGAGGTTTTTAATTAGGGGAGATTAAGCAGTGGCACTTTGGAAGAAGTGCCACTTTCTCTATTAAATATGGATTTATGTATAGTAACAATTTAACTATTCAGCATTGGCTACCGCGACATGCGAAATACAAGCCCCATAAAACTGCTTTTATTTGCGGGTCTACCCGACTGAGTTTTTCCGAATTGAATGCCTCGGTAAACCAACTTATACATGCCTGGCAAAAAGCAGGTATAAAAAAAGGAGACAAGATAGCTACGATCTTACCGAATTGCACAGCGCTTTGGGAAGTTTATTGGGCTTGTGCAAAAATGGGCGCAGTTGCTGTTCCATTGAGTCCGCTCCTAAGGGGGCAGGGACTGGCCAACCTGTTGAATAATGCAGATACAAGCCTGGTGATTTCGGACAAAGCCACGGCAGGCTATATAAGTAGCGTTAAGCCGCTTGTTCCGCACTTACCAGATAACCGTTACTGGCTTATCAACAGCAATAATACAGACGGTTACACCTCTTATTGCGATGTAAAGCAAATGGAATCAACCGTAGAGCCAGATGTAGAAATAGTAACCGGAAGTGATCCTTATAATATCATTTACAGCAGTGGTACAACGGGCCTGCCGAAGGGAATTGTTATTTCTCATGCTGTACGGGCGCTTTATGGATCTTTGTTCGCCAATGCTTATCGCATGACTCCGGAGAGTATTGTAATGCATTCCGGCTCAATTATTTTCAATGGCTCTTTTTTAACGTTGATGCCGGCAATGTTTCTGGGTTGCACATACATTTTGCAGGATCATTTTGACCCTGGCCAGGTTATTTTAGATATTGGCAAAGAAGCGGTTACCCACACCATTCTGGTTCCTTCACAAATTATTGCCTGCCTGCAACAGGAAACATTTAATAAGGTATCGTTGCCTTCTATTGAATATATATTATCTGTTGGTGCGCCGCTGTTGTTGGAGCACAAACAGAAACTGAATAGCAGGCTGCCCGGTGTTTTTTATGAACTCTACGGATTAACGGAGGGATTTATGACCATACTGGACAAAACGGATGCACTGAGTAAAACAGGAAGTGTTGGCTATCCTCCGGCATTCATGGATATGAAAATTCTGAATGAGGAAGGGGTTCTGCAACCTGCAGGTGTGATTGGAGAAATCGTTGGTAAGGGGCCTTTATTGATGGATTCTTATTATAAAAACGAAGAACAAACCAGAGATGCGTTAAGAGAAGGTTGGTTGTATACCGGTGATCTTGGTTATGTAGACGAAGATGGCTTTCTTTTCCTGACAGGCAGAAAAAAAGACCTGATTATTTCCGGTGGTGTGAATGTATATCCGGCTGATATAGAAGAAGTCATTATACGGCATGATGCGGTAAAAGATGTTGCTGTATTTGGTGTTTCACATGAAGAGTGGGGAGAAACACCGGTTGCGGCGGTTGTACTTACTACCGGTTCTGATGAGTTGAATGCAGAAATGCTCAGGGGGTGGGTCAATGATCATATTGATGCCCGTTTCCAGAAAGTACAGGAAATAATCATCATGGAGGAATTGCCGAGAAATGTGGCGGGAAAGATTCTGAAAAGAGAATTGAAGGAAATATATGAAAGCAGAAAGTAAATTCATCGAAACCAATGGGATCCGTTTGCATTACCTGGAGCAGGGCGGCGAAGGACCGGTTTTGTTGCTGATGCACGGGCTTACAGCCAATGCCCATGCTTTTGACGGACTGATTAAAGCGGGGCTGGGAGATACGTTTAAGGTTTTGTCGGTAGACCTGCGGGGAAGAGGACTAAGTAGTTGTCCGGATAAGGGTTATACTATGAAGGAGCATGCTGATGATATCATTGGTATGCTTGATGCGCTTGATATCCGGCAGGTAATTCTGGCCGGGCATTCTTTTGGCGGATTTTTAGGTCTGTATATTTCCGTTTATTTTTCGGAAAGAGTCAGTCAACTGATTATCCTGGATGCCGCTGTTCATATGCATCCACAAACAAAAGAAATGCTTGGACCTGCATTGAGCCGGCTGGATCAGGTGTTTTCTTCTTTCGATGATTATCTCAATAAAGTGAAGCAGGCTCCTTATCTTACTTTTTGGGATGATGCTATGTGGAGCTATTACAGGGCCGATGTGAAAGATCTTCCGGATGGAACGGTTTCTACCAGAAGTCGGCTGGAAAATATGATGGAAGCTGTGTTGAAAGGAAGTTTGGGAGAGCCATGGGTGGAATTGATTGAGAAACTGAATAAGCCGGTACTGCTCATCAATGCTCCTGGCATTTATACAATGGGAAATGCTTTATTACCCAGCGAACTGGCCATGGAAACCGCAGATATGATAAAAAATTGCCGTTATATAGAAGTGTCGGGCAATCATCAAACCATGTTATATGGAGCGGGTGCCGGGCAAATCGTAACATCTATTCAACAATTTATTTTACAATAAGGAGGATTTATGCAGATCAACAATTCAGTGGCAGTAATTACAGGTGCCGCAAGCGGCATAGGCGAGGCAGCAGCAAAAGCACTTGCTGTGATGGGAGCCAAAGTGGTTTTAGCAGATATGGATGCTGTTAAATTGCAGGGTGTGGTAACAGCCATTGAGTCGCTCGGCAATATTGCAGCTGGTAAGGTGTGTGATGTTACCGATGAAAACTCGGTAAGAGAGCTCATGCAGTTCGCTATTGACCGGTTTGGATCAATAAATATTGTGCTGGCCTGTGCCGGTATTATCCGCGACAGCTACCTGATTACTCCTGATCGGGAAACGGGCAGGGTAAAGAAATTTATGAGTACAGAACAGTGGAAGCAGGTGATTGATGTAAACCTTACCGGTGTGTTCATAACATTACGGGAAGCGGCCATACAAATGACCAATCACCGTTTCCCCGGTGTACTGATTCCAATTTCTTCCATTAATAAGAGTGGAGAACTGGGCCAGCTCAATTATGCTTCCACCAAGGCGGCCATTGCATTGTGGCCGAAGATACTGGCTGGAGAATTTCATGCGCGGGGAATTACCAATATCCGAATAGCTGCAATTGCTCCGGGTTATGTGGAAACACCCATGCTTACATCTATAGATCCGGATATACTGGCTAAAATAGTGGCGGATATTCCACTGGGCAGGCTGGTGAGGACAGATGAAATTATGAGTACAGTTCGTTTTATTGTAGAAAATGAAGCTGTTAACGGTACAACGCTTGAGGTTAGCGGAGGCATTATTGGCAGAGGGCTATCGAAATAGTTGCTCCGCCTAGTTTTTAAAATTACCGTTAATCGAAGCTGAAACTTTTATTCACTTTCTTTAAAGAAGCTGCCGGGCATTTGTGAAAAACATTACTGCTACCGGAGAATTAATCGATATTGGCTTTACATTTATCCAATGAAATATCTGAAAATTCTCTATGTACAGGTGCTGATAGGCATCATATTGGGTATTGTTACCGGCTTATTGTTTCCTGGTTTTTTTCCTGCAGGAAAGCTCATCAGTGATACATTCATCAATATGATTAAAATGGTGATTGCCCCCATCATTTTCTTTACCATTGTGCTGGGCATTACCGGTGCGGGTAATATGAAGAAGGTTGGCCGCGTGGGAGGAAAGGGGATTATTTATTTTGAAATTGTTTCTACCCTGGCGCTTATTATCGGATTGTTTGTTGCCAACGTATTTAAGCCCGGAAAGGGAATTTATATAGAAGGTGTATCTGCAGATAAAGCAGCAGAATATGTTGAAAAAGGTAAGGAAATGAATTGGGCGGAATTTTTCGCCCATATTGTTCCCGAAAATATAATCGGAGCTTTTGCCAAGGGAGATATCATACAAATTCTGTTCTTCAGTATTTTGTTTGCTGTTGGTTTAATGAAACTCAAGGGGGCAGGCGAAGGGCTTGTAAATAGTTTTACAACCATTAACAAAGTGCTTTTCAATATCCTGGGTGTTGTCATGAAACTAAGCCCGGTAGGCGCTTTTGGCGGAATGGCCTATACCATGGGTAAGTTTGGTATCAGCAGCCTGCTGGTGTTGGGAAAGTTCATGCTCACATTCTATATTACAGTAATCGTATTCATTTTTGTAGTCCTGAATGCCATCGCTAAATACTATGGGTTCAGTCTTATTAAACTTCTTAATTATATTAAGGAGGAAATATTTATTGTTATTGGAGCGAGCAGCAGCGAGGCTGTATTGCCTTCCGTGATGCAGAAGCTGGAAAAGGCGGGATGCGATAAAACGGTTGTTGGTCTGATTATTCCAACAGGATACAGCTTTAACCTCGATGGTACCACCATTTATCTGAGTATGGCGATACTCTTTTTGGCACAGGTGTTTAATGTGGACCTGTCTATGTCGCAACAAATTACGATTGTTGGTATTCTGATGGTAACAAGCAAAGGGGCTGCCGGGGTTACCGGCAGTGGATTTATTGTACTGGCCTCTACCATTGCTGCATTAAAAATTATTCCACTGGAAGGGCTTGCCTTGCTGATTGGCGTGGATCGTTTCATGAGTGAAGCCAGGTCTGTAACCAATTTTATTGGTAACGCTGTAGCAACTGTTGTAATCGCTAAGAGCGAAAAAGCTGTAGATATGGATACCTATAAAAAAGTAGTTGGCGGATAATTTTTTTGGTTCTAATAGAAATCTGTTTACATTTATTTAACATTCGGATTTTCGATTGCCATATAAATTATCTGAATCAATTGAACCTAACTGCACAGGAAATATTATTTCTGCAAAACAAAGTTGCGTACATGCGCGACGAACAATGCTATAAGAAACTCTTCTTTCATTTCAATACTTCTTTGTATCGTCTTAGCCTGAATATCACGCAGGACAAGGCTGTAGCAGAAGATATTGTTTCCGATGTAATGATGAAAATCTGGATGATGGGAAGCCGTCTTGCGCAGATTGAAAACCTGAAAATTTATCTGCTTACCGCAGTAAAAAATGCGGCATTAACCCATCTTTCCAACAAAAAGCCGGTATCGTTCCAGCTGGATGATGAAGTGGCAATTTCCTGTTCAGATACCACCCATACGCCCGAGAAAATTCTTTTGGGAACAGAGGTAGCACAAAAAATTGAAGCTGCCATCCTCAGCCTGCCGCCAAAATGCCAGTTAGTCTTCCGCCTGATCAAGGAAGAAGGGCTTTCCTATAAGGAAGTGTCTAAAGTGCTCGAAATTTCCCAAAATACCATCGAAACCCATATGCGGATGGCATTTAAAAAGATCCGGACCGATCTGGAATCCTTCCTTTTATAAAATATTTTTCCAACGCTTCACGGTAAAGCTTTGTTTTGAAGTCTATGCGTATAAGAACATGGACAAACACACGGAACAATACTTTTATGATCTTCTGAGCCTCAAGCTTTCGGGTGATGCCAGCGTGCAACAGTTAACTGAATTGGAGGAGCTGCTGGCCCTTGAACCCTCTTTCCGTTTCCTGCATGACCAGATGATGGTTCCCGCGGGCTCTCTTGAGGAGGATGAATTGCAGACCCAACAGGCTTATGCAGGTCATTCCGTGCGGATTCAGCTGGAAAATGACTTTGCAGAGCAGGCAGCCGGCCAACCAACAGCTCAGTTTTCGCAAGACACTTCCGGATTTTCTTTTAGAAAGATGTTTTTTGCCGGCCTGGTAGCCGCCTCTTTTCTGGGTTTCTTTGTATACCAATACTACTCCAGCGAGGTATCGGGTGGAAACAAGAAAAGCTTTTCTAATGAAATAATTACCCAGAAAGGTTCCAAATCTTACATAAAGCTGCCGGATGGAACAGGCGTATGGCTGAATACGGATAGTAAATTGACCTATGCGGAAAATTTTTCAGGAAAAACCAGAGAGGTAATGCTTACGGGAGAGGCTTATTTTGATGTAGCGCATGATCCTGCCCACCCTTTCATTATTCACACTGGCAAAATCAATATTAAAGTACTTGGAACTGCATTCAATGTGCGCAATTATCCGCAGGATAAAGCACTGGAAACCTCTTTGTTGAGGGGTAAAATTGAAGTATCCGTTAATAACAGACCGGGTGAAATCATTGTGATGAAACCCCTGGAAAAGCTGATTATTTCCAAAGACAGTTCATTTACATCAGAGCAGTCTGCCCAGCCGGTTCCCAATGAGCAGACCAATAAAGTGGTCTTAACTTCTGTTACTTATGTGCAGAATGACAGCCTTGTTGCAGAAACCTCCTGGTTAAACAATAAAATGGCCTTTTTTAATGAACCGCTGGAAAATATTGCCCAGGAAATTGAAAGAAAGTACGATGTAACAGTTGTATTCAATAACCCCAAGGCAAGAAACTACAGGTATACAGGTGTTTTTGATAACGTGAGTCTGCAAAAGGTTTTTGAAATTATCAAGTATTCAAAAAACATCAATTACAAAATCGTAGACAAAACATTAATCATTGAATAAACTCAGTTAATATGTAAACACAGCAACCAAAAAACAAAGGAGGGATCTTGGACAATCCCCCCCTGAAGTAAGCCAACTTATTCAAAAATTCGAGCTTTTGAATAAGTATTCAATCAAACTCAAATGCAAATTTATGGGAAAAGCATTTCCTTTTAGAGAGTCATGTAATGCCTTTCAAAAGAAAATAATCAGAGCTATGAAAATTTCAGTCTTTTTAATGCTAATTGCTCTACAACTTTCAGCAAAAAATTACGCCCAGGAAAGACTCACTATCAACGCCACCAAAAGCTCTCTTTTCAAAGTTTTTCAATGCATTGAAAAACAATCCAGTTTCCGTTTTTTCTACAGTAATGACGTAGTTCCTGCCGGAAAAGAAGTTGGTATTGTGGTGAAAGATGCTACTATCGACGAAGTAATGGTTAAAATACTCGAGGGTTTACCTGTGAAATGGAAGATTATTGATAATACCAATATCATCATTTCCAATCCTTCTTCCGGAGATGGAGCTGCCAGAGTGGCATATGCCGATACGGTCATCACAGGTACCATCACCGGTTCGGAGGATGGTGGCTTGCTGAAAGGTGTTTCTGTGAATGTAAAAGGAACAGGCATCAATACAGTAACCGATGAGAACGGCCGGTTCAGCATTAAAGTGCCAAATCTAAAAGCCACACTGGTATTTAGCTTTGTAGGATATCAGAACAAAGAACAAAGTGTTGCCGGTAAACTGCAATTTAATATTGAATTGAAGCAAAACACCAAGGCGCTCGATGATGTGGTGGTTGTGGGTTACGGAAAGCAAAAAAGAAGAGAGGTAACCGGATCCATTGCCAGTATCTCCGAATCTCAGATTAAAGAAATTGCCGTTACCAGTTTTGAAAATGCCATTCAGGGCCGGGTTGCCGGGGTAGACATTTCTGTACCTTCCGGTGAGCCAGGAGCAGCCCCAGTAATCAGGATCAGGGGTTCCGGATCTATTTCTGCCGGTAATGACCCACTGTATGTAATTGATGGCTTACCTATATCCAGCAATACCAATCTGCAGCAAAACATCGGTCAGCGTACAGAAGCGTATGCAGTACCCAAAATCAACCCGTTCACTACCATCAACCCCAATGATATTCAATCAATTGAGGTATTGAAGGATGCATCTGCAGCTGGTATCTATGGCTCCAGGGGTTCCAATGGTGTAATCATGGTTACAACCAAGAAGGGGGTTAAAAACAGAAAGCAGGTTTCCTTTAATGCATATACTGGTTTCCAGGAAGCAACCAACCTTCCGAAGCTGATGAATGCAGCAGAATTGATTGCATATACAAAAGAGTCCAGGAACAACAACTACCTGCAAACATACAATCCAACAAGTCCAAGCAGCCAATATTACAATCCGCTGTACGACCCTAATACCAATGCAGGAAGACCTAATCCGGATCCGTTGTTTTTCCGGATTCCTGACAAATATGTTGCATGGGACGGTACAGATACCAAATGGCTGGATCTCACTTTGTCCAGAGGAATGATTTCCAACTACAATGTATCTGTAAGTGGTGGTAAGGATAATATCACCTATTATACGTCTGGCGGATATTATACTGAAAAAGGAACGATCGAAGGGTCCAAATTCGACAGGTATACTTTCAGAACCACCGTAATCGATGATATTTCTAAAAAATTACAGGTAGGATCCAGTTTAAACATTGCGTTTACCAACAACAACCGTTTACCGGCCAATGGACCGTACGCTGCGAATCCTCCCGGTATCATCTATGCGGCACTGGTACACTCACCTGTTATTAAGCCATATAATGCAGACGGAACACCTAACCAGTTAGACAACCAGTCTTTCCTGGGTGGTGCAACAACAACTGCGGATAATCCACTTGCTATTATGCAGGCGGTGAAAGAAAATATCAAGAATTTCAGAATGTTTGGTAATGCCTATCTGAAATACAATATCCTCGATAACCTGAGTTTTAAATCTTATCTGGGTATTGATTTGGATAATTATCAGCAGTCTTATTACAAGGGTGTTACATTGCTTTACCGCGGAGCAACCAGGCCTGATCCATTTGCACAGGCCAGCGCATCTCAGGGTGTGAACTGGTTATGGGAAAACACATTGGATTATTCCAGAAAATTCGGAGAGAATCACTCTTTATCTGTTTTAGCGGGTTATACTGCACAAAAGCAGTCTGATGAGCTGAAGCTTATTCAGGCCAACAGCTTCCCCGACGATCAGGTACAAACAATCGGAGGTGGTATTGTAACAGGCGGAACCAGTGTAAAAGAGCAGTGGTCGCTGGTTTCTTCTCTGGCAAGAGTGAACTATAGCTATAAAGACCGTTATCTCTTGTCTGGTACATTCCGTTCGGATCGTTCTTCCAGGTTTGGTGCGAACAACCAGACTGGTGTATTTCCCTCTGTGTCTTTAGGATGGAGAATCGATGATGAAGCTTTCATGCGTAAAGTAGATTTCGTGAATGAACTGAAAGTAAGGGCCAGCTACGGTTTAACCGGAAACTTCCAAATTCCAAATTATGGTTCCATTGGTTTGCTGAGTGCCAGCAACTATGTTCTGAACGGAACCATTGTAAGCGGTATCGGAAGATCTACACTTAGCAACAATCAGTTGAGCTGGGAGTCTAAAAAGCAATTGGATATTGGTTTGGACTTCGGTTTGTTCAACGACCGTATTTATGGTGCGATCGATTACTATCGTAGCGTAACTTCTGATCTGTTGCTGAATGTAACCATTCCTTCTTCATCTGGTTTTGCAACAGCATTAACCAATATTGGTGAAGTAGAGAACAAAGGCTTTGAATTTACCCTTTCTACTAAAAATCTGGTGGGAGATTTTCAATGGTCTACAGATCTGAACTTCAGTACCAATAAAAACAAGGTATTGAAGCTGGGACCTAGCGGTGATCCAATCTTAAGTGTTGGAAGTGCAGGCGACATCAGACATATTACCCGTATTGGCGACCCGGTAGGTAGTTACTATGGATACCAGGTGGTAGGAATTTATCAAACACAGGCAGACATAGCCGCCGCACCGGTAGACAAACTGGTTGGTTCAGGCGGTGCTCGTCCGGGCGACCTTCAGTTTAAAGATGTAAATGGTGATGGCCAGATTACTACTGCAGACAGAACTACACTTGGAAACTACATGCCGGCTTATACTTATGGTATTACCAATAAGTTCCGTTACAAAAATTTTGACCTGACTGTGTTCTTCCAGGGTGTTGAAGGAAGAGAAATTCTGAACCTGACTCAACGACACCTGTTGAACGGAGAAGCGAATTTCAATTCTTACGCAGCTTATAACGACAGATGGGTATCCCCTTCACAGCCAGGAAATGGTGTTATTCCACGTGCAGACAGAAACTCTGCCCTGCATGGTAATAACTTCAGACCATCTTCCTTCCAGGTAGAAGATGGATCTTATATCAGACTCAGGAACTTAACGTTAGGATATGAATTTTCGATGCCTAAGGTTTCTAAGAAAGTACGCGTTTATGTATCAGGAACCAATTTGTTTATCTGGACCAAGTACCTCGGATTCAATCCAGAAGTGCAACAACAGTCCAGCAACAGTTTGGTGCCCGGTGAAGATTACGGTGCTTATCCAATCTCAAGAACATTCATGCTTGGATTTAACGTAACCTTTTAATTCATCATTCAACTAGCGTATTATGAAAAAAATATTATTATACAGTACATTAGGATTGATGCTGGTTTCCTGTAAGAAAAGTTTTACAGAGCTGGCCCCGATATCTCAGAGAAGTGTACAAACTTCTTATAAAACACAGGCAGACTTTACCGTAGCTGTAAGTGGCGCTTATGATGCGCTTCAACTCAACGGAACCTACGGACGTATTTTTCTGCTGATGAATGAAATGCGTTCTGATAATGTGGCCAATGGCGCTGGCGCATCCGGCGTGGCTGCCACCCTGGAAGACATCGACAGACATCGGGAAATAACCACAGCAACCGAAATTTCAGGTTGTTGGACAGATTCTTACAAGGGGATTGCCAGGTGCAATATTATTCTCGACAGAATAGACGGAGCATCTTTCCCGGATGCACTCAAAAAGCAGTTTAAGGGAGAGGCCCTGTTTATTCGTTCTCTGCTGTATTATAACCTGGCAGTTTTATTTGGAAATATTCCATTACAGCTGAACGATGTGAACTCCCCTTCTGAGATCACTGTTAACCAGGTGAGTGCTTCTAAGGTGTACGAACAAATCATCGCGGACTTAACACTCGCAGAAACCCTGCTTCCAGCTAAATATACCGGTGCAGATCTGGGTCGTGTTACGAGCGGAGCAGCAAATGCTTTGCTGGGTAAGGTTTACCTGACTGCTGGTAATAAAACAGCTGCAGCAACAGCACTTCGAAAAGTGATCAGTTCCAACAACTATTCATTGGTTTCAGATTACGCCAGATTATGGGGCGGCGCCAATGAAAATGGCCCTGAATCTATTTTTGAAGTACAGTTTAAATCTGGTGGACAGGGTGAAGGAAGCGGCTATTTTGAATATTTTGCTTCTATCCTCGGAAGGTCTGGCGGAGCAGGTGGTGGAAACTCTCAGATGTCTATCACTGCTGATATGGTAAGTGCTTATGCTGCCGGAGATCTCAGATATGCAAAGTCTATTTACCGGAACAACAGATTGCCAGATACCAGTTATGTTACCAAATACATTACCACTCAAACAACTGCGTTTGATGGGGAAAACAACTGGGTAGTGCTTCGTTATGCTGATGTAGTGCTGATGCTTGCTGAAGCATTGGGAGAAACAGCAGAATCCTACACACTGATCAACAGTGTAAGGAGTAGGGCTGGTTTAGCACCAATCTCTTCCGCAACGCCGGGTACATTCCAGGAAAAATTACTGGCAGAAAGACGCGTGGAGTTTGCTTTTGAAAATCAAAGATGGCAGGATCTTCTTCGTTTTGGTATGGCTAAAACAGTCATGGCAAAGCACCTGAATATTCCGGAATCCAGCGTCCGTTTGCTCTTCCCGATTCCCCAAAAAGAAATTGATGTGTCGGGCGGTAAAATTGTTCAGAATACAGGATTCTAATTAATGCCAGTTTACTACTTATTATTCATCCTTTAATAAAATTTATGAAAAAAATTTTAACAGTATCCCTGTTGCTGCTCGTGTCCTTTAATGTACAGCTGAAAGCACAGGATAAAAAAGACAATAGAATCAGAGTGATTGCCATTTTTGCTCATCCGGACGATGCGGATTCAAAAATGGGCGGAACAGCCGCATTGTTGGCTAAAATGGGTGTAGCAGTAAAATTTGTTGCACTTACCAACGGAGATGCCGGACACTATGCAGAAGGCGGTGGTGTATTGGGTAAAAGGAGGAGAGAAGAAGCCCAGCGTGCGGCAAAAAAATATGGCATTGAGGAGTATACTGTTTTGAATAATCACGATGGTGAGCTCTTGCCAGATCTGAATGTTCGTATGCAGGTGATTCGTGAAATCCGTAACTGGAATGCAGATGTAGTTCTGGGTCTTCGTCCTAACGATTACCACCCCGATCATAGAAATGCGGGTAAACTGGTAGAAGATGCCAGCTATATGGTGGCAGTTCCAAATGTAGCGGCAGATGTTCCAGCACTAAAAAAGAATCCGGTGTTCTTGTATATGCAGGACCATTTTAAGAAACCCAACCCATTTAGCCACGACATAGTTGTAGCTATTGACGAAGTGCTCGATAAAAAAGTCGATGGCCTTAATGAGCATACTTCTCAAATGTATGAGTGGCTCCCTTGGATTGGCAATGGAGGTGAATTAGACAAATCTGTTCCTGCAGATCCTGCAGCCAGAAAAGAATGGTTGAAAAAGCGTTGGGTAGACAGAAAAATGAGCCCTGAGCAGAGAGCAGGACTGGAGAAGTGGTATGGAAAAGACAAAGCAGCCACTATTAAATATGCAGAATCTTTTGAGATCACAGAATACGGAAGTCAGCCATCAGAAGCTGAAATTCGCAGATTGTTCCCTGTTTTTAAATAATCAATGTCTTATCCCCCAGTTGCAATTATTCTGTTCCGGAACATGTTCCGGAACAGAATTTCTTAAAAAATGTCTGTGAAAAAGAATTATACACTGGTTGTTCTGGTTATCCTCACTTTTTTTGTTATCTCTTTCCTTACGAATATTATTGGTCCACTGATTCCAGAGATCATTAAATCGTATGAGCTTAGCCTTACCATGGTTTCTTTTCTGCCTTTTGCTTTTTTTGTAGCATATGGGGTTATGTCTATTCCAGCAGGAATTTTAACAGAAAACTTTGGTGAAAAAAGGGTGATGCTTAGTGCGTTTGTTGTTTCGTTTGCCGGAGCTCTTTTATTTGCTGTATATCCCAATTACATCATGTCTATTCTTTCTCTCTTTTTGATAGGAGCAGGAATGGCCATGTTGCAGGTGGTGATTAATCCTTTATTGAGAACGGCAGGCGGAGAAGCAGATTTTTCCTTTTTTTCCATACTTGCTCAGTTATTTTTTGGCCTGGCATCTTTTATTAGCCCGTTGGTATATTCTTATCTGGTCTTGAACCTGAATAATCCGGCTAAGCAAAATTTTATCTTAAAGCTGCTGTCCGGGTTGGTACCTGAAGAGCTTCCCTGGGTGTCGTTGTACTGGATTTTTGCAGTAATTGCTTTATTAATGGTAGGCATCATATTGCTGTTCAGATTTCCTAAAGTAACACTGAACGAAGACGAAAAACCTGGTGCACTTGCTACCCATCTGCAGCTGCTGAAAAATCCTACAGTTATACTGTTTTTTCTGGGCATATTTTGTTATGTGGGTTCAGAACAGGGTGTTGCTAACTGGATGTCTGAGTTCCTGTCTGCATACCATGGATATAATCCACAAACTACTGGAGCGCAGATTATTGCCTGGTTTTGGGGTATGATGACAGCGGGTACTTTTGTAGGCCTGTTTTTGGTAAAGCTCTTCGATAGCAGATACATCATTATCGCATTTACAATGGCAGCAATCATTTCTTTAACTGCTGCCTTATTTGGATCTGCAACAATAGCACTGTATGCTTTTCCGGCAATCGGATTTTTTATCGCTGTTATGTATCCGATTATTATTTCTCTGGGACTTAATTCGGTTAAAGAGCATCACGGATCTTTTTCGGGAATTCTCATTACCGGAATATGTGGAGGCGCTGTAGTTCCTTTGATTATTGGATTTATTGGTGATCATTTTCAACTGAAAGCCGGCATGTTATTCCTCTATGTCAGTTTTGGATATATTCTTAGCATTGGAATATGGGCAAAACCATTGATTTCTAACCTTTCGGAAGAGAAAAGAAAAAAATAATGACCAAACAAGCGGTTTTAGGAATTGATATGGGCGCCACCAATATAAGGGTTGGTGTTGTGCTGGATGGCCAGATGATGGTTTGTCATACAGCAGAAGTAAACCGTATGGGAACGGATATGGATGTGGTGGAACAGATTTTTGGCTTAATCGAGAATCTGCGGATGTTTAAGTTCGAAGCTATTGGGGTTGGTGTGCCAAGTGTGGTGGATGAAGTTCAGGGTATTGTTTATGATGTACAAAATCTTCCTTCCTGGAAAGAAGTTCATTTAAAACAACTGCTGGAATCGAAGTTTTCTGTACCTGTTTTTATAAATAATGATGCCAATTGTTTTGCGTTAGGCGAAACCTATTTTGGTAAAGCCAGGGGGTATCAGCACGTTGTTGGTGTAACCATTGGGTCTGGTTTGGGAGCCGGATTGATTCTGAATGGTCGTTTATACAGTGGCAGAAACTGTGGGGCAGGTGAAGTTGGAATGCTGTCTTACAGAGACGGCGTGATAGAATATTATTGTTCAGGACAGTTTTTTCAACGAAAACATCACCTCAATGGAAAGAATGTATTTCATCTGGCTTTGGCTGGAGATCCCGGTGCCTTAAAAATATTTGAAGAATTCGGAACACATATGGCGAAGGCTGTGGAAAATATTATCTACGCCTATGATCCGGAAATGATTGTTTTTGGTGGCTCTCTGAAAGACGCTTATCCGTTTTTTGAAGCTTCTATGCACACAATATTGCAAACCTTTCCTTACAAACATTCCCTTAGAAACCTAAAAATCGAAATTTCGGATACTGAAAATATTGCTGTTTTGGGTGCGGCTGCACTGGCAATATCCTCCATTATTAAACAATAGTATATGAAAAAAAACCTCAAAAAAATTGGCCTGCTTGCAGTAAGCATTTTACTGCTTCAATGCTTGCTGCCTAACGGAGCAGCGGCTGCCGAAAAACTCCCGCTTGTGGTAGAAAATAATATTCCTGGCGCACCACAGCTACTCGGAATTCCTTTTGCAAAAGGGAAGTTGCTTTCTTCGGATAAGGTAAGGGTGCTGAATGCGGCGGGACAGGAAATCCCTTCTCAGATAACTATTGTAAACACATGGGCTCCCGCATCTGAAAGTGTAAAGTGGATTTGGGTGTTCTTTTTTTCGGAGCAATCCTCCAGCTATACCCTTGAATACGGCAAAGATGTTGTCCGGAAAGAATTTGGAGGAGATCGGGTGGTTGTTGAAAACAATCAGCGTCCTTATGGAAGGGTTCGTGTAAGTACCGGACCGCTTCGATTTACCATTAACAGACTTGGTGGCGGGTTCCTCGATAAAGTAGAGCTTGACCTTAAAAGAGACGGATTTGACGAGAGCGATCTGATTGCTGAATCCAGCAAAACCAGGGGTAGCTTTTTAGATATTATGGACGCAGCAGGAATCGACACCTCTCGCGTAAAAATCACACATACTGTGCAGGAAAAGGGATCGGGTCCCCTGCATGCAATCATTCGTATTGAAGGTGATTATCTCTATAGTAGAAAGGACAACAATACCTCTCCTTTTGTAATGCGTATTCATGCATATGCAGGCAAATCTTACATTAAGGTTTTGCATTCCATTGTATATACCGGCGAACCGGATATGCATCCCAGGCAGGAAGGTGAATATGCTGCTGTAGCTACGCAGAATAAAAAAATTATTGACGAACAAAAATTGAAGGGTGCGCCAGGGTGGATGGTGCCCAACGACCGGATAGCAGATGCAGGTCTTATGTTGAGTTATAAGCTTGATGAAGGGAAAAAATTGCGGACCGGGTATTTCGATGGAACCTGGATGAGCCCGGGAGCTGAAAAAAACTATGAAACAGGTTTAACAGAGTCGCAGGATGTTTCTCTGCTGCAAACAGGACCAAATACCAGCAGGATTCCCCCATTACAAAATTCTAACCCTACAGAACAGGTAACCGGTTTCAAAAGCCTGCTGAGCATTAATCAAAAAGAAGTGTTGAACAAACAACGTATGTCTGGCTGGATGACTCTTACCGATAAAAAATGGGGTATAGGAGTTGGTATTCGTAACTTTTTTGAGGAATATCCGAAAGAAATTGCTGTTCAGGGAAAAGACAACAAACTGTTTAGTTATATATGGTCTCCCAGCGTAGATCCAATGAGTTTTGCAAGGGCATCCGATCAGTTCGACAGCGAAATGATGGCCAACTTTGCACAGGGACTGGCCAAAACAACAGAAATGGTTTATCAGTTCTTTCCAGCGCAAACACCGGAAACCAACCTGACCAACCAATTCAGGTATTTCATGGATCCACCGGTTTCACATACTTCTCCTGAAGTATATGCCAGTAGTAAGGTATATGGATCTTTTGCACCAAGATCTGAGCAAAACCAGCAATTAGAGCGCAGTCTGGATTATAAGCTCGACTGGATGCGTTTCAACCAGCAATGGGAACCATGGTACGGCATGATTGATTATGGCGATTTTCAGACCTACTATATCAAAAACAAGTGGAATACCTGGAACAGTGGTGAACCTGCCAATGATTATATGTGGTGGCTACAGTTCATGCGCACAGGTAAAAGGGATTACTATATTACGGCGCAGGCCAATAGCCAGCATACCATGGATGTAGATAATATTCACTGGCCGGCTCAGCCCAGGTATTTGGGAGAGACCAATAATGCTGTGGACTATTTTAACTTCAAGGATGGAGTAGATAATGAATACACACCAAGTCCGCTGGTGGGTATGGGCAGAAGACATGCCGCCCAGCACTTTACCTCATTACTGAGTGCGCACGTATGGGTGCCCGGCTGGATTGCATCTTACTATTTAACGGGTAACCACCGTGCATTGGATGTAGCAGAGCAAACCGGGGACCTGTATATCCGAAGACCATGGGGGGAACACGATCTTAGAGGAAGAAGGCTGTACCTGTCTGTTTGGAATCTTTCGGAAATATATGATGCCAATAAAAAAGAGAAATATGGTAAGGAATTGAAAGAAAGGGTAGAACTGATGCTTGAGTTGCAGAAAAATACCGATCAGGGTGGAAGCCTGGTAATAGATAGATATGGTTATTCTCAGGTCTATATTTCTCAGGGGCTCTACAAATACTACCATATGACCGGCAACGAAAAAATTAAAGAAGCCCTGATTACCCACGCCAAGTGGGAGAGAGATAATCCGGCGATTAATCACCAAATGGAATCCTTTCTGGCATCTATTCACAGTTTAACGGTAGGGTATGAATTTTCCGGGGATAAAACACTGCTGAATGAAGCAATGGAACGTTCCAAGATTTTATATACAGATCCGCTTCCCAAAGACTTTAAATCGTATAAAACACAGAAAGAGCTGGCTGATGCTTTGGAGAAAGTGAGCCATCTTCCAGACGATAAAGAGAGTTTCCGTGGCGAAGCGATATGGAAAAATACCAACGGACTAAGGGTTTTTGGTTGGACACACATGTATAATGTTCCATACATTCTCTATTGGATGAACCAAAAGAAAAACTAATACTGGTTGTTAATTTTGGGTTTTGCGTCAGACCGGAATATTCCGGTCTGACTTTTTTTTGAACTGAAATGGCTCTCTGATAGTTTATCTTTGTGTAAATGAGCCCCTCAAAACAAAGGCTGGATATCATCAGTAAAATTCTGGATACGTGCTATCGTCACAATCCGGATGCTCTTTTTATCATGAGCCTGATGCACCAATACGAGGAAAGGGGAAGTCTGAGCAAAAAACAATTGGAGGGGCTTTACCAGAAAGCCCTTAAAATACCCGATATGCCAGTTAACTGGCTCGCTACCTTGCAGGCAACAATCAATAAAATGCATACACGTGAAAAGGCTCCGGCTACTAGTAATAGCCCGCTTTTTTTAAGAGATGAAGCCATTGGCAGTAAAATGGCTACTATACTGCAGCAATACCCTCAGCATAAAAGAGTTATTTTTCTTTATAGCAAGTATCAGAAAAATGAATTGTTACTTCCTGCTGAAACCGCAGAAATAGAAAAGTTTTATAAGCTGCTTGTTAAGGGTTAGCTTTTAATGGGTACCGGCTTCTGTATACATTTTTTCCAGGCAAAGATCTATGAATTCATTCACCTGTTTTTTTTGATTAATAGCAAAACCCGAAAAAATTTTTTTGTTGTAACAGGTTCTTTCTTTTTCAATCTGGTTAATCAGTTTTGTTCCTAACCGGGTGAGCAACAGCCTTTTTCTTCTGGCATCTGAACTGTCTTCCTGCTGGGTTATCAAACCCTTTTGAATCAGAATATTCAGCAGGTTGGTAACATTTGCCCGGCTTACATTTAATGCATTGGCTATTTCCTTTGCCATCATGGGTTTTTTATGAGAAACATACCTGAAGTATAGGATGTTGGGGTCTTTTGCGAGCAAGAGCAGGATCAGCCATTGCTGCGTGGTAATTCCGTATTTAGCAGTAATTGTTTCGCCATTTCTTTTCCAGGTCTCAGAGAATTTTACGATGTGAAATATCACTGAAGCGTCCAGGGTTTTCTTTATCATGGCCATTCGGTTTGTTGTTCTTTTAATTACAGAACTAACCAAAAGTACCTTTTACGGTTCCTCCATCCACTGTAATGGTTTGTCCTGTAACAGATCGGCTCATCGGACTCAGTAACCATACTGCCAGGCTTGCAAAATCTGCCGGGTTGCCGAGCATCCCTGCAGGCAATTGCCTGATGGATGCTGCTCTTACTTCTTCAAATGAGCGTCCTGTTTGTGCTGATTTTTTCTGGTACAATCGGTTTACGGCGGGGGTATCGTGCGATCCTGGTCCCAGAATATTCATTGTGATTCCTGATCCTGCAATTTCCTGCGAGAGTGTTTTAACCATTCCTACAACAGCCAGTCTCAGGGAATTGCTCAATACCAGGTTCTCGATCGGTTGCTTTACAGCAACACTTTCTATAAATACGATTCTTCCGTATTCAGCAGCAGCCATTTTTGGTATGAACGCCTGCATTAGTGCTACTTTCCAGCGAACCAACAATTGATAGGCATCATCCCAGTCTTCTAAAGTGGTTTCTAAAACGGTTTTTGCAGGGGGGCCACCAGCATTTACGACAATGCCATGCACTTGCCGGTCTCCAACCAGGGTAAGCAATTTATTTAGTACCTCTGGTTTGGAAAGATCTCCTGATAGTATTTCTACCTGCTCAGGAGCCTGCTTGAGTAAGCAGAGTAGTTTCTCCTGATTTCTTGCGATTGCAATAATATGAGCTCCCTCCTTTAATAATTCGTTGGCGATGGCTTCCCCCAAACCGGAGGTGGCGCCACCAACGATAAAAAGTTGTTTACTGATAGCCAGATTCATAGAACGGGGTATTCCTTATGATAAACAAAGTTAACTGTTTTTCCTTACCCTGGTCTTATATAATCTTGTCTTTAAAAGCTTTGGCTACCGCCTCGCTTTTGCTGTTTACGTGAAGTTTGTCGTAGATTTTCTTGATGTGGCTCCTTACAGTGTCTATTGCAATAATCATTTCTGCCGCAATCATTTTATAGCTGTATCCATTCACCAGAAATTGAAGAACCTGCTTTTCCCGATCACTCAGGTTATAGTCTTCTCCCTTTTCATTGTTCATGGTCGAAAACATTTTAAGTACCTGCGTGGCTATACTTGCAGTCATAGGGGCACCACCACTCGCAGCTTCTGCTATATATTCCAGCAACCGGGCCGGTGCTGTCTTTTTCAGGATATATCCGTTTGCTCCGCTCCGAATGGATTCAAAAACATTTTTATTGTCGTCGAATACGGTGAGCATCAGCACTTTTACCTCTGTATTGGACTCTCTGATCAGTTTCAGGCCATCAACCCCATTGGTGCCGGGCATATCTATATCCATTAGTACCACATCCGGCTTGAAGGCAGCAACCTCGTCTACTACATTGTTACAATTCTTAAAAGATGCAAGTACCCGGAAGCCATCGCTTCCGTCTATTAACATGGTAAGTCCTTCTCTTAACTGGGGATTGTCTTCGTATATCAGTACTTTGACCATTTCATTGATTATTTAATAAAAGTAGAGAGAAAGAATTGTTAAAACAATCACATAAATATGTGGAAACGATTAAAACCCTCTTCCACCTGTTAGCAGGAGGTAAAATTTAGGCAAATATCGCTTCAGCAGGCTACCGGAGAATATACAAAATAACACAATCAGACCGGGTACCACGAGGTAGAGCGTTAGTCGGTGATAAGGGAGAAAGCTGAAGTATTTCGTGGCAAAATGCATGGTATAAGGCAATAAGGGTACATGTGCTGCAAAAATAAAAAAAGCGTATCCACTTATCTGGTGAAACCACTTCTTATTCATACACCACTTCACTACTTCATCAGAACCATACCAGATAGACAATAACCCGCATAAAACTGCAACTTTAAAAAGAATCGCAACCAGTAACCTGCTTAAAAACAGTTCAGGATCCAGCTCAAAAGCCATAAAGGTCTTGATGACACAAATGCCGATAAACAAAATAAAAAAAACACCTACGCTTAACCAGGAAGGCTTCTTCTCCAGGCTGTAGTTCTTTTTCTGCAGCCAGATTCCAAGGGAAAAAAAGAATAAACCGGAACCGTCGACGATCCAGAACTGAATCAGGATCAACCACAAAAGAAATGTAAAAGGAAGCCATACATAGGGTGCCGTTGCCAATATCCACCTGATAAAAGGATAAATAAGGTTATAGAAAAAAAGCGCGAGGATAAACCAGAGCGGATAATCGATGGGTGCAATTATTAATCGGGTAAATACTCCTGCCCAACCGATTTCTGTATAAGGACGGTTATCTCCCAACTGGTCGAGCCTGCTCCCGGCTACAATTTCTGCAGTAAAGGGAATTTGCTGCAACAGGAAGGTAAACAATAAGGCCAGAGCACTCCACAGCAGATAAGGAACAACGAGGGTTTTGAATCTTTTCCGGATAGTAGCACCATAAGGCCGTTGATCGTTGTAGGCAAACAGGTATCCCGAAATCAAAAAAAGTAATGGAATCCTGAATCGAAGTAATCCATTGGCTGTGAGGTATTCAAAGAATGTAGTAAAGCTAAGTGGTTCTTCTACCATACTAAAAGGAGACAGGTAGTTGTTGTTCAGGTTGTATCCATGAACATAAGCCAGCATGGTGATGCTTATGAAAGTGAAGAACCTGAATTTCAGACTTAATAATCTACTCATGCAATGGAAACTTTTACGAAACCGGAATAATTAGTTTTACAGTAGTTCCTTCCTCTTGTCCTGAAATGATTTGGAGATTTCCATGAAGTGCATCTGCTCTTTTCCGGATATTACCTAGACCGTTCCCACTATCAGCCAAATCTGGATTAAAGCCAATACCATTGTCCGATACAGATAAATAGAGTCTTTTATTCTCTACATATATCGTTATGCTGGCCTTGGTGCATTTGGAGTACTTAGCTGCATTGTTAACAGCCTCTTTAAAAATCAGGAAAAAATCTTTCCTGGCTTCCATACCCAGTTTAACATCGTATACAGCTTCGGTTACCCTGAATTCAAGCTCAATATTTTTGGCTTCGAGTACATTGGTGGCAAATTCCCGCATCCTTGCAACTGTTTTTTGCATATTGTCATTGGCAGGCTTAATGCTCCATACAATGTCGTCCATAGCTTCCATCATCCGCTGGCTGTTATCTGAAATTTTATTCAGGTATTCCCCAATTTTTAATCTATCGTCGAGTCTGGCTTTGGCCATAGAGCTCAGAATATTGATGGTGCTTAGTGTGCTGCCCATATCATCGTGCAGGTCCCGGGACACCCTGTTTCGGATTTTCTCTACAGCAATGAATTTATTGATCCTGAGCCGGTGCATGCCATATGCAACCAATACAATAATCGTAAGTAAAATGCTGATGAACCATCCGGTACGCCAGAATGGTGGTCTGATATAGATATTTAGTGAAATGATGTTACCTGATCTGTTTCCATCGTTGTCTTCACAAAATGCCCTGAATACATAATTTCCTGGCTGGATATGGGAGTAGTTTACCTGCGTTATCCGATCTGCCTTAATCCAGTCTTTGTCTATTCCCTCCATTTTATAATAATAGGTCAGCTTATCCCGCTGCATATAGCTGAGTGCGGAAAAATAGATGGAAAAAGCATTTTGATGTGAGTGGAGCCTCACTTCCGGCAAACCTAGTAAGGAGTCGACCGGTATAAATGTATTGAGCAGCTTAAAGTCGGTGATGGCCACATCCGGAGGCTGCACTTTATTGGTAAAAGTGGAAGGGTGGAAAAATAAAAATCCGTTTGCCCCGCCAAACATGATAGATCCGTCGCTGCATTTCAGATCTGCTTCTGTGGTGAGATTGGAAATCATGATTCCATCCTTTCTGCCATATACGGTTACCCGATTGTTGTTGGGGTTATACCGGCAGAGCCCGTTTTTGGTAATCATCCAGAGATTTCCCTTATCGTCTTTTCTGATACGTAAAACAGAGTTGCCCGGTAAGCCATCTTCGATCGTGAGCCATCTTACTTTTCCGGTTTTTTTATTGATGAAGTTCATTGCACCGGCAGCAAAAACCAGTGTACTGTCGTTGAGCTGATCAATATCCGCTCCTCCTGTCTGAAACAACGCATTATCCGGACTACCTGAAGTGTAATGCCTGAGTATCCTGGTACCGTCTGCACTTAAACAATACAATCCCTGATCCAAAGTAGCCAGCCAGAGTAATCCTTCATTGTCTATAAGAATTTTACGAACGATGGTGCCAAATTTTTTGGTTACTGTAAACTTCTTGCCATCGTATCTGGCAACATGTCCCTGCTGGGTACTCATCCAGATATTTCCTTTTGCATCTCCGGTAATGAAACGAATTGTTGATTTTTCCAGTTCCCTGGCTTCCAGAAAATAGGTTTTTTTAAGTGCCGTATCATATATCATGTACTTCCCCGCCTGACAACCAATCCATACCCTGCCATCGGTATGCTGGTATAAACTCCAGGTTTGCTTGTAATTGATCTTGCTTTCTTCGCTCATAGCCGGCATCTGGTCGTATACTTTATTGGTATAGCTTTTCAGGTTTTTTTTCATGGAAATCACCCCGCTTCCCCAGGTACTGAGCCATCGCTCACCGTTGGTGAGTTCGATCATGTCTGTAATTTCAATCCCTCGTTTTTCTTCACTGAACAGATAGTTACTTACATCCGCAGACCCGCTGTGTTCTCCCGTCATATACAATCCATTATCTGTGGCCATCCAGATATTGGATTCTTTGTCTTCTATAATCTGGTATACAGATTCGTACTGAATGCTCAGGGTATTGCCAAAAGTACTTTTGTAGTAAATGAATCTGTTTAACCTTTTGTTGAAACTATACAAACTGTTATTTCCGTACAGCCATAAAACACCATTTTTTGTTTCAAAGAAATAACGTGTTTCTTCGTATTGCGGGTTGGAGTTAATTCCGGCAGTATCCGTTAACTGCCTGCCTGAATAATCAAAACATCTTCGGATGTGTTTATCTGCCCAATTGAATATCCAGTAACGTCTTTGTTTATCAATGTGGATTTCTGAAAGCCCCTTGTTAAAAACGGTTTCATTCAGCAGTGGAATATTGAGCGGATTGTTCCTGCGGGTAAACATTTGTTTTGAGGCCATGTCGTAAACAGCTATTCCACTATCTGCACAAGGAAACCAGAACTGTCTTTTAATCGTATCCTCATAAAAGAAATGCCCACTAAACCAGCCCTTGGGAAACTTAATTTCGGTGTCATCTGTGAAAGCTTTTTTTTCCGGACTGTATTTTAATAGCCCGTATTTAAGCATGTGGATGTAAATATTTCCCCTGCTGTCTTTGTATAATCTCATGCTGGTTCTGGCAGGAATACTTCGGGTGGTCTGTATTGGGATATTCGAAAACTTCAGTTTTTGTGTGTTGAATAACCCGACAGTATTGCGTGTTGGAAAAAACAGCCAGAGCTCATGTTCTTTCCCGGGAATGATCTGAGACAGATCGGCCATCGGCAGTTCATCTGTTCCCGCCCTGCTGGTGCCATAATTGATGAAGCGGTTTCCATCAAATCTTTGCAGGCCATTAGCGGAACCAACCCACATAAATCCGCGCTCATCCTGATAGATACTGTATACTACATTGGAGGCCATACCCAAACCATCTTCTGTTCCAAGACGGAGGAATCCATACCCTTCCTGTTGTGCAAACATTGGCCGGAAGCAGCTTAGGAAAAGAATCAGGAAGGCTGTTTTTCTCATGTTTAACAAATCTAATAAGCTGTTTTGAATAATTGATGTCCCGTGTAGAAAACCACATATTTATGTGGCCGCAGTGCTGTTAAATAAAGCGTTAAACGGCTTTTAAACGGTTGTGGGCAGGGATGAATTGTAAATCCTGCTTTGTTTTTCTTCTCATGGGGATTATTTGCGGAAATATTCACATCAATGTGCGGTTGTGTGCGGGTTTTTTAAACACCAAATTTGTTCTGACTTAAAAATTAAACAAATAAAAATGACGACCATGAAAAAATTATTTCTTCTTACCCTGACAGCTGCAGTTGCGTTGTCTGGATTTGCAAAAACAGCCATGCACCCGATGTACAGCAATGGTGAACGTTCAGCAGCTTCTTACAAAAGATTAACCCTGATGGGCAATCTGAATATCATTCTGGTGAATGATGACACTAAAACGGTAGAAGTGGCCGATACCAAAGAGGCAGAACAGGTAAGCACTACCTATTATAAAAACAAGCTGGTGGTAGACGGCTGTTCAGTAAACAGAAATAATCCGGTTACCGTGCGGGTGCCGGCCAATCAGCTCGAATACCTGGAAGTGATAGGAAATGTAACTGTTCAGACCGAAAGCAATCTGAATTCCCCCAAACTCTATGTTACCATCGACGGAAAAGGCAAAGTGTCGCTTTCGAATAAAGGCCAGATTTATGTACGTTCAGGCGACGATATTAATCTGAAAGTGGAAAAGGCAACAGGAGGTGTAGTTGTAGATGAGAGCAGTAAAAGCTTTGAAAAATAAATAAAGTTGGTTTGGTTTATCACCAGAAATGGTGATGGCAGTAGGGTTCATAAAGCAGGGGCCCCGGTTTTTCCGGGGCCTTTATTGATTAACTTTACATTATGGATTCGCATATTGCACAGCAACTTCAACAATTTGTAAACAGCATTCACCCGCTCTCTTTTGCTGAGTGGGAGGCTTTCAGCAGCAGCTGGCAGGAAGTGCATTATAAAAGAAAGGAGCTGATAACCAGGGCTGGCGAAGTGGAGAAGTATCTTTATTTTGTAACATCAGGCATACAACGGGCCTATTATTTAGACGATACACACAGAGAGGTTACTCTCGTATTTACGTACCCGCCCTCTTTCAGTGGAGTCCCCGATTCTTTTCAGCTGCAGCAGCCGAGTGATCTGAGTTTCGAGGCCATTACTGCAACAAGTATGCTGCGCTTACCCTACAGTGAATTTCAGCGACTAATTAATCAATATCCCAATATTGAACGTTTTGTAAGGCTGGCTACTGCTGCTGCATTAAAAGGAGTGCTTCGCCGGCAGGCAGAAGTGATGGTGTTTTCTGCGGAGGACCGGTTTCGTTCTCTTTTGAAGAGAAGCCCGCATATACTGAATATGATTCCCCATAAGTACCTGGCATCTTATCTTGGCCTGGATGCAACCACTTTCAGTAAATTATTGAATTCGATTGTCATTTAAATCTTGGTAAGCGCCAAGATTTATTTTTTCGCCCTGATTGAATTTTGCTGCATAAATCAATGATTATGCAAACAACAAGACAATTATTACAATCCCTTCGTACTTCATTGGAGGAAACGGGGCAGTATTTTCACGAAAAAATTGCTGTGCAGTCCAACGCAGTTTTAAACCAACCACCCCAGAATGGAGGATGGTCTGCTATACAGGTACTGGATCACCTGAATTTTTACAGCAGATGGTATCTCCCCAGACTGGAAGATGCCTTCAGGGAGAGCAGAAAGAAAAATATGGCGGCACAACCTTACTTTAAATCCGGATGGCTGGGAGGTTATTTTACCCGTATGATGAAACCGCGGGCGGATGGTTCTGTAGCCTCTAAAATGAAAGCGCCGTCCAACGCAGTGCCTGCTGCGAATCTGGATAGCGCAGCCGTATTGCTTGAGTTTGAACAGCACTTGCAGCACATGAACAGCCTTTTAAAGCTCGCGGAAAGCGCAGATCTGCTGCATACCCGTGTAACCACTTCACTCAGTTCCCTTATCCGTTTGAAATCAGGTGATGCATTTTGTTTCGTAATGGCACATGCAGAACGTCATTTTGTACAAATAAAAAGAATCATCGACAAGTAGCTCCCATCACATAAATATGTAGTGCTGCCGCTGCCTGATCCTTCCTGATTCCCGTTGAATGGCAGGTATAAATTATGAACGGCGTTAATTCATGTTAATGCCGTTTTATTAAGCTTCCGGAGGTTAAAATTCACTCTTTTATGTGGTTGTACTTAAGTGTGTTTTAGGCAACTTTTGACCAATAAACCAATTTACAAATGAAAATTCTTTTTACGTTCTGTACCTTTCTTTTGACGTTTTTTGCCGAAGCAAAAAATCCCTCAGAACTCTCTGGTCGCGTAACATCCGGCGGGGCACCTGTGCCCGGAGCTGCAATTTATCTGTATAAGGATACCGGCAGTGTTATTGTAAAAACTACCGTAACAAATGCTGTCGGGGCTTTTGAATTTGGTACAGCACTAGAAAAATACCGAATCAAGGTGGTAGCAGCAGGCTATGAGGAACTGATCAGTGATGTATTGTTGAAGGGGCAGCCGGTTGAATTAAAGCTTGTAGTACAGGTAAAAGAAATTCAAGGGGTTACGGTAAGTTCACAACGCAGGATGATTGAAGTAAAAACAGATAAAACTGTTTTGAATGTAGAGGCATCACCATCCAACATAGGTACCAATGCCCTGGAAGTACTCGAAAAAGCACCAGGAATCAGTGTGGATAAAGACGGAAATATCAGTATGCAGGGAAAAGCCGGCGTAATGATCCTGATAGATGGGAAGCCTACTTACATGAGTAATGCAGATGTGGCCAATTACCTGAAATCACTCTCCAGTGCACAGCTGGACCAGATAGAACTGATCACGCAACCATCGGCCAAATACGATGCATCAGGTAATGCCGGTATTATCAATATCAAAACCAAAACCAATAAATTATTTGGATTAAACGGATCCTTTGGCGTTGGATATTCTCAGGGCGTATATGCACGGGGAAATGTAAACGGAAGCGTTGGCTATAGAAAGGGGAAGTGGAACACATTTGCAAATCTGAGCTATAACAGAAACAGAACCTTCAATGATATGTTTCTTGTCAGGAATTTCAGAGCCAAATCAGATAACAGTCTGTTGTCTGTTATGGATCAGAAAAGTTCCATGTTGGTAAATGGAGCACCCGTTAACCTGAAATTTTCTGTAGACTACCTGGCCAGCAAACGCACTACGTTAGGTCTGAATGTATCTGGCTTTTATAACGACGCCAAGTTTGTATTGCCTACAGACATGTTTGTTTACAATGGTTCGGGTCTTCATACGGGAAATTACAATACACTTACCCAGAATAACATGATCAATAAAAATATCAGTACCAATCTGAATTTCCGTACCAAACTGGATACATCAGGGACAGAGCTAGGGGCAGATGTAGATTATGTTCATTATCAATCGGACTTCATACAAAGCATGGATAATTATTTTATTCCTGCTAATGGCTCACCGGCAGAAGAGCCATATCTGCTGAAAGGGAAGAACCCTTCTGATATAGATATCTATTCGGCAAAGCTGGATTTTACGTATCCATTGAAAAAGAATGCAAGGCTTGAGGCTGGTTTAAAAACCAGTATTGTTGAAACGAACAGCGACTCCCGTTTTACATACCTGAATGCAGGTGTTTGGGAAAAAGACCCCAGAAGCAATCATTTTATTTACAAGGAAAACATCAATGCTGCCTATCTAAATCTGAATAAGCAGTGGTCTAAATGGGGTGCACAGTTTGGTCTACGTTTGGAAAATACTGTTATGAAAGGAAACCAGGTAACGATCAACCAACAATTTGACAGAAACCTGACCCAACTTTTTCCTACAGTATTTCTCAGCTATAAACACAGTGAAAAGCATTCTTATACAATCAATGCAGGAAGAAGAATTCAGCGCCCAAACTACAAAGACCTGAATCCTTTCCAGTTGATACTTAATCCGTTTACCTATAATCAGGGTAATCCCAATCTGCGTCCGCAGTTTACCTGGAATATTGAGTTGGGTCACAGCTACAATAATGGCATGCTTACTACCAAACTCTCCTATTCAAAAACTACAGATATTATTACGGATGTGCTCCGCCAAATTGATTCAACCAAAGTGAGCTATATCCAAACCGAAAATATTGCCTCTAGCGAAAACTGGAATCTGAGTATGTCGTTCAATAAATCTCTCAGCAAAGCAATCAGCACAAGTATTTATGGAAGTGTATTTAATAACAAATATGATGGCTTTTTTAATGGGGCGCCATTAAAGGAAAACTTCACCAGTTTCACTTTTAATATGAACAATCAGTTTAAACTGGGTAAGGGATGGTCTGCGGAACTCAGCGGATTCTACAATCATAAAAACCTGATCGTTGGCCAGTCGTTTATAGGTCCGATGTGGGCACTAACTACAGGAATAAGCAAGCAGGTATTGAAAAATAAGGGTACGATTCGCTTCTCTGTGAGAGATATTCTGTTTACACAAAAAGTAAATATTGACCAGCGTTTCCAAAACCTTGACAGCAGGTTCAGGCAGGTTTTTGATAGCAGGATTTTCTCTCTCAATTTCACATGGCGATTTGCCAAAAACGAGAAGAATGTAGTCAGAAGCAGGCAGAACAGTGCATCACAAGAGGAGCAAAGCCGTGCCGGCGGACAGCAATAGTATTTTGAACACCTAAAAAAAACTCAGATGAAATTTGAAAAAATCATGGATTGCTTTTTTGATTTCCTGCTCGTGTTGAGCGGAGAAGAGCGCCCCGAAGAGATAAATATCGATCACATATTATAAAAAGTAAAAGCGAAAGAATGAAAAGATTGAATGTTGCAGGAATTCTATTGGTACTGTTTTCACTATCGGCCGTGTCTTGTAAAAAAGATTGTCCTAAAGATCCTGTTCCGGCTCCACAAACGAAGCGTCTCTATAAGATTATGAATGATCCGCTTGAGTTTCGTTTATTTGAATATAGTGCAAACGGCCAGATTTCACAATTGATTAACCAGTTTGTAAATAACCAGGCAACCAACTCTGTTACCGTACAGACAAACAAATTCGTATACGAAAACAATTTGCTAAAAAGGGTAAACAATGAAGGAGGATACCTTTTGTACCATTATACCGGAACAAAGCTGGATTCCATTCAGGCTTATGCAATTAACAATAAACGCTACTCCAGTTTATTTCCTGAAATGAACGCACAGAATCAGTTGGTAGCACTTATTGAGAAGCCGGTAAGACAGGATCCAGGAATGCCCATTGAATCCAAAATGACTTATGAATATGCAGCTTCGGGTAATATTACTAAGCTGGGTTATTTTATAAAAGAGACCGCAGGGGCCGATTTTAGACTAGTTTACAATACACTGTACAGCGATTACGATAGCAGTCCCAACATGGAAAATCTGGTCTTTTCCGGTATTTATCTGGATGGCGTTGTGTTTATGAAAAATAATCCAAGAAAAATTGAGGAAGCCAGTCCATCGGGAACCGTGTATGAAACAACCTGGAACGAATACACTTATGACGCAGATAGGTATGTGACAAAAAGAAAGCAGTCTTACAGCACTACTAATGTGGTAATCACCTACGAATACAGTTATTATTAGCAGAACTAATCACTACCATTGCACGGTTGTAAGCTGAACTAAATAGGAAAAATAGCATGATGAGAAAGCAAATTTTGTTTCTTCTTTTTGGGGCAATACTGGTTCAGCTTACGGCTTGTAATAAAACAATCCGCGGTAGTGGGCATATCGTTCAGCAGACGCTTTCGGTGGATTCGTTTGCAGCAATTGAAATTAATGGAGGCTTTGATGTGTACCTGCAGCAAAGCAGCATACCTACCGACGTCCTGCTGATGGAAGCCGATGATAATATTGTTCCACTGATTGAAGCACGCGTAGTAAACCGGGTATTAAAGATCAGGTATACTGTGATCGAGAATATACGAACAAGAAAGATGCCAAGGGTTTTTTTAAACACCGCCTTTTTAACAAGGCTGTTTATAAATGGCTCCGGTAAGATTCAGACAGGCGGAGTCTGGAAGGGGAATGAATTGGAATTGCGTGTAAACGGAAGCGGTGATATTGATATCCATCAACAGGTTCAGGTATTGAATGCTTCGGTCAACGGATCGGGCAGCATCAGAATAACCGGTAAATCGGCTTTAGCAGATTACTATATCAGCGGAAGTGGTAACATCAATGGCAGTGGGCTGATTTGTGAAAAAGCCCAACTGGTTCTTTCCGGATCCGGTACCATGTATTGCGGGGTGGAAAAGGAGCTGGATGCATCGGTTTCCGGAAGCGGAAAAATTTATTACTCGGGGAATCCCGGTATCGTCAGGACCCAAATTAGCGGTAACGGACAGATTATCAGACAGTAATGAATTCTTCTGCCGGAAACCGGCGCTTTTCCAGGCAGATTATTTACACATATTTATGTGATTGACATCATCGGGATTATCTAACAAATTTGCAGGTATAAATTTTGGTATGTTTAACTGGCTTTCCTATATCATTTTCATCTGGCTCATCTTTCAACCGGTTTCCTGTGAGGAAAACGTGCTGAAAGCAGGGAAGGCTTCTGTACAAACCGAAACTGAAGAAAGCTTTGATGATCTGGTTCAGTACAATCATTTCCCCATCGATTAATCCTTCCTTTCTAATTGTGAAATATATTTTATTACTGATCTGTTGTTTAAACAGCGCCGTTCCTTTCTTTGCACAATCCTCCTTTCAATTAGGGAAGGCTTCCTTCGATTCAATTGCCAAAGTATTGGAGAACTATTATGTATTTCCAGATAAGGCAAATGAAATGAGCATTTATCTTAAGCAAAATGCTGCATCATACGATACGTTTAAGAACGGGAATAACTTAGCGGAACAGCTTACTTTAGATCTAAGAAAAATATGTAAGGACCAGCATTTAAAAATTATTTTTGAAGAATCCGGCACTGTAGAAAAATCGCAACCTGCTGGAGCACCCAATTCCCGAAGCAGCTGGTTAAGAAGCTTACTTACGGAAAACAACTTTGGCATTAAAGAGAAAAGCATTCTTCCCGGCAATATCGGCTACCTGAATATTCCCATGTTTGGCCCATTGAATCTTTGTGCAGACACGCTAATTGCTGCAATGAAATATGTGGCATCTACCGATGCCCTTATTCTTGATCTCAGAAACAGCAGGGGGAGCCTGGACGAAAACGCAGTTCCTTTTTTATCCAGTTATTTTTTTGCAGAACCGATCCATATGTTCGATTTTTATACCCGCCATAATCAAACCACCCGTCAGTTTTGGACCTATGCTGTTGTGCCGGGCCCACTTTACCTGAATAAGCCTGTATATATTCTTACCAGTGGAAGAACATTTTCCGGCGGCGAGGAGCTGGCTTATGACCTTCAACAGCTCAAAAGGGCAAAAATTATTGGAGAAACTACCCGTGGAGGTGCCAATCCAACTGACCTGATCAGGGCCGATGCGAATTTTAGTGTATCTGTTCCAGTAAGCAGGGTGATCAATTCCGTTACCGGAACCAACTGGGAGCAGGTAGGTGTAAAGCCCGATGTGGCTGTAAAATCAAACATGGCTTTGTACACAGCACAGGAGTTGCTCCTCGACAGCTTTTTGAAAACACCCACTACCGGAATTGAACATAAGAAAATCTTGCAGCAGCTACTGGCCGACCACCGCTCAAATAAACCTGTTCTTCGTACAATTGAATTTGATCTGCCAGGCTATCCTGATGCAAAAGAGGTTTACCTGTCCGGATCTTTTAACAACTGGGCACCCAGAACCACTGCAATGAAGCGTACTGCCCGGGGATGGGCTGTTGCTATTGAGGCGTCTCCCGGAGAGTTAACGTATAAATTTGTAGTAGACGGAAAATTTATACTAGACCCATCCAATCAACAGGTAAAAACTGAAAACGGCAAAGAAAATTCTCTTATCCTGGTTAAATAGGATTATTCAGCCGGGGTTACGTTTTTCAGCAAAAGTTGAAATTTGGTGTTCAGAGAAACCGTGTATTCTCCCCCTTCCAAAAATTCTTTAGTTGCCTTGTCTTCTAAAATAACCTGTGCAAGGTCTGTAGCCAGTGCTGAGCTGCTGATCAGGTTACTTACCCTGCCTTTTTTAAATTCTATAGTGAATTTATAACCTGCTTTTCTTCCTGATCCCATTCTTTCAAAATCAATCCTGTTGAGGTCTAAAACCTGATTTTCCTGACGGGTTCTTTTCAGTAAAATGCGGATGATTGGTAGGTACTTTATCCAGATCTGGGCGTACATGTAGCGTAATAGTTTGAGGTTTGAGCGGTGAAGTTCCGAAAAATATTGACGAAATACGAATTTGGTTTAAAAACGGCCTCAATCAGGCTATCTTCGTGAACGTATGAATGATTTATCTACCGTATCAATCAAGTCGCTGATCGTGCACCAGGCGGGCGATTCAGCACAGGGAGGAAAGCTTTTTTTGTCGGAAAACCCGCTGGAAACCAATCAGGAAGAGTTGAATCAGGTACTGACTCATTTTATGCTAAAGTCATTAAATGAAGCAGAACAATACAGATTAGACAAGGATTCCAACCTGGTGTACACAGCCATCGGAAGTTTTTTTGAAGACCATTCCCTGTTTTTACAGGTTAGCAAGCAAATAGCAGAGCATTTTCACCTCAAAAGCAGTACTGCTTTTGCCAAATCAGGGGAATTGTGTGTTGTTCACTTTCAGCAGGTACCTTTTGGGGATCAATTCAGGGATGCGATAGGCATATTTCACGCGGCTTCCCGGGAAACCTTTCTGAAACCGTCCCTGAAAACGAACGGAATTGAGTTGTTGCTGGAGGATGGGATCGATCTCAAAAAGCCTGAGAAAGCGGTTTTAATACTTCAACAGGACAGAGAAGAAGGTTTTCTGGCCTATTGTTATGAGTCGGGGACCGCTAAACAGGGCGATGCGCAGTTCTGGAAACAGACTTTTTTAAAGCTGCAGCCGGTGGTCAACAGCTATCACAGCACCAATGCGGCACTTGGGATGTGTAAACTTTTTATCAGCAATGAACTAAATGAGCAATTTGAAACCACTAAAGCCGATCAGGTTGATATGCTGCAGCGAAGCATGGAATATTTCAAAACACACGATCATTTTCAGCTGGAAGAGTTTGGGCGGGAAGTGCTGCATCATCCGGAAGTGATTGATTGCTTTAACGATTACAAGCAGCAGTACGAGGTGGCAAAACAGGTAAATATTGAGGATCAGTTCAACATCAATCTTGCGGCTGTTCAGAAACAACAACGATTTTTTAAAAGTATTCTGAAACTCGATAAAAACTTTCATGTTTATATTCACGGCAGAAAAGACCTGATCGAAAAGGGCTACGACGAAAGAACAGGTAAGCACTATTACAAGCTTTACTTCGATGAAGAAAAATAGCTTCTTTTCTTTTATAGCAATTCTAACTCTCTCCGAAAGTCGTACTGCAGGTCTTCGTGCAGCGTATTAATTGCCAGGTTGATTTTTTTAATCTGTTGTTGATAAAGGTTTGCCAGAGCCGTACTTTTTTCGAAAGGGATACCGTGTTGCCTCAGTGTTGCACAAAAATGAAGTAATATCGCCGCTTCAGCCTGTTTCGAGCCCGTATACCGGATGTGTTTTTGTGCAATCCGCAGAATTTTCCGGATGGTTTTTTTGGCAAAATACAGGTTGGTAGTGGCCGAAAGCTCGTCGAATTCTTCCCCGATCATATCTTTTACTTCTGCTATATATCCTTCTTCATTGTGCGCCTCAAACAGCAGATAGGTCAGCAGTTCCTTATTTTCTTTTTTGAACCTCGCCAATTGAATACAGATCTCTGTGAGCCTTTTTTCGTTCACTGTACGTAACTCCTGTTTGATTTCCTGAACCGTTGCTGCTTTCATTAGAATTTGATTGGCTCCTGCAAGTTAGGCTTTCGTTTAAAAAATGCTTATTTTGGATGCATTCAAAATACGATTATGCCTCTTTCCCGCCGACAATTCATTCAGCAAGCCGGATTAGCCGCGTTTGCATCCGCAGCCGTACCTTCCTGGTTAAAGGCCGCTCCATCTGCCAATATCCTTACCGGGGTGCAGTTGTACTCAGTACGGGAGGATATGAAAAAAGATCCGCTTGGCACACTAAAGCTTATAGCAGAAATGGGATATAAGCATGTAGAACATGCCAATTATATCAACCGGAAGTTTTATGGCTATAGTGCCGCAGACTTTAAAAAAATACTGTCGGATATGGGACTGACCATGCCCAGTGGGCATACGGTTATGGGGCCAGCGCATTGGGATTGGGCTAAAAAAGACTTCTCCGACAGCTGGAAATACACTGTGGAAGATGCTGCGATTGCCGGACAGGAACTGGTGATCAGCCCATGGCTGGACGACAGCCTGCGTAAAACCGAGGATGATCTGAAAAGGTATATGGAGGTATTTAATAAGTCTGGGGAACTTTGTAAAAAATCAGGTATGCGGTTTGGGTATCACAATCACAATTTTGAGTTTACCCAAAAACTGGGTAACAAAACCGTATACGAAATTATCCTCCAACATACAGATCCTGACCTGGTTGCACAGCAGCTGGATTTTGGCAACCTGTATGGTACCGGTGCCGATGCACTGGCCATCGTGAAGAATAACCCCGGACGGTTTGTATCCATGCATGTTAAAGATGAGATCATGAATGCAAAAGGAACCGGATATGAAAGTACCATTTTAGGCAAAGGGGTGCAGGTGGTTAAAGCAATCATTGATCAGGGAAAACAAACAGGGGGTACGCGCCATTTTATTATTGAACAGGAAGCTTACCAGGGGGTAGCGCCTGTTGAATGTATCCGTCAGAACCTCGCAGTTATGCGTAAATGGGGTTACTGATCCGGATACAAGAGGGTTGATTGTTGATCGGTTGTGATGCAGCCGGATTTTACTGTAAGAAATCATTTATTATGAAACGCTGTTTATTATTGTTACTGCTTCCTTTTTCTTTATCTGCCCAAACATTCAGCTCTGCGGATATCACCAGGTGGGAAGCACAGGCAAAACAAGTGAAGATCGTCAGAGATGTTTATGGTGTTCCGCATATTTATGGAAAAACGGATGCAGATGCTGTTTTTGGCCTGCTTTATTCTCAGTGCGAGGAAAACTTTGAACGTATTGAACGCAATTACCTGGAAATGCTGGGCAGAAGATCGGAAATGGAGGGTGAAAAGGCTTTGTACGACGATCTGCTGATGCGTCTGATTGCCGACAGCAACGATGCAAAAAAAGATTATCAGCGTAGTCCGGTCTGGCTGAAAAAACTGTTGGATGCGCATGCGGATGCCATCAACTTTTATTTATACAAGCATCCGGAAGTGCAACCTGTGGTATTGAAGAAATTTGAACCATGGTTTCACCTGATGTATACAGACGGAAGCGTACATGCCACCAGTACCGGAGGCGCATCTGTGGAAGAGATCAGGCGGTTTTATGATAATCCCGAGTCCGAAGTAACTGCTGCGGTCCTTTTTGATAAGGATATTGAAGACAGGGGTTCAAACGGATTTGCGATTGCACCATCCAGAAGTGCAACAAAGAATGCGTTGCTTTATATTAATCCACATGTTCCGTTTTATTTCAGAAACGAGGCCCAGATGGTGAGTGAAGAGGGATTGAATGCCTATGGCGCTTCAACCTGGGGTCAGTTATTTGTATATCAGGGTTTCAATGAACACCTGGGCTGGATGCATACCTCTGGTTATGCAGACGTGGCAGATCTCTATGAAGAGAAAGTTACCAAAACAAAAACGGGATGGGTATATGAATACGAGAAGAAACAGCGTGCCGTAAAAACAAAGGAGATCACCATTTACTATAAGCGCGGGGGAGAAATGATGTCCAGGACTTTTACCGGATTCTACACCCACCATGGTCCAATTCTGGCCAAGCGGAACGGAAAATGGCTGAGTCTGAAAGAATACAATCGGTCCCTTCGGGCCCTGATTCAATCCTGGACAACAACCAAGGCCAATAACCTGGCAGAATATACGAAAGCCATGGAGGGTTTGTCTAATACTACCAACAATACGGTTTATGCAGACGATCAGGGGAATATTGCCTACTGGCATGGCAACTTCATTCCTAAAAGGGATACTGCTTATAATTGGGCGCTTCCTGTAGATGGTACCATTGCTGCAACCGAGTGGAAGGGAATCCACCCTTTGGCGGAAACAGTTCATTTGCTGAACCCTGCTACAGGATGGATACAAAACTGTAATGCCACTCCGTTCACCGCTTCAGGAGAAAGCAGCCCTAAAAAATCGGATTATCCCTACTATATGGCACCAGATGGACAGAATGCAAGGGGATTAAATGCCATTCGTTTGCTGAAAGACCGTAGCAATATCACCCTCGACGGTCTGATTGAGATTGGGTATAACCGTTACCTGACTGGTTTTGATATCTTGCTTCCGGCTTTATTCAAGGCGTATGATTCGCTGAAAGAAGGTGATCCGTATAAGCAAACCCTGCAAGCGCCGGTTAACCTGCTCAGAGCCTGGAATAAAATTACCGATACGGGATCTGTGGCCACTACACTGGCCATCGACTGGGGCACAAAAGTAAATGCTTTGTTTCCGAGGGCTAAAACACAGGAGGAGAACACGGAAGTGATCGGGCGCTTCAATCATATAGCAGAACAGGCAGAACCAGCACAGCTGCTGAATGCACTTGTTGAAGTAATCAGTTTTTTAAAAAATCAATATGGATTCTGGGAAGTTCCCTGGGGTACCATTAATCGCTACCAGCGCCTTACCGGAAAATTCGAGGAACAGTACAGCGACCTTAAACCCAGTATGGCTGTACCGCTCAGTTCATCCAGATTTGGGTCTTTACCGGCTTTTGAAAGCAGGAGCATGAACGGAACCAAGGGACGTTACGGATATTCTGGCAATAGTTTTATTGCTGCGGTGGAATTTGGCCCGCGACTGAAAGCACGTACCATTGTGACCGGAGGGCAGGATAATAATCCTGCTTCCAATCATTTTACAGATCAGGCTGCCGGCTTTATCCATGGCAAATTCAAGGAAGTATTCTTTTATAAAGAAGATGTTATGAAGAATATGCAAAAGGAATACCATCCGGGGGAATAATCCTACTGGATGGTAAAGCTTGTGCCACCGTCTTTTTCATCTTTCAGCTGAACACCCAGTGCAGCCAGCTCATTTCGGATTTTATCGCTGGTTACAAAATCTTTTCTGCTCTTGGCTTCCTTACGGATGTTGATCAGTAATTCAAGCACACCTTCCAGTTTGTGGTTGTTGTCAGCTTTGCTGCTTTGCAAAGCAAAAATGTCCAGAATGTATATGCTGAGCTGCTTTTTCAACAGACCTGCTGTGTCTGTATGAAGGGCGCCGGCCGGAATATGCTTGTCTTTGATTGAGTTGATGATGGGAACCAGCTCAAACATATTTGCAATCACTTTGGCGGTATTCAGGTCATCATTCATGAAGGTATCGAATTCGGTCACCAGCTTTTTAACTTTTTCATCCAGTACGGGGTCTACCTGTCCGGTGCTGCCGATATGGTCCTGCTGCTGCAGCCATTCAAAAGCTTCCATGAGCCTGCGAAGTGCTTTTTCACTACCCTGAAGCGCGTCATTGCTGAAATCGAGGGTACTTCTGTACTGAGACTGAAGAATAAAAAAGCGAATGGTAGAGGGGGCATATGGCTGATCCAGTAAAGGATGGCTTCCACTGAACATCTGCGACAGCATGATCTGGTTGCCGTAACTTTTTCCCATCTTTTTGCCATTGATGGTGATCATGTTGTTGTGCAGCCAGTAACGTGCAGGCAGTTTATGGTTACAAACAGTACTCTGTGCAATCTCGCATTCATGATGCGGGAATTGCAGGTCCATTCCGCCTCCGTGTATGTCGAATTCCTCGCCCAGGTATTTTGTACTCATTGCGGAGCACTCAATATGCCAGCCGGGAAATCCTTCTCCCCAAGGGCTTTGCCAGCGCATGATGTGTTCTGCAGGTGCTTTTTTCCAGAGTGCAAAATCGCTCTTATTTCTTTTTTCGTCCTGGTTGTCGAGCTCGCGGGTGCTTTCTATCTGCTCTTCCAGCACTCTTCCGCTGAGAATACCATAGGGCTGTCCTTTGGCGCTGAAATCGGTATTGTATTTTTCTACATCAAAATATACAGAACCATTTGCTTCGTATGCGTAGCCATCTGCAATGATTTTTTTAATCATTTCGATCTGCTCTACAATATGTCCGGTTGCGGTTGGCTCAATGCTAGGGGGCAGGTTGTTGAACTGGCTCATTGCCCAATGGTACAGATTGGTGTATTTCTGTACCAATTCCATCGGCTCCAGTTTTTCCAGTACAGCTTTTTTACTGATTTTGTCTTCCGCTTCGCGTCCTTCTTCTTCAAAATGACCGGCATCAGTAATATTCCGCACGTACCTGACCTTGTAACCAAGGTGCATGAGGTAACGGTACACCACATCGAAAGTGATGAAAGGGCGGGCATGGCCCAGGTGACTTTCTCCGCTAACGGTTGGGCCACATACATACATTCCCACATAGGGCGGGTTAATGGGCTTGAATTCTTCTTTCTGGCGGGTTAACGAGTTGTATACTTTAAGGGACATTTGGTGCGAAATTATTTCATTTTTTCAAACGAAGATCAGCCAATAGCATAATATGATCGCTGAGTGCTTCGTCTACCATATCAAATTGCTTCACTTCAAAGTGCCGGCTGGCAAGAATATAGTCGATCCGTAGTGTAGGAGCCAGGGAAATAAAGGTTCTTCCAATGCCGAAACCCTTTTGTAAAAAAGCATCCTGCCAGTTGCCCTTAATGTTAAAATAGGTGTAAGAATTGGGCACATCGTTGAAATCTCCGCAAATCAGAGAAGGATAAGGGCTCAGCGAAAGCGCTTTTTGCACAATATCTGTCTGACCACCTCTTTTTCGGTAAGCTTCCTTCATTTTGAGCATAAGGCTTCGGGATGCAGACAGGGTTTCGTTATCTGATTCCCTGATGTGTTCAATATCCTGGTAGTCGTCTTTTTTAAACTGAAAGGATTGAAGGTGGGTTGTGAATATTCTTATCGTATCTTCTCCTTTGAGGATATCTATATAAATAAGGCTCTCCGGCGTAGGGAAACCAATTCTAAGGCTGTCTATTACGGGATATTTTGAGAAAATAATGCACCCCGACTGGTAGGCTCCGCCTGCACGGGTATAATCCTTTGAAAAATAATAGTAAGGGTGTGATTTACTGAAAAGGGCAATATTGTTTTCTGAATTGGCGCTGTTGAACTCCTGCATACAGATAATGTCGGGACTGTTTTTCAGGATGCTTTCGGCCACTTCAATCCGCATTCTTCTTTTTGCATCTTTGTTTTTGGTAAGCCCGTTAAAGCTTTGCACGTTCCAGTTGGCTACACGGATGGTATTTTCAGGTTTTCTCTTGGTGAAACCAGCATCTCCGCTCCAGGCAAAAACAACCGGAAGTTGTTTCCACCCGATTGCAAGGGCTAAAATAGAAATGAGCGACCAGGCAGGCCGGCTGATTAACCAGAACAAAATAAACAACAGTAATACAAGGATCAGGTATGGCGTAACCAATGCAAGAAAGCCATGCAGCCACCATCCTTCCGGATTGATATAGGGAGACAGTGCTGCAATTAAGAAAAACAACCCCAGGATCAGGTTTACAGCAATAATAAACGTTTTGGTAGCTCTTCGCAGCCAGCTTTTAGCCATAATTAAAAGTACAAAAAATCAGTTTCCCAAATACAGGTCGGTCAGAATGGGGTAGTGGTCTGAGAGCTTTAGAGAAGGTGAATAATATCGTTCGGTCCGGATACTTTTACTGGTAAGCAGTACGTCGATTCTGAGGGTAGGTGAAAAACGATGATAGGTTCCGCCCAATCCTGCTCCTTTCTCCAGAAAGGCATCCTTCATCCCTTTTTGCAGCAAATTATACGTGTAACTTGCAGGAACGGCATTCAGGTCTGCACAAAAAATATGCGGAACGGTTGTTCTATTCAATTGTTCTTTAACCAGTTCTGCCTGATGTGAGTGAATGCGGTCAAAATATGCCAGTCTTTCCAATCTGGTTGAATGAAATAAGAATCCGGTGTCTTCCTTTACAAATTCCAGGTAGCCGATGGTTGCAGGTGTAATCACCGATTGGTGAAGGTACATGGATCTTAAATGGGTATTGTATACCCTGAATGGCTTTCCATCAACATGTACATCTGCCCAGGCAAGACTTTCGGGGTATACCTTTTCTCTATACTTAATTCTTCCGCTGTCCTGAATGGGAATTCTGGAAAAAATAATGGTTCCGTAGTTAATTCCATCCATACTGAAATAAGAATATGGATAATGAAGCGAATCGGTGATGTATTTCTGAACGTTGATGTCGTTGTTGTACGGTACAGGCACAAAATCCTGGAAGCAGAGCATATCTGCATTGGATTCCCGGATAAACTGCATCATGCTTTTTTGTTTGGTCTCCCATTCTTTATCGGAATAATGACCATACACAAACTCATTTACATTCCAGGAAAGAACACGGATCTGGCCGGTTTTTTTTACCGGTACTTTATTTCCATTGGTGTTGAAGGCAATACCGCTGCGAATATTGCTTACAGCCGGGAGCAACAACAAAAAGAAAATCCAACTTTGCTTTCTAAAAAAATACAGTGCAACAAAACACCAGAAAATCATGCCAAGTAATAAAACAGGAAAGCCAATTGCAAAATACGTGGCCGGGTAAAAATCATCCGGGTGAATATTAGCAGAAAAACAGGCAATCAGAAACAAAATGGAAAAAGCGATTCCTGCAATGAGGAGTATACGCTGTGCCAAAACTAAGAATCTGGGTTCCTTCATACATTAAAGATCTTCATTTCCTGCTCTTTGCAGAAAAGCCTTTTCCTCATCCGTTAAAAAAGAATATCCCTGTTGATTGATCTTGTCGAGTATTTCATCCAGACGTTCCTGGGTGCTGTTGGCGATCTTTTCGTAGGGTTTGCGGTTTGTTCTGTAAAAATTTTTTTCTGTCCGACTGCGTTGTTGTTGCTTTTTATCCGGATTCAATAAATCGTTCAGCCAGTTAACCAGTCGCAGCATCCAGGCGCCCCAGTCGTTTCCCTTTTGCAGTTGTTTTACATAGATAAAACCAATAGCACCTCCAGCAAGCGAAGCTCCGATTACACCTGCATTGCCTCCGGAGATGGCACTGAAATGAATGGCTACAAAAATCAATGTGATTGCCCACAAAGGAATACCGCCGTTGATCATGGGAAATATCCTGTAATCCGGAGCGGCAGTGGTTGTTGCAATCGCAACTGCTACAACTGCCGCGCTGCCTCCCAACATGGGGGCGGTGGTTGCCAGATTTCTTTCCAGTGCAGGAAACAAATTGTTCATTAGTATGAATACAACTGCTCCAATTGCACCTCCGTAAAGATAGATCGGAATCAGGCGGGTGTTTCCTGCAAGGTCCTGTAAAACGTAGCCAAAAGCCCATAGCCACATGATGGTCGAAACCAGGTGCCAGATACTGTAATGTGTAAACATGTAGGTGATCAGGGTCCATGGCCTGCTGAGCAGTATCCCGGGGGAGGCCGGTAATGTGAACCAGTTCAGAATCTGGCTGTAAAAAAAGTCGATGGGGATATCTGATAAATAATAGATAACCTTGATCATGTTGATGATCACAAAAACCAGTGTATTGATGGCAAATAAAATTACCAACGCATTGTTGTCCTGACCCAACAAAATTTTTCCGGAAGACTTATAGGATTGATTGGGCATACTAATAAAACGTTTTTTTTCTGGTTTTGTTCCAGGTCATTACGATGATCAGCCCAACGATAGCGCCACCAATATGTGCCCAGCGGGCCACATTGTCTCCCGCAGAGTTTTTCAGTGCAAAAACAACTTCGTATCCGAAATAGATCAGTCCGATCCATTTGGCTTTTACCGGTATGAGAAAATATACATAGATATAGGTGTTGGGGAAGAGGTATACAAAGGCCGCTAATACACCAAAAACAGCTCCGCTGGCTCCCAGTGTGGCGGTATTCAGGTTTTGCTGATAATAACTGGTAATGAATTCGAACATTTTGGAACTCAGTATACTATTTTCCGGGTTGTTTATCAGGTTGCTGATCAGGTATTGCTGATTCTCAAAGCGGATATGGTATTTTTCGATAAAGCCGATCATGGCTTTGTTGAAGGAGGCACCTCCGCTGTCGTGTAATCGGAAAACGGCTTCATAATCGTTGGTAAGCGGAATAAATTCGTAACTAAGGAAAAGCAGGTGTATTAGTGCTGCCCCCAGTCCGCAAACCAGATAAAAAGTAAGAAAGCGCTTGGATCCCCAGAGGTTTTCCAGAATGGAACCAAACATCCAGAGTGCAAACATATTCCCCAGGATATGCCCGAAGTCTCCATGCAGAAACATATGTGTAATTAGTTGCCATGGTTTGAACAGGCTGCTTTGCCATGCGTGAAGGGCAAAAACTTCTTCAAAATCAAAGTATCCCATTGGCCCGGACAGTGAGTTCTGCGCCAGAAAGAATAAGCCGTTGATGATGAGCAGGTTTTTGACAATAGTGGGCAATATTTCAAATCTGCTTGGTCTGAATTCGGTCATATTATTGAATTAATTTCAATTGTACTACATTTTCGATGTGGAGGGTGTGTGGAAACATGTCTACCGGTTGAATGCGGGTAACTTTATAACGTTCACTGAGCAAACCCAGGTCCCTGGCCTGCGTGGCAGGATTACAACTCACATACACAACTGTGGGAGCTGCCATTTCCAGTAATTTCCGGATCAGTTTTTCGTGCATCCCTGCTCTGGGGGGGTCGGTAATTACTACATCGGGTTTTCCGTGCTTTTCAAAAAATGCATCATCGCAGATTTCGATCACATCTCCCGCAAAAAACGAAGCATGCTTTACCTGGTTCAGTTCAGCATTCTCTTTTGCGTCTTCAATCGCATCTGCCACCACCTCCACTCCAACCAGCTTTTTTGCCTGATGGCTAACAAATAAGCCAATGCTTCCTGTTCCGCAATAAAGATCATATACCATCTGTGAGCCATCCAGCTCGGCAAACTCACGGGTAACAGCATAGAGCTTTTCGGCCTGACGGGTATTGGTCTGAAAAAAAGACCTGGGGCTGATTTTGAACTGCAGGTTTTCCAGCTTTTCTATAATATAGCCCTTACCAAAATAGGTAACAGGCTCCTGATCATGCAGGCTGTCGTTCTTTTTGCTATTGATGGTGTATAATAAGGTGGTGATCTGAGGAAATTTTTCCAGTAACAGATTCAGCAACTGAATTCTGTGTGGTTCATCTTCGTACGCAATGACCACATTTACCATCAGTTCTCCTGTAGTGCTGGTCCGGATCAACAGATTGCGGATCCATCCTTCGTGCCGCTTGATATCATAAAAAGGGAGTCCTTGTTCAATTGCAAATGCCGCAATGGTTTTGCGGATCAGGTTGGTAGGTTCTTCCTGCAAATGGCAGGTATCAATTTCCACTACTTTATCGAAGAATCCACGAACATGAAAACCCGCTGCCCCCGGCTGAGTGCCGAAGTCTGCTCCGCTCTCTTTCATTTTGCGAAATTCTTCTGTCGGAATATATTTTTTGGTAGCAAAAGTATATTCCATTTTGTTGCGGTATCGTTCGGTTTGTTCCGCACCAATGATAGGGGCAATGGGTGGCAGGTCTATTTTTGCGATACGGGTAAGGTTATCTGTGACCTGCTTTTGTTTATAGAACAGTTGTTTTTCGTAAGGGAGCATTTGCCATTGACAACCTCCGCAAACGCCAAAATGTTCACAAAAGGGGGTTACCCTGTCTGCGGCGTACTCGTGGATTTTGATGGTATGTCCTTCGGCCCAGTCCGATTTGTTTTTGGATAATTGAATATCTACAATATCACCCGGAACGGCGCCTTCAATAAATACCACTTTGCCGTCTACCCGCGCAAGCGATTTTCCTTCGGCCGCGTAATCCTGAACAAGTACTTTTTCCAGTACCACTATTTTTTTTTGCTTTCTCACCGGGCAAATGTAAGCCCGTTTATTTACTTATTTTTATGCTTAATCTTGAGGATATGCGTTTTTTACTGATCTATCTGCTTGTTTTATCTGTACAGGTACAGTTATTGGCCCAGAAGCCTGCTTCCGCAGCCGTAAAATCCTTGCCGGCAAAGGGGCGCCAGATTTCCATCACCCTCACGCCGCTGAAAAACTGTACCGTGTATCTGGGAAGCTATTTTGGCAAAGGAATGACCCTCGTAGATTCAGCCAGGCTGGATGCTAAAAGTCAGGGGCAGTTCAAAGGAGCCACCAAATTAACCGGAGGGATCTATTTTGTGGTTTCTCCCAGTTACACCATTCAGTTTGAACTGCTGATGGACGATAAACAGCATTTTAATATTGTAGCCGATACTACCCGTAAAGAAAGCGCTCAGATTACCGGTTCACCAGAAAACGACCTTTTTAAGCAATATGCCCTTTTTTCTACCGAAAAGGGGAAGTTAAGGCAGCAACTGGAGCATGAATACAAAACGGCCCCCAACGCACAGGATTCAGCACGTTTACGCAGTGCGATTTTGCAAACCGAATCGGAGCTGGAAGCTTATCGTGTAAATATCAGCAACAAGTATCCCAATTCGCTGCTGACGGTATTGCTGAATACCATGCGGCGGCCAACCCCTCCATCCGTTCCGGTGGTCAACGGAAAACCCGATTCTCTGTATCCGTACCGTTATGTGAAAACACATTTTTGGGATGATGTGATGTTCAACGACGATCGTTTGCTGCGGACTCCTTTTTTTGAAACCAAACTGGAAGATTATTTTAAATATTACGTGTCGCCGGATCCGGATTCTATTATTGCAGAAGTGAAGTATCTGTTGTTGTCTGCAAGAACCGGAAAGGAAATATATCCCTATTTGCTTACAAAATTTACCAATAAGTATATAAATCCCGAATACATGGGGCAGGATAAAGTATTCGTATATATTTTCGAAAATTTTTATGCCAAAGGGGACACAGTCTTGCTGAATACAGCATCGCGCAAAACCATTACAGAAAGGGCTTACAGCCTGATGGCCAATCAGCTGGGATTGCCCGCACCACAACTGAACCTGACAGATACAACAGGTGTCATAAAATCGCTTTACCAGGTGAAAGCGCCATTTACAGTAGTGGCATTCTGGGATCCCAACTGTGGCCATTGTAAAGAGGAAATACCCCGTTTGGATTCTTTATACAAAGCAAAATGGAAAGCAAAGGGTGTTGCAGTATACTCTGTAAATATTTATGAGAAGGAAATAGCAGCATGGAAAAAATTCATCAGCGAAAAGAAACTTTCTCCTGAATGGATACAAGCTTATCAAACTGCAGCAGCAAAGTCGGCAGAAGAAAAAGCCGGCATTCCTAACTTCAGACAGTTGTACGATATTTTCAAAACACCTACACTATACCTGCTCGATAAAGACAAAAGAATCATTGCAAAACAGTTGTCTCTCGAACAATTTGATGCATTGATGGATGCAAAAAAATAATCGTCCCAGGCCGATTTTTCACAAACCGAATTTTTCATACATCTTCCGGATTTTGATTAAACCGGCCGCTTTTTGTTGAACAAAAACGACTATTTATGTGTATTTTTTTAAACTTTATTCCTTTTTATCCCTAATTCGAGGGAGTGATTCCTATCCCTATTATTGAGTAAATTTGATGTAGCAAAAAGCAAATTGTTTTTTACGCAAAATTGTTTGAAGATCAACATCTTATGTATTTAATCGGAATTATAGAAGATAAAATACGGCTCAGGCAAACCCTGGAAAGTTACATCGCATTGGAGAGCGATCTTTCCCTGGTATTTTCCTGCAACAGTGTTGAGAAATGGATTTCCCTCAGGGAAGAAGCCGGCATTGTGCCGGATTGTGTTTTACTGGATATCGGATTGCCCGGAATCTCCGGACTTGATGCAATTTCTGTTATCAGCGGCTATTACGATGGTGTTAAAATATTGGTGATTTCCGGAAATACGGATCCGCATATTGCCTGGCAGGCAATGATGAATGGTGCAAATGGTTTTTTACTTAAGCCATTCAGACTGGCTGAGCTGAAGCACCAGATTGAAGTGCTGAAGTCTGGCGGAACGGTTTTACAACCTGAAATCATTACCAATTTGATGGACAGAGCCAGAGCAATTTATAAAACGGGCGGAAGCAATGATTCCCTCGCAGATTTCGGATTAACGCAAAGAGAAGTGCAGGTGGCTGAGTTATTGTTAAATGGTTCCAGCTACAAAGAAATTGCAGTACTGCTTTCTATCTCCTATACCACGGTGAATGAGCATATCAAGAATATGTATAAGAAAACCAATGTCAACTCCAAAACAGCATTTATTAACCGGGTTTCCGGAAATGCACCAAAAATATAGTCATGAGGGGCATTGATTTAAGCAAATACACCATTTTGGTGGTAGACGATGATGAAATAAACAGGACGGTAATTCGTCATATGCTCAAAGGGGTTAGCAATTCGGTAGCGATGGCAGAAAACGGGAGTGTTGCCATGAAATACTTAAACGATCATATTAACCAGGAAATAATTCTGCTGCTGGATATCAATATGCCGGTGATGGATGGATATGAGGTAATCCGGCGCATCAGAGATAATAAGAACGCATATTCCAAAGTCAGAACAATAGTATTGAGTGCAAATGACCAGTCGTTATTTGTTGCATCCGGCTTGGAAAATGAGGTATGCGCTTATCTGCAAAAACCGATTGACAAGGAAGTGTTGATTCATAAAATGGCAATAGCAACTGTTTCAAATAATTAACCGAATGAACGATTTGAGGTCTAAAGAAATTTCATTTTTACTGAATTCAATTTCGGATGCTGTTTTATTCGAAACCCATGAGCACACGATTTTGTTTGTGAACAGGGCTTTTTGTGAATTTTTTAAAATTGAAGCTGAACCATCGGTTATGATCGGAATGAACTGCTCGAATGCAGCAGTGGAATCCGCAAATATGTTTAAAAATCCTGCCTTTTTCCTCTCAAGAATTGAAAATATATATGCCAATTTAGAACCGGTATTGAATGAGGAAGTAAAGCTAAGCAACGGAACCAGTATTTACCGGGATTATTTTCCCTGGTTTGACGAAGATGTTTTGTGCGGTCACTTATGGATTTATAAGCCGGCAATTGCCACAAAAGACGTGATTAGTCAGTCGGAGACCCAGCGAAGTTTTTACGAGCACCTTATCAATAATGTTCCGGCAGATATCGCCATTTTTGATTTATCTCATCGATATATCTATTTGAACAAAACAGGGCTTGCCAATGATGAAACACGGAACTGGCTGATCGGGAAAGATGATTTTGATTACTGCCATCACATGAACAAACATATTTCTCTGGCAAAAAACAGGAGGGAAAAGTTTCAAGAAGCATTGCGGAAGAATGAAACAGTTGAGTTTGAAGAAGTGAATCTGACCAGAGATAAGAAGAAAGTGTATAACCTGCGAAGATTTACTCCCATTCAAGGGACTAGCGGTAAGATTGAATATGTAATTGGCTATGGTATTAATATCACCCGAATCAAAGAAAGTGAGGAGGTGGTTTCTCAGAATTATGAGTACCTCAGGGAACTGGTAGATTCCATTGGTCAGCTGGTAGTAACCATAGATACTGCGGGTAATATTATTTATGTAAATCCGCAATGGACGAATGTGACCGGGTTAACAGGAAAGGAGGTGGCTGGCAAAAGCATTTTTTCTTATCTGCAGCAGGGCGTTGCAGGGTTTTATAAAAACCTGGATCTGGCTTTGCAGAATAAGCCTTCAAAAGAGTTGAAGGAAATGCGAGTAGTAATATCCGACAGCAATCAGCAGCCAAGAACACTCAGTTATTATATAACCCGTTTTACACAAATCATTTCTGCAGATAAAATCTTTGCTGTTTTCTTTACAGATATCACCGATCAGCTCAATGCAGAAAAAGAGCTGATGAATGCGGCGATCAAGGAAAGAAACCTGAGTGAGCTGAAAACCAATTTCATGACAATGGTATCTCATGAACTGAGAACGCCACTGTCGGTAATTCTTTCCAGTACGGAGATCCTGGAAATGAAATACGATAGAATAGCCGATGTAGATCTCACTTTTGAACGAACTTATCTGTCTCGTATTGTAGATCAGGTAGATAAGATGACACACCTGATGAATGAATTTTTATTCATCAGTAAGATTGAGTCGGGAAAAATAATGGCGCAGTATGCCGATGTAGACGTTCAGACATTGGTGCAACAACTGATGAATGAACTTTATATGCCGTGGAAGGATGGCAGAACGCTGAATCTTGAATACAAAGGAGTTCCCAGGAATGTTTTATTTGATGCTTCCATGCTCAGACATATACTGACCAATTTGCTGAGCAATGCGTTTAAATATTCGCCATCTACGCCAACACCTCCATTGCTGAAGATTCGTTATAGTAAACAGCACTGGTACATTACCGTAATTGATCGCGGAATTGGCATCAGCAAAGAAGATCAAAAAGCCATCTGCAATCCTTTTGTAAGAGGCACCAATGTGGGTGATATTGAAGGAACAGGGCTGGGGTTAATGACTATTCAGTTTTTTACTGATCAGCATTCGGGAGTGAAAATGCTTAGGAGTGCACCTGGAAAGGGAACAATTGTTGTGCTCAAATTCCCTTATCACATTGAAAAAGCTAGAAAAAATGACTAAGAAAATTCTGATCATAGAGGATGAAAAAGATATCAGGGATTCTTTGAAAACCATTCTGGATCTGAGTGGTTACAAGGTATTTGTTGCGGATAATGGAGAAGTAGGGCTGCAGCAAACAAAGGAAGTTAAACCGGATCTGATTCTTTGCGATGTAATGATGCCGGTAATGGATGGGTTTAAATTTTTAGAAACGCTGCGGGCCGAAGGAAATGAAACGCCCCTGATTTTTTTAACTGCCAAGGCGCAGTATGACGACCTCAGAACCGGAATGAATTTGGGAGCAGACGATTACCTGTTTAAACCATTTAAAAGCATGGATCTGCTCAAATCTATCGAAAGAAGACTGAGTAGAAAAGCCGAATTGGAGCACAGTCTTCAAACAAGGGTAGATAGCCTTGAAGCAACTATTTCCTTAATGGTAGGACATGAGTTTAATACGCCCATACATGGTATAGCAGCTTTCACCAACCTGATTAAAAAGAGAGCATCAGATCTGGCCATTGGTGAAATTGAAGAGTTCTGTCAGCACCTGGACAGGTCTACCAATCGACTCAGAAATACTTTTCAGAAAGTGAAAATGTATTATCAGCTCCGGAATGAATCGGCTCCCCTGGGATCTCGCAAACAACCAAATAAACTCGATGAGTTGGTCAGGTCTATTGCACTAAAAGTAGCCAACGATAGAAACAGAGCCGATGATCTGGATATCCACATCAACACAGCTGTTGAGTTTTTGGTGAATGAAGAGTTGTTCCCTGTTGCTCTGTATGAGTTGATGGACAATGCCTTTAAGTTTTCCAAACCCGGTGATGCTGTTGTAATCAGTATTTCGGGTAATGAGCACCAGGTGGTGATCGAGATCAAAGATGCAGGAAATACCTGCAGCGCAGCAGAGGTAAGGAACCATGTTGGGATGCTGGGTCAACTTAAACGAAACATATATGAGCAGCAAGGCCTGGGAGTTGGATTGGCGCTGTCTTCGCTGATCATCAGCAGCCAGCAGGGTAATCTTGATTTTGAAGACGTTAAGCCCCACGGCATTAATACTGTTATTTCCTTAATTAATAATTCCTGATCATGAAAAAGACCTATCGTGTATTGATTGTAGAGGATTCCAGAATTCTGAGATTGTCTCTGGCTGAAATTCTTTCTGAGGAGTATGAGGTCATCACTGCAGTAGATGGCAAAGAAGCATTGGCTGCTGCACAGCAGCACATGCCAGATGTAATATTGCTCGACCTCATGTTGCCGCTTCCTCTCGACGGATTCTCGCTACTGCGTTTATTTAAAAACAACCTCGAAACAGCGGTTATACCAGTGATCATTATGTCTGCACTGAGCAGCGAAGATAAAATTCTGGAAGGCCTTGAATTAGGGGCCAATGATTATCTGGTAAAACCATTTAAATCGAAGGAGCTGGTTTTGAAGATCCGGAATATCACAGATCTGATGCACAGGCGGAATCTAAAAAGCGAAATCGAGAAGAATTTCAGCAATCAACCCAGTTTTGCTTCCGCTCAGATTGATGGAACCGATAACTCATTTGAGTCAATTGTGGAAAGACTTGCAGAAGACTCCCATATGACCATTCCTGAAATTGCTAAAAAATTATCGGTGAGTGTTTCCCGTTTGGAACGCCTGATCAAACACAAGTATAGGGTGACCCCCAAGCAGTACATTACCAATGTAAAGCTGCAGAAGGCCGAAATATTATTGCGTCAGCGGAACAGCACTGTGAAAGAAATATCCTATCAACTCGGGTTTAATTCAGTGGCCTACTTCTGCCAATGTTTTAAAAAGAAATACGGGAAGCCGCCAAAGGTTTACTCTGCCGATTTTATTTAATTTGGGTGGAGGGTTCTTCTTCAATATAAGGCAATCTCAGGGTTACTGTTGTACCTTCTCCAAGTTTGCTTTCGAGGTGAATAGAGCCCTTCATCAATTCCATGAACTGCCTTGCCACCGAAAGACCGAGTCCTGAACCCTGGTAGGTGATGGTGTTGGATGCACGGTAGAACGACTTAAATACTTTATCCAGTTCATCTTCCGGAATGCCTATGCCATAGTCTTTAATAATGATCTCTGCGGCAGCTTCCTTTTGAATCAGGTAAAGCTCGGGGTTTTGAGATCCACTCGAATATTTGAATGCATTGGAAATGATATTAGTGAGTACATGCATAAAGAGCATTTCATCCAATGCTACTTTCCGGTTGCTTATTTCTTCAAAGACCACCAGCTTTCTTCCGTCGGGCTGGTTGAGGTAATAGGTATTGACCACGGAATGGATCAGGTCGGAAAGATTCTGCGGACGGAGGTTGTAAAGCAGCTGTTTGGCATCGTACCGCCCCACCAGGAGGATATTATCCATTAGGTGAGTCATCCTGTCGATTTGTTCTTTGATCATTTTCGCAGAATTCCGGATGGTATCCGAGAGCGTTGTGTTCTGTTTTGCTGCGCTGAGCTCAATCACTTCCATATTGGAAAAGATGACGGTAAGAGGCGTTCTGAATTGGTGAGATGTAAGCGAAACAAAACCAGCCTTCAGCTCCGCCAGCTCTTTTTCTTTATCGGCAGCCAGTTTTTTATCGTGAATATCAATAATGCTGCCTGCAATAAAATAATCTGTTTCGGTTGTAGTCCTGTGCTCCCGCATGGTGAGTTCCACCCAGCGCCACTCTCCTTTTTTATTCAGCAGACGAACTTCTGCTGAATTACTAAGCCCTTGTGTGTTTTTTAAGGAGTGAATCAGTTCCTGTATGCGCGCTGAATCTTCGGCAACAAAGCAGTAGTCAATTGGTTTCAGAATGGCCTCCCCTGGTTCAAAACCGGTAATGTCTTTCCAGAAATTATTCATGAAAGTAATCCGGTTTTCCTGGTCTAGCCGGAATACGGCTTCTCCCAGGCTGTTCAGCAGTCGGTCAAAATTATCCTTTTGTAATTCCAGGTATTCCTGCTGTTGTTTCAGTTCATGGATGTCCAGATGTGATCCCACCATGTAAACTGCCTGATTCTGTTCATTCCATTTTGCCACACCGGACCCTTTGATCCATTTGTAATAGCCTTTTTTATGCAGGAGCCTGAATTCCACATTGAATTTAGGAATGGATTTATTCAGGTATTGATGCAAAGTTTCTTCTACCCTGTTCAGGTCTTCCGGGTGCAGTCTGTTTCTCCAGTTTTCATAAGTATGCTCAAACTCGAAATGTTCGTAACCGATCATATTCATGAATATGGCAGAATAATCCAGTTTGTTGTTTTGTATATCCCACTCCCATAATCCCTGCTGTGAACCTTTTACAGAAAGATCAAATCTTTCCATTTCTTTCATACGCGCCTGTTCTGCAGCGTTTCTGGCTAGCCGGAGCCCGATGTTTCGGGCAACAGCGTATAGGGCATTCACTTCTTCAATTTCCCAAACTTCTTCTGTGGTGCAGTTGTCGAAGCCGATCCAACCCCAGAATATATTTTTGCAAAAAATGGGTGCAAATAGATAAGTAAGAATGCTTTGGGCCTCCATAGCCTCTTTGAAAAACTGATTTTCGGATGCTCTTACAAGACCATACATGAACTTGTCCTGAGAAAGCGTTTCATATAGATCAGGTATAATATCATAGCTTACATTGCTGATGTCGGGAAAGCCTAATTGAGGCTCAACACCTTCCTTGCACCATTCGTGTGTATAAAACAGCCGTATTTCCCCCTCAACAATCCTGTTGGTGAAAATATAACACCTGTCTACTTCGGTGGCAGCGCCCAAAACAGCAACAACATTGTTTAGTGCTGTGTCAATTTCATTTTCTTCGAGTAAAATTGCGTTTGCTTCAGAAATGGATTGTAAGAGTTTGAGCATGGGGTACCCCGGATGTATTATGTGGCATCCGAACGTACAAAATTAAGATTAAAGCCCTGTAAACAGGTGCATTTAGGCCATTAATTTACTCCGTGCTGACATTACAAACGTTTGCGCTGATTAAATTCTTCTTAACACACTGCTTTCACAACATTCCAGATCACTTTAGGCTTACCCAGTGTGTAGTAATGCAATACGGGAACACCAAAAGCCTTGAGTTCCTTGCTTTGCTGAATCAGCCATTCGGTTCCGACCTGTTCACATTCCTGATCGGTTTTGCATTTCATGATTGCGTTGGAAAGATCTGTGGGAATATCAACGTGAAAAATTCTGGGCAAAACGGACAGTTGTTTCTTGTTGGTGATTGGTTTCAGGCCCGGTATGATCGGAACATGGATTCCCATATTCCTGCAGGCCTTCACGTAGTCAAAATATTTTTGGTTGTCGAAGAACATCTGCGTCATGATGTAATCTGCTCCGGCGTCTACTTTGTCTTTCAGTCTTTGCAGGTCGATCTCCAGATTGGGGGCTTCAAAATGTTTTTCCGGATAACCTGCAGTTCCAATGCAGAAATTGGTTTTACCGCCATTTTGTATATCCTCATCGAGGTATAGCCCCAGGTTGAGGTTAACCACCTGCTTTTGCAGGTCGATGGCATATTTGTGTCCATCCGGCTCCGCTTCAAAGCTGGCTTCATTCTTGGCTGCATCTCCCCTTAAAACAAGTACATTGTCGATGCCTAGAAAGTTTAAATCGATCAGGGCGTCCTCACTTTCCCTTTTATTGAATCCACCACAGATAAAGTGGGGAACAGTATCAACCTTGTAATGGTTCATAATGGCTGCACAAATACCAACAGTACCCGGACGTTTGCGCACTTCCACTTTTTCAAAAGTTCCGTCTGCCTTTTTCTTGAAAGCGGTTTCGCTGCGGTGATAAGTTACATTAATCCAGGATGGTTTGAATTCCATCAGGGGGTCCAGGTGATCGTAAACATTTTGAATGGTCTTGCCCTTTAAAGGAGGCAAAACTTCAAAAGAGATCAACGTGTCTTTGGCCTGCCGGATGTGTTCTGTAACTTTCATTGTGGGAGAAATATTAAATGGACTGCAATATACGAGCTGAAATTGTTTGGTAAAGCATCTGTTAAAGGATAATTCAAAGAGCCCGCCTTATACAATAAAAGCTATTTTTGCGCAAAGCATCTGCCGTGAACCTTACCATACATACAAAGGACCTCGTAAAAAGCTACAAGGGTAGAACCGTAGTAAATAACGTATCTGTTACTGTAAAACAGGGTGAAATCGTGGGATTGCTGGGACCAAACGGAGCCGGAAAAACTACCAGCTTCTATATGGTGGTAGGCCTGATCAGGCCCGACGAGGGCTCTGTATTCCTGAACGACCAGGATATTACCAAACTTCCTATGTATAAAAGGGCACAGATGGGCATTGGTTATTTACCCCAGGAAGCCAGCGTTTTTCGTAAGCTGAGCGTGGAAAATAATATCATGGCAGTACTTGAAATGACCAGCCTTACAAAGACAGAAAGGCAGGCTAAGCTGGAATCCCTGCTGGATGAGTTCAACCTGCACCATGTACGGCACAACAATGGAGACAGCCTGAGCGGTGGAGAAAGACGAAGAACGGAGATAGCCCGTGCATTGGCAGTGGACCCAAAATTCATTCTCCTCGATGAACCGTTTGCCGGAGTAGATCCGATAGCAGTTGAAGATATCCAGACGGTTGTTGCCAAATTGAAATACAAGAATATAGGTATCCTGATTACCGACCACAACGTAAATGAAACCCTTTCTATCTGTGATCGTGCCTATCTGCTGATTGAGGGTAAAATATTCAAACATGGAACAGCAGAGGAACTGGCCGACGATGAGCAGGTGCGCCGGCTTTATCTGGGAACCAATTTTGAATTGAAGCGCAAAGACTGGATCATTGATATGGCCAGAGATCAGCCCGCAACGGATGTTTATTAATCATATAGCGCTTTCTGCATATTGCTAATATGATGCGGAATTTGTATTTTGCCGCATACCCTTATGAAAATATTTAGCCCTGCCATATCACGCTTAGCCCGAATGAGACACTGGCGCATTGAGCAATGGCTGAGCGACCCCATTGCTGCACAAAGGGAGGTTTTGCAAGACCTGGTAACCCATGGGCAGTACACCGATTTTGGCAGAAAATATGGATTTAGCGGGCTTTTTACGGTGCGCAAATTCAAGGAAGCCGTGCCTATTCATGAATATGAAGACCTGAAGCCCTATATAGACCGCATTATGCAGGGCGAGGAGAATGTACTGTGGAATACCCCGGTAAGCTGGTTTGCTAAAAGCAGCGGAACCACCAACGACAAAAGCAAGTTTATACCGATTACACAGGAAAGCCTCGAAGATTGTCATTTTCAGAGTGCTAAAGATGTATTGACCCTGTATTACCAAAACCGGAATGAAAGTGATCTGCTTACAGGAAAGGGTCTGGTGATAGGTGGCAGCCACCAGATCAGTCAGGTAAATGAAGAGATTCATTATGGAGATCTGAGTGCTGTATTGCTTCAGAATACGCCTGTTTGGGCCAATTGGATCAAAACCCCTGAGTTGTCTATAGCGCTGATGGATGAATGGGAGGAAAAAATAGAACGACTGGCGCAAAGTACCATTCGGGAAGATGTTACCTCTATTTCAGGGGTTCCCACCTGGACGCTGATCCTCATTAAGCGCATTCTTGAAATAACAGGAAAAGCCACGCTTAAAGAAGTCTGGCCCAACCTGGAACTTTATATACACGGCGGCGTTTCTTTTACGCCCTATAAAGAGCAATTTAGAAAGCTGATCGGAGAAGGATGTACCTACCTGGAAATGTATAATGCCAGCGAGGGGTTCTTTGCAGCGCAGGATGTGCCGGGCGAAGAAGGGATGTTGCTGCTGCTCGATAATGGCATATTTTATGAGTTTATGCCCATAGGGGAGTATGGAAAAGAAAATCCGAAAACAATCGGCCTGAACAAGGTTCAGGTTGGTGAACAATACGCATTGGTGATCAGTACCAATGGCGGGTTGTGGAGGTATCTGGTGGGAGATACAGTTCAGTTTACGTCGGTTTTCCCTTTCCGGATCAAGGTCAGTGGCAGGTTGAAGCAATACATCAACGCTTTTGGGGAAGAGCTGATTGCTGATAATGCCGATAAAGCCATTGCCATTGCCTGTGAAAAAACAGGGCTTCTGGTGAATGATTATACTGCAGCGCCGGTTTATTTTGGGGATCATAACCAGGGCGCACACGAGTGGCTGATTGAGTTTGCAGAAAAACCCGACCATACAGAACAGTTTACCCGTGAACTGGATCAGGCACTGAAGTCGCTGAACAGCGATTACGAAGCCAAAAGACATAAAGACATTGCATTGGGGTTGCCGGTGGTACATGCGCTGGAAAGAGGTGTCTTTAACCAGTGGCTGAAACAAAAAGGCAAACTGGGTGGACAACACAAAGTGCCACGCTTAAGCAATGAGCGGAAATTTGTAGAGGAAATTCTTGCCCTCGCCGGGATACAGTGATCAGATCCGTTTGCTTTGTTTTACATTTGTTTCCCATAACTGATTTTTTATGAAACTACTCGAAGGAAAAGTATCCGTTGTTACAGGGGCCGCCCGTGGAATTGGCGCAGCCATTGCGTTAAAACTCGCAGAACAGGGAAGCCATATCGTGTTTACTTATGTGAGCGACAGCAGTGCGGAAAAAGCTGCAGCCCTTGCCCAACAGATTGAGGCAATGGGGGTAAAAGTAAAAGCAGTTAAAAGCAATGCCGGCATTTTCGCAGATTGCGAAGCGCTGGTGAATGATACCATCAAAGAATTTGGGGCTATTGATGTATGTGTAAATAATGCCGGTATTTCCAAAGACAACCTCCTGCTCCGCATGACCGAAGAGCAGTGGGATGAGGTTATGGATATAAATCTGAAGAGTGTGTTCAATATGACCAAGCAGGTGATCCGCCCTATGATGAAAGCCAAAAAGGGAAGCATCATTAATATGAGTTCCATCATTGGTATCCGCGGTAATGCAGGGCAAAGCAGTTATGCTGCCAGTAAAGCGGGCATTATCGGGTTCACCAAATCCATTGCTGCTGAACTGGGTTCCCGCAATATCCGCTGCAATGCCATTGCGCCCGGATTTATTGAAACAGACATGACCCATTACCTGCAGGATGGTGAGGGTGCAGCACAGTTTTTGCAGAAGATTCCTTTGGGAAGATTCGGTAAAGCAGAGGAGATAGCAGATACCACTCTTTTCCTTGCGAGTGATATGAGTTCTTACATTACCGGCCAGGTATTGAGTACCTGTGGCGGTCTGAATATTTAGATTCCGGGTTTGTTTATTTTTTTTTAACATCTTGCCTTGCGGCTTTCTGTTAATTTCGGGTCACCTTATGCGGAAAAAACTAATTACATATTTTCTTTTACTGGTGATGAGCATCCAGATACTGCCTGTACAGCAGTTGGGCCGGATGTTATTCTGCAACCAGTTTACAGAAGAATTGCCGCATCATGGGTTGGATACTGATAAGGATGGCTTTAATAAAGGGTTCGATAAGGGCATATGCTTCTATACGTCCGGCTTCCATTTGGGTGTCAACAGCAGTAATATTTCTTCACAGTATCTTCATTTTGCAGATGCAATTCCGTTAAGTCATGAGGTGGATATACATGTACCACCTCCCAACTGCTGATTGTTCAATCAGTATCTTTTTTCTTAAGACTTAACAGCAATGCATCATGAAAAAATTTTTTCAGCACGCGGGTAGCGACCTGCCTGCTTCTATAGTAGTATTATTGGTGGCTCTTCCCCTTTGTCTGGGAATTGCCTTAGGTTCCGGAGCTCCTCTGTTTTCGGGCATTATCGGTGGAATTGTGGGTGGAATCGTTATTGGTTTGCTCTCGGGTTCCCAGTTGAGTGTAAGCGGTCCGGCAGCAGGTCTTACGGTAATCGTGGCTGCAGGGATCCTCAAGTTACAAGCGTTTGAAGCTTTTCTGCTGGCCGTAGTGCTGGCAGGGGTGTTACAGATTGTATTCGGATTTTTAAAGGCAGGGGTGATTGGTGATTATATTCCCAACTCTGTTATTAAAGGGATGTTGGCTGCCATTGGTCTGATCCTGATTTTAAAGCAGCTTCCGCACCTGGTTGGGTACGATGCTGATTTTATGGGGGATGAAAATTTTAAACAAGCCGATGCTAAGAATACATTTTCCGAGATGTTGCAGTCGTTTGATCATCTTACTCCTACTGCAGTAATCATTGGCGCGGTTTCCCTGCTGATGCTGATGCTTTGGGAAACCAAGCCTGTTAAAAAGAATAAAATACTTGCTCTGGTGCCTGGTCCATTGCTGGTGGTGTTAGCTGGAACAGCGATCAGTGAGTATTTTATCGCCAATGTTCCCGGGCAGGCACTATCTGTAAAGCAGTTGGTATCGTTGCCGGTAGCCAGCGATGTGGCGTCTTTTTTATCTTTTTTTACCTTTCCTGATTTTAGTGCTTTGACTAATCCGGATGTATGGATGACTGCGTTTACCCTCGCATTGGTTGCCAGCCTCGAAACCCTCCTGGGTATTGAAGCAGTAGACAAGCTGGATCCGTTGAAAAGAGTAACCCCTTCTAATCGGGAGCTGAAGGCTCAGGGGGTAGGAAATATGCTCTCCGGTTTAATTGGTGGTCTGCCACTTACCTCAGTGGTGGTAAGAAGCTCTGCCAACGTAACTGCGGGGGGCAAAACCAAATTGTCGGCCATCATGCATGGTATTTTACTGCTGGTTTGTGTAATGTTCATCCCGGGAATCCTGAATAAGATCCCGTTGAGTGCACTGGCAGCTATTTTGATATTTACCGGTTATAAACTGGCTAAAGTAACTTTATTTAAAGAATTTTATGCCAAGGGCTGGGACCAGTTCGTACCATTTGTGGTAACCGTAGTAGCCATTCTGCTTACAGACCTGTTGGTAGGAATTATGATTGGGATCCTGGTGGGATTGTTTTTTATGATCAGAAGTAATTTCCATTCTTCTGTACTGGCGGTGAACGATCAAAACAATTACCTGATCCGTTTAAGAAAAGATGTTTCATTTTTGAATAAACCAATTATCAAGAAGAAACTCGAGGATGTTCCGGAAAACGCATATGTAATGATCGATGCCACAAGGGCCGATTTTATAGATAAAGATGTGATTGAGGAAGTAAATAACTTTCTTTGTCATGCTCATTTAAAAAACATTCGGGTAGAAATCAAGAAAAGTCCGAATAAATCAATGCATTTACTGTTTAATCAAAACGCAAATACAACTATATGAAATCATACGAAAAATTATTGTTAGAAAATAAAGCCTGGGCCCAGGAAAAAGTAGCGGATGATCCGGAATATTTTTCCCGTTTGGTGAATCTGCAAACGCCTGAGTTTCTTTGGATCGGCTGCAGCGACAGCAGGGTACCGGCCAATGAAATTACCGGAACGCAGCCCGGTGAAATCTTTGTTCACCGAAACATTGCAAATATGGTGGTGAATACAGACCTGAATCTGCTGAGTGTATTAAGCTACGCAGTAGAAACCTTAAAAGTGAAGCATATTATTGTTTGCGGACACTATGGCTGTGGAGGTGTAAAAGCTGCAATGACCAATCATAATCTGGGCATCATCAACAAGTGGTTGCGCAACATCAAAGACGTGCACCGTTTTCACCGGGAAGAAGTGGACAGTATCCAGGATGAAAATAAACGGGTGGACCGGATGATAGAACTGAATGTAATGGAACAGGTAATGAACCTGGCCAAAACCTCTATTATTCAGAAAGCCTGGAAACACAACAATATGCCACACTTACATGGATGGGTATATGATCTGCACGACGGCATCATCAATCCGGTTTTTGAGATGGCGGCGGGTACGCATATTGATCCAATCTACGAGTTTGATGATCTGTAGTGGATATATAAGCTATTAACAGGAAGGTCGGGCAGGGTTATTTCTTTTTAAATCGTTGAATAAACGATTTGCTGAATTCACTCAGGATCAGTTTTCCGCTGATGCCCGCTCTTTCTTTCAGCAAGGTATCCCAGTGTTCGGTTCCTGTCCAGAAAACTTTTTTGATTTCATGTAAGGCTTCCGGATTATAACCGGAAAGTGTACCGGCTAATCTTGTAACAGATTCATCCATTCCGGCAGCATCTGTATGTAATTCTGCAAACAACCCTTTTCTTCTGGCCCAATCTGCCGGACGGTACATGCCGGCATCGATGGTTAACTGTGAAAATGCAGAAAGCCCGATCTTGCGTTCTACTGCCGGTCCTACCACAAAGGGCCCGATTCCAACAGCCAGCTCGCTCAGTTTAACATCTGCACCTTCGCAGGCAATGGCGTAATCTGCAGCAGCAGCCAGGCCAACACCTCCTCCAATGCACTTACCCTGCACCCGTGCTATAATGATTTTACCACAGGTTCTCATGGCATTGATTACATGGGCAAACCCACTGAAAAACTTCAGACCTTGTTCTTCTGTTTCGATGGCAGAAAGCTCATCGAAGGAGGCGCCGGAACAAAAAATTTTTTCTCCGGCGGAACGCAGAATGATCACCCGGGTTTCCTCATTCTGCCCTTCGCTGTAAATATCTTTGGCCAGGGCATCCAGGATTTTACCGGGCAATGAATTGCTTTGCGGATGGTAGAATTCGATGGTAGCTACTCCGTGTGATCTTTCTACTTTTACGTATCCTTCTTTTATTTCTTCTATCATAAAGCTGGAGTTAAAGTGGTTTTTTGGCAACCATGGTTAAAATAGTGGCAATGCCGATCAGTTCATTGGTATCATCCAGCATTTCCACCAGCCATTTTACAATACCCTTGTCGATATCTGAAGGTTCTTTTTTCTCCTGGCGGATTTTTTCCTTGCAGGTGAATCGGATGTACATTTCGGCACCTGGATATACCGGTTTGGTAAAGCGAAGTTCATCAATTCCGTAATTCAGCAGTACGGGATTTTTTTCGTAACTGTCTACAAACAGGCCCGCTGCAATACTCATGAGCAGATAACCATGTGCTACCTGACGTTCAAACATGGTTCCGGAAAAATCGGTATTGTGCAGGTGCGCATAAAAATGATCACCGCTCAGATCGGCAAACTGATTGATGTCTTCTGCGGTAATAAGCCTTTTGGCAGTGATCAACTGGTCGCCTATAGTCAGCTCTTCGAAGTATTTTTTGAAAGGATGGATGGTATTGGAATTTCCGGTAGCTCCCTGCTGGTAAACCTGGCTAATAGCAGTGATCATGTCGGGTGAACCCTGAACGGCCAGCCGTTGCATATAATGTTTGATTCCCCTGAGTCCGCCCATTTCTTCGCCACCGCCCGCTCTTCCGGGGCCACCATGCACGAGTAAGGGAAGCGGCGCTCCATGTCCGGTGCTTTCTTTGGCGCATTGTTCGTTCAGCACCAGGATCCGGCCGTGCCAGGGGCCTGCCCCCAGTACATAGTTGCGGGCAGTCTGCGGATCCGCAGTAACGATGGTACTGACCAGCGAGCCTTTCCCCATTTTAGAAAGAGCAATGGCTTCTTCTGTGTGGCGGTAAGGCATTAATGTGGCTACAGGCCCAAAGGCTTCAATTTCGTGCACACTCTTACTACCAAAAGGGTTCTCGTTCAGCAATAGTAAGGGACTCATAAAAGCACCTTTTATCGGATCAGCATCCATGACGGCTACTTCATCCAGTGAGCCATACACCAGCGAGGAAGTTTCCAGCAGGCGGAAGACCTGCTCTTTTACTTCTTTTCGCTGCGTTTCGCCGGCAAGAGATCCCATTCGAACTTTTTCGTGGAGCGGGTTGCCGATTACTGTTTGTGTTAATGCTTTTTGCAAAGCCGTCTGAACGGCTTCCAGTTTGTTTTCCGGAACAAAGATTCTTCTTACTGCCGTACAACGTTGTCCGGATTTGGTGGTCATTTCTTTTCTGACTTCTTTAATAAACAGATCCCATTCGGGCATTCCCGGATGTACATCCATACCCAGCACGATGCCGTTCAGGGAGTCTGCTTCCATATTGAAGGGAACATTTTCCGCCAATATTCGTTTGCCGGATTTCAGCAGCTGACCAGTTGTGGCCGAACCGGTGAATGTAACCACATCCTGCGAACCCACCTGGTCCAGCAGGTCCCCGGCACTGCCGCAGATCAACTGCAATGCGCCTTCGGGTAAGATGCCGGAAGCAATGATTTTACGAACTACGGCCTCGGTAAGGTAGCAGGTAACCGTGGCTGGTTTTACTATGGCCGGAATGCCTGCAAGCAGGTTCACCGCAATTTTTTCGAGCATTCCCCAAACGGGGAAATTAAACGCATTGATGTGAATGGCTGCGCCTTCTTTGGGAACCAGCAGATGATGCCCCATGAATGTATTGGCTTTTCCAAGCGAATGATGCTCTCCATCGAGGCAAAAAGGAGTATCCGGCAGTTTTCTGCGAAGGGATGCATAGGAAAACAGGTTCCCGATGCCGCCTTCAATGTCTACCCAACTGTCTGCTTTGGTAGCACCTGTCTGGTAACTGACCCGGTAAAATTCGTCCAGGTGTTCTCTCAGATAGATGGCCAACGACCGCAGCATCAGCCCCCGTTCGTGAAAACTCATCTTGCGAAGCGCCGGATTTCCGGTGTGGTGCGCAAAATGCAGCACACTGGCAAAATCAATCCCCTTAGTTCCGGCACGGGCAATCGGTTCACCGGTAACCGCATTGAAGAGCAGCTGACCTTCTCCCTCGCCCGGAGTCCATTTACCAAGTACAAAATTTTCTACCGTATACATGGGCTACAATTTTGAAGTCAACAAAGCTAACGATTGATAGTTTACAGGCGGCAGAACAGGATAAAAATAAAAAACCCGCCCAATATATGGGCGGGCCTAGCAGTTGGTTTATGGTCAAAAACTTTAAAAGTCTTGCTATTAAGACATTCTTTTGTCTATTTCGCTGCAAAGAGAAGCAAAAATTTCTTCAACAGATCCTTCACCTTTCAGGTAAACCACTTTGTTGAACTGGCTGTAATAATTGGCTACTACCGTAGTTTTCTCTTTGTATTCCACAATGCGCGCACGGATGACTCCTTCGTTGGTATCATCGCTTCTGCCGCTGGTAAGACCGCGGTTCAGTAATCTTTTTACCAGTTCTTCTTCGCTTACCTCCAGGGCAAGTACCACACCGATCTCCGTATTCTTCAGTTTCAGTAATTTATCCAGTGCTTCACTCTGGGCGGTGGTACGTGGAAATCCATCGAACAGAAAGCCTTTTGCATCCGGATTCGCTTCCAATGCAGAGCTGATCATGCCAATGACAACTTCGTCTGGAACCAGCTGACCCTTGTCCATAATGCTTTTGGCTTCCAGACCCAACGGTGTTTTATTGGCAATTTCGCTCCGAAGTAAATCCCCTGTTGAAAGATGTTTGAGACCGTAAGCTGCAATGAGTTTTTCACTTTGTGTACCCTTTCCGCTTCCGGGAGGCCCGAATAGAATAATATTAAACATGAATCTGTTAACCTTGGGTGAACTACAAATATAAGACGACTCTATTAAAAAACATTTAACAAATCGGCTAAACAATTGAAAACAGGGTATTTTATGCGCTTTTGTATTTAAATCGATCAGTTTTAACAACTATTCGAGCTATCTAAGTGTAATTTTAAAGTATAAAATATATTTATCATGAAAAGGCTGGCTGCCCTGATATGGACTATGTTGTTGTTGCAGGCATGTAATGCCCAGGACGAATCCGCTAAAAAAATGCATATGAAAGATACCACCCAATCCGGCAATCCTTTTTATTCCAGAACGGATAGCAGTAAACTGGCAGTAAAAGAAGCAGAATGGAAAAAAATATTGTCTCCCGAAGTTTATTATATCGCCAGGGAAAAGGGAACAGAACGTCCCTGGACCAGTAAATACGAGGCCTTCAAGGAAGTAGGAACCTACTATTGTGCTGTATGTGGAAATGCCCTTTTTAAGAGTGATACCAAGTTCGACAGTGGCTGTGGCTGGCCTAGTTTTTATGAGCCCGTTTCGAAAGGTTCCATCATTTACCTGCCGGATCATTCACATGGAATGGATCGCACAGAAGTGCAGTGCGGCAGATGTAAATCGCATCTTGGGCATGTATTTGAAGATGGTCCTCCTCCAACAGGACTGCGTTATTGCATCAATGGTGTAGTACTGGACTTCGAAAAAGCGGAAGCAGCAGCAAAAAAATACAAAGAAGGGAAGGAATAATATCAGGCCAGGATGTCGTTCACATTCCTGGTAATATTTTCCGCCATTTTTTCCATCGGAAGATCATTCTCATCTTTTCCGAACGGATCTTCTATTTCTTCTGCAATCAATTCCAGACTGGCCAGTACATAAAAGATGAATACCACGGCCGGAATAGTGAAATAGCCCAGTGGAATGGCAAAGCCCAACGGCAGGGTAAGTACATAAAGGAAAATAAATTTCTTCAGAAAAGCGCTGTATGAATATGGAATGGGGGTATTCTTGATTCTTTCGCAGGCTCCGCAGATATCCAGAAAACTTTGTAGTTCACTATTTAAAAAAAGCAATTGAAAATCGCTGATTAGCCCGTTGCGGTGCATCAGGTGAACCCTGTTCACCAATACCATGGCCACCTGGTTGGGAATATGTTTGCTGGTATCGAAACCGCTGATTTCCGGATGTGAGCCAGAATCCAGTGCCAGTCTGGTTTTTTCGTTCAATAAGTGGAGCCTGAGTTCCTGTGCAAACAGCGGAATGATCCTCTTAAAAAAGCTCCGGTTCTTTTCATCATCGAAAGGCAGTATGCTGTTGAGTTTTACAGAAAGGTTGCGACTGTTGTTGATCAGTGATCCCCAGAGCTTTCTGCCCTCCCACCAACGATCATAGGCAGTATTTGTTCTGAATACCAGCAGCATGGAAATGGCAAATCCAAGCAGGCTGTGCACAGTGGTGATATTTCTTGCATGTGTATTCTCCGGAAGTTTCAGGTAATTGCCCTCCAGGTAAACAATCCCCCAGGAAAAAAAGCCCATGAATAGAATCAATGGAAAAAGCTGACGAATGGTATCTGTCCGGTGAATTTTAAAAATAAAACGAATCCACTCTTTGGGTTGGTAGCTGATCATGTTGCAAAATTAAACATCCTTCCGCAACTGATTAGCCGCAAGACGTTGATATTTACTGCTGAAATATCCGGCAGAGAACAGGGTAATCAGCACTCCGGCAACGGAAAGCAGCATAACGCTATTGGAAAAGAAAGAAACCCAGTTTAACTGTACTTTAAAAATTTCCTTGCTCAGTAAAACACTTACGCTGCCAAGGTAACCAAAGGAATCTGCTACATAAATGAGGAATCCCACATTACCCGTAAACCGGAAACTGGCAATCAGTCTTTCAAAAAAAACAGAATTAAAAGGAATGTAAACCATATAAAGCCCAAGCCCCACCAGGGTCATCCACCAAATGGGGGAGATCAGATTATTCCGGAAAAAATAAGTGCAGGCACCTGCCAGAATGAACCCTAACAGAATAAACAAATGAGAGAGCATGAAGGCTTTGAAGCTGTCTTTAATGATGACCATACTTCCGATGAGGATCAGGATCACAAGTGTAATAGGGGTTTCTGTTTTAGAGAAGATGGCCGGCTGATTGAGGTAGCCCATTTCCTTCCACATGTCTGCGCTGAAATTGTCGCGGAGATCCCGAAAAATGGTAGCGAAACCGTAAATCACTACAGCAGCAACAATACCTGGTAAAAACTGCCGGATAAAAGCTTTTCGCTGTGTTGCGTTCATCGGTGTCCGGTTCATCCGCAGGTCAATATCTTCTTTGGTTGGCGGCGGAATTTGCTCCATCAGGTAAATAAACAGAAGCAGGGGAAGGGCAAAGACCAGACCGGTTGCAAATGGTATCCAGAATTCAGACAGTCCAAACTGGAGCTGGAGCCATCCCCCAACCGACTTTACAAATCCGGAAGAGAAAATAAAACTTACTGCCAGGGCGGCGCCGATGAAATCGGTGGTTTTTCTGCCTTCGATATAAGAAAAGATAACACCCCATAACATGCCCAGCGGGAATCCGTTGATGAAAAGAAAAATAATATTATAAGGTGCGGGAACCAGTGCAAACAACAACCAGGCCAGCCAGGCAATTCCTACCAGTAGCAGTACCATCTTGTAACGGTGCAGGCGTTTTAACTCTGCAATGAATTTAATGCCGTAAAACTTGGCCATCAGGTAACCGATCATCTGGCTCAGCACCAGCAGGGTTTTGTATCCCAGTCCCCAGTAAGCCATGCCGTCGAAAGTACAAACGGTGAAAGACTTTCTGAATCCGAAGATCATGGTATACGTAAGAAAGGCTACTACTGCGGCATAGAGGCCTGTTTTAAAAGCACCGGGCAGGTGCTCAGCTTTTTTTTTCACGTAGCAAGCAGTTGGTTTCTACCGATAAATATAGGCCACTCATCCTTAGTATTTGGTAAATGGTCGTTTATTTCAGAAATTACCCCTTCCAAAACAACCTCTGTTTATGAAAAAAATGTTATTTACCCTTGCCTGTGCTGCAGCGGTTTTTTCTGCTACTGCACAGCAGGTAGACCTCTCCCGTCACTTTAAAAACCTCAAGCCCCGTAATATCGGGCCTGCCGGTATGAGTGGACGTGTTACTGCCATCGATGCCATCTGGACCAATCCCAATGTAATTTATCTGGGAACTGCCAGTGGCGGTGTTTGGAAAACTGAGAATGGCGGCGGTAGCTGGGTGCCTGTTTTTGATGATCAGCCCATTCAGAATATAGGATCTATTGCCATTACACAAAGCAACCCCAGCATTGTGTGGGCTGGTACCGGTGAAGGAAATCCGCGTAACTCTATCAGCCTGGGAGAAGGTATTTACAAGAGCCTGGATGGCGGTAAAACATGGAAGTGCATGGGCTTGCAAAAGACCCGCAACATCCACCGCATCATCATAGACCCCAATAATCCGGATGTAGTATATGCCGGCGTGATGGGGAATCCATTTGCAGATCATCCGGAAAGGGGTGTATACAAAACAACCGATGGTGGCGAAACCTGGAAATTGATCCTGCACACCAACAGTAGCAGTGGTGTGGGTGATATGGTAATGGATCCAGCTAACCCCAATAAGTTGTTTGTGAATATGTACCAGCACAGACGTACTCCCTGGAGTTTGCAGGGCGGTGGTCCCGGAAGTGGATTTTATGTAACCTACGACGCAGGAAAAACCTTTAAAAAACTGGGTAAGGCTGAAGGGCTTCCCGACGGCGAATATGGCCGTATTGGTATCAGCATCAGCAGAACAGACCCCAACAGGGTGTATGCGCTGGTGGAGGCTACAAAAAACGGTTTGTATAAAAGCGACGACGGCGGTTTAAAATGGGAACTCGTAAACAGCGATCCCGCAGTAGTAACCAACCGTGCTTTTTATTTTCAGGATATAGCGGTTGATACCAAAAATGAAAACAGGATTTACAATATCAATCAGGTGATTAATGTAAGTGAAGATGCGGGTAAAACCTGGAAACCAGTGATTCCATACAGTGGTATTCACCCCGATCACCATGCGTGGTGGATTCATCCCAATGATGCCAACTTTATCATTGACGGAAACGACGGAGGTATCGGTATCTCCCGCGACAGGGGTAAAACCTGGCAGTTCGATGAAAAATTGCCACTCGGTCAATTCTATCACATCAATGTAGACAACAAGATCCCTTACAATGTAATGGGGGGATTGCAGGATAACGGAAGCTGGCACGGACCAGCCTATGCATGGGTGCAGAGCGGTATCCGTAATGCTTTCTGGCAGGGCGTAAGTGGTGGCGATGGTTTTGATGTGTCACCGGATCCGGCCAATCCGGACTGGGTATATACCATGAGCCAGGGCGGTAACCTGTCTCGCTACAATATTGCCACCGGTGAAAACTGGAGCATCCGTCCTCCGCGTCCGGATAAAACCACCCGGCAGCGTTTTAACTGGAATGCAGCACTTGCACAGGATCCTTTTGATGCAGGTACTATTTATTACGGAAGCCAATTTGTGAACAAGAGTACCAACAGAGGTACATCCTGGGAACTGATTTCTCCTGATTTAACAACCAACGATTCTGCTAAAATTGATCAAAGCAACAACGGAGGTATATCTGTAGATATTACCGGAGCAGAAAACCATTGCACTATTCTAACCATTGAACCTTCTGCAAAAGAAAGAGGTGTAATCTGGGTTGGAACAGATGATGGTAATGTACAGCTGACCAGAGATGGTGGTAAAACATGGACCAACTTCCGCGGTAAAATCCCCGGTATGCCATTGGGTGCATGGGTTCCACAGATCAGGGCATCCAGGCACAATGGTGGAGAAGCATTTGTGGTAGTAAACGATTACAGAAGAGGCGATATGAAGCCTTATATTTTCCGCACCACCGATTATGGTAAAACATGGACCAGAATGGTGGATGAAAAGAAAGTAGTTGGTTATGCTTTAACGGTGATTCAGGATCCGGTAGAACCCAACCTGATTTTTGCAGGTACAGAACAGGGTTTGTGGGTTAGTCTGGATAACGGTGCCAACTTCCAGCAGTTCAAAAATGAGTATCCTTCTGTTTCAACATACGACCTGGCTATTCAGGAAAGAGAAGCAGACCTGGTAATAGCAACGTTTGGAAGGGCGCTTTGGATTCTGGATGATATACGTCCTTTGAGAAAGGCAGCTGCCAACAAAGGCCAGCTCTTTGCAAAAAAACTCACTGCATTTGACGCTCCTGTAGCATACCAGGCTAAAATGAAAAAGGCTGCCGGTATAGAGTACAGTACATATGGTACTTACGAAGGGGAGAATAAGCGCACTGGTGCACCGATCAGTTTCTTTGTTCATAAAACAGCAGCAGACAGTGGAAAGAACAAGATTTCGGATACAGCATCTATCAGGATCGTTGATGCAAACGGGGTAGTGGTAAGAAATCTCCGGGCAAAAGCAGATACCGGATTTAACCGTTTCTTCTGGGGAATGGAAGGAAAAGGTATCCGTCAGTCCGGATTTGGTGGCAGAGGCGGTGGCCGCTTTGGCGGAGGTGGCGGTAATGCGGAGCCAGGAGGTTTACCTGTTGATCCGGGAACCTACAAAGTTGTGCTGAGTTTAGGCAAAGACATTGCAGACAGTACAACTGTAGTAGTGAACGATGACCCCAATTCACCTACTTCCAAAGAGATCAGGGATGCCATCCGCAAGGCCAACGCCAGAATGGAAAAATCTATCCTGCGGCTGAATGCGGTAAATGATCGTTTGGCAGAAGCTGAGGAGACCATCCGCAAGGTGGAAGCCGGAATGCCGAATATGGATAGAAAAAATGCTGATACACTGCGTAAAGCAGGTAAGCAGGTAACGGAAGGCATTAAGGAAATTCGTGAGATGCTCAACGGAAAGCCACAACTGAAGCAGGGCTATGGTAATATTCCTCAGGAAACCATCAATGGACTGTTGGGCGAAGCCAGAATGTTGCTGATGGGCAAAACAGCATTGCCTGGCGCACAGGAAGATCGCCTGATGTCTTATGCCGAAGAAGCGGTAGAGCAGGTAGTGAAAAAGGCCAATGAATTGTTTGATGGTAAGTGGAAGCAGTACAAGTCACTTGCAGAAGCCGCTCCGGTAAAACTGTTCAAAGAGTATAAAACGATCGAATAATCGCAATAGAACAAAAGCTACAACTAAAAAGCCCTCCTGTTATACAGGAGGGCTTTTTTTAATACGATTCAGGCTGTATTAAGATGCTTTTCTGGGTGTAACGGAAAAGCCACCTTTTTTTGCTGAGGAAAAATTCTTACTTCCCAACTGTCCTGCAGCCTTGCCAAATGTGGCTCCCGGGCCAGCAGGCTTTGATACCATGCCGGATGCGGCAACGGGTTTTTTGGTATTTTTTCTGCTCGATTTTGCTTTTCCCATGATGATGCTTTTGAATGAAGTTAAAATAGAATTCTTGCAATGCCGTAACTTTGCTGCAAATTTTTTATATGAGTCATTTAAGCCATTTAGCAGAAACATTGATTGGAAGTGAAATTGTGAAACTGGGCAATGCCATCAATGAACGGATTCGCAATGGCGAAAAGATTTACAATTTTACCATCGGTGATTTTAACCCGAATATTTTTCCGATACCGGCAGAGCTGGAAGCGCTGATTATTGATGCGTATAAAAAACATCACACCAGCTATCCTGCAGCAGAGGGTATTATTGACCTGCGCAAGGCCATCAGTGCATTCATCAAAGAATGGGAAGGCCTGGACTTTACTCCTGCTGAAATTCAGGTAGCATCCGGAGGGCGTCCGCTGATTTATTCCTTGTTCAGGGTAATTGTAGACAAGGGGGATAAGGTCATTTATGGTGTGCCCTCCTGGAACAACAACCACTATGTGCATTTAACCGAAGGGGAACATTGTTTGATAAACTGTACCCCTGAAAATAATTTTATGCCCACGGTAGAAGACATCAGGGCCCATATTAAAGGAGCTACCCTGATTTGTCTTTGTACACCTCAGAATCCAACCGGCACTACCTTATCCGAAAGCTCACTGAAGCAAATCTGCGATCTGATCCTCGAAGAAAACAGTTTGCGTGGTCCGGAAGAAAAGAAACTTTACCTGATGTTCGATCAGATGTATTGGACGCTCACCTATGGTGAAACCAGGCATTACAATCCGCTTGCATTGAATCCGGCAATGAAGCCTTACACCATTTACATCGATGGCATCTCTAAAGTGTTTGCAGCAACTGGTGTAAGGGTAGGTTGGGCATTGGGTCCGGAAAATGTAATCGGAAAGATGAAGGCCATCCTGAGTCATATTGGCGCCTGGGCACCGATGGCCGAGCAGCGTGCTGTTGCAGAATACCTGCACATGAACAAAGCCATTGCAGTATATCTCGACCATTTTAAATCTGAAATAGCTTTCCGCTTACGCAGCATATATGATGGGTTTATAGCATTAAAAGCAAAGGGATATCCTGTAGATGCCGTAGCCCCGCAGGCGGCTATTTATCTTACCATTCAACTGAATCTTACAGGAAAGAAAACTGCCGACGGAACCGTTTTGGCTACACAGTCCGATGTTACCTCTTATATATTGGGAGAAGCTAAACTGGCCGTGGTTCCATTTTCAGCATTTGGTGCGGATGCTGCAAACCCCTGGTACAGACTGAGCGTTGGAACCAGTGTGAAGGAAGAAATTCCGGAGATGCTGGCCAAATTGGAGACAGCGCTTGCAAAATTATCCTGAGGCAATGGTGCTCGGTTACCTGCCTGTTTGTGTTAGTGTTTCGGACACCCGCAGTACTTGGTTTTATTTGATTTCTGGAATACCGAACAGGAGCTTGCCAACACAGTAGTAAGCAATAGCAGCAGAACAATTTGAAATGTTTTCAGTTTCATAAGAGAAACTAAAGTAATAAAATTGCGTGTTAAACCGGTAAAAATGCTTGTTTGATAAGTTATAGAAAACATAAAGTGCTGGTTGCGCCGTTGGATTGGGGGCTCGGACATGCCACTCGTTGCATCCCACTCATTCAGGCATTGCTCAACGATGGGCATGAAGTAGTGCTTGCTGCAGAAGGAGGGCAGGCAATGTTGCTGCAGCAGGAGTTCCCGAAATTAAAAATGATTCCACTCCGCGGATACAGGGTGCGGTACAGCAGGAGTAAACTTTTTTTCTCCCTAAAGCTGATGATACAGCTCCCGCAGATTTATGCAGCTGTCCGGCAGGAACATCGCTGGTTGAAACAGATTGTTGAAGCGGAAAAAATTACCTGCGTTGTTTCCGATAACCGGTATGGATTATACCATGCAGTTATTCCCAGCTTTTTGATTACACATCAGTTAACCATCAAAGCGCCCTTTCCCTGGGCAGAAAGGCTGTTGCGTTTGATCAACTACCGGTTCATCAATCATTTCACTGCCTGCTGGGTACCGGATATGACAGTGCCCCCGGGAATTGCAGGAGCATTGTCTCATCCACCGCAGATGCCGGCTGTTCCGGTGCATTATATCAATTTACTATCCAGATTCACAAAAGAACCGGTTCCGGAGAAATACGATTTGTGTGTGCTGTTGTCGGGTCCGGAACCACAGCGCAGCCTGCTGGAAGAAAAAATACTCAGCCAGCTAAGCGGCATCAGTGCCCGGATTTTGCTGGTGAGGGGCAGGCCGGCAGATACTGCGCTTCCACCTGTGCCGGAACAGGTTACTGTGGTTAATCACCTCAACGGAAAAGCATTGGGAAAGGCCATACAGGAAAGTGGGCTGGTAATAAGCAGGAGTGGTTACACCACCGTGATGGAACTGTTGTCTCTGGAGAAAAAAATGATCCTGATCCCCACTCCCGGGCAAACAGAGCAGGAATACCTGGCAGCCTGTTTGTCAAAGACTGGTTTAGCCCTGGAGTATAAACAAAGTGGGTTTCAATTAGCAGGGGCTTTGAAGCAAGCACAGGCTTTTGCATTCAAGCGCGGAAGCATTCGGTTGTTTAACGATGAAATATTGTGTAGCTTAATTCAACAATGAGTTAATTGGTTGAACGCCATTTTACTGTTTGTAAATAAGTTAATTCCTGCGACTTGTAATTAACTTAAAAAAAGCATCCCGATAAGTATCGGAAATATAGATGGTTGAGTTCCCGATCCTGATCTCATCTTTTTCGATTGTATCAATCTTGTCGATTGCCACCATATAGGATTTGTGTACGCGGCATAGTATTTCAGGAGGAATTTCTTTTTCGAGTTCTTTAAAGGTCTGCAAGGTCATGATCTGGCGACCGATGGTATGAATTTTTCTGTAATCCCGCATGCCTTCTATATACAAAACTTCGGCATAAGATACTTTCTCCAGTTTATATGCAGTTTTTACAAAAAAATACCGGGGAGGAGCTACGCCAGGCTTATTTGCAAGATTTGTTTTTGCTTTCTCTACTGCCTGCAGAAAGCGTTCGAAGGAATAGGGTTTAAGCAGGTAATCGGTTACATTGAGTTCGTAGCCCTTTATTGCGTATTCATGATATGCAGTGGTAAGAATGACTTGCGCACCTATTTGTGCGTTTTCCAGTAATTGTATACCCGATATGCCTTCCAGGTGAATGTCCAGGAAACACAGATCAACGGGGTGCGTTTTGGTGTAAACCAAGGCGTCGAGGCTGTTCTCAAATACCTGTTGCAAATGTAAGTCGGGAATTCTGAGGATATAATCCCTGAGCCGCTCCTGAGCCAGTGGCTCATCCTCCACAATAATACAATTAACCGGCATGTTGAATACTTAAATTTATGGTATACAGATCGTGTTCTTTGTTTACTTCCAGCACATGTTTACCGGGGTACAGTAGTTCAAGTCTTTTCTCTATTAGTCCATTGCCGAGTCCGCCATAACTTTCATCTTTTATCCGGTTGTGTTGCACATTGTTTTCGCAACTAAACCGAATGGTATCCGGAGTAAACCCAAAATGTATCCGAATGCCTGCACCTTCTTTGGTAGTTTTTGCATGTTTAAATGCATTTTCTATAAAAGGAATAAAAAGCATGGGTTCGGTCATCGCATTACCGGGATCGCCTTCGATGGAATACTCAACAAAATCAGGATTGGCAGTTCTAATCTTTTGAAGGTCAATGTACTTTTCTATATACGCTAGTTCTTGGCTAACAGGAATCTTTTCGGTTTTGGTTTCATAGAGCATAAATCGCATGATCTCAGACAACTTTTTAAAATATACCGAAGCTTTTGGCGGATTCTTTTCGATCAACACATCAATATTATTCAGTGTATTGAATAAAAAATGTGGATTGATCTGTGATTTTACCAGGTTTAGTTCCATTTCATAGTTTTTCTGCGCCAGTTCTTCTTTTAGTTTTATATCGTTGAACCAACTGATAAACCCTTTAATGATGGCACCGATAATACCGTTCACCAGTGCACTAAAGCTCATAATGCCGAGCAAAACAGCTCCCGAAGTAAAACTGCGCCATTGTACAAACCGGGTTCCAAGCATAAAAGGAAGTGATTCAATTGCAAGGCCCACCCAGGCCGCTCCAATAGCAACGCTTAATCCCAATAAAATAAACTGTATGAATTTTTTATTGCTGAGGTATCGGTTGAATAAAAAACCATAAAAACTATAGAAACAAATCACGCCGGGAATAACGGCAAAGCCCAACATGAGTTTTGTCCAGAATAAAAAACGTCCGGTGGGCGGCGGGTGTTGCAGGTTGGCATAAGAGGGCAACAGCATCAGGATGAAATAAAACAGCATCAGAAGCAATAAAAACATGAACCAATACCCGATATGTATTGCTATTACCAGTGAACGGTGCATACTGTTTATCCTTTTTCTTTTTTAGTAATATACAATATATAGCTAATAATGCTGATCACTGTAAAGTAAAATACAGCCACCTCGTGAACAGGCAGATCGCGGGTGATCCTTCCTGAAGTTTTTAAATAAAACAGGGCACCCTGTGAAAATGGAACCAGGTAACTGTACTTCCAGGAGAGCGAAACCATGGAGGTAATCCACAGCGCCATACCTGTGCCTACGGGAACGAGGAAATTTTTGAACTGTAAACTCAGCAGAAACTGAATGGCCACAATCGGCAAACAATCCACAAAAAAATAAACACTTTCGCTGAAAATTTTGCTATATGGAATTGCTCCGGTTGGCCAGCTTGCATTGCTGATGATCAATGAAGGAATGATTCCGGATAAATAAGTGCCAATTGTAAAGATTACCAGGAATTGTACCAGCATAACCAGGATGACCAGCAGTTTGGCCCAAAAAATTCCTGTGAATGACTGGGGAGTAGTATGCAATTGTTTCCAGGTATTGTTCTTGAATTCAATCTGCGTTACCAGGCTGGTAGCCAGTATTACTCCCAAGGGTAACAGGAACATGGCAATGGTATCCCAGGAAGCCAGCCAGTGATTGCTCCAGAAATCGGGTTTCAGCAAAGCTTTCCGGGTTGAGTCACTTCTATAGATAGCTGCAAAGGTTCTGATGGCAGGAGTAAAAAAACCGCCAATGATTACCAGCCAGGCCGCCAGACTTCCCCTTTTCTTGATCCACTCCGCTTTGAAACAGTATAAAAAACGCATAACCGTTATATTATTTTACAAGATTGATAAATATGGATTCAAGATCATTCTGTTGCCGCATGATCCGGTAAACCTCAATACCGTTCTGAACCAGTTGCCGGTTTAGAGAAGCGATGACCTGATCCTCGGCCAGCGGCATACACAACAGGTCATTCTGCTCCGTTGCTTCCCACCCGTTGGCTGTAATGATGGCGGCAGCAGCAGTATTGTTGTTTGTCTGGAAAATGAAACGGGCATTCAGGCATTGTTTGGTTTGCAGTTGTGGCAGGGTTCCCTGGAATAGCAACTGACCTTTGTTGATGATGCCGATATGTGTAACCAGCTTTTCTATTTCGGACAGTAAATGACTGGAGATCACTATAGTGATTTGTAGCTCTGCATTGATTTTCTTTAGCAGGTCGCGTATTTCGATGATCCCGTTCGGATCAAGACCATTGGTTGGCTCATCCAGTATTAGCAAAGAGGGGTTGTGCAGTAATGCAATGGCAATGCTCAAACGTTGTTTCATACCGAGCGAGAACTGTCCTGTTTTTTTATGGCCGGTATGCGAAAGCCCCACAATCTCCAGCACATCTTTGATGCGAGATGGTGAACATTGGTACATCGTCTGCTGAATTTTCAGGTTCTCCATTGCAGAAAGGTGTCCGTATAAAGAAGGAGATTCAATCAGCGAACCGGTATTGCGAAGAATGTTGATCCGGTTTTTTGCAAGGTCTTTTCCAAAGATGGAAATGCTGCCATCCTGTTTTTTTAAAAGACCCAGCAGCAGGCGGAGTGTAGTTGTTTTACCGGCTCCGTTGGGTCCAAGAAAACCAAAAATAGATCCGTTGGGAACCTGCAGGTTAATCCGGTTTAGTACGGGCTGACCGTTGGAAAACTGATAGCAGAGGTCATGGGTTTCTATACAATACATGTGTATGATTTACCGAACGAAACTACCGGCATTCAACAAGCTTACCGGATCTGTTCTGCAAAACAGCATCGGTTTTCTGCAAAACCGGCAAAACAATCTGCAAGTTGAACCACGTACCTGTAAGCAAAACAGGAACATATACCTCATTCGATACTTCTGTTCTTTGGATAACCAAACGATTGATAACTTTATGCGCCCCTTGTTGGGTTCGTATGAGTGGAACGAACAATAGAAAAATATGTCTAAACTAAAAAGTATCAGGGAAAAACAAAATCTGACACAGGAAGAACTATCGGAAAAATCAGGGATCTCTGTGCGAACAATTCAGCGAATTGAAGCCGGGGCAGATCCCAAAGGGTATACGCTGAGGGCATTATCAGAAAAACTGGGGGTTCAGGAGAATGAATTACTGAATAAACTGTCGGAAGAAGAAAATGCAGAGAACGAAAGACCGTATCCTTTGCAGGCAGAAGCCCCGGTTCTGATGAACAATTCAATGATCAAATTAATTAACCTTTCCTCTATACCGTTTATTGTTCTTCCACCGTTGAATGTTCTGGTACCCCTGGTCCTTATTTTCGCAACAAAGCAAAAAAGCCCCCTAACCCGGCAAATCGTTACTGTACAAATGATGTGGACCATCCTGGCGCCGATCATATTTCTATTGGTTGTTATTTTAACAAAGCCGGGGAATGTTGTTACCCTGGGCATCATGGTGTTGCTGGCCCTTTCGAATGTATGGATTGTACTAAGCAATGCTATTAATATAGACAGAAAAAACGAACTGTATATTAAATTGAATTTCAATTTAATATAAGCTTGTCGGGGATTTGTCGGGTTATTGGCGGGCGTGTTTTTTTGGGGGATTGGGTGCAGTTTTAACCTTTGGCAAAAATTTAAATATGCCAAAACAAATCTTCTTTTGCGCCCTGTTTTTTATTGTTCTAAGCCCGGCAGTACAGGCTCAGATTTCAAAAGAACATGAGCTGTACAAAACCATCCTTTCAAAAGACAGCCTGCTTTTTGATGTGGGGTTCAACACCTGCAACATGGTTCAGTTTAACCTGTTATTAAGTGAGCAGTTCGAGTTCTTTCACGATAAAGCCGGTGTTTCCGATAAGAAGAAGTTCCTCCTAGATTTACAAGAGGGTTTGTGCAATAAACCTGCAGTTTATCAGGCGAGGCGGGAACTTTTGCCCGGCACCACAGCAATTTTTGCGTTGTATGAAAATGGAAATCTTTACGGGGCAATTCAGGAGGGGGTGCATCAATTCTTTGAGAAAGAAATGAACCAACCCGAAAAATTCGGCAGCTCGGCCAGGTTTACCCATGTATGGCTTTTGGAAAATGGCGAATGGAAACTCAGAAAGTCGTTAAGTTATGAGCACCAGAACAAGCAGCTTTCCAATACCAACTCACCCATATTTGATAGTGAAACGGAAATTGAAAAGTGGCGGAAAGAAAACAATATACCTACTCTGGGAATTGGTCTGATAAAAGAGGGGAGATTGAAAGAGGTAAAGGTTTATGGAGAATTGCAGAAAGGCATTGCAGCCCCTTACAATACCCTGTTTAATGTAGCATCACTTACGAAGCCAATTACTGCAATGCTGACTTTAAAACTGGTAAGTTTAGGTAAGTGGGATCTGGAAGAACCTGTTTACAAATATTGGGTTGATCCGGATGTTTCAAAAAGTCCCTATTTAAAAAAACTTACTACAAGGCATATTTTAACGCATCAGACAGGATTTACGAATTGGCGCGGAAATAATGCGGATGGAAAATTACACTTTGAATTTGCTCCGGGAACAAAATATCAATATTCTGGAGAGGGGTATGAATACCTGCGAAAAGCATTGGAGCAAAAATTCAAAAAAACACTGAATCAACTAGCGGAGGAATTGATTTTTGGACCGCTAAAGATGAAGGACACGAACTTTTTTTGGGATAAAAATACCGACAGTACCCGGTTCGCAATCGGTTATAATCCTGAAGCAGTTCCCTATAAAACCGTTAAAAATAAAACCGCTAATGCAGCTGATGATTTATTGACTACAGTTGAGGATTATGGCCTTTTTTTAGCAAGCGTATTAAAAGGCGAGGGGTTAACCAACCGGGTTTTTACAGACATGATCGCCCATCAGGTTGCAACCAAAAAAGACAAATATTTCGGACTGGGTTTTGAAATCTATGACCTTGGAAATGGAACATACGCATTGTCTCACGGCGGCTCAGACAAGGGTTGTCAAACAATCGTTTTTCTGCTTCCTCAAACCGGGCAGGGACTGATTCTTTTTACCAATGTAGACGATGGGTATAAAATCTATGAAAAATTATTGTTGCATTACCTGGGAGAATATGGCAGAAAAATCATTGAAATTGAAATGAAATAGCAGTGGGTTGCAAACTGTTTTTGGAAGGCCGATACAGGCAAAAGATCGGCTCTGATCAAAGCAGGGATTACCCTGATTTTTACCGGAATGGATTCAATGTGGTGCAGTACTTTTGCAACAGATGCAACAAAACAAAAAAGCGCTCGCTGCGGTTATAGGGGCTAATTTTATTTTCGGAAGCAATTATGCTGTAGTGAAGTACATCACCCCTTCCATGATTCACCCGTTTGCACTCAATCTGGTTCGGGTAGTGGTGAGTATCGTACTTTTTGGGTTTATGCTTTTGTACAAGCCGTCCAATAAAAAAATTGATCGGAAAGATTTCCCCCGTTTTATACTTTGTGCATTAACGGGTGTAGTGATCAACCAGATTTTTTTTATTAAAGGGCTTTCACTTACTACTGCCATACACAGTTCGCTGCTGTCGCTGGGAACACCCATATTTATTTCCATCATTGCATTCTGGATGTTGAAAGAAGGCTTCAGCCTGATTAAGGCAGCAGGGCTTGCCCTGGGAATTTCGGGGGCGGCGATATTGGTGTTAAGCAAAGACCATGGTGTTTCCGGAAGCAATGTATTACTGGGAGATCTTTTGGTACTGATCAACGCTATATCTTATGCGTTCTACCTGGTGTTGGTTCGCCCCCTGATGTTGAAGTATTCGGGCATACAGGTATTGTTATGGATTTTTCTGATTGGAATCCTTGGTATACTTCCCCTGGGATTGAATCCTTTGCTACAGACCAATTGGGCCGCTTTTGATCCAGGTCATTTTTTAGCATTGGGTTTTGTTGCAATCGGCGCCACTTTTCTTGCGTATACACTTAATCTGTACAGTATTTCAGCAATCGGTGCTTCTGCTACAGGTGCATTTATTTATACCCAGCCGGTATTTGCAGCAATTATTGCAACTGCCTTTGCCGGCGAACATTTTACCTTAACCAAGGCTTTTTCTGCTGTGCTGATCTTTGCAGGAGTGTACCTGGCAAATTTTAAAAAATGAATGATCACCCTAATTTGGGTGAATCAAAAAACCAGAATTCTTTTTTGCAGGATTGGATCCTGCTCCAGTCGTCGGTGTGCAGCCGGATGCCAAAGATGGCACAGGTAGGCATATCGTTGATACGGGCAGTTTCTGTTTCCTGAACAAAATCGGTGATGCCGGGGTTATGAGCAAAAATGGCAACTGTATTCAATTTGCCGGGGAGCGATTCAATTACATCATAATAGGTTGCAGGAGGGGCATGATACAGGGCTTTTACCTGCACTATGTCTGCTTCTTTCTGGTGAAAGGCTTTGGCAAAATATTCCGCTGTGGTTAATGCACGCACAGCCGGACTGGATATAAAGCGGTCAATTTTAACGCCTCTTTTTACCAATCTTTTAGCCATATCCGCTGCATCTCTGTGTCCGCGCTCATTAAGCGGCCGGTCAAAATCGTCCTGACCGGGATTGGCCCAGCTGCTTTTGGCATGCCTGATTACCAATAATTCTTTCATAGCGAAAAGTTACAGAAAATGCCCTGTACATTTGCAAATATGGCTGTTACAAGACTCACAATTGAAGCATTTTTACCATTGACTCAGCAGTTTCCGGTGTTTGATGTAAGAAGCCCGGGTGAGTTTGCTCATGCACATATTCCGGGTGCTTTCAGTCTTCCTTTGTTTACAGATGAAGAAAGAAAAGTGGTGGGCACTTCATATAAGCAGGAGAGTAAAGAAAAGGCTGTTAAGATCGGACTGAAATATTTTGGAACAAAAATGGTGCAGATGGTGGAGGAGGTGGAAGCCATTGTTGAAAATTTTCATCTGAATACCGCTATTGGTGAGGAGTCCTCCAAAACAGTGCTGGTGCATTGCTGGAGAGGTGGTATGCGAAGCGCCGGCGTTGCCTGGTTATTGGATCTCTACGGATTTAAAGTGTATACACTGGCCGGCGGCTACAAAGCATACCGCAACTGGGTACTGAAACAGTTTGAGGAAACCTATCCCATTGCTATTCTGGGCGGATATACCGGAAGCGGTAAAACGGAAGTCCTTAAAGCAATGGCCGAAAAGGGTGCTGCTGTAATAGACCTTGAGGGACTGGCACATCACAAGGGTTCTGCGTTTGGTGCCCTGGGGCAACCTCCGCAACCCAGTCAGGAGCAATTTGAGAATTTACTGGTAAAGGAACTTTGGAACCTGAGTCGGGCCAATACCGAAATGATCTGGATGGAAGATGAGAGCCAGCGCATCGGGGATGTGAATATTCCAACCATATTCTTTAAACAGATGCGCGAAAAGAAAGTCTATTTTCTGGATATACCTTTTGACGAACGCCTTGATTTTATCATAGCCAACTATGGCCGGTTTGATAAAGAAAAGCTGGTGAATGCGGTCATCCGGATTAAGAAAAGACTGGGTGGGCTGGAAACCAAGATAGCGGTGAACGCGCTGATCGAAGATGATATCAGGCTTTGCTTTGCAGTACTGCTCAAATACTACGACCGGTTTTACAACAAAGGCTTATTGCGCAGAGAAAATCCGGATCTGCTGGTATGCACCATTCCCTGTGATACGGTAGATGCGGAGGCCAATGCAGCTGCAGTTAAGCGCTCAGCCATTTAGCAATGGTGAGGTATCCCATCCAACTCATAACAGCTACAACCATCCAGCCTGCAACCTGCAGCCAAACAGGATGCCGATATGTTTTTACCAGCCGCTGTTTTCTTGCAGCCAGCAGGATCACTGCCAGTGCAACAGGAAGAATTAAGCCATTGAGCGCTCCAACTGTAACCAGAATCTGAACCGGATTTCCCATCCAGTTGAAAACGATGGTGGAAAAAACAATGAAGAGACTGATGATCATTTTTTCATTTCGCTCAATAGCGGGATGAAATGTTTTTAAAAAAGATACAGAGGTATAGGCGGCACCGATCACCGAAGTGATGGCAGCGCACCACATTACCACACCAAAAAACCGATACCCGATTTCTCCGGCAGCCAGTTTAAACACAGATGCCGGCGGATTGGAAGGGTCCAGGGTAAATCCTTTCATGATAATGCCCAGTGCAGCCAAAAACAGCAAAAAGCGCATCACAGCAGTTACCACAATTCCGGTAACCGCACTTTGGTTTACCTCAGGCAACATGGCTTCTCCCTTGATTCCTGCATCCAGCAGGCGATGTCCTCCGGAAAAACTGATGTAACCACCCACTGTTCCACCTACCAGGGTCACAATGGCCAGTGCAGATATTTTGTCTGGAAAAAAACTATGTTCTATAGCAGATGCAACAGGCGGCGCTGCCCTGAATACAATGTATAAGGTAAGCAGGATCATCAGCAATCCCAGTATTTTGGTAAACCCATCAATGGCCCTTCCTGCTTCTTTGTTCCAGAAAATCAACAGTGCAACAGCACAACTGATGGTGCTTCCATACATTGGATCTATCCCTGCGAGTACCTGCAGTCCCAGCCCGCAACCGCCGATATTGCCAATATTAAAAGCCAGCCCGCCTGTCACAATGAGCGCGGCCAGCAGGTATCCCAGCCCGGGAAGCAGTTCATTGGCAATTAACTGTGCCCGCTTTTCTGTTACGGCGATGATGCGCCAGATGTTTAACTGTGCGCCAATATCTAACAATACCGAAATCAGAATCACAAAACCAAAGCTTGCCGCCAGTTGTTGCGTAAACACAGTGGTTTGTGTAAGAAACCCTGGCCCTATAGCAGAGGTAGCCATTAAAAATGCGGCTCCGGTTAAGGCAGCGGAATTGGATTTTTTCAAGAACCAAATGTTTTGAGGTGAATATTGTTTTGCCGGAAACAAACATGGAGCGCTTTAGCAAATGCTACAGCATGTGCGCCGTCTCCGTGCAAACAGATGGTCTCAGTTTCCAATGGAATTACAGCGCCATCCACAGCTGTGACTGTATTCGACAATACCATTTGCAATACCTGTTTCAGGGCCTCCTCGGTCTGTTCGATCAACGCATTGCTTTCGGTACGAGGAGTGAGTGTGCCATTGGGCTGATAGGTTCTGTCTGCAAATACTTCAGAAACGGTTTTCAGTTTCAGTTTTTTGGCTTCTGTAATCAGGTGGCTGTTGCTCAGCCCATACAGATAGAGGGAAGCATCTGCTTCCTTAACGGCCGAGGCAATAATATAACTCATGGTAGCATCTGCGGCAGCCATATTGTACAAAGCGCCATGCGGCTTTACATGATGCAGTAAGGTTCCGTGTTTTCTGCAGCATTCCTGCATTAGCGCTATCTGCTCTGCTACCAGATCGTACAATTCACAATCGGACAACTTCATATTGGTTCTTCCGAAATTTTCCCGGTCCTTAAAGCCAGGATGAGCGCCAATAGCTACTTCGTGGATCAGGCAGCAGTGAATGGTTTGGTTAATGGTATCTTCGTTGCCGGCATGAAAACCGCAGGCAATATTGGCCGAGCTGATATAGGGCATCAGCTGATGGTCGTTTGGAAACCCTTCTCCCAGATCACAATTAATGTCGATGATAGGCATCAAGTTGTAAGTTACAGGCATTCTTTAATTGTTGCAAATGTTGCTCCTGCAATACCAGTAAATTTTCTGCTGTTTCCACATCGGTTTGTACAAAAAGCAAACTGTCTCCGATTCCTTTTTGCGCCAGCCCCGGAAGGTCAGCGGTAATGATGTGCCCGATTCTTGGATAGCCGCCGGTGGTCTGGTGATCGGCCATCAATACAATACACTGACCATTGGGCAATAGTTGAATGGTGCCCCTGGTAACTGCGGAAGAAATCATTTCTCTGCGCTCCGTCGGCGATAGTTCGGGACCCTGAAGCCGGTAACCCATCCGGTCGCTCTGCGGCAGTATCGTAAAACTTTCGGTGGTAATCAGCCGTCTGGAAGCTTCACTCAAAAGAGCAAACTCTTTGCCAGGGATAAAACGGAATGGATTATTGGTATAAAAGGGTGCAGTAAAAGCCTTCCAGGGAAGTATGGAACATTCTGAACTGCTTCGAATCGATTTGGGATGGGTATTGAGTATAAGTTCATCGCCAGCACGAAGGGCCCTCCCTTCAAAACCTCCTGCAGCAGCTTTTATGTTGGTACTGTAACTGTTCAGCCATTCAATCAACTCCACACCCCCCTGAATGGCAAGGTATCCCAATTGCCCTTTTTCTTTTCCCTTGAATTGTAAAACGCTGCCTGCAGCAATATAAATGGGGTGATCCACAGGCAGATCTGTACCATTCACACTTGCTTTAAAATCTGCACCACTCAGGGCTATAAAAGCGCCTGCATTGAACTGCAACACAGGTGCCGGAAAATAAAATTCCAGTACTGCTTCATCCGATGGATTATGTACCAGGGCGTTGGCGGTTTGCATGGCCCGCAGGTCCATGGCCCCACCGGGATTGATGCCCAGGTGCTGAAACCCGGTTCGTCCGGCATCCTGAATGGTGGTTTGTATACCCGGTTTGATTACAAGAATGCTCATACGTTCCGGGATTTTTTTAATTGATTGAATTCTTCCAACGAAATGGAATGAAAGCGTACAAGGTCTCCTGGTTCAAGCAGGCAGGGACTTTCCTGAGATACATCGAGCATGGGTAAGGGGGTTTGGCCGATGATCTGCCATCCGCCCGGACTGTTCACCGGATAAATACCGGTCTGCTCTCCTGCAATACCTACACTTCCTGCGGCTACCAACGGTCTTGGCTGCAATTTCCTGGGCATCCGGATGGCGGGATCAACAGAAGCCATATATGCAAAGCCAGGCAGGAAACCGATCATGTATACCCTGTAAATGGTCGCAGTATGCTTCCGGATCACATCGTCGACAGATATCCCAGCATGGGTGGCCAGCGTTTCAATGTCGGGTCCCAGCTCCGGATCATAACAAACCGGAATTTCAATCAGGCGATGCCTGAAATCTTCCTCATCGGTTTGCTGTAACCGCAGTGTGAGTGCTTCCTTCATCTGGTCAAAAGCAGACTGTCCGGGATGTGCTTTGCGAATGGCGGCAGTTTGGTAAACAATCGTAATACTGCTGTAGGCCGGTATAATATCCAAAACAAAGGGAGGGGGGGTCTTTTGCAATTGGTGAAATACGCGCATCACCAGCTCATTGGTAGGTTCTTCAATTGTATTACCCAGTTCAATGGTCAAAGCCTGATCGCCAAGCGGATACATGGTATATGGCGCTCCGTCCATCCCCGAAAGTTAGTGAAACTCCTGCATGAACGGACCAACTATTCATCACAAACACAGGAAAGGAAGACAGTTCTTTGTTATCTTTCCGATTCAACCAACATATATGAGGAAATTATTTTCAATCGTGGCCCTGCTGGGTATTTGCTGTGGCCAGCTCTGTGCACAGTCGGAACCGCGTTGGATGCGCTATGCTTCCATTTCTCCGGACGGACAAACCATTGTATTTACTTATAAGGGAGACCTGTATAAAGTAGCCAGCAGTGGTGGAACAGCTGTGCCGCTCACCCTGCACGAAGCCCACGACTTTATGCCGGTATGGAGTCATGATGGCAAGACCATAGCATTTGCCAGCGATCGCTTTGGAAATTTTGATGTTTTTACGATCTCTGTAAATGGAGGAGAGGCTAAAAGGCTTACCTACCATTCTGCGCAGGAATATCCTTATGATTTTTCGGCAGATGATAAAAATGTGGTGTTCGGTTCTTCCAGGCTTGACCTGGCCAGTAACCGCCAGTATCCGACCGGTTCTATGCCCGAGCTTTACAGTGTGGCAAGGAATGGAGGACGTACAGTTCAGTTGCTCACAACGCCTGCGGAAGATGTAAAGTTCAGCAAGGACGGATCAGTGATGCTGTACCACGATAAAAAAGGAGGAGAAAACGCCTGGAGAAAGCACCATGTTTCCTCCATAGCAAGAGATATTTGGTTGTATGATGTAAAAGCAGCAAAGCATACCCGTATTACTGCTTTCAATGGAGAGGATCGTAATCCTGTTTTTACAAAGGATCAAAATGCCATGTACTATCTGAGTGAGGAGAGCGGAAGCTTCAATGTGCATCGGCTGAGCCTGACAGGTGGAAAAAGCGAGCAGCTGACCACATTTAAAAAACATCCGGTGCGTTTCCTGAGCAGTTCCAACAATGGCATGCTCTGTTTTGGATATGATGGAGAAATTTATACAATGGTGCCGGGCAGCGGAGCTAAAAAAGTGGAGATAAGCATTTTGGCAGATAACCGGAAAAACGATGAGCAGCTGATCCGTGTTACCAGTGGGTCTGGTATCAGCGTTGCGCCAAATGGTAAGGAAGTAGCGTTCCTGTTCAGGGGAGATGTGTTTGTAACCAGTGTGGAAGGGGGCGTTACCAAAAGAATTACCAACACACCAACGCAGGAAACATTTGTGAGTTTTTCTCCGGACGGGAAGTCGCTGATTTATACAGCAGAACGAAACAATAAATGGAGCATTTTTGAATCGAAAGTGGTGCGGGCAGATGAACCATATTTTTATGCATCTACACTGATTAAGGAAACGCCGGTGCTGGATAACGACAACGACAACACCATGCCCTTGTATTCGCCCGATGGAAAAGAGCTGGCTTTTGTGGAGAACAGGCACAATATCCGCATCTACAACCTGGCATCGAAGCAGTCCCGAACCATTCTAACCTCCAAACAGATTTTTGCATGGGTGGAAAACGACCAGTATTTTCAGTGGAGCCCCGATGGTAAATGGTTGTTGTTTGATTATGCTTTGCCCGGAAGTGGCGTAGGTGAAGTTGGTCTGGCCAGTGCTGATGGAAAGAAAGTTATGAATATTACCGAAAGCGGATACAACGATTATAAGCCCAAATGGGTGTTGGGAGGAAAAGCCATGTTGTGGCAGAGTAACCGGGATGGTTTGCGCGCAGCCGCTATGGGTGGCGGAGCGCAAAGCGATGCGTATATGATGTTTTTTACACAGGAAGCATTCGACCGGTTCAAGCTGAGCAAAGACGAATATGCGCTGCTTAAAGAAAGTGAAGAACTGAAAGCCAAAGCCGATACCGGTAAAAAGAAAACAACCGTAAAAGACAGTGTGGTAGTAGAGTGGGAAGGACTTACGCAGCGCAAAGCCAAAGTAACTATTCATTCTTCCAGTATGGGGGATGCCCTGTTGAGCAAAGACGGAGAAAGTTTATATTACCTGGCGCGCTTCGAAAAAGGAATGAATCTATGGACCACCAATCTGCGTACCAGGGAAACCAAAATGCTGGTACCGCTGAATGCAGGCTTTGCAAGTATGGTATGGGACAAGGAACAGAAAAATATCTTTATCAGCAGCGATGGTGGCATCATTAAACTGGATCCGGCAAGCAGCAAGCAGGATCGGGTATCGATCAATGGAGAAATGATGATCGATGCAATGGCAGAAAGAAAAGCCATGTTTGAACATGTGTGGCGCAGAACCAAAAAAACATTTTACAACAGCAGTTTCCATGGTATAGACTGGGATAGCTATCGGCCCGACTATGAGCGCTATATTGGTTCTATTGGAAATACTTACGAGTTCACGGAGATGCTCAGTGAATTATTGGGTGAACTGAATGTGAGCCATAGCGGAGCTGCCTATAGCGCATCCAATCCAATGTCCGATATCACAGCTTCTTTAGGTGCATTTTACGATCCCTCACACAAGGGTTCGGGTGTCCGGATTGAAGAAGTGATCAAAGACGGCCCCTTATATAAGGCCGGACTAAATATCAGGCCGGGAACTATTATTGAATCGGTTGATGGAGTTTTAATTGAGGCAGATAAGGATCTAGCACAATACCTGAACAGGAAAGCTGGCAAGCAGGTTTTATTGACTATCGTTGAGGGGGGAGCTAAAAGAGAAGTTATTGTGAAGCCCGTTACACCGGGAGAGGAAAGCAGCCTGCTCTATAAGCGTTGGGTGAAGCGCAATGCGGATGAAGTAGATCGCCTGAGTGGCGGTGCCCTGGGATATGTGCATGTGCCCGGAATGAACGACGGTGTTTTCAGAAATACCTATGAAGACATCATGGGCAGGTTCTTTGATAAGAAAGGGGTTGTGATCGATACCCGCAACAACAATGGTGGCGACCTGGTAACCGACCTGGCCGTATTGCTGAGCGGAAAGAAATTCATGGATTACAATACTGCCGGAAGAAGTGTGGGTTTTGAACCCAATTTCCAGTGGACCAAACCCAGCATCTCTTTGGCCAATGAAGCCAACTACAGCGATGGGCATTGTTATGCCTTCATGGTGCAGGAGTTGAAAGTGAATAAGGTAGTGGGAACACAGGTTCCCGGAACCTGCAGCTTTGCTGCCTGGGAATCCCTGATGGACACAGGTATTCGGTGGGGCGCACCAACTGTTGGGGTAATGACCAACAGGGGTAAGTATCTCGAGAATGATCCAACTGAACCGGATATCAAAGTGTACAATGAATATGAAATTGTGAAAAAGGGCGTGGATCAGCAGTTGGAAGCAGCTGTAAAAGAACTGATGAAAGACATTCGCTGATCTGCCGTTTCATGATCAAAATCCACCGGATAAACTTTCCGGTGGATTTTTTATTTGTAACAAAAGTAACCGTACAAAAAAACCGCACAGTGCAATTTTGTGCTTCAAGAAAAAGTATATGATGGATTTCTTTAAAAACTTATTTGGTGCCGGTCCCTCTGTTGATTATGCTGAGCTGGTAAAAAACGGCGCACAGATTGTAGATGTTCGTTCTGAAGGAGAATACAGAAGCGGTCATGTAAAAGGTTCAGTGAACCTTCCGCTGGATCGGTTGCCTCAGTTGGCTGCCAAATTGAAAAAAGACAAACCGGTGATTACCTGTTGTGCTTCCGGTATGCGAAGTGGTTCTGCCAAAAGCTGGCTGCTGGCCAACGGCTTTACAGAAGTGCACAATGGTGGTGGATGGAGCAGCCTGCAGCAGGCACTTAGCTGATTCTGCGGATATCGGCGCCAAGATTGCGCAGGCGTTCATCAATGCGTTGATATCCCCTGTCTATCTGTTCAATATTCTGTATAGTGCTTTTTCCTTCGGCGCTCAAAGCAGCAATCAACAGTGCCTGTCCGGCACGGATATCAGGACTGCTCATGGTAATGCCACGGAGATTGTATTTTCTTCCAAGTCCGATGACGGTAGCGCGGTGCGGATCGCATAAAATAATCTGAGCGCCCATATCGATCAGCTTGTCTACAAAGAACAGGCGACTCTCGAACATTTTCTGGTGAATCAGTACACTGCCGGTGGCCTGAGTTGCAACCACGAGTACAATGCTCAGCAGATCGGGCGTGAATCCCGGCCAGGGATGATCGGAAATGGTGAGAATGCCCCCGTCGAGATAGGTTTGCACTTCGTACGAATCCTGTGCAGGTATGTAAATATCGTCTTCGTTAATGTTGAACTGAATCCCAAGCTGCCTGAATTTTTCCGGTATAATTCCCAGGTGTTGTACTCCCGCATTTTTAATGGTGATCTCGCTTTGCGTCATGGCAGCGAGACCAATGAAACTACCTATCTCGATCATATCTGGAAGCAACCGGTGTGTAGTGCCTTTCAGTTCGGTAACACCTTCAATATGTAAGAGGTTGCTTCCTTCTCCAGTAATTTTTGCACCCATCCTGTTCAGCATTTTGCAAAGCTGTTGTATGTAGGGTTCACAGGCAGCATTGTAGATGGTGGTGATTCCCTCAGCCAATACTGCAGCCATGATGATATTGGCGGTTCCGGTAACCGAAGGCTCATCCAGCAGCATGTAGCAGCCTTTCAGTTGTTCACTTTCGAGGGTGAAGCAGCCCAGTGTTTCATCATAAGCATACCGGGCACCCAGTTGCTGAAATCCGATGATATGCGTATCCAGTCTTCTTCTTCCGATCTTATCTCCGCCCGGTTTAGGGATATAGGCTTTTTTGAAACGAGCCAGCATGGGACCCGCCAGCATCACGCTGCCCCTGAGTCTGCCGCTTTTTTTGTGAAATGCATCGGATGCCAGGTAATCCGCATCAATCTGGTCTGCACGGAACGTATAGGTATCTGGCGATATGCGCGTTACCTTAACGCCCATTTCTGCCAGTAACTCAATTAATAAATTAACATCGAGGATATCAGGTATATTCGAAATAGTTACCTCTCCGGCGGTAAGTACTACTGCCGATAGCACCTGGAGTGCTTCGTTTTTAGCGCCCTGAGGTACAATTTCGCCTTTCAGCCTGTTGCCGCCGGTAACTTCAAAACTGCTCATGGTAAATGGATATCAGCAGGAAATCTAATTAATATCGCTTCTTAAAGCCACCTCCGCTTCGGTCGTTTCTACCGCCGCCGTTGCGTTGGTCATTGTTTCTGGAGCCACTGGTATTGCCGTTTCTGTTGCCACCCTGGCTTCTTCCGCCAGCGTTGCGGTCGTTCCGCTGACCACCACCGGGTCGATTGCTTCTACCGCCAAAGTTCTGCTGCCATCTGCCACCACGTGCAGGTGGATAGTCATCACTCACAAAATTCTGATTGCGGTGTTTGATATAAGGGGTATTGCTGAATTCCAGCTGGCCACCGGTAATGCTGTTCAGTTCGGAACGGATGGCATCATCGTGAACCAGTTCTTTGTGCCAGTTGCTGTACGATAGTTTCATGTAGTAAGCAATAGCATTTGCAAAGCCTGCTTTTTTCTCTGGATCCTCTTCTTTCAAAGCCTTGTCGATCACCACTTCCAGATTTTTGCCCAGGTGTGCATACCTGGGATGACGCTTAGGGTAAGGGAGCGGATCTGGTTTTACTTTATAGGTTTCCTTGGTAGGAATCGGGTACGGACTGTTCACATCCAGCTTAAAGTCGCTGATGAAGAAAAGGTGATCCCAGAGCTTGTGTCGGAAATCTTCCACATTCTTCAGATGGGGGTTTAAAAATCCCATCAGTTCAATAACGGCCTGCGCCTGTTGTTGCCTTTTATCTTTGTCCTCGATAGTTAAGAGATATTCGACCATTTTTTGTACGTGACGGCCGTATTCCTTCATACCCAGATAGTTCCTGTCGGTATTATAATCCATGTAAAATTGCTTGGTGCAGCAACAAATATACATATTGTAAGGGGCTTCAAATCATTTTTCAGCCTACGGAATCTACTTTTTATCTTCGCAGAATGGAACAGTTGTTGCAACAGATCGAAAAATACAAGCAGGAAATTGCGGCTTTTGCAGCTGCAGGAGCAGACGAAGTGGAACAGTTTCGGATCAAATGGCTTGGAACCAAGGGATTGGTAAAGGCGGTTATGGGGGAAATGAAAAATGTACCCAACGACCAGAAAAAATCCTTTGGACAGTTGTTGAATGAGTTCAAATCGCTTGCGGAAGCGAAGCTGGAAGAGTTGCAGCAATCCCATGCACCTGCAGCGGTTGTAACAGGCCCTGCCATTGATTTTGCGCTTCCCGGAGATCCGGTAACTGTTGGCAGCAGACACCCGCTTACCCTGGTAAGAAATGAAATGGTTGCCATCTTCAAGCGGTTGGGTTTTGCTGTAGCGGAGGGTCCGGAGATCGAGGATGACTGGCACAATTTCGGCGCCATGAATTTACCCGAAGACCATCCTGCACGCGATATGCAGGATACTTTTTATATCCGTAAGCCCGAAGACGGAAACGGTCCAACCTGGCTGTTGCGCACGCATACCAGCAGTACACAGGCCCGGGTGATGGAGGAACAAAAGCCCCCGATCCGGGTTATATGCCCCGGCCGTGTATACCGGAATGAAACCATCAGCGCCCGCGCGCATTGCTTCTTTCACCAGGTAGAAGGCCTGTATATCGACGAAAATGTAAGTTTTGCCGATCTGAAACAGACCCTGTATTTCTTTGTGCAGGAAATGTTCGGAAAGGATGTGAAAGTGCGGTTCAGACCGAGTTATTTCCCGTTTACTGAGCCCAGTGCAGAAATGGACATAAGCTGCCAGATCTGCGGAGGAAGCGGCTGTAATATCTGTAAACACACCGGATGGGTAGAGATCCTGGGAAGTGGCATGGTGCATCCCAAAGTGCTGGAGAACTTTGGCATCGATTCCAATAAGTATACCGGTTTTGCATTTGGCATGGGCGTGGAGCGGATAACCCAGTTGAAATACCAGGTAAACGATCTTCGGCTTTATTCACAGAACGATATTCGTTTTCTGAAGCAGTTCACCGGGGTTGTTTAAAAAAGATCCGGAAACCCTTCATCTATCCTACTTTTAAGTAATGGTGCATGCTACAAAAGGTGTTGTATTGCGTACGGTAAAGTATGGAGATACGAGTATTATTACATCGATCTATACCGAGCTATTTGGGATCCAGCAATACATTGTAAAAGGGGTACGGCAAAGCACCAAAACCTCTTCGGGCAAGGCGGGTTATTTTCAGCCGGGAGCCATCCTGGAACTGGAGGTATACCACAATGAGCTTAAAACCCTTCAGTTCATTAAAGAGTACAGATGGGCATACCTGTACGAGCAGGTGTTGTTCGATGTAGTCCGAAATACGGTGGCCATGTACCTGATTGAATTGTTGCAGCATACCCTTAAGCAACCAGAGGCCAATCCGGAATTGTTTTACCTGATCGAAGACAGTTTAAAGCAGCTCGATAAAGGGAGTGCAGCATTGGCTGGTAACCTGCCCTTGTACTTTACCCTGCACCTGGCAGCGGAACTCGGTTTTCAGCTGCAGGGAGATTACTCCGCAGTAACACCGGTGATCGACTTGCAGGAAGGACTGTTTGTATCAGAAAAGCCCAACCATCCCTACTATATAGAAGGCAATCTGGCCGAGATTAGTTCCAGGATTTCCAACCTGCAGTTTTACAACGAACTGGAAAATATTCAGCTGAACCAGCAGAGCCGGCGCTATTTGCTGGAAGCCTATCAGCTCTATCTGTCATTACACATCAGTGGCTTCGGGCAGATGAAAAGTTATGCCATTCTCCAGGAGGTCTTGTCTTAAAGAAAATCATCAGAGGATCCTGCGAATACTGGAGTCGGCCGTTAACCGGTCGGGTTCTGCTCCTTCAATCAAGATCAGTCCGGGTTGTTTTCCTGCTTCAAAACTTCCGAGGGTTTTATCCATTTGCAGGGCAGATGCACCGTTGATGGTAGCCCATTGCAAGAGTTCCTCCAGCGGAATATCCGGAAAGTTTTTCGTGATGACCTTGAGTTCGTCCAGTATACTGAGGCTGTGGTTGCTGGCCAAACTGTCTGTGCCTACAGTGATGGTGCAGTTGTACCTGCGAAGCAGCTCAATGGGCGGCAGGCTGTTTTCGATATACAGATTGGCGTTGGGGCAAACACACCAGAACAGTTCATTGCCAGCCTGCATAACCTGTTGATTGGCAAAAACAATATCGGCAGGTTCGGTTTGGGTGTTGTGAACGGAAATGATCTTTTTGGCGGCAGCCATCCTTGGAAAATAGGATTGCAGGCTGCTTTTGCCCGTAGGGGTAAAATGGCGCTGGTCGATGTTCAGCGTATGGTACATATCGATGAAGTCGCCGGAACCTGTTTTAAAAAGTTCATTCTCTCCGGGAGTTTCCTGGTTGTGAATGGTAATAGTGTTGCCGGTAAAACCGGGCTGAATCCGTTCCCATAATTCGTTGGAAACCGAGTAAGGCGCATGCGGCGAAACACTGAACGGATGAGGAGTTTCACGAAATCTTTCGCGAACCTGCAAGGCTGCACTATAGCGGGGATCGGCAATGGCCGGTACCCAACCGCTGACCTCGATGAAGTTATAATAAGCCAGCCTGTTCAACTGTTTTTGTGCCACCGTAAGGGTGTTATTGGAAATATCACCTACGGCAACAATGCCGCCGGCCAGCATTTCGGTTTCACCTGCAGCAATGGCATCCAGGATCTGTTCTTCCGGAAAATGTCTTTCGCCGATGATTTTGAGGATAAAGCCCGTCAGGCCGGTATGCTCAGGGATCAATCCCCGCATATGGCTCAGTTCCAGGTGACAATGTGTGTTGATCAATCCGGGTGAAAGCGTGCCCTTCAGGTGCTGAATATCATCCCCGGCATCTTCGAGGGAAACCAGGTCCAGTATAGTACCTTTCCGGTCTGTTATTAAGACTGACTGTCCGGTGAGCAGGGCTGAACCGGTAAAAATCTGATCGGCTGAAAATTTCTGGTAGTTCAAGTGGGCAAAGTTCGGATACTTTCCGGAATCTCCTGCCTTAATCCGCCTTCCCGACCGGGGGGGTCAAAAGGGCAACTGACGGGCCATTCAGGGCCAATGGGGCCCTCAAAGGCTCTTTTGGCGGCCATTTTAGCAGGTAATGAAAAAATAATTACCAAATTTTTATTGAAAATCAATTAGTTGCAAAGGGGCGCATCAAAATGGTTTCTAAATTCCTTGGATTATCCAATGCAGAACCTGACCTTTGCCCTCCCAAAAATGGGAATATTCTGGCCGGTGGGATAGCGCCGGTTTCATTAAAACAAAAGAATCATGAGTAAACTTCATTTCACCACCAAGCATGCGAATGCGGCTACCGTTCAACACAACTGGTATGTGGTTGATGGTACTAATCAAACCGTGGGACGTATTGCCTCCAAGATTGCCGCTGTATTGCGCGGTAAGAACAAAGCCTATTACACTCCACACGTAGACTGCGGAGATTATGTAATTGTAATCAATGCCGAAAAAGTTGCTTTCACCGGTAACAAGCTGGAAGACAAGGTTTACCTGAATTTCTCCGGTTACCCAGGTGGTAAGAAGGAAGAAATTGCAGGAGATCTGCTGAAGCGTCGTCCTGAAGTAGTAATGGAAAGAGCGGTAAAAGGTATGTTGCCTAAGAATCGTCTCGGACGCAAGATGATCAAAAAATTATTTGTGTATGCAGGATCCACTCATCCGCACACTGCACAACAACCAAAAGAACTTAAATTCTAAACCATTGTCCGGGGCGTTTTGCTTCGGGCGTTAAGCATACAAACAAATGGAAAAACAAAAAAACGCAGTTGGTCGTCGTAAAGAAGCTGTTACCCGTGTTTTCATCAGCAAGGGCGATGGTAAGATCACTGTAAACGACAAAGATTACAAAGCTTATTTCCCATTGGTTTACTTACAAAACCAGGTAGAAGCTCCTTTAAAAACGGCTGACGTATTCGGTAAGTTTGATGTAGTAATCAATGCTACCGGTGGTGGTCTGAAAGGCCAGGCAGAAGCTGCAAAACTGGGTATTGCCCGTGCATTGCTGGAAGTGAATACCGAGTTCCGTCCTGCATTGAAAGCCGCAGGTCAGCTGAAGCGTGATCCACGTGGTGTTGAACGTAAGAAATTCGGTCATAAAAAAGCACGTAGAAGCTACCAGTTCAGCAAGCGTTAATCGTTGTTCTGAAGACTTTCGTCTGGAAATTAATTTTAAAAAATTATATAATTTATTACAATGGAAAATAACACTTCATTACAACAGCAATTACTGGAGGCCGGCGTTCACTTTGGTCACCTGAAAAAGAAGTGGAATCCTAAGATGTTGCCTTACATCTTCGCTGAGAAAAAAGGTATTCACATCATCGATCTGAACAAAACAGTAGATTACTTACAGGAGTCTGCTGCTGCTATCAAGCAGATTGCGAAGAGCGGTAAGAAAATCATGTTTGTTGCAACCAAGAAGCAAGCAAAAGAAATCGTTACAGAATGTGCTAAGCGCGTGAACATGCCTTATGCAACAGAGCGTTGGCTGGGTGGTATGCTCACTAACTTCAACACTGTTCGTAAGAGCGTGAAGAAAATGCAGAGTATCGAGAAAATGCTGAACGACGGAAGTGCAGAAAGCCTTACCAAGAAAGAGCGTCTGACTTTAAGCCGTGATAAGGATAAAATGGAAAAAGTACTGGGAGGTATTGCTCAGTTGGGCCGTCTGCCAGCTGCACTGTTCCTGGTGGATATTGGTCATGAGCACATTGCTTTATCCGAAGCAAAGCGTTTGGGCATTACCACTTTCGGTATGGTAGATACCAACTGCGATCCAAATAAAGTAGATTTTGCTATTCCTGCGAACGACGATGCTACTAAATCCATTGCCATCATCACCAACTACATCGTAGCTGCTATTGCAGAAGGTCTGGCTGAGCGTCAGGCTTCAAAAGATGAAGATGAGTCTGATGACAACAACAATGAGAACGAAGCACGTGCCCGTCGCCTGGAAGCTGAAGCACAGTCCGAAGCCGGTCGTGGCGGAAGAGGTCGTGGAGCTGCACCTGCAGGTGGTCCTGCCGGTCCTGCAAAACGCCGTGTTCCAGGAAACCGTCGCCCTGCGGGTGGTGGTGGAAGCAGATAATACATTCATAATACTGCCGCGTTTACACAGTAAATATCTTTAACAGCAATACAGAATCCGAAAAGGTTCTGTATTGCCTATTAAATAACTAATCAATAAACAATACTATGGGAACTGCAAATATTACAGCAGCAGACATCAATAAATTACGTCAGGCAACAGGCGCCGGAATGATGGATTGCAGAAAGGCTTTAACTGAAACCAACGGTGATTTTGAAGCAGCAATCGACTGGTTGCGTAAGCAGGGTCAGAAAGTAGCTGCAAAGCGCAGCGACAGAGAAGCGAAAGAAGGGGTAATCATTGCGAAAACATCCGCAGATCACAAAGTTGGATTTGTTGTATGTATCAGCTGTGAAACCGATTTCGTTTCCAAGAATGCAGATTTCGTTGCTTTTGCTACATCTATTGCGGATGCAGCTGTTGCAAACAATGTGAAGAGTGCGGAAGAACTGAACGAAGTAACCATCAACGGTGCAAAAGTAGCCGACCTGATTAATGATAAGCTGGCTGCCATCGGTGAAAAAATCGGTGTTGCCAAGTTCGAAAGAATCGAAGCTCCTTATGTAGCATCTTATATCCATGGCGCTAACCGCATGGGCGTTCTGGTAGGATTGAACAAAGAAGCTGCTGATGCAGGTAAGGATGTTGCTATGCAGATTGCAGCAATGAATCCACTGGCAGTAGATGCAAACAGCATTCCTGCTGAAACCATCGAAAGAGAAAGAGCGATTGTGGTAGAAACCATGAAAGCTGATCCTAAGATGGCAGGTAAGCCGGATGATATGATCGCTAAAATTGCAGAAGGTAAGCTGAATGCTTTCTTCAAAGAGAACACTTTGCTGGCACAGGCTTTCGTAAAAGATGGCGCTGTTACCGTAGAGTCTTACCTGAAGCATGCAGGTGATGTAACCGTTACAGAATTCAGAAGGGTTGCGCTGGGATAATTCCCCGGAACACCTGAAATAATAAATAGAGAAGCCCTGGACAACCAGGGCTTCTCTTATTTGGCAACACTGGTCCCCATTTTTTGATTTTTTTCATCTGCGTTGGTTTGGATTATATCTTTGCGCAACACTTCACCCTAAATTCATTACATGCTGCCTAGGTTTAAACGCATCCTGCTTAAATTGTCCGGAGAAGCTTTGTTGGGCGACCAACGCAACGGAGATCCGTTCAATCCTCAAATCATAGAACAATATGCGCACGACATCAAACGGGTAACCGACCTGGGTGTACAAGTAGCCATTGTAATTGGTGGAGGTAATATCTATCGCGGAATGAATGAGGCCGACAGTGGTATTGAACGTGCGCATGGAGATTATATGGGAATGCTGGCAACTGTAATCAATGCAATGGCCATGCAGGCCATGCTCGAGAAAATTGGCGTGTATACCCGTTTGCAGAGCGCCATCAATATGGAACAGGTAGCCGAACCCTATATCCGAAGAAAAGCGCTGCGCCATCTGGAGAAAGGTCGTGTTGTGATATTCGGAGCCGGAACCGGTAACCCTTATTTTACCACAGATACTGCAGGATCGCTGCGAGCCATCGAAATGAAGGCCGATGTAATACTTAAAGGAACCCGTGTAGATGGTATTTACACGGCAGATCCCGAAAAAGATCCCACTGCAGTGAAGTACGATAAAATCTCCTTTCAGGATTGCATAACAAAAAATCTGAAAGTGATGGACATGACAGCATTTACGCTCTGCATGGAAAACAAATTACCCATCATTGTTTTTGATATGAACAGGCCCGGAAACCTGCTCAAAGTGGTGGAGGGATCCAGTGTAGGTACCCTGGTAAGCTGATTGCCCGCCTGTATAAAAAAATTGCAGATTTTACTGATCCTTGCATAATTTCATGCTACATGAAGAAGTATTCTGTTTGCCTCCTTTTTTCGGTAATGTTTCTGTTGGGTGCAACTGCTCAACCTCGTTTAACCCTATCGGATGCTTTATCCACAGCATTGAAAAACAGCTACAATATCCAGCTTGCCAAAGAGAGCCTGGAGATAGCCAGTATCAATAACAGTTACGGAGTGGCAGGAGGTTTGCCGGTTGTAAACGCACAGGCCAGCAACAATGAACAGATTACCAGTATTAATCAGAAATTCCCCGATCCTTCCAGGGATGTAAAGAGAGATGGCGTAAGTTCCAATAACCTGGCGGCATCCCTTACCGGTAGTTTCCTCTTGTACAACGGAATGAAGGTGAGGGCTACCAAGAAAAGACTGGAGGAGTTGCAGCACCTGAATCAGGACCTGTTAAACGCACAAATTCAGAATACACTTGCAGCAGTTACCACCCGTTATTACGATGTAGTACGTCAGCAGAATTTTCTGCAGACTATTCAGAAATCCATTGAGGTTTCCAGAAAAAGAGTAGAAGTGATCGAAAGCCGGAAGGAAGTAGGCATGTCTAACAATGCCGATCTCTACCAGGCACAACTGGATCTGAATTCCCTGATTCAATCGGAACAGGCACAGAAACTGGTGATCAATCAGGGTAAAACGGATTTGCTGAACCTTATTTTTGTAAGACCAGACTCTAACATAGTTATTTCCGACACTATCCAGGTAGATCAATCGCTTCAGCTGGAACAAATCAGAACCTTGCTGCCCAGCAACCCGCAGTTGATAGCAGCAGACCAGCAGATTAAAGTGAACGAACTGATTGAACGCGAAACGGCTGCCCTGAGGTATCCAACCCTGCGGGCCACCACCGGCGTGAACATCAGTAAAACCAGCAGTGGTGCAGGTTTTATCCTGGTGAACCAAAGCTATGGTCCAACTTTCGGTTTGAACTTATCTATTCCGATTTACAATGGTTTAATCAGTAAGAAGCAGCAGCAGGTAGCCGAAGTGAACACCCGGATTGCCAAAACACAGAAAGACAATTTAATGCTGACCATCGAAACGGGTGCGGTAAAAACCTATCAGGCATACAGCAGTTCTTTGGAGCAGCTGAAAACAGCTAAGACCAATTTTGAATTGTCTACCCGCTTACTCGATCTGGTGATGCAGAAGTTTCAACTGGGTCAGGCTACTATTATAGATGTGAAGATTGCACAGCAAAGCTTCGAAAACGAATCTTACCGTTTGGTGAACCTGGCATATACTGCAAAGGTTGCTGAAATTGAATTGAAGCGTTTGTCCAATTCCATTCAACCATAGTTGTTGCTGCACAGGCTTTCTAAATTGCTTATCTTTCCGGAGCAATAAAAAGAACGCGTTGTGCAACCCACCATTGTTTCCAAACTCCCCCATGTAGGGACTACTATTTTTACGGTCATGAGTCAGCTCGCAGCAGAGCATGGCGCAATTAACCTGGGACAGGGATTTCCGGATTTCCCCATGAGTGCAGCTTTAACCGGCCTGGTAAGCAAAGCCATGCAGGAAGGACATAACCAGTATGTACACATGAACGGCCTTCCGGCATTGCGTGAGGCTCTTGCGAAAAAAGCATCCCGGCTATATCAGGCAGCCATCGATCCCAATACAGATATAACGGTTACCCCCGGAGGAACCTATGCTATCTATACAGCATTGACCACGGTACTCCAGCCAGGCGACGAGGTCATTGTATTTGAACCGGCATACGATTGTTATATTCCTACCATCGAATTGAACGGAGCCAAAGCCGTTACTATTTCATTAAAATATCCCGATTATTCCATTCCCTGGGATACGGTAAAAGCAAGCATTACACCGCGAACCCGGATGATCATGATCAATACTCCGCACAATCCAACCGGAGCCGTACTAAGTGCGGAAGACATGAAAGCCCTGTCGGCCATTACTGCGGGAACCAATATTCTGATCCTGAGCGATGAAGTATATGAACACCTGATATTCGATGGCATTGCTCATCAGAGTATACTTCGCTATCCCGATTTGTATGCGAGAAGCTTTGTGTGTTTTTCATTTGGGAAAACCTACCATTGCACCGGCTGGAAACTGGGCTATTGCATTGCACCCAATCACCTGATGCAGGATTTCCGGAAAATACACCAGTTCAATTGCTTTACCTGCGATACGCCCAAGCAGGTAGCGCTGGCGGCTTATCTGCAAAACGAGGCCGACTACCTGAATCTCGGAACATTCATGCAGGCGAAACGAGATTATTTCAGAACCCTGATGGAAAAAACGCCCTTCCGTTGTGTACCGTCGCACGGCAGTTATTTTGAGTGTTACAGTTATGAGGGCTTCAGCAAGGAAACAGACAAGGAGCTGGCCATCCGGCTTACCAAAGAATACGGTATTGCCACCATACCGGTTTCTTCTTTTTACAGAGATGGAGAAGACAATAAAGTATTGCGGTTTTGTTTTGCCAAGAAAGAGGAAACCCTGGAGAAGGCAGTATCCAAACTGACCAGCCTGAAGTAGCCAGGAGTAACAATGATATCAAAAAGAAAAAGCCCCGGAATTCCGGGGCTTTTTTATAAGAGCCAACTGTAATCAACCAATTACCATCTTCCGTCTCCATCCAGTAAATTACCGATTCCGCCCAGGAGGCTTCCTTCTTCTTTTCTGGTAGTGGTGCCGTATTGCAGAATTCTGCCGGCAAGTCTGCTGATCGGAAGGGTCTGAATCCAAACCGTTCCCGGGCCGGATAAGGTGGCAAAGAACAAGCCCTCACCGCCAAACAGTGTGTTTTTGATTCCACCTACAAACTGAATATCGTAATGAACACCGGAAGTGAAGCCAACAATACAACCAGTATCAATTTTTAACAATTCTCCCGGCTGAAGGTTTTTTTGAAATACATGTCCGCCCGCATGCAGGAATGCCATACCATCTCCTTCCAGTTTCTGCATGATGAAACCTTCACCGCCAAACAAACCGGTTCCCAGTTTGCGTTGAAATTCAATACCCACATTCACGCCCTTGGCTGCACAAAGAAAAGCATCTTTCTGACAGATGATCCGGTTGTTCAGCAACGACAGATCGAGCGGAATGATTTTACCGGGATAGGGAGAAGCAAAACATACCCTTCTTTTTCCCTGGTTCACATTGGTGAAGGCTGTCATGAACAGGCTTTCACCGGTCAGGACTCTTTTTCCGGCATTCAGCAATTTTCCAAAAATGCTGTTGTTCTGGTGACTGCCGTCGCCAAACATGGTTTCCATAATAACACCGTCGTCCATCATCATAAAGGCTCCGGGTTCTGCAATAGCAGTTTCGTTGTAGTCCAATTCAACTTCAACATACTGCATTTCCTCTCCAAAAATCCTGTAATCAATTTCGTGATTGCTGATCATGTTTCTATTGTTTAATTTGTTTTAGCAGGAGCGGGTTTTAAAACGCCCATCCATACTTTTTTACCTTGTAATTTTTTTACACCGAACATAATACCCACGAGGATAAAGAAAAATGGTCCGGTAAATCCGAGCAGTGCCACAAATTTACTGCCATAGAATCGCTCCATTGGTCTTCTCAATCTTTCAGAGATCAGGTACATACTGGGTACCATGATTAAAGTAAGGAAGAAAGAGAAAATCAAACCGAATATGATGGTCCAGCTCAATGGTCCCCAGAATACCACACTGTCGCCCCCAATAAAAATTTTAGGATCGAGGTGCTGGAACATCGATACGAAGTCGATATTGAAACCGATGGCCAGCGGAAACAGTCCCATGATGGTAGCAATGGCAGTGAGCAATACCGGAATGATCCTGATCTTACCCGCCTGTATAGCAGCTTCCCTGGTTTTGTAGCCTCTGCTTCTGAGCTCATCGGTGAATTCGATTAGGAGGATACCGTTTTTAATAACGATACCAGCCAGCCCTACGATACCCACTCCAACCATGATGGTGGCCATGGTCATACCGGTTATTGCATAGCCGATGAAAACACCAATGATGGAGAAGAAGATCTCTGTAAGCACAATGAACGGTTTACTCAGGCTGTTGAACTGCAATACCAGGATCAGGAAAATGATCAGTAAGGAGGTCAGCATCGCCATTCCCAGGAACGACAGGGTTTCGGCCTGCTGCTCTCCTTCTCCGGTTTGTTTTATGGTTACATCCGGAGGGATTTCTGTTTTGGATTTAAAATCCTCAATTTTCTTGGCCAGCTCTTTATTAATTACCGGCGTAAGCGACGGATCTGTAACTGTAGACTGAATCTGGATGGTACGTTTCAGGTTCTTCCTTTTGATACCACCGGTTGTATTGGTGTAATCTACAGTAGCCACGCTGTTTACCGGAATCTGCTTAATAGAACCGCTGGTAAAATCTCGGAATACAATCCGCATATTCATCAGGTCTGCTACATTGTTGCGCTTCAGGTCCTGGTATCTCAGCTGAATTTTATAATCGTCTTCTCCTTCTTTTAATTTACTTACTTCCTTTCCAAAAACAGCTGTTCTCAGTTCAGAGCCAATCTGCCCGGTGCTCAACCCTTCGGCCAATGCTCTTTCCCGATCAATATTGATGGTGATTTCGGGGTTCAGCAGATCCACATCCAGCTGAAGGTTTTGGATGCCTGCTATCCGGTTGGTGTCGAGGTGGTTTTGCAGTTCGTAAGCTACTTTGGCGATGGATTCAAAATCATCACCGGAAATTTCAATATTCACAGGAGGATCTGTGGGAGGTCCGGCATCTTCCTGGCTCACTTCAATGGAAGCGCCCGGAATACCGGTCATGGCAGCCCGGATGGAATCGAGATAAGGAGCACTGCTCTTGCCGTGTCTTTTTTCGAACTCCACAAAAGAAATCTGGATTCTTCCGAGGTTGGAGCGAACACTTCTGTTGTTGTCTCTTGGATTGTTGGCGCTAACCGCAACATTCGAAATTACACTCTCCACAATACTTCCTTCTACGCCAGGTCTGTTTTCTTCACCCATGATCTTATATACCCTGTTCTCCAAAATGCGCACAACAGAATCGGTTGCTTTAGCGCTGGTTCCGATGGGCATTTTGAGGTATACATAACCGATGTTGGGATCACCACTCGGGAAGAAAGGCTTGGGGTTGTTTCTCAAAACCAGGAAGAATAAGGAAATGGGGAACAGCAGGAACAGCCCTACCATTAACCATCCCGGTCTGTGTTTTACCAGTATCCAGCGCAATAGTTTTTCGTAGTTGTTCATGAAGCCGGGCAACAGGTGTTCCTGGAAGTAATGAATGATGTTGCGCAGTACATAGCGCTCAAGAATCACCATAATATTAATGAACAACAGCAGGTTGCCGAATCCGTGCCAGCCGGCCAGATTAAACAGGATACCAAAACCGAAGGAAGCCCAGAACCATCCTTTTTTGAGGAAGGCATTTCTGGGTTCTTCAAACTCACGACCTTCCTTTTTCATGAAGCTCACCGCAAATACCGGGTTGATCAGGAATGCTACGATCAAAGAGGCTGTAAGCGTAAGAATGAGCATGGTAGGGAGGTAGATCATGAACTTACCAATCAGTCCCTTCCACAGCAGGAGCGGGAAGAAGGGCGCCAGGGTGGTAGCTGTACCAGCCAAAACCGGAATGAAAACTTCTCCGGCAGCTTCTTTGGCAGAACGGGTGATATTCACTTTACCGTTGTCGAAGATCCGGTGCGTATTTTCAATGACCACAATGGCATCGTCTACAATAATACCCAGGCCAAACAACAGGGCAAACAATACAATGAAGTTCAGCGTAATGGGAGACCCTACAATGAAATCTCCCAGGGGCAGGAACATGAAGGCCACAAAAACGGAAAGTGGAACACTTAATGCCACAAAGAAGGCATTGGTAACACCCATGAAAAACATCAGGATCAGTAATACGAGGATGAATCCGATAATGATGGTGTTCACCAGTTCATTAAAGGAGGTCTTGGTTTTTTTACTTTGATCCCCGGTGATCACCACTTTTACATCCTTCGGAATTTCCCTGCTCTTCTGCATTTCTTCTACCAGATTCTTAATACCGTCTGCAGTATTGATCAGGTTTTCTCCGGAACGTTTAACAATGTTCAGGGTAATAACATTTGCACCACCTAAACGAGCGTAGCTCTCCGTTTCTTTAACCGTATCAATCAGTTCAGCAACATCTTTCAGGTAAATGGGAGCGCCAGAGATGTTTTTGATAATGATGTTGCGCATGTCGAAGGCACTGGTAAATTGTCCTTTCACTTTAATGTTGCGCTTCATGTTACCAACATCTACCAGGCCGGCGCTGATGTCTCTGTTTTCATAATTAACAGCGTTCTCAATATCCCGGAAAGTCAGCTTGGCAGCTTCCATTTTAACCGGGTCTACATTGATTTGAATTTCTCTTTCCGGAGCGCCCACAATTTCAGCACGGTTCACTTCTTTCATTTCCTCGAACCGGTCCTGCATTTTATCTGCAATCTGTTTCAGTTTAACCCCGTCGTAGTTACCGCTGATGTTTACGAACATGATCGGAATTTCGCTGAACGCAAATTCCTGAACGTTGGGCTGAGAGGTAAGATCGGTTGGCAGATCGGTCTGGGCCTTGTCTACCGCATCTTTTACCTTTTGTTTGGCTATTTCCGTTTTGATATCGGTATCGAACTCAACCACAATCAGGCTGTAATCCTGTTGGGAGGTACTCTGTATCTTTTTTACTTTGGCCCCGCTGATTCCCTTCAGTTGTTTTTCAATAGGCCTGGTAACCAGGTTCTCGATGTCTTTGGGTGAGTTACCAAAATAAATGGTGGTAACGGAAATTGTGGGAACCACAATATCCGGGAACTGTTCTTTCGGCAGGGTATTGAACTTGTTCAAACCATACAGAGAGATCAGGATGGTAATGATGTAGACGGCCGTTTTGTTGTCTACCGCCCAGCTGGTCGGTTTAAACTCTTTGAATTTTTTGGCAACGCCTTCTATGAAATGCTTCATATAATTGGCTTGAATGATTTTATTTTCCTAATACTTTTAATGACTGACCATCGTAGATACCCTGGTATCCCTGTGTAATCAGCTGGTCGTCTTTGCCCAATCCACTCTTTACTTCAATCAATTGATCATAGAGTTCACCAATCTGAACCTGCTTTTTGCGGGCAACCAGTTTATTGCCTTCCTGCACTGCTATGAATACAAACTTGCCTTTTTCGTCGGATTGTACCGTGTTCACCGGAATGGCAATGGCATTGGGCGCTTCATAATCCTGGAACTTCAATTGAGCCAGTTGGTTAGGCCGGATGGCAGGATCGTAACTGATCTTTACCTCCGCATCAAAGCTTCTGTTATTGGTATTGATGGCGCGGCTGGTGGTGGCTACTGTTCCGGTAAATGATTTGTTGATATCCGGGAAGTTGATCAGCACTTTGGAACCGGCTTTGATTTTACCGCTGTAGGTTTCCGGAACCTGGGTAATCACTTTTAGTCCGGCGGTGCTTACCAGTCTGATCTGCGGTGTTGCACCCGCCAAACCGGCAAAGATTTCACCTACCCGAACATTCAGGTCGTCTACCACACCATCCACATCGGAATAGATATTGGTGGCTTTCAATTGTTCTTCAGCTACTTTCACCTGTTCTTCGCTGGCAGAGAGTTGTTTTTCGAGCGACTGCACATTGTTTCTGGCAGAGATGTACTGGATTTCCGTACCAATACCATCTTTCCATAAATTACCCTGACGCTGGTAAATGTCTTTGGCAAAGTTCAGTTGGGTTCTCAGGGTTTCCAGGCTTTTTTGTGCAGCCACCACCGATTGACGGATAACACCATCATCCAGTTTTAAGAGCAACTGACCTTTTTTAACCGGGTCCCCTTTTTTTACCAAAATGGCTTTCACCTGTCCGGCACCCATTCTTGGCGCCACATACGATACATTGTCGGAAGTAATACTACCCTGGAGGTCTATATAATGAGAAAACGTTTGGGTGGTAACCGGAGTTACAGAAACCAGTTTAGCGGTAAGGTCAATGCCACTGCTGTCGAGCGCAGCAATTTCCTGTTGCAGTGCAGCCATCTGGTCGGCAATGGCATTGTGCTCTTTGGTCAGTTTTTCGAGGGCAGCTTTTTTATCGGCAAGAGAACCTCCCTTATCGTTATTACCCCCACAACTCATCAACAGGGCAGCGGCGGCGGAAACAGTCAGTAATTGTTTTATCGAATACATATTTTTTGTTTTTTATGGTTATAGTTTTCCGGTAGCACTCAGGAAATCGATCCGGGCAATAATGGCAGCATACATGGCATTGATGTAATTGGTCTGCGCAGTTTTTAAATCCACATCGGCAGCATTGATCTCCATGTTGGATCCGGTACCTATTTCATATTTCTTTTTGGTTTGGGCATATACTTTTTCGGCCAGTTCCATGTTCTTCTTCTGAAATTCCATGGTAGCAATGGCGGTGTTGTAATTGAGCTTAGCCTGTTCAATCGCATTGTCGATGGTGAGTTTCAGGTTTTCCAGCTGGTTTTCGGTTGTTTGCAGTTCAATTCTTGCTTTTTTAACCCTGGCTTCTTTCGCAAAGCCGCTGAAGATAGGAATCGACATATTCAGGCCAAGTGAAGAAGAAGTAAACCAGTCTCCTTTGTTGAAGAAGTTGAACTGATTCCGCTGGGCAATCTTGCTGTAAGAAGCGCCAAAAGCCAGTGTAGGCAGATAGCTGAGCTGGTATCTTTTTACATTGTATTCATTCAGTTTTTTTGCGGAACTCAGGTAAAGAAAATCTTTACGGTCGGTATATTGAAAGGTACTTGCTACTGTTTGCTCCGGCTTAATATTGTACTGATCCAGTTTGTCGGTTAAAATAAGGGTGTCCTGAACCGGCATGCCCATCAGCGTTTTTAAACCCATGTAGCCAATTTCGATGGCATTCAGTGTTTTGGTTTTTTCTGTGTTCAGGTTGGTTAACTGAACGGCAATTTTGTCGATGTCGATTCTTTCTGCAAATCCGTTCTTATACAGTGCACGGGTATCGTTGTCCAGTTTCTGCAAACGGCCAATATTGGCATCGAGGAGTTCGATCATTGTTTTGCTCACAACCAGCTGGTAGTAGATTTTATACAGATTGGTTTTGATGCTCTCCTCGGTAACCGCGGCAGCATTGGTCTGAAATTCGAGCGAGGTTCTTCTTGCCTGAAGGCCAACAAAAACCTGGCCATCGAACAGGAGTTGCTGCAAGCTTACCCCGGCACTGGCATTGTACTTTGTACCAAACTGGGCCTGAATAAATCCAAAATCTCCCGGCATTTTAATGGGATTGCCGTTGCCGTCTTTCACCCCCTGGTCTATTAAAACCTGATAAGTGGCCGGAGAGATGAAGTTGGGCAAAGTTTGCACAGCCACATTGGGATAGTGGTTGGTACCCACGCTACCGGCAATGGTGGGCAGGGCTGCAGCGGTAATTTCTCTGTTGGTCTGAATCTGCGCCTGAATATTCAGCAGGGCATTCTTAACCTGAACATTGTTCTTCCTGGCGTAAGCCACCGCCTGTTCAACGCTGAACTCGTATCGGTTGAACTTGCCGCCGTTCTGCGCCAGCAGGGTGTTGGTAAAGAATACCAGGCAGAGCAGTCCGTTTATTTTTCTCTTGAAGCTCATAAATTGGTGTTTTGTCGTTGCTTTTTATATTTTAAAATTTGCCTGTGTGCTTTTGTAGTAGCAATGCCGTAGAGGAAGTTTTCCATGATAGACAGTTCTACCTGTAACAAACTGTATTTCTCCGGCGCAAACAGATCTGTGTTCAGCGCCAGGAAAACGCTCTCGATCCGGAACTTGGCCAGGATGTCGGCATTCACGTCTTCTCTGTACAATCCTTCTTTCTGTCCTCTTTCGATGTTTTGCCGGATCACGGCATATAAAAACTCGTTTTTGTGCTGGCTGAACTTTCTGAAGGCCTCCGGATGGTATTTCTGCATGTCGAAAAACAACGAAGGGTTAACAGAAGAAAGCATATCCTGCATCATATCCATTGCCAGGAACATACCATGAACGGCATTATCGCACTGTTCATTGTGAACCTGGCATTCTTTGGAACTCAGGTTAATCTGGTGTTGTACTACGGCGTCTACCAGACTGTCTTTGTTGTCGTAATACTGGTAAATCGTTTTCTTACTAATGCCAAGTGCAGCGGCAATATCATCCATTGTAACACTTTTCAGGCCGTACCTGAAAAAGAGTTCCTGGGCTTTTTGGGTGATTCTGTTCTCCATCATGGTTTACTAATTGGGGGTGTAAAACTATGGAAACTATTTTCGTTACCATAGTTTCTTGCATTAATTTTGAATAAAATTGAAGCGAGGTACCAAAAGCAGGATGAGCGGTTTTGGAGGAGGATGGTTGTAGAATATTCCGGCGATCAGGGTTCTACCCGAGCCGGTTTCAGATATTTATACCATCTTGCAGGCTGAAAGAACCGACTAACCAATAATACCATGTCCTTGAAATCTTTTTTAAAACGACTCTTGCAGTTTTTTCTTCAGGGATTGATTGTACTGGCGCCCATAGGTATAACTACGTATGTTGTTGTCCGGATATTCAACCTGGTGGATGATATTCTGCCTAATATTATACGTGTATTTGCTCCTTCGTTGATTCGGATCGATGCAGAGGGAAACCTGATCAAGATCCCGGGGCTGGGTTTCCTGGTGTTCATCGGAGTGGTGCTGTTGGTAGGCTGGCTGTCTAATCTGTTTGCGATCAGCAGACTGGTGTCGCTATTTGATTCGCTGCTGGAGAAAACGCCGGGCGTTAAATTCATCTATTCTTCTGTAAAGGATTTTCTGGAGGCATTTGCCGGCAACAAAAAGAAGTTCGACAAACCGGTACTGGTAAATGTGGATGCAACCGATGTATGGCGAATTGGATTTGTTACACAGCAAAGCGCAGCACATTTTGGCCTGGATGCGCATGTAACGGTGTATGTACCGCACTCATACGCCATTTCGGGTATCACCTATCTTGTTCCTAAAGACCGGGTGCGTCCCCTGACCCAGGTTGGGGCAGCCGACGCCATGAAATACGTGGTTTCCGGAGGCGTAACGGATGTTCACGATTAAAGCTTAGCCGATAACTTTGCAGTATGGTAATTGCAGTGAATGCTATTTTTCTACAAAAGGATGCACTGGAAGGGTATGGGCATTATGCCCGCGAAATCTTGCGGCGAATGGTACTGGCGCATCCGGAGCATGAATTTATTTTTGTCTTTGATCGCCCGTACAGTAAGGATTTTTTGTTTTCTTCCAATGTGAAAGCCATCCAGGTAGGGCCGCCCGCAAGACATGTGGCAGCCTATCTTTATTGGTACAATGTAAGCGCACCGCTGGCGCTTAAGAAATACAAGCCCGCATGCTGGATTCAGCCCTATGGCTTCTGCAGTTTAACAACGGGCATACCGCAGCTGCTGGTGGTACACGATCTGGCTTTCCGTCATTTCCCCAGTCAGGTAAGCCGGCAACACCGCTGGCATTACCAGCAGTTCACTCCCCGTTTTTTGCGCAAAGCCACCCGGGTAGTAACCGTTTCGGAGTTTTCTAAAACAGATATAGAACAGCATTATCCCGTTACTTTAAACAAAATCAATGTTATTCCGGGAGCAGCCCGGGAGGGATTCCGGCCTGTGGGGTGGGAGCAGAAAGAAGCAGTGAAACAGCGGGTAACAGCAGGTTGTGAATATTTTCTTTGTGTAGGCGGTATTCACCCGCGCAAGAACATGATGAATGTGCTCAAAGCTTTTTCCCTGTTTAAAAAATGGCATAAGAGCAATATGAAACTGGTGTTTGCCGGCAGACTGGCCTGGCAATACGAAGATTTTTTATCGAAACTGAAAACATATAAATACCGCGATGATGTTGTGTTAACCGGCTACCTGCCCGAGGAAGAGCTGGAGGAGCTCACCGCATCGGCGTATGCAGCAGTATATGTATCGGACCTGGAAGGATTTGGGCTGCCCATTGTGGAAGCCATGCAATGCGGTGTTCCGGTAATTGCGGCCAATAATTCCAGTATGCCGGAACTGGGAGGGCATGCTGCGCTCTATGCCGATGCGCAAAATCCGCAACAGATAGCAGAGTTCATGCAATTGCTGTACCGCGACGAAAAATACAGACAGGTATATGTAGACCGGGGCATGGAAAGGGCCAGTTTGTTTAATTGGGACCGGTCTGCAGCAGCATTTTGGAAGGAAATTCTGGCAACAGTTCCGGTTTCGTCTTAGTTTTGCAACCTTAAACAGATTTGAATGAAACAATCCAGTATTACGGTTGATATTACTTTAGACGAGCATAAAGTACCCCAAAACATACATTGGTCGGCTACCGACAGCACGGCCGATATGAAGCAGCAGGCCAAGGCCATGATGCTGGCATTTTGGGATGGTGCAGATAAAAGTGCGCTTCGCATAGACCTGTGGACCAAGGAAATGATGGTCGATGAAATGGCCGATTTTTTTTACCAGACCCTGATGGGTATGGCAGATACCTATCAGCGGGCCACACAGAACCAGGAGCTTACTGCCGAAATGAAGGAGTATGCCAAAACGTTTTATAAAAAATTCAGGGAAAGCCAATTAAAGGACGCTAAATAAGCTATTATGAGTTTAGAAGAAAAAGTCATGTTGCTGATGAAAGAGGCCATGAAATCGAAGGATGAGGCCTTATTAAGAGGCGTAAGGGCCATTAAGGCAGAGATTATAAAGGCAAAAACCGAACCAGGAGCCAATGGAGTCATTACAGAAGATGGTGAACTGAAGCTTTTGCAGAAGCTGGTAAAGCAAAGAAAGGATTCTCTGGAAATATACCAGCAGCAAAACCGGGCAGATCTGGCACAAAAGGAAATGGAAGAGATAGCCGTGATCGAAAAGTTTCTTCCTGCACAGCTGTCCGAAGAAGAATTGCACAAGGAAATAGCCGCCATCATAGTATCGGTGGGTGCAGCCTCACCACAGGATATGGGAAAGGTAATGGGAGTAGCGAGCAAGCAGCTGGCCGGCAAAACCGATGGAAAGGCAATTGCAGCAGCGGTTAAGGCGTTATTGAGTAAATAATCCTTTATGTTCATAGATATCTGTTTGCTGGCTATTCTTGGGTTGGCGGTATTCAAAGGGCTAACCCGGGGGCTGGTGATGGCGGTTTGTTCTTTTTTAGCCATCATTGTAGGTCTGGCCGCAGCAGTTAAAACAAGCTCACTGGTAGCAAGGTGGTTATCGGGTACCATTGAAGTTCAGGCAAGCTGGCTGCCATTTCTGGCATTTGCGCTGGTGATGATCGCCGTGATGCTTCTGGCCCGGATAGCGGGTAAGCTTGTAGAAACTACCCTGCACTTAAGTATGATGGGCTGGGCAAACAGGTTGGGCGGAATATTATTATTTGGTTGTATTTATGTAACCATCTTTAGTGTGGTACTGTTTTACCTGGAAAGCCAGCATTTGCTAAAACGAGAAACCATTGCTGCCTCAATTTCCTATCCATATATTTATTTCTGGGGTCCGGAGGCCCTGCAGCTATTCGGAAACCTGCTCCCTGTTTTTAAAGGGATGTTCGGCGAACTCAGCCAATTCTTCGGTGGTTTGGGCAGCAACCCTGCTTAAGGGGTATAGAGGAAGCGTGATAACTGTACCAATATGCCGTATTTTCAGTACTTTAGCAGGAACAGCATAACTGCATATTAAAGCATGATATACGAGATAAAACAAGATGATAAGTACAGGTTTGTAGAGGAAGGAGAAGGAGAAACCCTGATGTTGTTGCATGGATTGTTTGGTGCGATGAGCAATTTTGAACACCTGGTGAGTTATTTCAGCAAGAAATACAAAGTAGTGGTACCTATTTTGCCTTTGTTCGACCTGGATATATTTCATACATCCGTAGGCGGACTGGAGAAATATGTACAAAAATTTGTGGAAACAAGGGGATACAATCAGATTCATTTATTGGGAAACTCTCTGGGCGGACATGTGGCGCTGGTTCATGTGTTGAAGCATCCTGAAAAGATTAAATCCCTGATCCTCACCGGAAGCAGTGGCCTGTTCGAAAACGGAATGGGCGACAGTTATCCCAAAAGGGGCGACTACGAATACATCAAGAAGAAAACACAGCTCACTTTTTATGATCCAGCCATGGCTACCAAAGAATTGGTGGATGAGGTGTTTGAGATCACCAATAACCGAATCAAGGTCATCAAGATTATAGCGCTGGCCAAGAGTGCCATCCGCAATAATCTGGGTGAAGAGCTGAATCAGATCAAACAGCCTACCTTATTAATTTGGGGAAACAACGATATCATTACACCACCCTTTGTTGGTAAGGAGTTCAATCAATTGATTCCAAACAGTGAATTGCATTTTATAGATAAATGCGGTCATGCGCCAATGATGGAAGTGCCCGAAGAATTTAACCAGATTCTGGACGGATTCCTTCAAAAGCAAACCGCGCATACATAGGTCCGGCTTATGCTCGTATCTCAATTATTAAATACCAGTTTTCCTTCACTGAATATTACAGACAAGGCAACATTTGCCCTGCAGCTCATGGACGATTATGATGTGCTGCACCTGCCGGTATTGAGTGAAGACAAGCTCGTGGGACTGATAGCCAAAGATGATCTGATTGATGCAGCAGAAAGCGATACCCACCTTGGATCAGAAGAATTTTTACAGAAGATTTATGTAAGGCAGGAAGAACATTTTCTGACGGCCCTGAAGCTGATATCGAACCACGACCTCTCCCTGTTGCCGGTGGTAAACGAACAAATGGAACTCAAGGGCGTGGTACTGGCCAAGGAGCTGATTAAAGCCGTTTCGTTGTTTCTGGGCATGGAAGAGCCGGGAGCGGTAATTGTGCTGGAAACAGAAAAAAGGAATTTTTCATTTGGAGAACTCAGCAGACTGGTAGAAACCAACGACTCCTATATCACCCAGCTCAATACTTATACCGAAGCCGGAACAGGACAGGTGATCGTTACGATCAAGATCAACAAGAATGAGGTATCGGATATCGTGGCCACCTTCCAGCGATACGACTATGTAGTTCGTTATTATTTTGGAGAAGAAGAATACGCCAATGAGCTGAAAGAAAATTACCAGCACCTGGTTTCCTATCTCAATATGTAGTGCCTCCTTGAGCAGGCACCCTGTATATTTGTGTAAATAATCTGATTATGAAGGTAGCCATCTACAGCCGTGGTTTGGATATAGAACAGGAAAATCCTTTGTTGATTTTATTGGAAGAGCTGGGGAGGTACGATACGGATATCCTGTTGTACAATACCCTGATGGAACAATTTCATATACCGGAACACCTCACCAGAAACCTGCTTTCTTTTGGCGGTTCGGAAGACCTGGATGAAACCATCGACTGCCTGATCAGTTTGGGAGGAGACGGCACCATGCTGGATGCGGTAACCCTGGTGAAGGAAAAAAATATACCCCTGCTGGGCATCAATTTTGGCCGCCTCGGATTTCTGGCAAGCATCAGCCGCGAAGAATTATCGCTTGCAGTAGAGTCGTTGGTGAACCATACATTCATCATCGATAAGCGAACCCTGATTCACCTGGATGCCAATATGCCGCTGTTTGCAGATGCGCCTTTTGCCCTCAATGAATTTGCAATACATAAGCGGGATATTTCTCCCATGATCAAGATTCATACCTACATGAACGGAGAGTTCCTGAATACGTATTGGGCAGACGGGCTGATTGTAGCCACGCCAACCGGATCAACCGGATACAACCTGAGTTGCAATGGACCGATCCTGTTTCCCGATTCATCGAGTCTGGTCATAACACCGGTGGCGCCGCATAACCTGAACGTACGTTCTATTGTGGTACCGGACAACAACGTGATTTCGTTTGAAGTGGAAGGAAGGGCCGATCAGTTTATTTGTGCCATGGATGCAAGAAGAGAGATTGTACCCAAAACAGTTCAACTGGCTGTTCGAAAGGAAAATTTTGGGGTGAACCTGATCCGCCTGAACGAAAATACTTTTCTTTCTACGCTGCGTTCCAAGCTAACATGGGGTCTTGATAAGAGAAATTAACTTTTCTGGTGATGAAATTTGATGCTACTTTACAAATAGTTACTCCGTAATAATATGATGTTGAAGCGCACAGGTGTTTTGTTCTTGATGATGTGGTCCTGGTCGGTGTCCAAAGCCCAGTTGATGGAAAGCTTTGTGCATACCGGTGAGCTGGGTGTTGGAATAGGACTTGGGCATTATTTTGGCGACCTGAACCCCGATGCAAAGCTCAACAGTCCCAAACTGGCTTTTGGCCTTTTTTACCGAAAACAACTCACGAATTATGTGGGAATCCGGGTATCGGGAGAATATGCCCTGCTGGGTTATTCCGACCGGTACAGCGACAATTCCGTTCAGCGGAGGAGAAATCTGAGCTTTAACAGCAATGTATATGAATTCAGTGTGTCGGGCGATTTCAATTTCTTCCGTTTTCAGCCGGGATTTGAGGGGTACAATTTCACCCCGTATATAGGCCTGGGAGTAGGCATTTTTTCCTATGATCCCTATGCCTACCTGAACGGACAGAAATACCTGTTGCGCCCGTTGGGAACGGAAGGTCAGGGAAGTTCCCTGTACCCCAACCTGAACCCCTACGGCAATACCGCCATAGCCATTCCATTTACCCTGGGGGTAAAATATGCCCTAAATCCAAGGATGAATCTCTTTGCCGAGCTGGTATACCGGTTTACCAATACCGACTACCTCGACGATGTAAGCGGCCAGTATGCCGGACCGGACGCCTTTCCCCCCTTGCCCGACGGGTCGGCCTCCCCGGCATTTTTATTGCAGGACAGGAGTTATGAAACAGGCACTTCTATTGGTATAAAAGGCCGCCAGCGCGGGAACAGTCTCAATGCGGATGCTTTTGCCACCTTGAAAGTAGGCCTCTCTTTCAATTTGCAGACCTACCGATGCCCTACCAATTAAGCCACAGCAGCGATTAATCGTATTTAAATCCTCAGAAACCGTTGATTTTGTTAATTTTGCACCCTAAATTGAGCGCATGCTTCAGCAGGAACCCCTTTTGTCTAAAATAAACAAGGACCGTTTGCCCCGCCATATTGCCATCATTATGGATGGGAATGGCCGATGGGCAGAGGAAAAGGGACAGGAACGCCTCTATGGCCATTTCCATGGTGTGGAAAGCGTTCGGGATATTGTGGAGGGAGCAGCAGAGTTGGGGATACAGTACCTCACGCTTTATGCATTCAGTACAGAAAACTGGGATCGGCCACAGCAGGAGGTAGAAGGATTGATGAGCCTGTTGGTAGATACCATACACAAGGAGGTCCCCATCCTGAACAAGAACAATATCCGCCTGCATGTAATCGGCGACATGAAGATGCTGCCGGAAAATGCATACAGGGAGCTGCAGGAAGCATTGCAGATGACGGAGAAGAATACGGGGCTGAACCTCATTATGGCATTGAGTTACAGCAGCCGGTGGGAACTGGTGAATGCGGTAAAAAATATAGCGAGGGATGTAAAGGCCGGCAAGGTAGACCCAGAAGGAATCTGTGCCGATACCTTACAGAACTACCTTACTACCAGTGAGTTTCCGGATCCGGAGCTGATGATCAGAACCAGTGGCGAATACCGGATCAGTAATTTTCTGTTGTACCAGCTGGCTTATGCCGAGTTGTATTTTACCAATACGCGCTGGCCGGATTTCAGAAAAGAGAACCTGTACGAAGCCATTATTGATTTTCAATCCAGGGAACGAAGGTTCGGTAAAACCGGCCAGCAGATCCAGGAGGAAACAATACAGGGATAACCATTTTAACACAAAACCAATACAGGCCGGGGATTTAACAAACAGTTTTCATTATTCGGGTTAATTTGCCCAGCCTAAATAAACCAAATTAATTGCTGCGTGCACGGAGCTAATCAACCGGCAACAGAACAAACAGAAACGGGATGCAGAAAGTGTTTAAATTATCATTGTTCGCTTTAGTTGTTTTATTGTTTTCTCAATCAGCTTTTGCACAACAGACATCCGGCTCCGATACCACCATCACCTCTATTGAGGCAGACCTGATTAACCTGTTCAATCAGAAGACGCCAAAAAAATACAAAGTCGCAGCTATTAAGGTAACGGGAAACCGCTTTTTCGACGAAAACCTGCTGATTTCCATCGCCAATATCAGCGTGGGCGATGAAATAGCCATACCGGGAGGCGATCAGTTTGCCAAAGCCATCAACAAATTATGGGGACAGAATTACTTCAGCGACGTAGAGATTTTTGTAACCAAGGTAACCGGGAAAGAGATTGAATTAGAAATAGCAGTAACCGAAAGGCCCCGCCTTTCCAATTTTTATTTTAAGGGAATCCCCAAAGGACAGCAGGACGATCTGCGCGGAAAAACCGGGTTGGTACCCAACAGGGTGGTTACCGAAAACATGAAAATCACGGCATCCGAAGTCATCAAAAAATTCTTTGCAGAAAAGGGATACCGCGAAACAAGCGTGAAAGTAGTGGAGCGCAAGGATTCATCCATGAACAACACCCTGGCGCTGGATTTCATTATCGACAAGGGTTCCAAGATCAAGATCAATAACATCAACTTCGGAGACAATACACAGGATGAAGCCAAGCTGAAAAAGCAACTGAAGGGTTCGAAGGAAAAATCCAGGCTCACCCTGTATCCGCTCCAGGACAGTGGCAGAATTGTAACCCCCGATAAATATACATTTGAGGAATACCTGCAGGAAAAAGGGTTCCTGACATTCAGTAAAACCAAGCGGGTACTGAACCCCTATGTGCGGATCAAGCTTTCCTCTGCCAAATTCGACGAAAAGAAATACCTGGAAGACAAAGAGAGCCTGCTGGATTACTACAATACCCTTGGTTTCCGCGATGCGGTGATCGAAAAAGATACTGTATACAGCGTAGGAAAAGGCCTCCTCAACATCGATATCAAGATGAACGAGGGTCGTAAATATTATTTCGGAAACATTACCTGGAGAGGAAATACCAAGTATTCCGATTCTATTTTATCAACTATCCTGGCTATCAGGAAGGGAGATATCTACAACCAGGAAGTACTGAACAAGAAACTGGGTAAATCATCTTCACCCGACGGAGGCGATATCAGCGGACTGTATCAGGACGATGGTTATCTGTTCTTCCGCGCAGAACCTGTAGAAACTGCGGTGTACAACGATACCATCGATTTCGAAATCAGGCTGATCGAGGGTCCGCAGGCAACCATTAAGAATGTGCGGATTACCGGAAACGACCGAACCAAGGAATATGTAATCCGGAGGGAGATCAGAACCATCCCCGGGGAGAAATTCAGCCGGCAGTTGCTGATCCGTTCCATTCGTGAACTGGCACAGCTGAACTATTTTAATCAGGAAAAAATTACACCGAACCCGGTACCCAACCAGGAAGACGGAACCGTGGATATCAACTATAGTGTGGAAGAAAAGTCCAGCGACCAGCTGGAGCTGAGTGCAGGATGGGGCGGTCTGATCGGATTAACCGGTACCCTTGGGGTTTCGTTCAACAACTTCTCTGCTAAGAACCTGTTCCGCAAATCAGCCTGGGATCCGTTGCCAATGGGTGATGGCCAGAAACTGAGCTTGCGTATTCAGAGTAACGGTAAGGCCTTCCGTTCCTATAACTTCTCATTCACCGAGCCATGGTTGGGCGGAAAGAAAAGAAATGCCTTAACGGTAAGTGTATTCAATACGAAATACGGCCAGACCTACGATCCGATCACCGGATATTATGATCCATCCGTAGCCAACAGCCGTTATATATCCACAACCGGTGTAACCGCCAGTATAGCAAAGCAGCTGAAGTGGCCAGACGACTATTTCTCCCTGTCGATGGGGGTAAACTATACCCGTTACAAGTTGAGCAATTATGCGATTGATCCGACCAATCTGCCCGGCTTCGACAATGGTGTAGTGAACAACCTGAACTTAAGAATTGCCCTGCAGCGTTCGTCCATCGATCAGCCGATGTTCCCAAGAACCGGTTCCAACTTCCTGGCCAGCCTGCAGATCACACCACCATATTCATTAATCAACAGCAATATCAACCCTGCAGACAATCCGTATAAATGGATTGAATACCACAAGTGGCGCTTCAACGGGGAGTGGTTTGTACCATTGGGTAAACCACACGGAGAAGACCGGAACAAGCAGTTTGTACTGCGGTTTGCAGCCAAGTATGGTTTTGTGGGCAGGTTCAATACCGACCTGAAAGTATCGCCGTTTGAACGATTCCAGGTGGGAGATGCGGGATTAACCAACCAGTTTGCCCTGCTCGGTTTCGATATCGTAGCACACAGAGGTTATCCGGTGTATGAAACCTCCAACCCAAGGGTGAACCCCGATCAGCAGCGAGCCAGTCAGTACTTTACTATATTCAATAAGTACACCATGGAGATGCGTTATCCGCTCAGTCTGAACCCAAGCAGCACCATTTTTGCGCTCGGATTCTTTGAGGCTGCCAACGGATGGTATAGCTTTAAGGATTACAATCCATTCCAGCTGCGTAGATCTGTGGGTCTGGGTATGCGTTTCTACCTGCCGATGTTTGGTTTGCTCGGATTTGATTATGGCATAGGATTGGATAGGTTTACAGGAACCAACTCCATGAAGGATGCGGCCCGCTTTACCTTTATGTTAGGTTTTGAACCTGAATAATTAAAAACCGGTTATATGCAGAAACTATTTCTAGTGTTGATTGCCCTTGTTGGCCTGTCTGTAGGTGTACATGCCCAGCAGCGGTATGCCATCATCGATACCAAGTATATCCTGAGCAAGGTTCCTGAATACAAGGCAGCCGATGCCAAGTTGCAGCAACTGGGAGAGCAGTGGCAGAAGGAAATAGACGAAAAGCAGGTGATACTAGACAAAATGTATAAAAACTACGAGGCCGAGCAGATCATGCTCACCGAAGAGTTGAAGAAAAAACGCGAAGACGAGCTTTTTGTGAAAGAAAAGGAAGTACGGGAACTGCAAAAAAAACGCTTTGGTTATGAAGGGGATCTGTTCAAAGAGCGCCAGAAGCTGGTGAAGCCCATCCAGGACAAAGTGTACAATGCCATTCAAAAGATTTCCATAGCCCGTTTTTATGATTTTGTGCTCGATAAAAGTGAAGGAATTACCGTTATATTTGCCGACCCCAAGCTGGATAAGAGCGATGAAGTGCTGCGGGAAATGGGGATTAAATTTTAGTCAATCAACAACAAACAATAAATTTCATTACAATGAAAAAATTCCTTTTAGTGTGTGCGGTTTTTGCGGCGGGTTTTCTGTTCAGCAATAGTGCAAAGGCACAGGCACCAAAGATCGGGTACTTCGACGAGCAGTCTGCTCTGGTATTGTTCCCTGGCATCAATAAAATTGATACCCTGATCAACAGCTACCGTTTGGATTCCTTACAGGAAGAATACAAGTGGACTCTTACAGATTTCCAGCGTAGAGACAGCATCTTCAAAAAAGATTCTGCTACCATGCCAGCCAAAGCAAGAGAAATGGCAACCCGTGAAATCATGCAATTGCGCTACAAACTGGTAAACTGGCAGCAGTACCAGCAGCAAATGGAAGAAGCCAAGTATGAGCAATTACTTGCGCCATACAAACAAAAAATCTTCGAAGCAGTACAAGCAGTTGTAGCTGAGCAGAAGTATACTATTCTGCTGAAGGCAGAAACCATTTCTCCTTACATGCAGCCACCATTACTGGACAATGTAACCATTCGTGTAGCCATGAAACTGAAACTGCCTTTACCTAAGGAAGTAGAAGATGCATGGAAAGCAGCCGGCGGTACAGTGGCAGGCAGTGCAGCACCTGCAAAACCAGCAGCTAAACCTAAAGGATAATTTCATCTTAGTATATTTTGAAAAGACCTGTCTGTAAAGACGGGTCTTTTTTTGGGTGTATCTTTAACCTATGCAAGTAAAACAGGCGCCGATTGGTGTATTCGACAGCGGGTATGGTGGCCTTACCATTTTAAAGGAACTGGTGGCGGCGCTACCTTCCTATGATTATATTTACCTGGGCGATAATGCCCGGGCCCCCTATGGTACCCGTTCATTCGAAACGGTTTACCAGTATACCTGGGAAGCCGTGCAATGGTTTTTTGAACAGGGCTGTGAACTGGTGGTATTGGCCTGTAATACCGCATCTGCCAAGGCGCTGCGCAATATTCAGCAAAAGAACCTGCCCGTATATGCGCCCCATAAGCGCGTATTGGGGGTCATACGCCCAACGGCCGAAGTGATCGGGAACTATTCCCAAACCAACCATATAGGGGTACTGGCAACCACCGGAACAGTGCAAAGTGAGAGCTACCTGCTGGAGATCCACCATTTTTTTCCGGAGGCCAGTGTATACCAGGAAGCCTGCCCCATGTGGGTGCCGATAGTGGAAAACGGAGAATCCGATGGCCCGGGCGCCGATTATTTTGTAAAAAAACACATTGATCATTTGCTGGCAACAGATCCCCGGATCGATACCCTGCTGCTGGCCTGCACCCATTACCCTTTGCTGATACCCAAGATCAGCGCTTATTTACCACCTCATATCCGGGTGGTGCCCCAGGGCAGCATTGTGGCTTCCAGCCTGGCCGATTACCTGCAGCGACACCCCGAAATAGCAGAAAAATGTTCCACAGGCGGGCAAATTCGGTTCTGTACCACCGATTCCACGGCCGATTTTGACCACAACGGGGCAATTTTCTTCGGTAAACCGCTTAAATCGGAGCATATTCTGTTGGGTCATTAGAAATTATTACCTAATTTTGCCGTCCTTTCACAAGCGGCAGTATGGTGACTGAAGCATTGAAATGAAACCAAATTTTAGGGTTAGTAAAACTAGTTATCAATGAAACGTACATTCCAACCACACAAGCGTCGTCGTAAAACCGTACACGGTTTCCGTAAACGTATGGAATCTGCTAATGGCCGTAAAGTATTGGCAAGCCGCAGAGCGAAAGGTCGTAAGAAACTGACTGTTTCCAGCGAAAAAGGATTGAAATAAACCGTAGTCCGGCAAAAGATCCGGGCCGAACGAAAAATATAAGCTCCGTCTTTATGACGGGGCTTTTTTAGTTTTGCAGTATATGAACCAACCCAACAGTTATTCCAGCCAGGAGAAGCTCAAGAGCCGCAAGGCCCTGGAATCCCTGTTTACGGGTGGCAAATCCTTCTCCGTATTTCCGGTTAAAGTGTTTTATACCCTGGATCCGGTGGAGGCAGGAGTGCAACGGGAAACACCCGTGAATGCCGGTGTGGGTGTGAGTTCAAAGAATTTCCGCAAAGCCGTACAGCGCAACCGGATCAAGCGATTGCTGCGCGAAGCCTATCGCACGCAAAAGCAGGCCCTGCAGGCCGCAGTAAAAGCAGAACAACATGTATCCGTTTTTTTTCTGTACATCGGAAAAGAGCTGCCCGAATACGCACCGCTGAAAGAATCCATGGGTAAGGCGCTGGAGCGACTCACTGAAAAACTCAACAAAGCATAACCATGTGTGCCAACTGCGATACACCCCAACGGTCATCGGCAAGCTTCTCTGTAACGAGGATGCTGGGCTATGTTTTGATTCCTTTCATTAAGGTATACCAATACATTATATCGCCGGTAATGGGTCCTAAATGCCGCTTTGTACCCACCTGTTCTCAATACGGGGAGGAAGCCCTGAAAAAGTACGGACTCTTTAAAGGAGGCTGGCTGCTGATAAAGCGGCTCAGCAAATGCCGGCCAGGCGGAGGATCCGGATGGGACCCTGTACCCTGATTAAGGCTTAGGCGCAGGAGCAACGGTTAAAGCCTGCAGCCGTGCAATCATTTCCCTGATTTCTTTGATGCTGTAAAAACGATAGATTTCGGGATCAACACCGTCTACCTTTTCGGCAGAACGCATCTGGTGATAAGGACCAACCACCTGTGCATTGGCATTATCGGTGATTTTGGTAGCCTGGTTGGGCAGGATAAAGAAGTTGCGGTTGGCGGCAGATACATTCTTTCCTTCGGACAATAAGATTAAAGAATCGATCTTCTGTTTTAAAGACTCCTGAGAAATCACGGCCTGAGCTTTGTCTGCACTGCTGTATTGCTGATAACTGCCAATGATGGTATCGTTCTTAACATTAATTACATACAAGCCGTTCTCCACGAGTTCTACAGCAGTATTGCCGGCAGGGGAGGTCAGGGCAAAGTTTACTTTCTTGCTGTTGATCTTCACTGTTTTTTCATCATGACCAGCTCCGTCTGTAGCTTTGATGGTACCTGCATTCAGGTCTACATCGGCCGCGCCTTTACTCATGATCACCACTGTTTTGTTGTTGCCGGAACAGGCTGCCAGTAAGAGGATGGCGCAAGCGCCGCAGAAGAACTGTTTCATTGTATGCATTTAGGGGTTGTTAAAAAAATCCCGCCCTGTATGGGTATATCAGGGCGGGACTAAAGTACAATATTTACCGGAGTTTATTTGGCTGCGCTAAAGCGGCTGCTAACTTTATTCCAGTCAATTACATTCCAGAAAGCAGCGAGGTAATCTGCACGACGATTCTGGTATTTCAGGTAGTACGCATGTTCCCAAACGTCTACACCCAGAATAGGGGTTCCTTTCACATCGGCCACATCCATTAAAGGATTGTCCTGATTGGGCGTGGAGCTTACTTCCAGTTTACCGTCTTTTACAATCAGCCAGGCCCAGCCACTGCCGAAACGGGTCATACCAGCCTGAGCAAATTTTTCTTTAAAAGCATCAAAAGAACCGAAAGCGCTGTTGATGGCATCGGCCAGTTCGCCGGTAGGCGCGCCACCTGCATTAGGGGCAAGGCTTTCCCAGAAGAAAGTATGGTTCCAGTGACCGCCGCCATTGTTGCGTACAGCAGGGCTGATGGTACCAGCCACTTTCACCAGTTCTTCCAGTGATTTTCCTTCGTTGGGGGTGCCGGCGATGGCTTTGTTCAGGTTATCTACATAGGCCTGGTGGTGCTTACCATGGTGAATCTGCATGGTAGTGGTATCAATATGCGGCTCAAGCGCGTCGTGTGCATAGGGTAATGGTGCAAGTGTAAATGACATATCGTATGATTTTTGATGAACAAATAGTGTTTCGTATTCAACAAATTTAGTTTACTAAAGTTGAACGGGGTGTTAAGAGATCGATTTCTTTCGGAAATCGAAATTCAGCAGGCTGCTGAGGCTAATAAAGCGGATTTATCGCTTGGATCTGAAAAAGGATTTCATCAGAAAAGCACATTCGTGCTCCAGAACACCTGCAACCAGTTCGGTTTTAGGGTGAAAGGGCCAGTTTTCTTTGGTGAGGTGGCGGTAACCATTTTTTTCGTCGGAGGCGCCGTACACAATTCTGCCGATTTTACCCCAGTAGATGGCGCCGCAGCACATGATGCAGGGTTCAACGGTAACATATAAACAGGCATCGGGCAGGTATTTACTGCCGAGGGAACTGTAGGCCGAGGTAAGCGCCAGGATTTCAGCGTGGGCGGTGGAATCGTTGAGCAGCTCCACCTGGTTGTGTCCCCGGGCAATAATGGTATTGTTTAATACCACTACTGCCCCTACGGGAACCTCATCTGCCTCATAGGCAGCCTGTGCTTCTTTCAATGCCTGCTGCATGAAGTATTCATCATTGAGCAGCGGCATGGTTATAGTTTTTTAATCTGGATGTTTCTGAACCATACTTTGTCTCCGTGATCCTGCAAAGCAATATGACCGGAGAAAGTTTTACCGAAGTTGGGCTTGTCTTTGAACTTGCTTCCTGCAATCAGCGCTCTCCACTCAGCGTCTCCGTAAGTAGTGGATACCACATTTACGCCATTCAGAAAAAAGTCGAGTTTACCGTTGAAGCTGATGATTTCAGCAATGTTCCATTCACCAACAGGGAGCACAGCACCTTCTTTACCTTCAATCAGGTCGTAAAGGTTGCCGGCACGGTGTTTTTTAATTTTCCCATCGGGATGACCATCGTTGTCGAGCACCTGCATTTCAGGACCGGTATGCCAAACATAATTGTATTCGTTGGGCTTGTCCTGCACAAAGAACATAATGCCGCTGTTTCCATTCTTCGCAATCTTCCATTCCAGTTTCAAATGAAAGTTGCTTCCAAAAGCAGCATCGCTCACCAGGTCGCCACCCTTCTTGTCTTTGTTGCCGGCATCGAGGTGCAGGGCACCGTCGCTGACGATCCATGCATCACCCGCACTGGTTTTACCATAGGTATGCCAGCCATTGGTGGTTTTGCCATCGAATAAAGCAATCCACTCTCCGGACTGTTTTTTAGACTGAGCAGCGCAGCAGCCAATGATGAATACAAAGACTCCGGTAATAAAACCCTTCATGAAAATTATTTTTTAAGTAAGAGAACGTACTTCACCATTTGTTTGGCATCTTCTTCAGAAATCTGCGGATGCGGAGTCATAGGTACTTCACCCCAAACACCTTTACCGCCCTGAATAATTTTGCCGGCGAGGAGTTTGATGTTTTCGTCGTTGTTCTCGTATTTGTTGGCCACATCCTGGTAGGCAGGTCCAATCAGTTTTTCTTTCACTTTATGACAGGTCAGGCAATCAGATTTTCCGATCAGCTCCAATCCTTTTACATAATCAGGATTGCTGCTTAAATCGCCGGCAGCAGGAGCCGCAGGAGCGGCAGTAGCTGCATCAGCAGCAGGCGCTTCAGAACCGGATTTGGATTCACCGCCGCCACACGCAGCAATCAAGCCAGTAATGGCAAGGAGTAATGCATACTTTTTCATAATCACAAAAATTTTTCAGCGCCCGAAAATGAACGAACGCATTTGATAAAAAAATGACCAGATAAAGTTATTCCTAAATTCCTAAAATCCGCCGATTAAAATCATCATCGCTACCAGTTCCTGCAAAATCATCAAATGTTTTATCGGTTACCCGAATGATGTGTTTCTGAATGAAGGGCGCGCCTTCCGCAGCGCCTGTTTCAGGATGCTTCAATGCGCATTCCCATTCCATTACAGCCCAGCCGGAATAGTTGTACTGCGCGAGTTTGCTGAAGATCGATTTAAAATCTACCTGCCCATCACCCAAAGAGCGGAAGCGGCCAGCACGTTCGGTCCAGCCCTGGTAACCACCATACACACCTTGTTTACCGGTAGGATTAAATTCCGCATCTTTTACATGGAACATTTTAATGCGCTCATGATAATGATCAATGTAAGTTTTATAGTCTAAACACTGCAGTACAAAATGACTAGGATCATAAAGTAAGCAGGCTCTTTTGTGTTGGTTTACTTTATCGAGAAACATTTCGTAGGTAACACCATCGTGTAAATCTTCGCCCGGGTGAATTTCATAACAGAGGTCCACGCCGTTATCGTCGAACACATTTAAAATGGGCAACCAGCGATTGGCCAGTTCGGTAAAACCGGCATCCACCAAACCGGCAGGACGTTGTGGCCAGGGATAAACGGTTTGCCAGAGCAGGGCGCCGCTGAAGGTAGCATGCGCATTCAGACCCAGGTGCTGAGAAGCTTTGGCGGCATATTTCAGCTGCTGCACGGCCCATTCGGTTCTTGCTTTGGGATTGCCGCGCAGTTCTTCGGGCGCAAAGCCATCGAATAAAGCATCGTAGGCAGGGTTCACGGCCACCAGCTGACCCTGAAGATGGGTAGAGAGTTCGGTGATTTCCAGGCCGGCAGCCTGCACAATGCCTTTCACTTCATCTGCATAGGTTTTGCTTTCCGCTGCTTTTTTCAGGTCGATGCAACGTGGATCCCAGGAAGGCAGCTGTACTCCTTTAAAACCCAGGCTGGCAGCCCATTTACAAATGGACTCCAAAGAATTGAAGGGAGCAGTATCTCCCATAAACTGGGCCAGAAAAATGCCCGGACCTTGAATGTTTGTCATAAGTTATCCAATTTTATATTCGGTCCATTTTAATTCGGACTGAGCAGAAGCAACAACGTTATCAATAAAAGCCATACCACGAATGCCATCTTCCACGGTAGGGAAGTCCAGCGCTTCGGCAGAAGGCGTTGTGCCCTCAATTCTTGCAGTTAAAGTGGCCGTAAAGTTCCGGTAGATATTGGCGAAGGCCTCGAGGTAACCTTCCGGATGACCGCCGGGGGTTCTGCAATTAGAGGTAGCATAAGAAGAGAGGCGATCGGTATAGTTGCTGCCGGCACGCAGGATCTGCGCAGGCTGGTCCAGCCATTTAACCAGCAGGGTATTGGGTTCCATTTGCGCCCATTCAATACCGCCCTTTTCGCCGTAAACGCGAATCTTTAACGCATTCTCTTCGCCCGCAGCCACCTGCGAAGCCATCAGTACACCAGCAGCGCCATTGTCGAAGTGCAGCAGAACGCTGCCATCGTCGTCGAGCATTCTGCCATCGACCATAATATTCAGGTCTGCACAAAGCCGGGTAATTTTAGCGCCGGTAATGTATTCGGCCAGGTGGGCTGCATGTGTACCAATATCGCCCATGCTGCCGCTCTTGCCCGATTTTTTTGGATCGGTTCTCCAGGCGGCGCCGGCATTGCCTTCGCGCTCGCTGAGTTTGCTGAGCCAGCCCTGCGGGTATTCCACCCAAACCTTTCTGATTTTACCCAGTACGCCATCGGCCACCATGGCTTTGGCCTGCTTCACCATCGGGTAACCGGAATAGGTATGCGTTAAACAAAGGATGAGTCCGGTTTCGTTCAGTTTGGCTTTCAGTTGCAGGGCTTCATCGAGGCTGAAGGTGATGGGTTTTTCGATCACCACATGAAAGCCGTGTTCCAGTGCCATCATGGCCGGAGCAAAATGCGCAAAGTTGGGTGTAACAATGGTCACGAAATCCATGCGCTGGTCGGCAGGGAGGGCCGCTTCCTTCGTAATCATTTCATCATAAGTAAGGTAGGTCCTGTTTTGGGGGAGGAACAACATTTCCGCAGATTCCTTAGCAATGTCGGGGTTGATGCTCAAAGCGCCACAGACCAGTTCAATCTTTCCATCCATATTGGCAGCAATCCGGTGGATGGCTCCGATAAAAGCATCCTTGCCCCCGCCAATCATTCCCATGCGTAATTTTCTTCCCATTGTATATTTTTTTTATTTGATTTAGGTGAGTGATTAAAAATAGAGAAAATCACCGATTATTTCTGCCGCCGCACACAATGTTATGTATTTGATACACAACAAACATTATATTTAGAGCACAATTGCTGTATGAAAGAGAGAACAGGCAGAAGAACAGCCATCAAAAATATGTTGGCGGGAACTGCAGCCATGGCAGTATCACCGCTGGTGCCAACGATCGCATCCTGCACCCCCGTTGTGCAATCCCTGAAAGGGAATATACAACATGCGGTATGCCGCTGGTGTTTCAATGAACTTAGTGTGGAGCAGCTCTGTATAGAAGCGGCCAAAATGGGCATCAAAGGGATAGACCTGGTGGGCCCGGCAGACTGGGCAAGCCTCAAAAAACACGGCATGGAATCCAGCATGTGCAACGGCGCAGAAATCAGTCTGGTAAAGGGCTGGAACGATCCGCAGTATCATGCCACCCTCATCAGTAACTATACAAAGCATATAGACCTGGTAGCCGAAGCCGGCTTCAAAAACCTGATCTGTTTCAGTGGCAACCGCAACGGAATGGATGATGAAACCGGATTGAAAAATGCGGCAGCGGGATTAAAACAAATCATGGCGCAGGCAGAAAAAAAAGGCGTTGTGATACAGATGGAACTGCTGAACAGCAAGATCGATCACAAAGATTATATGTGCGACCGCACTGCCTGGGGCGTGGAGCTCTGCAAGCGCATCGGCTCACCCAATTTCAAACTGCTCTACGATATTTATCATATGCAGATTGATGAGGGCGATGTAATCCGCACCATCCGCGACAACCATACTTATATAGGACATTACCATACCGCAGGCGTACCAGGAAGGCATGAGATAGATGAAACACAGGAACTGAATTATCCGGCCATCATGAAAGCCATCCTGGCAACCGGTTTCAACGATTATGTGGCGCAGGAGTTCATGCCCACGGCAAAGGATAAGCTGGCATCGTTGAAAAAGGCAATCACCATCTGCGATGTGTAAAAAGAATAAGCAAAACCAACACCCAAAATACATACACCTAAACCAACAAACGGATTAAACATGGCTGAACAAAATTTCGACGCAATAGTGATCGGTTCCGGTATCAGCGGAGGCTGGGCTGCGAAAGAGCTAACGGAAAAAGGGCTCAAGGTATTGATGCTGGAAAGAGGGCGCAATATTGAGCATGTGAAAGACTATGTAAATGCCAACAAGGAATCCTGGGATTATCCCCACCATGGCAGAAAAACACAGGAAATGATTGCAGCACAACCCGTGCGCAACAGAGACTATCCGCTGAACGAACAGACCTACGATATGTGGGTAGACGAAAGGGAAAGTCCTTATGTGGAAGTAAAGCGCTACGACTGGTTCCGCGGATACCATGTGGGCGGACGTTCACTCCTGTGGGGACGCCAGAGCTATCGCTGGAGCGATCTGGATTTTGAAGCCAATGCAAAAGACGGAATAGCCGTAGACTGGCCCGTACGTTATAAAGACATTGCGCCCTGGTACGATTATGTAGAAAAATTTGCGGGCATCAGTGGAAACAGAGACGGACTGGCGGTACTGCCCGACGGACAGTTTATGCCACCGATGGAAATGAACTGCGTGGAAAAAGACATTGCCAAAAGGATCAAAGAATATTATAAGAATCAGCGCGCCATGATCATTGGCCGAACCGCCAATATTACCCAGCCGCTGGAAGGCAGAACCAATTGTCAGTACAGAAACAAATGCTGGCTGGGATGTCCGTTCGGAGCGTATTTCAGCACCCAGTCATCTACCCTGCCTGCAGCCATGAAAACGGGCAACTTAACCCTGCGACCATGGAGCATCGTAACCAAAATATTGTACGATAAGGATAAGAAGAAAGCAACCGGAGTGGAGATATTGGATGCGGAAACCAACAAGACCTATGTGTACAAAGCAAAAATCATATTCCTGAATGCGTCTACTTTAAACTCGGCATGGATCCTGATGAATTCAGCCACCGATGTATGGGAAGGCGGACTGGGCAGCAGCAGCGGAGAGCTGGGACACAATATTATGGACCATCACCTGGGCGTGGGCGCAGGCGGAAGAGTGGAAGGCTACGAAGACAAATATTATTTTGGACGCAGGGCCAACGGAATTTATATACCGAGGTACCAGAACATCAACGGCGATAAAAGAAATTATCTCCGCGGATTTGGATACCAGGGAAGCGCCAGCAGATCGGGCTGGAGCAGAGACGTGGCCGAGTTAAGCATTGGAGCCGACTTTAAAGATGCGTTGCTGGAGCCAGGTGGCTGGTCGATGGGTATGATGGGCTTTGGAGAGGTATTGCCAGACCATGCCAACTTTGTAACCCTCGATAAAACCGTGAAAGACAAATGGGGCCTGAATGTACTGAAGATCGATGCAGAGCTGAAAGAGAATGAACTCAAAATGCGCAAAGACATGCAGGCCGATGCCATCGAAATGCTTACCAATGCAGGCGTGAAAGATGTACAGGGCTATGAAGGAAATGGCGTGTTGGGAAGAGGCATCCATGAAATGGGTACAGCCCGTATGGGAGCAGATCCAAAAACCTCTGTGGTGAACAAATACAACCAGATCTGGGACGCACCCAATGTATTTGTAACCGATGGGTCCTTTATGACGTCAGCAGCCTGTGTAAACCCATCTTTAACCTATATGGCATTCACAGCAAGAGCAGTAGATTATGCCGTATCAGAACTTAAAAAACAAAATCTCTAAAAATATTACCAATGAACAGAAGAGAAGCAATATCCAGCGTAGCGCTGTTGTTGGGAGGAACCATACTGGGTTCACAGGCATTTTTATCGGGATGCAAATCCGCATCATCCGATGTGGTGGCCTTCACCCCCAAAGACATCGAATTCCTGAATGAAGTAGCAGAAACCATTTTGCCTGCAACGAGTACCCCCGGCGCCAAAGAGGCGAAAGTGGGCGAATTCATGACCGTGATTGTAAAAGATTGTTATAAACCGGCAGAGAGCAAGGCCTTCATGGAAGGAATGAAGCAACTGGATCAGGCCAGCAAAGACAAAAACGGCAAGGGCTTTTTGGAAAGTACCAAGGAACAGCGCCATGAATTACTGGTAGCGCTGGACAAGGAAGCCGCCGCATTCCAAAAAACCAAGAAGGAAGAAGAACTGCCGCATTATTTCCGGATGATGAAAGAGTTGACCCTCTGGGGATTCTTTACTTCGGAAGTAGGTGCCACCAAGGCATTGCGCTATGTAGCAGTACCGGGTAAATACGAAGGTTGTATCGATTACAAAAAAGGAGACCGGGCCTGGGCAACCTAGTGTTGTAGCCTACCAACCCAAGATTCATTAATTCAACCAAAAAAATCATCGATGATCAAGAATAGAAGAGATTTTCTGAAAACAGCCGGACTGGCAGCAGCCGGTTTAAGTTTACCCTTCGGGAGTAAGGCAGGTTTGCTGAATTCCTTTGCACCCGCAAAAAAAGCAGGCGCATTCGGCATCCAGTTGTGGACGGTAAAGGAGAACCTGGCGGCAGATACCAAAGGAACGCTGGCCAGCCTGGCCAAATACGGATACAATCAGATCGAAAGTTTTGAAGGACCCAAGGGCATGTTCTGGGGAATGAAACACACGGAGTTCAAAAAATACATGGACGATCTGGGAATGAAAATTGTATCCTCCCATGCCAACAATACGGTTGATTTTGAACGCAAGGCCGCGGAGGCAGCAGCAATCGGAATGAAGTACCTGATCTGTCCGTACAAAGGCCCACAGAAGTCGATCGATGATTTCAAAAAATTTGCAGACGAGTTCAATAAGGCCGGAGAAATCTGTAAGAAGAACGGCATTCGATTTGCTTACCACAACCACGACTATTCCTTCAAGGAGCTGGATGGAAAAATACCCCAGGTGGTGATGATGGAAGGAACGGATCCGGCATTGGTAGATTATGAAATGGATATCTATTGGGTGGTAGCAGCCAAAGAAGATCCGATGAAATGGTTTAAGCAATACCCCAACCGATTCCGGTTATGTCATGTAAAAGACCAGACCAAAACAGCGAACGGAGGTATCGAGTCTTGCAATCTGGGAACCGGCAGCATCAATTATGGAAAGCTGTTGGCAGAAGCCAAAAAATACGGACTGCAGTATCATATTGTGGAGCAGGAAGCATTTACCGGATCAACCCCACTGAAGAGTGCAGAGATCGATGCGGCTTATATGAAGAAGCTGGTGATATAGTTCAGCAGGATTCAATTGCATCCAAATAAAAAGCCCGGACAATATCCGGGCTTTTCTCATTTATACAGCAGGGTTTAGAAAGCTCTGTAATCGCGCTTCACAAATTGGTTGGCTTCATCAAAGTTGGTGATCTTCATGTTCGGACCATCCCACATCAGTTTAATGTTTCTGCCAGGATAAGAAGCATTGCCGTTGGCATTTTTCTTCTGAATATCGTAGCTGCGGATGGCCAGGTTGCCCATCAGCACACTTTCAGTAAGCGGACCAGCCACATCAAAATGAGAGCTGAGGTTTTTCGCCAGCTCAGAGCCATAGCCGGCAATCGCAGCTTCAACCCAGGCAGCATAATGCCCTTCGGCACTGCCGGGTACTCTCTTGATGGTTTCCGGAACCACGGTAGTATCGGTTAAGGAAGTAGGCAATAATTTGGGAACAGCGCCATAAGTGCCGCACATCATTTTGCCCTTGGTACCAATGAATACCGCGCCATTGCCACCATCACCCATCAGTTCGTTCGGGCCCAGTTCCTCAGGTCTTTCCGGCTGAATACCGCCATCCATCCAGTGGAGTTTTACATCGGGTTTGCCATTGGTTCCTTTGAACGTAAGAATGATATGAGAAGAAGTAGGACAGCTTTCAGGATAATAAGCCCTGGTCCAGGGCTGCAGGTAACGGGTAGAAACGCTGCACTCCGCAGACACCGGATAACCCAGACCGAGTACGGCAAAGGCAGGAGCCATGTTGTGACAGGCCATATCGCCGAGCGCACCGGTACCGTAATCCCACCAGCCGCGCCAGTTGAACGGAAGCAGCCCGTCTACATAATCTTTATAAGGAGCAGTACCCAGCCAGAGGTTCCAGTCCAGTTCGGGCGGAACGGTACCCTTGGTGGTAGGCCAGCCAATGCCCTGCGGCCAAACCGGACGATCGGTGAAGGCATAGATGGTGGTCACATCGCCAATTAAACCGGCATTGTACCAGTCGATCATTTTGCGAACCCCATCACCGGAAGCGCCCTGGTTACCCATTTGCGTAACCACTTTGTAATCGTGCGCGGCTTTGGTGAGCATACGCGCTTCATAAATATCGTGGGTCAGCGGCTTTTGAACATACACATGTTTTTTCAGCTGCATGGCGGCCATGGCCTGAACCCCGTGCATATGGTCGGGGGTAGATACGGAAACCGCATCAATATGTTTGTGCTCTTTGTCGAGCATTTCGCGATAGTCTTTGTAGTATTTGGCTTTAGGAAAAAGTTTCCTGGTTTTTACCGCCATACGGTCATCTACATCGCAAAGGAAAGCGATGTCGGCCTTGCCACTCTTGGCAAAATTCATGATATCGCTCTCGCCCTTACCACCAACACCAATGCCGGCAATCTGCAGCTTATCGCTGGGAGCAAGAAACCCACGGCCAAGAACCTGGCGGGGAACAATGTAAAAACCCGCGGCAGCAAGACCAGCATTGCGCAGGAAAGAGCGGCGGGAGTTGGTTGCTGCGGGTTCAGTGTTGCCCGCAGTAACAGGATTTTTTTTCTTTTTCATATCGCGCAGTTATAGGCTATGAATATAAATATTTTTCCGAAAGAAACAGGGGGCGGGTGATGTTATATTATATGAGCGGACAGATCGTTCAACAAGTATTATCTTGTAGTACAAACCAATGGATATGTTAACCCTCCCCGAACAGTTGCAACAGATGCGCCGGTTTTATGCAACCGGCGCCACCAGGTCATATGCATTTCGCAAGCAGCAGCTCCTTACGCTGAAAAAAGCAGTGGAAGCCAATGAGGAAGCCATTTATGCGGCCCTGCAAGCCGACCTGCACAAGAGTAAGGAAGAATGTTGGGTAACAGAGAATGGGTTCTTTTTAACCGAACTAAAAGATGTGCTGGCCAACCTGAAAAAATGGATGGAGCCGGAGCCTGTTCCCACCAATCTGCTGAACCTGCCCTCCAGCAGTAAAGTAATGCGCGAACCATTGGGGGTGGTGTTGATCATCGGCCCCTGGAACTATCCGTTTCAATTGTTGTTCACGCCGTTGATCGGTGCATTGGCTGCGGGCAATTGCGTGGTGCTGAAGCCCAGTGAATTTGCACCGGCCACCGCCAGCATCATGCAGCAGATCATCGCATCCTGCTTTCCGCCAGAGCAGGTGTTGTATGTACCCGGAGATGGCGCAACCGTGATACCGGAGATGATGAACCAATTTACCTTCGATCATGTGTTCTATACCGGCAGTACCGCAGTAGGAAAGATCATCTATAAAATGGCCGCAGAAAAACTGGTACCGGTAACGCTGGAGCTGGGCGGCAAAAGCCCGGCTGTGGTAGAGGCAGATGCCAATATACAGGTGGCCGCTAAACGGATTGCTATGCCCAAGTATTCCAATGCGGGGCAAATGTGTGTGGCACCCGATTATGTGCTGGTGCACCAGAGCAAGCAGGCGGAACTGATCCGGGCGCTGCAACAGGTGATTCCGCAGTTTTACGGAACGGATGCATCAACGGAGGCGGGCTATGGCAGAATCATCAACGAAAAACAGTTCAACCGGATCGTAGGGTATTTGAAAGACGGAACCATTGTGTACGGCGGCCAATACGATGCAGCCAACCTGTACATAGCGCCCACTGTAATGGTGGATATAGCGCCGGATGCACCTGTGATGAAAGAAGAAATCTTCGGCCCCATCCTGCCGGTGATACCATTCAATACCATGGAAGAAGCCCGGGCCATCATAGCGCAGAACCCCAACCCGCTGGCGTTTTATGTATTCACTTCATCGGATGATAAAGAAAAAGCCTGGCTGGAAGCCGTTCCTGCAGGAGGTGCCTGTGTAAACACGGCCAGCCTGCACCTCACCAATCCGAACCTGCCCTTTGGCGGAAGGGGATACAGCGGAACAGGCGCTTATCATGGCAAATACAGTTTTGATGCATTCAGCCATCAAAAAGCGGTGATGAAAAGTCCTACCTGGTTTGATCCTGCATTAAAATATCCACCCTTCACCGGAAAACTAAAACTCCTGAAATGGCTGGTGGGCTAGCGCGCCAACCATTTAACCGATCCATTGTTGTATGAGAAAACTCATTGTACTTGCCGTGCTGCTCACCGCAGCAGCCCTGCTGATAAAACAGAAAGACATGACCTGGAGACAATCCCTGCTCAAGACCCTGTACCCGCTGATTATGCTGAAGGGAAAAGTTTTTGGCAATAAGAACGATATCAAACTGAACCCTGGCAAAGCGGTTCCTGCAACTTCTTTTTACGACTTACAGGCAGTAAAGAACAATGGCGACACCCTGCCATTTTCTACGCTGAAAGGGAAGAAGGTGCTGATCGTGAACACTGCCAGCGATTGCGGATTTACCGGGCAGTACGAAGAACTGGAAAAACTGCACCAGCAATATGGCAACCAATTGGTGATCCTCGGATTTCCGGCCAATGATTTTAAGGAACAGGAGAAACAATCCGATACCGCCATTGCGGAGTTCTGTAAAATCAATTATGGGGTCAGCTTTCCGCTGATGCAGAAAAGCAGCGTGGTAAATGGTCCAGCGCAGCATCCCGTGTACCAATGGCTGAGCCATGCATCTTCCAACGGATGGAACAATCAGCCACCAGTATGGAATTTCAGTAAATACCTGGTGGATGAACAGGGCGTATTGCAGGCATTCTACACACAGATGGTATCGCCGCTGAGTCCGGCAGTAACGGATCGGCTAAAATAAAAGAAGCACTCACTGCTGCTCCTTTAGATCGGACATTTTTCGTGGTAATTGATCAGCTCAATCGGCGTGCGTTCAATTTCAAAACCCTTGTAGGTAGTGGCAACTTCGTCCAGTACCGCTTCAATTTCTTCCTGCAGCATCAGGGTAACCAGTCTGCCGCGGAACTCTTTAATGCCCGGTAACCCTTTCAGATAATTGGCGTAATGCCTGCGCATTTCGAAGATGCCCACTTTCGGCCCCTTCCATTCCAGTGATTTGCGTAAATGTTTTTTACAAACATCCACCCGTTCTTCTACGGTAGGGAAGGGCAGCATTTCACCAGTGGCAACAAAATGTTTGATTTCGCGGAAGATCCAGGGATAGCCAATGGCGGCCCTGCCGATCATGATACCGTCAACGCCATAGCGTTCTTTATAAGCCTTGGCTTTTTGCGGACTGTCTATGTCTCCGTTGCCGAAGATGGGAATATGGATGCGCGGGTTGTTTTTTACTTTGGCAATCAGGCTCCAGTCGGCCTCGCCCTTGTACATTTGGGAACGGGTTCTGCCATGAATGGCCAGGGCCTTGATGCCCACATCCTGTAAGCGTTCGGCCACTTCTTCAATATTTTTGGTGTTCTCGTCCCAGCCCAGCCTGGTTTTAACGGTCACCGGCAATTTGGTGCTCTTAACCACGGCATCGGTTAAGCGAACCATCAGGTCCACATCTTTCAGTACTCCGGCGCCGGCGCCTTTGAGGGCCACTTTTTTAACCGGGCAACCAAAATTGATGTCGAGCAGGTCGGGGTTCACCGCTTCAACAATTTTAGCGCTGAGCGAGAGGGCTTCTTCGTCTCCCCCAAAAATCTGAATGCCAATGGGACGCTCGTAGTCGAAAATATCGAGCTTGTGTTTGCTTTTAATGGCATCGCGGATCAAACCTTCGCTGCTGATGAATTCCGTGTACATGAGATCGGCCCCGTTGTCTTTGCAAACGGCCCGGAACGGAGGGTCGCTCACATCTTCCATGGGCGCCAGTAGCAGCGGAAAATCAGGTAGTTCTATTTGATCAATTTTAACCATATTGCATTCAATACCTTTCATACTTTTTGGGAAGAACCCTGAAAGGAATTTGCGAAATTACAATCTTATTTTTCAAATCGATGAATCAAAAGCCTACTATTGGTTATGCCGTGCAGTTTGCCCTCTTGCTGGGATTGATGGGAGTAGCATTTATGATCAGCAGCCTCCTGATGGGGCTGGTGGCCGCAGAGGTGATGAACAAACCCCTGTTGCAGGCAGCCGCAGAGCTGATAAAGCCGGAACATGCCAACCTGGCCCGGTTCCTGAATACCGCCACAACATTTATAGCATTTTTTATACCGGCGCTGGTAGTAGCCAGGGTGGCGAGCAAACAACCACTGGCCTACCTGGGATTCAACAGCCGGTTTAGCTCCAGACAGATCGGGCTGGTGGGGCTGATAACACTGGGGTCGCTGTTTTTAAGCGGCGGATTGGCCAGTTTGAACGAAATGATCCCCATGTCGGAATCCTTTTTAAAGAAAGCCCGCGAGCTGGAAGACCAGTATCGTTCCGCCATGATCGGCATGGCAACTATGCGGTCCTTTGCCGATTATGCACTGAGCCTGCTGGTGATAGCGCTGGCTCCGGCCATATTTGAGGAAGTACTGTTCAGGGGAAGCATGCAAACCATCCTGAGCGGCTGGACCAAAAACGCCTGGGCAGGCATCCTGATCACATCGGTGATCTTCAGCGCCATACACGGATCTTATTTTGGGTTTCTGCCAAGGCTGGCCCTGGGTATAATACTGGGAATGATCTTTTTACAGAGCGGCAATCTGTGGCTGAGTATAGCCATGCACTTTTTGAACAATGCCATAGTGGTAACCCAAATGTATTTTTTAACCAGGATGGGCAAGCCTATACAGCAGGCCATGGACGAGTCGATGCCGGTATGGTACAGTGTTATAGCCATAGCGATCCTCTACTACGCATTTGGCCTGTTTAAAAAAGAATCGAAGCAAATAAATCCACCAACACAACCTGCTGCCGAATATGGAACCATGGATTAAGATATTTACCACCCGCAGTATAGCAGAGGCCAGTATTGTACAGGGTATGCTGGAAGAGAACCAGGTACCGGTACGGCAACTGAATAAACAGGATAGCAGTTACCTGAACTTCGGTGATATAGAACTCTATGTGCCGGGGCATTTAAAAGATACGGCTGTGCAACTGGTGCAGCAAACCCTGCTGAATTAAGCCCGCATTCAACGGGCATTGCCGTAAATTTGTGCAACAACGGCTATTTCCACACCAAACCAAATTCCATGGCCCTGAACCTAGCAACCCTAAAAACCAGAGCAATCACCGCAGTAGTATTTGTGGTAGTGATGCTCGGCGGAATCATGTGGAATGCCTGGAGCTACGATACGCTTTTTCTGCTGATACAGATTGGCTGTGTGTTTGAGCTGATCCGGCTGATCCGGCTGATGGACCCGATGTACAACCGGTTTCCGCTGCCGGGGTTCAAATACCTGGTATTGGGTCTTGTATATTTAACCCTGCCCTTTATGGCCATGCGGTATTTTTACCGGCACGGAACGGATTATTTCAACGGGCCCGAATGGACCCTGTCGATGATATTGATCGCCTCCATCTGGATCAACGATACCATGGCCTACCTGGTGGGCTCATTAATCGGTAAAACCCCGCTCTCGCCCATCTCCCCCAAGAAAACCTGGGAAGGAACGGCGGGCGGCGCCCTGCTGGCGGTGCTGGTGGTAACAGCCGGAGCACACCTGATCTGGAACTTCCCCATACTGCCGCTGGTATTGATCTCCGCAACCGCCGCGGTAACCGGAACCCTGGGCGATCTGCTGGAAAGCAAGCTCAAGCGAACCGCGGGGGTAAAAGACAGCGGCCAGATCATGCCCGGACACGGGGGCTTCCTGGACCGGTTCGATTCCCTGCTGATAGCAGCACCGGCCGTATGGTTGGTATTGTACCTTTTACGGTATACATTTGCCGTTCAATAAGGACCAATGACCATACACAGAGAAGGATATAAAACCATTGCCGTAACCGCCCTGATTGTAGGCGTAATCAACCTGATTTCCTTTAGCATGCTGGGTGAGGAGCTGCAATGGCTGGCCATTGCCCTGTTTGTGGTAACTTTTGGACTATTGCTGTTCATCATTTCCTTCTTCAGAATCCCCAACCGGGTATTCACCATTAACGATAACCAGATCATCAGCCCCTGCGACGGAAAGGTGGTGGTGATAGAAGAGTTAACCGATACGGAGTACTTTAAGGATAAGCGGATCCAGATCAGCATATTTATGAGTCCGGCCAATGTGCACGTGAACCGCAACCCCATGAGCGGGGAGGTAACTTATAACCAGTACCACAAGGGCAAATACCTGGTGGCCTGGCACCCCAAATCTTCCACCGAAAACGAACGCTGGAGTGTGGCGGTGAAGAACAACCACGGAGAAATATTGTACAAGCAGATCGCCGGGGCCCTGGCCAAGCGGATTTGTAACTATACCCAGGTGGGCCAGACCGTAAAACAGTGCGATGAGTACGGATTTATTAAGTTCGGCAGCCGGGTAGACGTGTTGTTGCCCGTGGGAACCAAGGTAAACGTAAGCCTGAACCAGGTGGTAAAGGGTGGAATAGATGTATTGGCTACCTGGTAGGTGAGTTCGCCCAAATTCCCTAACTTTAGGTATATTCAAAAATAAAAAACAAGCGATATGAAAAAATTACTGGTATTTGCTACAGCAGCATTTTTGTTTAGCGGTGTTGCATTTGCACACGGTGGTGATGGTAAGAAATGTGCCAAGTCTAAAGAGTGCGGCATGAAAGAAGGCAAAGACATGAAGGATTGCAAAATGAAAGACGGCAAGGACATGAAAGACTGCTGCAAGAAAGACGCAAAGAAAAAAGAAACCAAGCCTGCTGAAAAAGCATAAGGGTTTACCAACCATATCGAAGCCGTCCTGAGTAATCAGGGCGGCTTTTTTGTTTGTTTGTGTGGGCGATTATATAAATTTTAAAGAAAATTGGTTTGTGTCGCTGAATTTCATACATTTTTTATTGCTGCATGTATCTCTCTCCCAATTTACAACTGGTTGAAGACTCCCTATTAAGAGAACACATTAAATGTATAATTTGATTTCTTGAAGTTATGAGGCTGGGCATCACTTTAATAAAGATTGTCGTAAAAGAAAATAAAGTTGAATGTGTAAAATATTTTATAGCACTATCTGTTTCTTCAGAAATTATAGGATTGATTCTCTGTCAACACGAATACCCTAAGATGTCTTTTTGCGGGAGTGAGCTTGAGTTTATAGGGAATCAACGCCTCAGTTAATAATGCGGGATCTGACAGAGCTTTGAATGGAATAACTATGTCGACAGGATAATCTATGCCCGTTTCATCAACTATGATTGCCTTTCGGGGAGTCGCCTTTGTGGCATTATTAAAAATGGCTGTGATGGCTAACAGACTATGACTTTGCATAAATATGCTGTCTGATAGATTATCTTTCCTGTAAGCCTGTCTTTCTGCATTGGATCGTACAGGCCCATTTCCTTCTGCTGAAAGAACATAGCAGGGCAATTCCCTATTTTGCCAGGAGCCATTGAGGGGGGAGGCAGATTGAAGTGAGGTTTTTAGGTCTTCCAATACCAAAGAATCTGGGCAATTTTCCGGAAATATGCCTTCATAACAATACAAATTATTCCTTTTCCACTCGTCAGGAGCTGTATATTTATCGAGGTATAGTGCTGGATCCGGCACTTCAAGTAAGACCCGATTAGCCTGAAATTCCCAGGCATGTTGAAACAGACTTAAAAGCTCCCAATTGATAAAATAGATTCTCTTCTTCCCGGCAATCAATTGGTTGCCCCTTCTGGAGCCCAGTCCATCTACCTGACGGGTAAGCAGGTTCTGGCGTAAAAAGAGAGTAGAATCTATAGCTGACAGCTGGCTGTGTAGCGGTATGTTATGGTTAAATTCCAGCAGGTCTCTTTTTATCGATAGTCGAATCCCAGCTTCTGATAATGCTGCCTGAAGGTTGGAATGGTTTATGGCGGATGCTTCAGTAATGGCTATCACTTTCCCATTTTTGATCCACACTTCATGAGGTAAGAGATAATGTGGAAAGGTGTGATGTAAAATTGAATCATCCGTCAGAAAAGGTAAGCGCACATGCTTCACCCTTGGATTAGTTTTCAGGAATTTACTTATAGTTGCTGAGGATTCTGAGCTGACTACCAGAATTGAAACCGCCTCACCAAAATGGTTTTGGAGAGAATCTAGCATTGGAAGAGCCGATATACAAGAGCCGCATCTGGTGTCAAAAAAGTCAAGGATAAAAAGTTTACCCGCTTCTGCATTCAGTCTATAGGTTGTATATGATGCATTTAGAATGGGTTGTAGGGCTCTGTCATGCACGCGATCTCCTACTGTTAGTGGTTGAGTGGCCTGTGAAAATAGCCTTTGATGGCATAAAACTACCATTAGGCAAAGTATGTATTTCATTTTGGAATGATTATTTAAAAAATAATAGACTTATCAATTTGGGATACAGCCTACCTTTTGCAGAATTTATCGCACGTTTATAAAAATTTGGATACTATCCAAATTTTTATAAGAATCTAATAGTAAGAGACTTTTTTGTATAATACCCCTTCATATAGGGTAAAAATAATGTTTAAGAAACTAAATACTATTTAACAACTGAATCAACATCTTTTTGAATAAAAATTTATTATCTAGGATTGGGTGTAATTCCAGATAATAATACAACCTCCTCTGGTATTGCAATGGCATACCGCGGATCATTGGGTGGCAGGGTATAGGTCTGACCTCCTAGAATTCTTGTCAGTGTAATATTTTCGCCTTCTACATTTAGTCTTTTAAGGTCCATCCATCTAAGCCCCCGCATTAATAATTCTTTTCTTCTTTCAGTTCGTATTAATTGTAATAAGGCTGTTGCCGTTACATTGGAAACCGGTATATAGGTTCCGGTCCGCCAACGGGTCTGCAGTAAGGTATTCAGGTCTGCCATGGCCGTAGATAAGTTACCCAGTTTTGCATTTGCTTCTGCCCGCATCAGGTAAACTTCATCTATAGCTACCCCACTAAAGAGATTACCACCTCCTTCATAGCTGCCTTTAAACCCATACGTTCCATTGCCATTGCTTTTAAAAAACAGGGTTTTGCGCAGATCATTAGGATGATAACTATTATAAAGGGTTGAATCAATCTTTGCCCGATTAATGGATATGGGTGGCGGGACAGGAATCAGGTTTTCCATCACGACTTCTGAGTTGAGTTGTGGGAAAGGAAAAGCATTGTTCGCATTTATTGTATTGTAGTTCAGCAGTGTGCTCTTGATTTGTAAAGACTTGTCAGCATACAACAGGCAGCTGTCATAGTTTCCCATCGACAGATAGGTTCTAGCTATCAATCCAAAGGTTGCAGCTTTGGAAGGACGCATTACATGCAAAGGGGTGGAAGCCAGGCGATCGGCAGCTTCCTTCAAGTCCTGCAAAATCTGATCATAGGTTTGCTTTAGTGTGCTTCTGGTAGATTTTTCGTTAAAATCCTGCGACATGCGAAGGGGTATTCCCATCGCTGTTTCTGCATTGCCGGGGACATAAGGTCCGCACCAGATGATGGCAGCCTGCAGGAAGGACCGCGCACGCAACACCAAAGCCGATCCTTTTACATTGTCCCACTCTTGTTGATTGGCGGCAGTTCTCTCAATTGATTTAATATTATCCAGGACGACATTGGTCACAAATACAGTACTGTATATGTTTGACCAGTCATTCTGGTAATTGGAAAATACCCGGTCATTCTGCCAGGTATATAGTCTTCTGTAAGGTTCTGCCAGCGTATTCCAATCCGCATCAGTCAGATAATAATTATCAGCACTGGTTTCAGAAGATCCTGGATCGGTATTGTTTAGCTTGTAATAGGTGTCCAACAAGGACTGCAGATCACTTAAGGAGTTAGGAACCGAAAGTGCCTGGTTGGGTTTGGTGTCCAGGTATTTTGTACAGGCACTCAACAGAAGGGTGGTTGCTATCAAAATGCTGATTGTGAATTTATATTGTTGTTTCATAATTGTTTGTTTAGTAATTAAAAACTAAGGTTGCATCCCACTGAAAATGCAGCGGAAGGTGGTATGGTGTTATCCAGATAATCAGGATCCAGTTTAGCAGTATTGGCTCGCCAGAGAATGCCTAGGTTACTGGCATTGGCAAATACCCTGATCCGACTAAAAGGGGTACTTCTTTTTTTGCCAGGTGCATATTCGTAACTCAGGGTAATATACTGCAGGCGGATATGATCGCCTTTTTCCACTAAGGGCTCGGAACCTTTGTAAAAAACATCCCTGTTTGTTACCAATGGATAAGTCATAGAGGGAACGGTAGTAGTCGTTTCATCGCCGGGATTCTGCCATCTTCTGGCGAAATCTGCGTGGCCCCCTCCATTGTTGAATAGCGTAAAGTAGTCAATGGTACTGCGGCGGAAATAATAACCGGTTTTGCCCACGATATTGACTGTCAGCGAAAATCGTTCATAAGTGAACGTGTTTCTCAATGCCAGTTGTGATAAGGGAACAGCCGAACCATTGTACACCGCATTTTTCAGAGAATCACCTACCAATGCCGTATAGTCGGTACTCAATTGTTTATTAAAGATTCCCTGCGGATTGCCTGAAAGGGGATCCAGACCCACAAAGGGGTAAGAGAAGACTGAATATACAGGGTAGCCTTGTAAAGGGGAAAGTGAGTAGGTTCCAGCGCTCAAAATATAATTTGAAGCTCTGGCTGAATTGGTATAATACTCGGTTACCCTGTTTTTTGCTATGTTCCACAGTAGTGTAGTTTGCCATTTGAATTTCCGATCAACATTCAGGCTGTTTAGTTCCAGATCCCATCCGGAACCTTTCATGGAAGCCGTGTTTTTTACAAGCGTATTCACAATCACACCTGTGTAGTCTATCGGTGTTAATCCATAGAGATCTTTTCCAGTTTTCGAAAAATATTCAATGGTTCCACTCAGCCGATTACGCAGTGATTTAAATTCCAGGTGGATATTCAACTGACCGGATTTTTCCCAGCGTAGATCAGGGTTGCCGTACTGGCTGATAGTCGCCATTGGCAAAAGCGTATAGGGGGAGGTTGACTGGGTCGTTATGGTGGTCAACGCTGATTGGTTGGGATTGATATTGCCACTAAAACCGTAACTCATGTTCAACTTGAGGAAGGGCAGCCAGTCAGCTGTATAGAATTTTTCTTTTGAAATCAGCCAGGATAGTCCAGTTGACCAGAGTGGGGTCCATTTCTGGTTGGTTTTCACACCAAAAATATTGGACGCATCCCGGCGACCGCTGGCTGAAAGAGTATACCGATCCAGATAGGTCCACGCAAGATTGGTATAAGTGGACACAAAGCGATTGGTTTCTTTGGATAGAAAATTAGTATTCGGAATAAAGGAAGAAAACCCAGTAACGAATTGCGGATAGGTTATTGTGTAATCCACGTTGACAGAGGTCAGGTTATCCGGATTATAGCCATAAGTGCGATAGGTATTGGTGTTAGTGTTTACTTCACGGATCTCTCCACCAAATATTCCACTTAAACGATGGTTTTTCCAGCTGCGGTTGTAATGGAGCTGCGCCCGGTAGTTCTTGGCCAACAGCAGTATATTGGATTGGTCAAGGATGCCACCCACGGGCACCCGATTGGTTTTCTGACCAGTTGCATAATTGAGTTGTGTGAAATTGTTGATGGTATTTCGTGCAAAAAAACTCTCTTTTTCAAAGAGGGTCTGGTTAGTGGTGCGCTGGTTCTCATAGCGGTATTGTACCTCAGCTGTCCAATCACTTGAAATTTTGTAATTAAGATTAGCAAAAGCCATCAGATCGTATCGGTTACTGGTGGTAAGCGCATGTTTGTAATCTTCCAGCGGATAGTATTTCCAGTCAAGCAATTTACCCTGCCCTACTGTGTCGAGGTAGGACTGACGGTAGGATTTATTCAAGGCAAGGGCCTTACCATTTTCGTCTGCAAACATGGCATAGGGATACAAGGAAACACCACCGCCAGAAGTAATGGAGCCATAGCCGCCCTGACCGCTGGTAGTGGTATTTTGTATGTAGGACATACCTGCTGTTAGTTGCAGTTTGGAATTCAGGCGGATGGTATTTTCGCTTCGCAGGCTGATTCTTTGCAGGGAGGCTGAAAGTTCGGAGATATTGCGGTCATACCCTCCAGAAAGCAACCATGCGATGTTCTGGTTTCCTCCTCTTATCGAAAGTGCATATTGCTGCTGCACTGCCGGTTGATAGATGTATTTCTGGAAATCATTTCTCACATCCACATAACGTAGTGCATTGATCCTAGCTTCCGCTTCAGCGGGTGTCAATTGCGCGTTCGATTTTTTGATCAATAGTTCCAGCACGGGGGAGAGAGCTGGTTTGTTTACGGAATTAATATTGCTGTTATAAAATCCCTTGCTATATAAAAACTGCTCCACATCGATATAATCTGTGGAACTGATGGGCTTTGCATACCAGATATCTGGTTTAACAACAATGGTTAAGTTAGAGGCAAATTCAATAGTTGTGGGCTGGTTAAAACGCCCTTTCTTGGTGGTAATCACAATCACCCCATTGCCTGCCCGTGTTCCCCAGATAGCAGCGGCAGCGGCATCTTTTAGAAGGGTGACGGACTCCACATCGTTGGGATTGATATTATTCAATTCGCCATCATAGGGAAAATTATCTAAAATGATCAAAGGGTCCTTCGGGCCACCAATGGTGCTAAGGCCACGGATCATGATGCCGGTAGAATAAGAATTAGCTCTTTTTTTATCAATGGTCAATCCGTTTGCTATCCCATCTAATCTTGCTAGTACAGAAGTACCCACCTGTTCATTAAATAAACGATTACTAACAACAGTAAAGGATCCCGTAGACTTTTCACGAAAAATCTGCTGATATCCATTATTAACAGAAGTAATTCCAACCTCATCTAATTCAATTATTTTGGGCTTGAGTGTTACAACAATGCTATGCTTGTTATCTGAGCCAACTTTATATTCAAGTTGTTGCATATTAACACTACTAAAAATTAGTATCAGATTAGCCGGTACTTCATTAAAATTAAATTCACCATTTTCATTACTAACCGTTCCTCTTTGTGTCCCTTTAATAAGAACTGATACTCCTGCCAGAGGTACTCCACTTTCGTTGACTACGCGCCCCTTGATACCTAACTCAGGAGCAAATGTTAATGGTGAGATGACTTTAGGCTGAACAATAGAGTCTGTTTTTGATATGAAGATGATGTATTTATCCTTAAAATCATAACGGAGTGGTTTGTTGGCGACGATGCGGTCGAGAACTGTTGAAAGGAGTTCTGTATTGACCCCCTAAATAGCTGGACAAGATTGTAACAACAATTAAGTCACTAAATTTAGGAATCATGTCAAGAACAAGAAGGAGTTTCTCAGCTTCGGAGAAACTGTCAATCATCAATGAAGCAGATCAAATAGGTGT
>JAEUVE010000012.1 GCA_016786865.1 Sediminibacterium sp. | reverse complement strand
TATTGTCAGTGTAGATATAGGAAGCAGGGATGTGTTGGCTCAAAAAGCGAAGGGAGTAGAAAATATCTTGCAGATAAAAGCCGCAAAAGATAGCTTTCCTCAAACCAATATCAGCATCATTACTGCTGACGGAAAGCTCACATCCTTTCTGGTTGATTACGCCGAACAGCCTACTATACTCAATATTTCATTAGTGGGTCTGACAAAGCAAAACACCATCTCTATTCCTTCAGAAAGTATCAACCAGGAACAAATGGAGAATTACGCTTCAATGGCTTTTGAATCGAAGAAAAAGATACGGGGTATAAAGGATGAAACTTTCGGCATTCGTCTTAAACTGAACGGCCTGTTTATCCATGATGACATTATGCTGATGCGCTTCAATATTGCCAATGAAACAAATATCAACTATGATATTGACCAGCTCAGGCTTTACATCCGTGACCAAAAGAAAAGCAAAAGAACTGCTACGCAGGAGATAGAAATAGTACCCGTACTTGTACATAACAATACGACCCAAGTAATCGGGCAGTCAGATACTACCATCGTTTTTATTGTACCCAAATTTACTATTCCTGATAAGAAGTACCTCGCAGTTCAAATGATGGAGAAGAACGGAGGCAGGCACCTGGAACTGCATATAAAGAACAAGAAAATTGTAAAGGCAGCTCCGATTAATTAAACCTGAACGCTCCATTGAAACTGTTCCATTCTATTTCAATTATTCGTTTTCACTAAAATATATGTTATGAAAATAAGGAAAGACGACTGCAAGGATATTCTTGAATACCTGACTAAAAAGCGTTGGGAAGGTGAGGAATTTGTCGCCTTTCTCGATGATGTTTCTCCAGTAACTAAAGAAGATCTATTCACATTCCCCACAGAATACGATGTTAGGGAGTTCTGCTACGAAATGTCAACCGACATTGACTTTTACAACTTTCTGGCAATACGGTCGGCATATAAGACTATGCAGGAAGCTGCCGAGAACAGCAAACTAATGATTGAAAGGGAGGGCATCATTGACGTGTCCCTGATGGTAGCGGTTCGTTACGAAAGATTAGAAAGAGAACAATTAAATAACAATCAAAATTCAGAAGTTATGAATCAGAAAAATTTTGAATACCTGCGTGACCAGGTAAAGTACACCGGGTTCGGTGAAGGGTTGGAAAACGACCTGAAGCAAAAAATTCAGGAAGGAACCCCGGAGTTTAAATTGGCCTATGAAACGAAGTATGGCAACGATACTGTAAACGCTACATTGAATTTCAGCCAATCGAAGCAAAGCGATATGTATTTCTTTAATTCCTATCAGGTGAAAGTGCAAAAGGAAAATAGCTCTGAAACAATGGAGCAAACCTTCTACATCAACAAAGGCAATAACATTACCCTGAAGGAAGGCTATAACCTGATGGAAGGAAGGTCAGTGAATAAAGACCTCACCAATAAAGAAGGACAGGTGTACAACGCCTGGGTACAGATGGACTTTAAACAAAGTGATAATAACGGCAATTTCAAGCTGAAGCACTATCATGAAAACTACGGCTACGATTTGGAAGCGGTTTTATCCAAGCATCCGATCAGGGAATTAGGTAACGAGGAATACAAATCCAATCTGATGGATTCCCTTAAAAAAGGGAACCTGCAATCTGCCACGTTTCAGATCAACGGTGCGGAGCAAAAACAATACATCGAAGCTAACCCTCAATTCAAGACAATCAACATATATGATAGCAGTATGCAAAGGGTGGATAACAGACAGGCGAAAAAAGAACAGCAGTCTGAAGGTGAAAGCCAGTCAGCTAAACAAGACGGTAAAAAGGAAAGGCAGACACCTGCTGAAGATGATGGCCCTGAGATACCGAAGGCATCTAAGAAAAGGAGAAAGAACCAAAGCATCAGCTAAGCACTAAGTAGCCCCGTCTATTATAAATAGTCGTGAAGTTGAGATGGTGAAAAGGAAACTATTTATAACGTAAAAACAGATTGAAAAATGAGAAGTCAAATATTAATGCTGCTAATATTTATAATAAGCCTTTCAGCATGTACGAAAGATAATAAAGCTGTAATATCAGAAGGCGAAAATAAAATTGCGCAGTTAAGATCACCACTTGGCGAAGCAGGTCCTGAAAACCCGGAAAATGCCTACGATAGCATAGGCTATTGGCATAATCAGATCGTGGCATACGTGCAGAACTGCAAGCCAGTTACAGACACACCTAATGTAGAGATGTCAACGCGATGTGTACTTCGCTTTTGCAGGGAAATGGAACGTATTGCCATGCCTCTATCATTTTTCTCAACAGTAAACCAGACGGTAAGGCAAAGCAACGAAAGCATCCAAACGCTTATAGCTAATTGTCCTTATGAAGAGCCAGTAAAGGCCGCCCTGGATTCGCTGGTGCAATTGATCAAACGACTTTCGGATAGGGATAGTCCCTATCCGGTGATTAAAGCCATGATTGTGAACTTTGAGAGGAGGGTAATGCAAAATAACCTGCTCAGTCCTGAAGGTCGTGAAATTGCCCTTAAAGCGGCATCGGTAGCACGTTACTCCATTTATTATTGGATGAATACGCTCCAGCCCCCGGCTCCGGCGGCGGCCTTTAAGTTTAAAAACATAGTTAAGTGGATTGCCGCCGTCACGAGTGATATAGGCGGCGCTATCGTGAGCGGCAGTGTGGAATACGCCGCCGATTGCAGCACCTATGCCTATGATCTGGTGACGTACAGTATGCCTTAGTTGATCCTCAAAAATCAGGTTATGAATAACAGTCTTGTAAACAGAGTGGAAGCAGAGCTGAACCAATGGCGTTCAAGGGAGGAACGGTTTAGCAAGCTGTTTTCTTTCAGCCTTTCAAATAATAGGGCACTGCTAAAAGAAAAGCTGGATTACTACGACCGTATTGCTGCAAAGTATAAAGGCACGCAGGATCTGGACGAGCGGTTTGCACTCAGGGTGCTAAGGCAAGAGCGCAATCGTATTGAAAAGCAGCTTTATCCTAATCTACTGATAAGGCTGCTGCGCAGGTTATTAGTTGCACCCGTTAAGGAACAAATCGTAATAAGGCAGGATAACAGGAAAACAGAGCAAAACAGCCAGGCGTTGCACTATCAGGTGCAGCGTGCTGGCTTTCCTGACCTATCTGCAAAAATTGATGAGCAGATGAAACTTGGGCAGCAACAATTTTCCATTCCTGTTTCCTATTACCTCAATGATAAAGAAAGGTTAGATCATCAATTATCGTTCGCTAAAGATCAATCCGGTGCATACCAGCTTGAAGGGTATAAAACAACCCTGTATAATGAATCCAAACCGGAGGAAAAACGCCAGCAATACTTTACCATGCGTAACGGTAATAATGTAAATGCCACGGAGTGCTATAATCTTTTATCCGGTCGCTGCATCCAGAGCGGTGGAACTTGGATGCAACTTGATTTTAACGACAAAGACCCAAACGGCAATTTCCGAATCAAGCAATTCCACTCAGACTACGGCTACGATCTTGAAAAGGCTTTGCAGCAGCTTCCGTTAAAGGAATTGCTCAATAAAGGTGAAGCAGATAAGCTGCAATCGGAATTAAAAAATGGAAACCGTGTGTCGGTGAGCTTTGTGAAGGATGGAAATGAACAACGCTTCTATATTGAAGCTAATCCGCAGTTTAAATCAGTAAATATTTACGATGAGCATTCCAGGAAAATAACGCTTCATACAGCATTAGGCAATAAAACAATGGATGCTATGAAAGTTACGCATAAGGTCAATGAGCAGCAGCAACAAAATCATGCAAAAAAGAACGGAATGAGATTAGGGTAATAAAAGGGGTGAGCAATGGATAGGCTGTATTATTTGTCGGATTTTTTTGAAGCCATAGGAACTGATGCCCGCATCAGCATTACTCATATAGGCATTTATGCGGCTTTGTTACAGTATCGCATACAGAATGGCTTTGCCAACCCTATCCAGGTCTTCAGTCATGAGATATTAAGCATTGCAAAATTGTCCTCTGCTATCACCTACCACAAATGCGTTAGAGAACTAAGTGAATATGGTTATATAAGGTATGAGCCGTCTTTTAATCGTATGAAGGGAAGCAAAATCTATTTTGCTGAAAGAAGCGATTAAAATAGACAAGTGATTTGGAAAGTTTTGCAAAAGCCCGCAATGGGCTTTTGTTATCTAAAAAGGAGGTGTGAGATGGAAGATGAAGTGTTGATGAGGATCACTCCAGACAAGGCGATAGAAATTTTGCGTAAAGATGGAATTGATGTCAATATCGAAGAAGCACAGATTATACTCGACTTTTTATATAGTATGGCGAACATAGTAGTTGAACAATACATAAGTATGCGGCATTGCAATGCCGAAATCGTAACTAAGACTGTAAAGTAAAAAAGCAGCTATGAAAATTGCAGACCTTTATATCAGGGTGAGTACAGACGAGCAGGCAGATAAAGGCTATTCCCAACGGGATCAGGAAGAAAGGCTGCGTAGGTATTGTAACATCAACAACATCCAAATACGCAAGGTCATTTTTGAAGACCATTCCGCAAAGACCTTCAGGCGACCTGCCTGGCAGAACCTGCTGATAGATTTGCGTAAGCAAAGGGGAAATTCAGACCTAATTCTTTTTACAAAGTGGGATAGGTTTAGCCGGAATGCCGGGGATGCTTATCAAATGATCAGCCTTCTAAGGCATCTCGGAGTAGAGCCGCAGGCAGTAGAACAGCCATTGGATTTATCTATCCCTGAAAATAAAATGATGCTGGCTTTTTACCTCGCAGCACCAGAGGTAGAGAATGACCGCAGGGCATTAAATGTATTTAATGGAATGCGCCGTGCTAAAAAGGAAGGGCGCTGGATGGGCACGGCTCCGATTGGTTATGTAAACAGAATTACTGAAGATGGCAAGAAATATATTGCGCCGAAAGATCAGGATGCTAAAATCATGAAATGGGCATTTGAAGAAATCTTTCGCAACAAACTGAACACAGAACAAATCTGGAAACAAGCCAGGGAAAGAGGATTGAAATGTAGCAAGAATAATTTTTGGGTAGCGATAAGGAACCCTATTTATTGCGGATTAATTTTCGTTCCTCAGCACAAAGATGAACAAAGCCAACTTGTACAGGGGCAACATGAACCAATTATTACCGCTTCACTATTCTTTGATGTGCAGGATGTGCTGGACGGCAGAAAGAGAAAAGCAGTAAGTAAAAAGGTAATTGCACAGGATGACATTCCATTAAGAGGCTATTTGATTTGCCCTAACTGTGGAAGGTTTTTGACCGGCAGTGCTTCAAAAGGAAGAAACAAATACTATCACTACTATCATTGCAGTTCCGAATGCGGTGTACGTTATAAAGCAGATGACGCAAACAAGTTAATGATAGAAGCCATCGGGAATGAAGTCCACAATGTTCCGCAACTTAAACTGTTTCAGGAAATTATTACAGCTACTTTCATGGATGTAAACCGTGTTGAGAAGGTAGATCAGAAACGTTTGGTGGCTCAACTGGATCAGATAAAGCACCGGCTCTCAAAGGCTCGTGAATTATTGCTGCGTGGAGAAATTGAAGGCGAAGACTATCGTACCATTAAGTCTGAAGCCAATGAAAGAATGACTGATATTGAAGTAAAGCTACAAACATCCATTTCATTTTCAGACAATATGGAATTACTATGGGATCTTCCTTTTTCCAAATTGTCGCATTTAGAAGAGTTGTTTCAAAATGGAACTGTTATACAAAAAAGAAAAATCGTAAGTACACTGTTTCCCGATAACCTGACGTTCAACGGTGAAAAACTTCATCGCACAACAGTGAGTACAGCTATCAGCTTATTGACTAAAAGCAGAAAATCTCCACGGGAAATAGAGGCAAAAAGTAATGAGAACTATCACGCTGAAAGTGTGCATCTGCACCGCAAACATGCTGTAGCCGTACTACGAAATAGGATGTAGCCGTTCTACTTAGCGTCGGGCAACTTAGCAACTATTTTTCCTTTTAACCGCTCGTTGACCAGATAAGCAAGGAAAGTGGCAAACGAAGTTATATCCTGTCCTACACTTGCCTGCTCCAATGCCTGCATATATTCAGTTCTCCTTTCCACAGGTATAACCGTCCACGGGTATCCACCGGAAGCCAACATTGCATTCATCAGAAACCGTCCTATTCGCCCGTTACCATCCATGTACGGATGAATAAAAACAAAAATGAAATGACCCAATACTGCCCTGACCGATGGCTCCGGTTCTTCTTCCAATAGTTCAAACAGAACGGGCATGGCATCTCTCATAGCATCCACGTTCAGAGGAACGTGTTTGGAGTTCCCGATATATACCTGATGGTTTCGATACCCTGCAAGGTCCGCCGCTTTTAATAGCCCGGCGGTAACGCTTGGGTCGAATAGTTGCCTGTACCATTTTGAGTGATCTTTATCCACCTGCTTTCCTGAATTGGCTCCCTTCAGTATTGCTGTGATGGTTTCCTTCACCTGCAGAAAGGCTTGGTAGTAGCCTCTGGCAGCCATAGCATCCCTTTGCTTGCGATCTTCCTCATGCGCCTTACTGTTCCACTGACCGCTGCTTACTCTTTCGATAAGTTCCGGTGTCACCCGATACCGTTCTATCGAGAGGGAGTGATAAGCATCTGTTATGTAAATGTCGTCAACGTCCTTCAGGTAGGCTTGTGAATCATCGGGTATGCCGGGAGCTTTTGGAAAGCTGGAAATAATAATCTCACGCATCTGCTGCCACATGAGCCTGATACGATTGGCGTAGGGAGAGCGTTCACGGGAGGATAGATTAAGGTTCAGTTTCGTTTCAAAAGGATCTTCTTCCCGTATATCGTAATCTGCCTGCTTAACAGTATCAACAATCTGGTCGGCTATTTTATCCCTGTTAATATTTCTAAAAGCGCCTGCCAATCTTCCCGCAAATGTGGTGTGACCGTTTTCCAAAAGGATAGGTAGTACCTCCGAAGCATCTCTTATCAACGTAAGGGCTGTGCGGGCATCTATGGCATTCCTTGTATAAATGCTCGGTGAACTGTAAACCAAAGCAGCCGGCAGATTGTACATCCTGATTCCATTGGTTACGATGGTTTGATCCGCTGGGGGAATACCAGTCCTTAAATTGAACAGGGACGTTTTATGAGGTAAGGGCGTAGGGTTATTATTTCCTTGTGGCGAACGTATCATCAACTGTTGAGGTACTGCGCTGTTTCCCGCATGGATAAGCAGCGACTGGTCTGCTGACAAGCACCAGTCATCGCCAAATTTGTGATTCAGGAACTTTACAATAAATTCCCAATAGGAACTGTACCAGGACGTGGTTTCACCTTCCTTTTCAGCAGGATCGGTAGGTATGTACCATCCCTTTGTCACCTCACGGATAAAGCCGTTTTTAAGCAGTATCTCCCTGTATTTCCTGTTGGGCATTTCATCGGTATGGATACCGACTACACCGTTATCCTGTAATTCTTTCAGGAATTTAAGCGATTCTACCAATCTTTCGCGGGGTGTGGCCATATCGAATAGTTTGAATTTATGCGGTTAATAAGCTATTGGGTGCCTGTTATGTTATTAACAGGGGGTTCAATTCCTATTAAACCTTGTCGGTTTTCTAATATTAAACAAAGATGTAGCAAATTTAGTAAATTTTGACGTGATAATACTATTAAATATTGCTCATTTTCATTTTTTCTTCTTATCTTTACATAGTACCACACTTAATTTTTTAGTTATGAAAATAGCAGACCTTTATGTACGGGTAAGTACGGATGAACAGGCCGATAAAGGCTATTCGCAACGTGACCAGGAGGAACGTTTGCGGAAATACTGTGAAATCAACAATATCCGGGTTAGGAAAGTGATCTTGGAAGACCATTCGGCTAAGACTTTCAAACGACCGGCTTGGACAGGGCTACTGGGTGATTTAAGGAAACACAAAGGACATACCGACCTTATCCTGTTTACGAAATGGGACAGGTTTAGCCGTAATGCAGGAGATGCGTACCAAATGATCAGTACCCTTCGGCGGTTAGGTATCGAGCCACAGGCGGTAGAACAACCGCTTGACCTCTCCATTCCGGAAAACAAAATGATGCTGGCGTTTTACCTCGCTGCACCGGAGGTAGAGAATGACCGGAGAGCGTTAAATGTGTTTCATGGGATGCGCAGGGCTAAGAAAGAAGGGCGCTGGATGGGAACTGCCCCCATTGGTTATGCCAACAAGGTTAATGAGAACGGTAAGAAATATATTGCCCCGAAAGAAATTCAGGGTGATATAATGAAGTGGGCGTTTGAAGAACTATCTCGCGGTAAGCTCAATACTGAACAGGTATGGAAAAAAGCAAAAGAAAAAGGATTAAAGTGCAGCAAGAATAACTTTTGGGTTGCCATACGAAACCCGATATACTGCGGATTGATATTTGTTCCCAAATACAAAGAAGAAGAAAGTCTCTTGGCAAAGGGGCAACATGAACCTTTGATCTCTGAAGCCCTATTCTATGATGTTCAGGATGTATTGGATGGACGCAAACGGATTTTGGGAACAAAAGTTACAGCCGATGACAGCATTCCATTGAGAGGCTTCCTGATCTGTCCAAAATGCGGAAGGATGTTGACAGCCAGTGCATCAAAAGGGAGAACACAATATTACCATTACTATCATTGCAGTTCTGCTTGTGGTGTTCGTTACAAAGCAAAAGACACGAACGATAAAATGTATGACGAAATCAAAAAATATGTTTGGCCGCTTTCAAGACTTGAAATATGCAAAGACGTAATTACGTCAACATATAAGTCAAAAGAACGTGGAGAAAGAGATGAACAAAAAGATTTAAAGGTACAATTGCAGGAGGTAAACAACCGGGTTGTAAAAGCAAGAGAACTGCTTTTGTGCGGCGATATTGAAGGCGATGATTATCGGGCTATCAAATCTGAATGTGAGGAAAAGATCAATCGGCTGGAAGCAAAATTAAAGGCCGCTGTAAATTTCCAAACATCGGTAGAGCCTTTATGGAACAAGGCGTTTAGCAACATCGCACAGCTTGAAACATTGTATAGAGAAGGTACAGTAGAAGTAAAGCGAAAGATAGTTGGTTCGATGTTCCCTGAAAATCTCGTATTCGACGGTTGCCAACATCGAACCAAAAGATTGAATGAAATTATCAACATTATATCCTTAATAGACAAGGAATTGAAGCCAAAAAAAAATGGGACAAGTCGTTTGAATTTTGACTTGTCCCATATGGTGATCCCGCTGGGACTCGAACCCAGGACCCATACATTAAAAGTGTATTGCTCTACCAACTGAGCTACAGAATCTTAACTTTATCGTTGCCGATATCGTTAATTGGGTTGCAAAAATAAGAGAAATTAAACTCTCACCAAATTTTTCTTCAAATTTTTCCTGATTTTTTTCGAAGAAATATCCATTTCTGGCGCTTCCCTTCTGCTTACATTTGCCATGTTTAATAAATGTACGCAAAATGCCAGATTTCAGAAACAAGGTAGTGGTGATTACCGGAGGCTCGGAAGGGATTGGTAAGGCCCTCGTAGATCATTTTTTACAGCTTGGAGCCAAAGTGGCTACCTGCAGCAGGAATTACGACAAATTATATCGCCTGCAAGCCCTCTATCCGGGTAAGCCACTCGTGATTCACAGCGCCGATGTAAGCAAGGAGCAGGACTGCGTTAATTTTATCAATACGGTACTGAAACAATTTGGTACCATCGATATACTCATCAATAATGCAGGTGTGTCCATGCGTTCCGTGGTTACCGAAGTGGAACTGGATACCATCCGCAAAGTGATGGATATTAATTTCTGGGGAACGGTGTATTGCACCAAACTGGCGTTGCCGCATATCTTAAAAAACAACGGTACTGTTGTTGGGGTTTCTTCGATCGCCGGTTACAGGGGATTGCCCGGCCGAAGCGGTTATTCTGCTTCCAAATTTGCGGTGAACGGCTGGCTCGAAGCCCTGCGTACCGAGCTGCTCGATAGCGGTGTGAACGTAATGTGGGTTTGTCCTGGCTTTACTACATCTAATATCCGCAATGTAGCCCTGAACAAAGATGGTCAGGCGCATGGGGAATCTCCGATGGACGAAGGCAAGATGATGAGCTCCGCTGAATGCGCCGGCCATATTGTTAAAGCCATTCGAAAAAGGAAGCGTACACTGGTACTTACCTTCACTGGTAAGCGCACGGTTTTCATGAATAAGTTCTTCCCCGGGCTCACCGATAAAATGGTGCGAAAATTTTTCTTCAAAAACGGCCAGCTGGTGAAATAACCTGAGCTGTTTTTCGTTATGCTATCAGCATGCCCATTCTTACGTTGTCAACTGATATTGGCCAGCGGGATTACATCGTTGGTGCAGTAAAAGGTCAGTTTCTGCAGTTCCTGCCTGCCATGAATATGGTAGACATAACCCACTATTTATCGCAGACCAACTATCCTTTGGCTGCTTATACCTGCAACAACGCTTTTAAATACTATCCCAAAGGAACCTATCACCTGATTCTTATTAACGTATTTGAATCTGCTCCGAACCATTTTTTAATAGCCGACCACCATGGCCAGTACCTGATTTGCCCCGATAACGGGCTCATTACCATGATAGCAGGAGAAAAGCCGGCCCGGGTGGTAAAAGTGCCTGTTCCACAACAGGCTGATTTACTGCATATAACGGCCAGCCTGGCTGCTGCGGTTCAACAGCTGGAAACAACTGGTAATATGGAATCTGCCGGTGTTCCTGCAGCTGAAATTGTAGAGAAATATCCTTTGCGGCCTACAGCAGGTCCGGACTGGATCGAAGGACAGATCCTGTTCATCGATAATTTTGAGAATGTGGTGATTAACATCACCAAAAAAGACTTTGAAGAGCATGGAAGGGGCAGACGCTTCAAAATCATGTTTAAAAGAAACGAAACCATCGAAAAACTCAGTGAACACTATGCCGGGGTTCCGGAACACGAAAAACTGGCCTGGTTCAACTCTGCCGGATACCTCGAAATTGCCCTGCGCAACGGCAATATGGCCGGTTTATTTGGTTTGCAGGGCTACAGCGAACAAATGCAGAAATCCGGCGCTTCTGCCGGAAACAAGTGGTTTTATCAGACCATCCGCGTTTTCTTTGAATAAATCCCCTTTATTCTCCTTTTTAGTTTGCCCAATTGCGAGTATTTTCGCATCCGCAATTGTTTTATTACACAATCAATTAATACTTGTAACATGGCATATGATGTAATTGTACTCGGCAGTGGTCCTGGTGGATATCCGGCAGCGATCCGTGCTTCTCAATTGGGCTTTAAAGTGGCGATCATTGAAAAAGAAAACCTGGGTGGCATCTGTCTGAACTGGGGATGTATTCCAACCAAGGCCCTGATCAAAAGTGCACAAGTGTATGAATACATGAAGCACAGCACCAATTACGGTATCAATGCCACAGGTGTTCAGCACGACTTTGGTGCAGTGGTTAAAAGAAGCCGCGGCGTAGCAGATAAAATGAGCAAGGGAATCCAGTTCCTCATGAAGAAGAACAAGATCGATGTGATCATGGGCTATGGTAAAGTAAAAGCCAAAGGACAGATTGAAGTAACTGCTGCAGATGGTTCCAAACAGGTGGTAGAAGGTAAATACATTGTGATTGCAACCGGTGGAAGAAGCCGTGAATTGCCTAACCTGAAGCAGGATGGTAAAAAAGTGATCGGCTACCGTGAGGCTATGTCTTTAACCGAACAGCCTAAGAGCATGATTGTGGTGGGCAGTGGCGCCATCGGTGTTGAATTTGCCTATGTATACAACAGCATGGGTACCAAGGTTACCATCGTGGAATTCCTGCCACGCATTGTGCCTGTAGAAGATGAAGACATTTCCAAAGAACTGGAAAAACAATATAAAAAATCCGGCATCGAAATCATGACCAACGCCTCTGTGGAATCTGTTGATACTTCCGGAGCAGGCGTAAAAGCTACTGTTAAAAAGCAGGACGGTTCCATCGTAGTGCTCGAAGCCGATGTGGTGCTGAGTGCTGTTGGTGTAGTAGCCAATATCGAAAACATAGGTCTGGAAGAAAACGGTATTAAAACAGAGAAAGGAAAAATTATCGTAGACAAATACCAGCAAACATCTGTACCGGGCATTTATGCCATCGGAGATTGTTCTCCAGGTCAGGCACTGGCCCACGTTGCCTCCAAGGAAGGAATTACTGCAGCTGAACATATTGGATACAATGAGAAAAAATTCCACCACTTACCAGAAGCATTGGATTACAACAATATTCCCGGATGTACCTATTGTGTACCGGAAATTGCAAGCGTTGGCTTTACGGAAAAAGCGGCGAAGGATGCAGGCTATGAAGTTAAAGTCGGCAAATTCCCGTTTGTAGCCAGTGGTAAAGCAAGTGCTGCCGGTGCTACCGAAGGTTTTGTAAAAGTAGTATACGATGCCAAATACGGCGAATTCCTGGGCTGTCATATGATCGGTACCAATGTGACCGAAATGATAGCCGAAGCCGTGGTTGCCCGCAAGCTGGAAACCACCGCCCATGAAATCCTGAATGCCGTTCACCCGCATCCAACCATGAGTGAAGGACTGAAGGAAGCAACAGCCGCCGCGTACGGTGAGGCAATTGATATTTAATTGTTCCCAAGACCATCTGTTTGATAGGGCCCCTGAACTTCAGGGGCCTTTTTTATCCTACCCACTAGTTTGTATTTTGTAGGGATATCACTATATATAGGGATATCTTGTTATCTTTATTTACGATTTGTTGTAATTCCCCGTACGCACAGATCAAATTAATCCGTCTATGCATATTTAAGCGCACTTAGGTATGCAGTTGGCATATTTGGACTGAAACCCTATGGATCAAATAAAACCTGATCAGCTGTTCCCGGAACAGTTATTGAACTCATTGGTTTTCTCCGTAGTCATTACCGACCTGGAGGGCAGGTTCATGTACGTGAACCCCCTGTTTCAGTACAAGTTTGCGCATATTGCTCCCGATTTAAAGAAGATACATTTTTCTGATACGGTTTTTGCCGATGATATCAGGCTTTGTAATGAAGCGGCAAGGGAATGCATTCGCCACCCGGAAAAACACATTACTGTAACGGTACGTAAAGCGGCAGAAGAAGACGATTACTTCTGGACTACCTGGGAAGTATCTGTGTTGAAGAACGAGCAGGGATACGGAGTGGGCATTGTATCGATCGGGCACGATGTTACCAGTACGGATTCCGTACACAGCAAAATGCTGGCGCTTTCGGGGGAGATGAAGAAAATGCAGCAGGAACAGTTCCGTTCCATGATCGGGCACATTCCAGGAGTGTTGTACCGTTGTGTTGCAGATGAACCACTCACGATCGATTTTTTCAGCGATTCCGTTGAGCAACTCACCGGCTTTGATGCCAACAACCTGCACACATCCAGAGAAGAAGGATTCAATACCCTTATTCTGGAAGAAGACCTGGATATGGTGAAGACGGCTATCCAACAGGCGATTTCGCAAAAGCATCATTTTGAAATTGAATATAGGATTCACGACAAAGAAGGCAACCTCAAGTGGGTATTTGAAAGAGGTGGTGCTGCGCAGGATCCCGAAGACGGCAATATATATATAGATGGCAGCATCTTCGATATCACTTCACGAAAGCAGGTGGAAGCCGCACTGGAGCGCAGCGAAGATGAAGTGAAACGACTGGCCCTTGTTGCACACAACACCACTAACTCTGTACTAATTGCAGATAAGCAGCAACAAATCATTTGGGTGAATGAAGGATTCTCCCGGATCAGTGGCTATACGCTCGACGAAATACGGGGTAAGAAAATCGGATTCTCGCTGGATGGTCCCAAGGCCGATGAAAAAGCCAAAGTGCGTCTTATGCATGCACTAAACAACAAGCTGTCTTTTAAAGAAGAGTTTCTCAGCTATACCAAGAGCGGCAAACCCATCTGGCTCGAAGTAGACTGTCAGCCCTTGTTCGATGAAAGCAATAATCATATTGGATTCATGGCCATTGAGAGCGATGTAACCCGAAGAAGAAATGCCCAGATGGAACAGCAGGAATTGCTGCAGCGTTTAACACTGGCAACAGATTCGGCCAAGATCGGTATCTGGGAAATTGATCTAGCAGAAGACAAGATCATCTGGGACGAAAAAATGTTCGAGCTCTACGGCTACGAAAAAGATACTCCGCTGCCTCCGTATAAAATCTGGAAGCGTGCTATGCACCCCGACGATCTGGAAATGATGCAGCGCATCATTGGTCAGCTGATAGAAGGACAGCGGGAAATAGATGCAGCCGTATACCGGATTATTACACCCAATGGAAAAGTGCGGCACATTGAATCACACGCCATTATTAAAAAATCTCCTGCCGGCAAAGTTTTGCGCCTGATCGGCACCAACCGCAACATCACCGAAGATGTTTTGGTACAGGAAAAACTGAAAACACAGAACAAAGTGCTGCGCGATATTGCCTTCATTCAGTCTCATGAAGTACGCAGGCCTCTGGCTAATATTCTGGCGGTGATCGAAGTGTTGAACAATAGTGATGTAGTGCAGAATAAAGAAATCTTTGATCACCTCATCGAAAGTGCCAACGAGCTCGACATGCAGATCCGCAGCATTGTAAAAAAGACCAACAACCTAGATGGGTTGATGGCAGGATAACAACAAACTTAATTTGCGCCAAAAACTTTCTTCAGCAGGTCTGTGGTCCTGGCCACAGGATTCTTGCGGATGTCTTTTTCTTCCACTGCAATCTGGTGGTAGATGCCACCCAGCGATTTCTCTGTAACATATCCTGCCAGATCCGGATTCACTTTCTTAAAGCTGAACTTGTTGTAGGTAGTTACCAGGGTATTCCAGTATTTGGTGGCATTGGTTTTTTGCAGAGAGCTTTCGATCACCGGTCTGAACGCAGTGGTAAGTGGGGTAGTGGTTTTTTGCTTCAGGTATGCAGTAGCAGCCGTATCGCTTCCTTTCAGGATTGAAATTGCATCGGTTAAAGTCATTTCTTTGATGGCGCCCACAAAAATGGGTGCGGCACTTTTACAGGCATCTTCTGCAGCACGGTTCATGCTCAATACCGCATCATCCACCAGTTTGCCCATACCGAGTTTACGGAGGGTGGTTTCAATTTTCTGTGCTTCGGGTGGCAGCAGAATTTTAAGCGCAGCATTCGCAAAAAAACCGTCTTTGGCAGCCAGCAGAGCACTCCCTTTTTCTGCGCCAATGGTCAGGGCCTCTTTTAGTCCGTTGGCAATTTCATTGGTGCTGAGTTGGGTAGCAGCGCCCGATCCCCCGCCCAGGATATCTTTTAAAATATTAGTGGTTGATTTTTTGCTGGTATCTGTCTGCGCCTGCTTCATTTTCTTCAGGATACCACCCAAATCCTGTGCATCCGACTGAACGAAAGAAAAACAAAAGAGGGCAATGGATGCAATGTATTTCATACTTATAATTTTACAACGGTTTCTCTGAGTTTTACCAACTGTTCCAGCAACCCGGGCAGTAAATGCAGGGGAAGCATATTGGCTCCATCGCTTTTGGCAACGGCCGGATTGGGATGTGTTTCAATAAAAAGCCCCAACGCGCCGGTTGCAATAGCTGCTTTGGCAATGGTACCGATCATCTGTGGATTACCTCCTGTTACGCCACCTGGCTGATTGGGCTGCTGTAAGGAATGGGTGCAATCCATGATCACGGGAACACCGTGTTCTGCCATAATGGGAAGGTTGCGGTAATCCACTACCAGGTCCTGGTAACCAAAGGTATTGCCTCTTTCAGTGAGCATTACCTGGTCGTTACCTGCCTTACGGATTTTATCTACTGCAAATTTCATGGATTCTCCGCTCAAAAACTGCCCTTTCTTAACATTAACAATTTTATTGGTTTCTGCAGCAGCCACCAGTAAATCTGTTTGGCGGCAGAGGAAGGCAGGGATTTGTAAAATATCTACATAAGGAGCTGCCATGGCTGCTTCCTCATGTGCATGGATATCGGATGTGGTTGGTAATTTGTAGGTATCACCTACTTTTTTGATCAGCGATAACCCATTATCATCTCCGATTCCGGTAAAGGAATTTGCGCTGGTACGGTTGGCTTTTCTGTAACTGGCCTTGAATACATACGGTATCTGCAACTCCCGGCAGGTAGCCGACACTTTTTCGGCAATTTCCATCACCAGTTCTTCACTTTCCACCACGCAGGGGCCCGCGATCAGGAAGAAGGAGTCGGGATGGTATTGTTGGTTGCTGAATAAATCCTGTAAATATTTAGGTAGCATTCTGAAAAGTTTATGCGGCGAAATTAATCAATTTTAGCTGCCTTTTTTTCGTTTCTTTGTTCTTCTAAACGATTGATAATGCCTGCAAGAAAAGATAAGATTCTGGTTATCGGCGCTTCCGGACAGATTGGTGTGGAACTAACGCTCGCTTTACGCAAACAATATGGGAACAACAATGTAGTGGCTTCGGATCTGCGGGAAGAGAATCCATTGCTACATGGAACCGGGCCTTACGTAAGTATGGATGTGATGAACAAGGAAATGCTGCATGTACAGGTGATCCGTCAGAACATTACCCAGATTTATCTGCTGGCAGCCATTCTTTCGGCCACAGGGGAGAAGAATCCCAACCTGGCCTGGCACCTGAACATGCAGGGCCTGCTGAATGTACTCGACATTGCCCGCGAAGAAAAATTGCACAAAGTATACTGGCCAAGCAGTATTGCGGTATTTGGTCCCACATCTCCCAAAGTGATGTGCCCGCAGAAAACAGTCATAGAACCTACTACGGTATATGGAATTAGTAAATATGCCGGAGAGTTCTGGTGCAACTATTACCACCAGCGTTTTGGGGTGGATGTAAGAAGCATCCGTTATCCCGGGCTGATCAGCTATAAGTCTGCACCCGGGGGAGGTACCACCGACTATGCAGTAGAAATTTATTCCGAAGCGCTGGACGCTAAAAAGTACAACTGTTTCCTGAAAGAAGATACTTACCTGCCAATGATGTATATGCCAGATGCCATTCGTGCCACCCTGGAACTGATGAATGCACCTGCGGATAAGCTTACGGTAAGAACCTCCTATAATATTTCGGGGATGAGTTTTTCTCCTCGTGAAATTGCCGCCAGTATCCAGGCGCATATTCCTGAATTTACGATCAACTACAAGCCGGACTACCGACAATCCATTGCAGACAGCTGGCCGCAAAGCATCGACGACAGTGTTGCAAATAAAGATTGGGGCTGGAAGCCCCAATACGATTTGCCTAAAATGACGGCAGATATGTTGGAAAATCTTCGTGGCCGTTAAACCACGAAGATCATTCTTTTGGATAAATGTTTTTGCTTAGAAGCGGATACCCAAACCTAAGTTTAGTCCACGAATACCAGCCCATGGCCCATCAGAAGTGATTCTTGCACCATTGGCATCTACGGTATTGGTGAATTTAAATGGCTTGGCATCGATGCTGTTCAGGTTATCTCTCAGTGCCTGCTGCTCGTAGTTGTTCAAAGGCATTGCAAAGTTCAGGTCTCCCTTGCTTGTGCCGTAGTGACCGCCCACAATCTGGAAGTCCAGTACCACTTTGGTGGCAATATGAAACTGGTAGCCCAGTAAGATACCTGCACTGGTAGATTTGATTTTACCATCCATCATTGCTTCCTTGGTTGTTGGCGGAATGGTTGCATTGCTGCTGTACTTTACCGGTACGGTAACATCAAAAGAGGCAAACCTTGCATAAGGAGCAATGTAAAAGCCCTTCATTCTTTTCAGACCAAAATAAAAACGCAGCTCAGGTGTGATGGCGGTGTTGCCTATCTGAAAATTATCGAAATTGATTTCATTGCTGTTGATCTGGTCTCTGATCAGGTCCTTGAAAGGAAGCGCACCCTTCGACATGCTTCTGTAGCTTACTGAGAGTGAAATGTTTTTGGTGATGCTGCGCTCATACGTGAAGTTCAGGTTGCGGAAGGCCATGGAAGATACGTTCCACTTTACAATGTTCTTTCCTCCAATCAGGCTTTGGGCCTGCGAGAGCAGGGGCATAAAAAGGGCGATCAACAGGATTTTTTTCATGATGTTTTATTTTTAAGTTGTAGTAAACTAGTAGCTAACCAGGTCTTGTATTGTTCTGTTTTCGAGGATACTCAGGGTATTGTCTCTCACTTCCTTCATGATCTTATTTAGTCCGCATTTCTTCTCGTTGCAATCGGAACATTTCTTGTAAAAATGCAGGCTAACGCAGGGCAGCAATGCAATGGGGCCTTCAATCAACCGCATCACCGTAGCCATGGTGATGGTAGAAGGATCCTGGTTGAAAAAATAACCGCCGCCCTTTCCTTTTTTACTGTTCAGGATACCCGCTTTTTTCAGTTCCAGTAAGATGGATTCCAGAAACTTAACGGGGATCTTTTTTTTTCTGGCAATATCTGCAATCAAAAACGGACCCTCATTATTTTGCTCTGCCATATAGGTCAGCGCTTTCAATGCGTATTGTGTTTTTTTCGCGAGCATACTGTGTTGTTGTAATGTGCCTGTATGGGTTGCAAGATATCGTTTTTTCGTACAGTCTTAAAGCCCCAATACGTCTTTCATGCCAAAAACACCTTTTTTCCCAAAGGCAAATTCCGCAGCCTTTACTGCACCGCCTGCAAAGCCAGTCCGGTTGTGCGCAGTGTGGATGATTTCAATATCATCTACCGTTGAACTGTATTTTACGTGGTGGGTACCGGGTGCAGGATCAATCCGTTCAGACAGAATCTGCAAATTGGTTGCGGATGCATCTGTTACAGTTGAATCCGGAGTGGAATTGATCCATTGTTTTTTCCGCTCAATGAGTTGCAATACCTGCTCGGCCAGTGTAATGGCGGTTCCGCTGGGTGCATCCTTTTTTTCGGTGTGGTGAATTTCCCGGAGGCTTACATCGTATTGAGGATAGGGATTCATCAGCTCGGCCAGGTATTTGTTCAGCTCAAAGAAAAGGTTTACACCAATGCTGTAATTGCTGGCATAGATCAGGGTGCCGTTTTTTTCTTCGCAGTAGGCCTTGATTTCGTCCCATTGCGTTAGCCAGCCGGTAGAACCGCATACTACCGGTATACCTGCATCAAGGCAGGTTTTCAGGTTGGCAACTGCACTGTGCGGTCCGGTGAATTCAATGGCCACATCTGCTTTGGACAACGCTGCCGCAGTAAGTTCTGCTGCATTGCTGATGTCTATTTTCAATACAATTTGATGTCCTTGTTCAACAGCAATGGTTTCAATGGCTTTTCCCATTTTGCCATATCCGATTAGTGCAATGTTCACGATTTGTATGTTTTATTTGCTATAACCTCACTTAGCGCGCCAGTGTTTTGGCCTTTCGTGCCGGTTCACGCAGATTCAGGCTTAAAGATAGGGAAGGCATTTTATTTACCGGGTTGAATTGCGGATGTACCTGCATGCTCAGGTCGCTGCTGATGTTGAATTGGCGCAGGTGCCCGAATACCGTGGCATCTACTACCTGCAGCCCCCAGGCCAGCAGGAACCAGAGAATGGAATAGTCGCGGTCTCTCCGGAAGCTGTTCCGATAGTTCTGCAGAGAGCCCAGCCCTAATCCGGACAATTCCGGATCTATCAGTGCTACATCGCTGCTGTCGCCGTTCTGTTCTTTCAGGCGGGCTTCGAAAGCAAACTTGGTTTTCTTATAGTAATTCTGGTTGTAAATATAGGCTACGGTAGGAATGGCCAGCACCCCATATACAACCGGTATTTTCCAGTATTCCCGGTTATACGCCTGTCCCCATCCGGGTAGGATGGCCGAACGTCGGGTGGCTTTCCGGGGATTGTGGTTGGCCCTCAGTATAGAATCTTTTTGTTTTTTTGTGAGGATCACCGTATCTGCTATGCGTTTTTCACTTGCAGGGCCCAATGAAGCCCTGCCGGTAACGCTGGTATCTGTTTGGGCAAAGGAAACAGTAGCACCACCTGCCAGCACAACCATCAAAACCACTACTACTTTCTGCAGTACATTCATCAGTTCACAGTTACGTTCATTAAATCCAATAACTTATTCAGTTCATCCAGTGAATAGTATTCGATATTAATACTGCCGTATCCTTTTTTATTGTGGGTCATTTTTACCTTGGTGCCAAAATGAGAGGCCAGGTTGTCTTCAATTTTCTGATAAGCGGGAGGAAGGTCGCTTTTGGCAGCAGAGGGAGCCGCACCCTGCTTGTCTCCCTTGTATAACTTTCTAACCAGTTCTTCTGTTTGTCGAACACTCAGGCCCTTCTGCTGAATTTCCTTGAATACATACAATTGCTTGTCGATGGTATCTATGTTCACCAGCGCTCTTGCATGCCCCATGCTCAACGAATTGTTGCGTACGGCAGAAAGAATATCCGGTGGGAGTTTCAACAAACGGATGTAGTTGGTTACCGTGCTTCGCTCTTTACCCATTCTTTCGGCCACCTGCTCCTGGGTGTAGTTCAGCTCTTCCATCATGCGTTTGAAGCTCAATGCCATTTCCACGGCATTCAGGTTTTCGCGCTGAATGTTTTCGAGCAAAGCCAGTTCCAGCAACTGCTGATCGTTGGCCTGGCGGATATAGGCAGGAACATCTTTCAGTCCGGCCATTTTTGCTGCCCTGAACCTGCGTTCCCCTGCAATCAGCTGGTACTTGCCGTTTGGCAGTTTGCTAACAGTTAAGGGCTGTATGATATCGTGAAGCTGAATGGAGGTAGCCAGTTCCTGTAAAGCCTGTTCGTCGAAATCGCGACGGGGCTGCTTGGGGTTTACCTGAATATCAGATAAAAGAATCCTGCTGCTGCTGGTAGCCTGCTCCACAACTTCCGATTTCAGGGCGCCTGTTGTGCTTTTGAGATCGCTGTCTATATTTTGCAATAAAGAACGAAGTCCTTTACCAATAAGGTCTTTGTTTTGCTTGGGTGTACTCATAGTTATTCTATTATTCTATCCTCGTTGGATATTTTGGTCATGCCATTGTTCTGAAGAATCTCTTTGGCCAGGTTCAGGTAGTTCACAGAACCCTTGCTTTCCGCATCGTATAAAATCACGGGCTTGCCTACACTGGGCGCTTCGCTCAGGCGGGTGTTCCGGTGAATGATGGTGGAAAATACCATATCGTCGAAATGTCTTCTTACTTCGCTTACCACCTGGTTGGAAAGACGCAGGCGACCGTCGTACATGGTCATCAGGATGCCTTCAATCTGCAAGGCAGGGTTCAGTCTGTTCTGAACTATTTTGATGGTGTTCAATAATTTACCCAATCCTTCCAGGGCAAAGAACTCACACTGAACCGGAACGATTACACTGTCTGATGCCACCAGCGAGTTAACGGTGATCAGGCCTAAGGAAGGAGAACAGTCGATAATGATGAAATCGTATCTGTCGCGAACCGCGTCGAGAATACCCTTCATCACATTTTCGCGGTTCGGGTAATTGATCATCTCAATTTCGGCGCCTACCAGGTCTATATGCGAGGGAATAATATCGAGATTGGGTACATCGCTCTTCAGAATCACTTCCGAAGCGGTTACATTGTTCACCATACAGTCGTATAAACTGTTGGTAATGTTATGAAGATCAAAGCCCACGCCGGTGGTGCTGTTTGCCTGGGGATCGGCATCTACCAACAGGGTTTTGTACTCTAAAACCGCCAGACTGGCCGCCACATTGATGGCCGTGGTGGTTTTTCCTACTCCTCCTTTCTGATTGGCTACTCCTATAATTCTTGCCATAATACTAGGTTCTAAATGCTTTTTGCAAGCTTCCAAAAATAAGGCATCGGCTGTTAAAATTGTCATTATTATCTTTATCCCTCATTTATTGTTGATATATGCGGAATTCCGGAGCTTTTTGGGTAATTGCCCTGATCATGCTGTTGCTCGATTATTATGTGTTTCAGGCAGTTAAAGTAGTAACCCAGCCACTCAGCGAACGCTGGAGGATGGTGGTGCATTATGGTTACTGGGTGATTTCCGTCCTGACCATCGTAGCCCTGCTGTCTTTCCCTTTCATACAGGTATTGCAGCATTCCAGAACCTACCGGAACTATGTTTTTGCCATTCTGGTGGGCCTGTTTCTGGCTAAACTGGTGGGGTCGCTGATCTTTTTTACCGACGATATCCGCCGGGTACTTCCCTGGGCAGTGAATAAAGCTGTTAGAATCAAGGGGAATTCCTTTGTGGCTCCCAACGGAGATATGATGTCGAGGTCTACTTTCCTGAGCTGGGCCGGGCTGGGATTGGGCGGAACCCTTTTTGGTACCCTGCTGATGGGTTTCGTAAACAAATACAATTATCAGGTTAAAAAACATACCCTGCGTTTTCCGAACCTGCCCAAAGCGTTCGATGGGCTGAAGTTGGTACACATCAGTGATATCCACAGCGGCAGCTTCCAGGATCCGGCGGCTGTAATGCGCGGCGTGAACCTGATCCTGCAACAGCAACCCGACCTGATTTTGTTTACGGGCGACCTGGTAAACGACCGGGCTACGGAAATGGACGAGTACAAAGCCATATTCAGTGAACTGAAAGCTCCGATGGGGGTATTCAGTACGCTGGGTAACCACGATTACGGAGATTATGTGCAGTGGCCCGGGGTGGAGGCCAAGACTGCTAATCTTAACGCATTGAAGCAGGTGCATGCAGATATGGGTTGGAGATTGCTGATGAACGAACACCAGGTGCTGGAAAAAGACGGAGAAAAAATTGCCCTCCTGGGTATAGAGAACTGGGGTGCCAAAGGACGATTCCCTAAATACGGAAAAATGAACGAAGCGTATCCGGGTACCGAAAGCATTCCGTTTAAAATATTGTTGAGCCACGATCCGAGCCATTGGGATGCAGAAGTGAAAGTAAAGTATCCCGACATCGACATCACTTTGTCTGGTCATACCCATGGTATGCAATTTGGTCTGGAAAATCCGTACTTTAAGTGGAGTCCGGTACAATGGATGTACAAGCAATGGGCAGGCTTGTATGAAGATGGCAAACAGAAATTGTATGTGAACCGCGGATTTGGATTCATCGGTTATCCGGGCAGGGTAGGTATTCTTCCGGAGATCACTGTACTCGAATTAAAAAATGCTTAACAACTGCGGTGCAACCAGTTTGGCATGGTGCTTGTCATAGGTCAAAGAAATTAAACATTATGCGTAAACTACTTTTAACATTATTGAGCTTCACTGTTATAGGTATAACAGCAAATGCACAAGGTGGATTTCGGTTGGGTGTAAAAGCCGGTGCTAACATGAACAAGATTTCCGGACAATCTTTTAAAGACGGATACGATCTTTCTTATCATGTGGGAGCTTTTGCAGAAATCGATATCACCAAAACAATCGGTATTCAACCCGAAGTATTGTGGAATCAGACCACTACCAAGCGGGCTAATAGTTTTGATGCTATTTATGCAAGCCTGCCGCAAGACGTTAAACTGCAGTACCTGGCAATTCCTGTATTGCTTCGCATTAATGTAACCAATCTGATTACCCTGAATGCAGGGCCTCAGTTTGGTATTCTGATGAACAAGGACGACAACCTGATCACCAATGGTCAGGCGGCGTTTAAAAGCGGAGATTTCTCGCTGGTAGCGGGCGCTCAGTTGAACCTCACTGCATTGCGGATTTATGGCAGATACAATATTGGTCTGCAGAATGTAAATGATGTGACCAGCCAGGAAAAATGGAAAAACCAGCAGATCCAGTTGGGTGTAGGCCTGCGTTTTTAAACAATTGATATACCTGTGAAGAATCGATAAAACCCTGCAGTCGGTGATTGCAGGGTTTTATTTTATAGCAGATTTATGCCTTGATACTGAATTTCTTTTTCAGCGCCTGAATCTCTTTCTTGAATGCGGCCAGCTGAATGTTCTGGTCTTTGATGAAACTGTTGTTTTCCAGTTTGCCCACCACTTCGTTCATTTCGGCAAAGCTTTCGTACACCATTTTCCTGAAAGGGTTGGAATAGTCTTTGGCCCTTGAATCATGAATGCCTTTGGTGATCCATTCCTTGGTGGTAACTGCAGTGTTCAGCAGGTAGGCCAGCTGGTGTTCGTCCAGCTTGTTCAGTGGCAGCTGACTGATATCGCTGAGCGCTGCAAGTGCATGCATTTGTTTTTGTTGGGGGTAAGCCTGTCCCTTGATCCGGTATTGCTCGTGTAAATCGTCCCAACTGCGAAGTTTATTTTTCAGGATTTTGTTTTTGATATCGGTCAGCTCCGCTTCGGGCATGAGTTGGCCTCCAATATTTACCCAGCTGCCTCTGCTGAGTTTAGCAGGAATCAGTTTGCGCAGATCGGCCAGGGTGGAGGGCTGTTTTTCCTGTATTAGTTCCAGCAGGTGTTTCACGCCATAAAAGCGAACAATGTCTTCGAACACCTGGTAAGCCGCCAATACTTTTATAAGTACGGTTTTGCGCTTACTGTTTTCTATGCCGTCGGCAACAATTTCCAGTTGGTTCACCAGTTTATTGTTGCTCTTCAGCAAGAGGCGACCTACTTCAATGGCTTCTTTTGGATCGGAAGGCGTTTTTTTCTGACTGCGTAAATAGGCTTTACCCGTATATAATTCCAGTTTGGTTAAGGCTTCAAATATTTCGTTGATGGAATCTGGTGCCAGGTAATCGTATTCCAGTACCTGTGTTTTATCGGACCGCTTGTCTCTGTCCTGGTATTTCCAGGCATTTCTAGACAGGGCATACATATTATAAAGAAACCAGTAAGCAGGCATGATGGTCAGCTGGTCTTTATGCAGATCGTTGCTGATGAGGCTGAACGGAATATCAATATTGAGTTCGGCAGGATAATCGCCCTTGCTCACCATGCTGAAAGACGCAAATACAGAATTATGTTTCAGGCTCACACAGAGGCCGGGCCAGAAGCCTCTTCCCATAATGATTTCACCGTCTGCACTCCGGCTGTTGTGGTTGGAACCAATGGTGGCGCCGGCAGCAATATTGCTTTGTCCCATAACGAGGGCAGCGCAGAGAAATGAGTTGTTATGGTGTTGCTCGTGAGCGGGAAAGATCAGCGAGTTCAATACCTCACAGCAGGAGATGGTGGCATTTTGTCCCAGGTAAGAGTTGATCAAACGAGCGCCGTATTTCAGTTGCGAATGATCTGCCATGATGAATCGAACGGCTTTTACGCCATAGAAAATCCGGCAGCCATATCCGATAATGCCATTCACCATTTCGCAACCTTCCCCAATCTGTGTTCTGCCGGCTTCACCGGAATTTACGGTAAGGTTCTTGAGTTTATTGGCTCCTTTAAAATAAGCATCAGGGCCTACCCATACATCTTTGATGATCTTGCAATTCTTGATCACGGTACGGTCGCCAATCTTACCGTAGTAACCTCTTTTATTATCGCATTTCTTTTCGGTAAATGCTTTAAACTTGTCCTGCAGCAACTGGTTGTCTCTGAAACGACTCCAGAGAAAAGCATCGCCGGGAAGCATGCCATTGAAGGGCATGACCCTGCGGCCTGTATTCTCATTGCAGATTTCCATCCAGATACGAACTTCTTCTTTTTCATCTGTCTTCAGAACCCCGTTGCCAAATTTGGCATGATTGGTGGTAACCAATTCGTTTACATTGGTGATCATGACTTCGCTGCCAATGATATAATGAGACAGGTAATCTACATTGTTGATGACCACATTGTCGCCAAAGTCGCAGCTGATGATGGTGGAATTGTACAGTCCAACCGGCGCTTTCAGGTCGCTGAAGGTTAAGCAAAATGATTCCAGTTTCCCGATTCGGACCAATCCATAAAAAGTACAGTTTTTAACCAATGCCGGATTGAATGCATCCGAAACCAGAATGTTGTTCCAGTTGTCGGAGGTATTGCCGTTGCGAACCAGCTGCTCAATTTCATAAGCAGACAGTTTTCGGTAGTGGATACCATTTTTCAGCTGAATATTCCTGAGGTAATATTCATCCTTTCCTTTGGGAATATGATGGTCTTTAATAAAATTATATCCTAATGAATCAAGTGGTGTTTTATGGATAATGTTTTGCGCCATTTGGGTTGGTTTATTCAACGGTTACGCTCTTCGCAAGGTTTCGGGGCTTGTCTACATCCAGTCCTTTGGCAAGTCCTGTATAGTAGCTCAGTAATTGTAATGGAATAACACTCAACAGAGGGGCGATTACTTCATCTGCATCCGGTACCAGCATTACATCGTCGGCCATGCCAGGAATAATGTCGTCTCCCACGGTTGCTACGGCAATCACTTTTCCTTTTCTGGCTTTGATTTCCTGCACATTCGAAACAATCTTTTCGTAGTACGAATCCTTAGTGGCAACGAATACGACCGGCAGGTGTTCGTCTACGAGGGCAATGGGGCCATGCTTCATTTCTGCGGCAGGATAACCTTCTGCATGTATGTAGGAAATCTCTTTTAACTTCAATGCGCCTTCCAGGGCAACGGGGAAATTATATCCTCTTCCCAGGAATAAAAAGTCGCTGGCATCCTTGTATTTTTCTGCAATGCGTTGGATGTTGGAAGTGTCGGCTAAAATTTCCTGCACTTTAGCAGGAACCGTATCCAGATCGTAAATCAGTTGCATGTATCGATCCTGGCTAATGGTGCCTTTTGCATAACCGATTTTCAGAGCCATCATCATCAATACTGCCAGCTGACCAGTAAAAGCCTTGGTGCTGGCAACTCCAATTTCGGGTCCGGAATGGGTATAGGCTCCCGCATGGCTCAGTCGGGCAATACTGCTTCCTACGGCATTCACAACGCCAAAAATAAATGCTCCTTTTTCCTTGGCGCTTTCCAGCGCCACAAGGGTATCGGCTGTTTCACCACTTTGTGAAATGGCAATGATTACATCGCCCTGGTGGATCACCGGATTGCGGTACCGGAACTCGGAGGCATATTCCACTTCAACAGGAATCCGGCAAAGTTCTTCAATTAAATATTCAGCTACCAGACCGGCATGCCAGCTGGTACCACAGGCTACAATGATGATGCGGTTGGCTTTTACAAAAGCCTCCATATTGTTTTCAATACCACCCATCATGATCTGACCGGTTTGCGGCAACAACCGGCCCCGCAAACAATCAAAGATGGTACTGGGCTGCTCATGAATTTCCTTGAGCATAAAATGGTCGTACCCCCCTTTTTCAATAGCGGCCAGTTCCATATCCAGTTTGGTAATGAAAGGAGTTTGCTTTTCGTTACCCAGATTTTTCAGAATGAGTTCATCCGGCTTTACAATGGCAATTTCATAATCGTTTACATACACCACTTCTTTGGTGTATTCTATGATGGGGGAGGCGTCGCTGGCCAGGAAATGTTCCCCCTTGCCAATGCCAATCACCAGCGGACTGCCCTTGCGGGCAGCGATGATGGTATCCGGATCGTCGTTGGAGATCAGCAGAATGCAATAAGCGCCTACAATCCTTTTCAGGGCAATTCGCAGCGCTTCTTCCAGGGTGCAATTGTTGTTGATCTTGATGTCTTCAATAAAGTTCAGCAATACTTCCGTATCGGTGTCGCTCTTGAAATCGTATCCTTTGGAAACCAGTTCCTTTTTAATTTGTGCATAGTTCTCGATGATGCCATTGTGAATCATAGCCAGGTTGCCGCTCTGCGACTGGTGCGGGTGAGCATTGCGGTCGCTCGGTTCACCATGTGTAGCCCAACGGGTATGACCAATGCCAATATGCGCATGGGTATCCAGCCCCATGGCGCTTTCTTCCAGCTCGGCCACTTTGCCTTTCTTCTTATATACTTTAAGCTGGTGATTGTTCAGAAGGGCAACCCCTGAACTGTCGTAACCTCTGTATTCCAATCTTTTCAGTCCTTTCAGGATAACGGGATAAGCTTCTCTGGGACCGGTATAACCAACAATTCCACACATATTAATTCAAACAGTTTGAGGTAAAAGATTAATGTTTTAAAAACGGATAAAGCATTGTTTTACAGGCCTTAGGGAAGCTGGGGGCGAAGTTCCTGCCGATGAAAAACTACGCAATGCTAGCAAAAAAAATACAGAAAAAACACTTGTGCAGGATGTTGCGGCATTAAATGCGCTTAGTTGCAAACTATAGAAGTGTAATTGGATGTTTTCAGCAGCAGACAAGCTAAATCCTGCAAAAAAAAAGGGTTATGTTACCAACGGAAAAATGATTCACAGCGGAAATGCTTAATTTCCCAAAAAAGATCAGGATGAAAAAAAAGATAGCCGCAGTTCCGTTGATTGCTTTGATGGTTGCTTTGCTGATGAACTTTTATGCCACAGAAAGTCTGCATGCGCAAACCACCACCATCTGGATTGTACGGCATGGAGAAAAAGATACGGCGCTGGCTCAGCGGCAGGATCCGAATCTGAGCGCAGCAGGTCAGCAGCGTGCTAAGGACCTGTTTCAACAACTTCGTTCGCAGCAACCAACTATCGTATATTCCACCGAAAGAAAAAGAACCCGGCAAACCGTGGCGCATTTTCCTGCGGCGAAGCAACTGGTGATATACGATTCCAAAGCACTGCCTTCACTTGCAGAGAAGATTCTCACCGAAAACAAGGGCGCAACCATTTTGGTGGTTGGCCATTCCAATACGTTGCTGGAAACCATTGAGGCACTGGGAGGTAAGAGACCTGTTCCGGAATTAACAGAAGACGATTACGATTACCTGTTTAAAGTGGAGATTGATCCAAAAGGCATCATCAGCGTAACCTATGCGCATTACGGTACTCCGCATCATGGGGGCGGTGGCGCCATGATCAGCCAATAGCTTTTTGAATAAAATAAAAGTTCAACAAAATATAAGCAGCGATACAAACGGCTGCCCCGATTTTATCCATCCGGTCTGCCTTGGCAATCTGGTTCTTTTTAATCAGTGATAGGCAGTATACCGAAAAGCTGACCATGGCAAAAATGAAAAACAGGGTGAGGCCGTGCAGGGTATCTACAAGTGTGTAGGTAACGGATTCCGGTAAGGCGGAATCAATAATGTATTTGTTACCAATGGCAGCAAACAATGCACCCACACTCAATCCAAATCGGGAGTCGATACTGTCTGCATGAATGAAGAAACAGATAAAGGAAATCAGGAAGGCTACATACATGCCCAGGAACATTTTCCAGAAGATGCCACCTGCCTCGCGGGTAATGCCTACCCGTACTTTGAGGTTGCTGTATTCTGTATGCGGTGTATCCAGGCTGGCATCGCCAAAACCGGTTTCGTAAAGCTTAATACCGTTCACGATGCTGAAACTGTCTATATTCCATCCGCGCAGGGTAAAACGGGGGTCATAATGATTGCCCAGCGTGTCTGGAACAAATACCAGTGATTCTGAATCGAACTGAGAGTTTTCGAAGGAGAGCCGAAGCATCTGTTTGTCGAAGGGAAAGTTGCTGATTTTCCACGAGTCTTTCATCAGGCACTGGAGCTTCATCAGCATATAAATTTCACCTCCGGAAAAATCGGTGGTTGTATAGAGTTTGCTGAACGATTTAGCCTGAGGTATTTCCAGGTTTTGCTCAAAGTTAAAATCCCTGTTCTTGTACTTGAGCCAAAGCCAGAGGTTCACCGCATATTCGTTCTGCTTGAAATCGATATCGTGGATGCTTGTGATGTATACCCCTGCTTTTACTGTGTCTGGTATTTTCTTTTCCTGCGCGTAGCCGGAATGCAGGGCCAGACTTAGTAAAAGGACCAGGGAGCAGCGAAAAAACAGGGTTTGCGGCATGTTCAGCTATTTCTTACAAGTTAGTTGAAACAGGTTAAAATGAAAAATCTCTGTGCCGGGATAGTTCTTTTGCCGGTTTCAAACGTCTTTATTTAAAGGCCTTTTGATGATACAGCCATACAAGAAATACATTTATTGGGTACTTATACTTGTCCTATTCCTGGTGCTCCTGGTGTACAATACGGCACCAGTCACCTATTATCAAACAGAAACCGGGTTGCGCTATCGGCTGATTTGCAGCAACAACCAGGGGGCACTGGCCAAAATGGGTACTACTGCTAAAATTCATTATGTACAAAAAGTGGGAGACCAGGTGATTGATCAGACTTATGAACTTATGCCCTTGTATTATACAGTGATGCCGGGTTATGGTAACCGCTACAATCCGTTGGAAGTATTTGATTATGGCCTGCGAAAAGGAGACAGTGTGGAAACAGTTCAATCGGTAGACTCCATGTTGAAGAAACAAATCCTGAAACAGCTTCCTGCGTGGATGAAGCCAACCGATGAATGGATCACCCGTTTTAAAGTAGTGGAAGTGTTTGGGAACGACAGCCTGTTACAGGCAGACCGGATGAAGGAACAGGAAAGGGTAAAACGACTGCAACAACAACTGGGGATGAAACGCATTGCCGCTTATCTGAAACAGCACAAGATTAAAGCGGAGCAGCAGCGGGATGCCTGGCTGCAATGGGTCTGGTACGGCACAGGCAGGGCTGCAGACACAGGTACTTATATAAAAGCCATACTGAACATAAGTACTTTGAAAGATACCGTGATAGCCAGGCAGGATACGGTTTCCTTTACCACAGGCAGGGCCTTCTGGCCTTACCCGGTGGAGGACCTGACCCATGCGCTCAGATCGGGCAGTACCCTGCGGATCTACCTGCCTGCAGTGCATATTACCGGCCCACAGTCTTCCGTTTCTAAAATAAAAGTGAACGACGATCTGCTGATAGAACTACAAGTGTTGGAAATGAAATAGAAATATAAATAGAAACCAATGGCTGTTTTTCCTTTGTAAGGATCGTGCAAAAAACGAGCGCCCCTGAAAGCAGGGGCGCGTGGTTTTAGAAACTGCACATGAGAAAAAAGGTGCTATATATCTTATGATATTACTTCTTTATTATCTGTCGTTGATGTGTAGGAGGATCATTACGAATCTTTGTTAAAAAGCGCCCCACGAAGGCCAGGCCTTGTGAAGCGCTTTAAACCAACTAGTAATTAAACTCTCTATAATAAGACGTTTGAAAAACAAAAAAGAACTACTCTGGATCAAACTTTTTTTTGACTTTTTTTCATTAGTAAAATATTAACAAATCGGACTAGTCTTTTTTTTGATCATCAACGTCTTTAGAAAAAAAGCTCCATGAAGAAACTATTGCTTGCCTTACTGCTTTTTGTTGGTAAAGATCTATGGGCAGTTCCCAATCCGGTAAAGTGGACCTATAGTGCCAAAAAAATCGCAGATAAAACCTACGAGCTGAAGGTGATTGCTGCTGTGACGGCTCCCTGGCATATTTATTCCCAGCATACACCGGAGGGAGGGCCTGCACCCACTGTTATTAAAATAGCTTCCAATCCTTTGCTGTTGCCGGCTTCCGCAACAGGTGCTTTTTTAGAGCAGGGAAAACTGGAAGAAAAGTATGAGGAAGTGTTTGGGGTACACATTAAATATTTCAACGGCAATGTCATTTTTACTAAAAAGATACAGTTGAAGACAAACGTAAAAACCATGATCACCGGAACGGTGGAGTATATGGCCTGCGATGATCAGCAATGTTTGCCGCCGATGAAGCATCCTTTTTCCGTTCAATTGAATTAAGGATCCGCATTCACCGATTATTTTATGTAGATGATTAAAGGAAGGATGGTTTCTGTCCTCGGTGGAGTTCGTGTATTTTCGCGCCAACAACTCATTGTGATGGAGCTGAAATTGTTGGAGAAATGTATTCAGGAGTTTAAATAGCAGATAAGTATGAGATTAGGATTGATAATGGTAGCGGCATTGGCTGCAGGAGCCCTAAAGGCACAGGAAAATGCACTTGAATTGGATCCGGTTACGGTGAGTGCCTCGTTACAGTCGATGCAGGCATCTGTTACCGGAAGGAATATCATCAGCATCAAAGGAAGTGCATTTGATAAGCTTCCGGTTCATTCCCTGGATGAATTGCTGCGTTACCTTCCGGGTATTGAAGTGCAATCCAGGGGAGCCATGGGCGCACAGAGCGATATTGTATTGCGCGGTGGAACTTTTCAGCAGGTATTGATCCTGCTGGATGGTATCCGGCTGAACGATCCCAATACAGGACACTTCAACAGTTATATTCCTCTTTCACCGGTTGAGATTGATCGCATAGAAATTTTGAAAGGGGCAGCTTCTGCGGTTTTTGGCAGCGATGCGGTAGGAGGGGTGATTCATGTGATCAGCAAAACCTTTGCTGCAAAACTGAATCAACAGCAACGTAAGGTCAAGTTGCAGAGCATGGTAGGTCAGTACGATTTAATTGGAACGGATCTCGGCGGGTTTTATCAGAAAAATAAAACTGCGGTGAGCGGTGGACTGATCACCAACGACGCCAGCGGACAGCTACAGCGTGGTGCCAGGGGATACGTGCATAATTATTCGGCGTCCGTTTCTGTATCTCATTATTTAAATCCAAACTGGAAGCTAAGTGCCAGAACTGCATTGGATAAAAGAGATTTTAGCGCGCAGAATTTTTATACCAGTTTCGGATCCGATACGGCAAAAGAAAAAGTGACCAGTTTCTGGAATCAGTTGGGGCTTTCTTACGAAAAAAACAAGCGCCGTTTTATATTGGATGCCGGTTATAAAAAAGTGGACGACGAATATCGTTTCAACAGTATATCCGGCGCCAACAACAACCGATCTTCTCTTTACCAGCTGAACGGACGCTATGAACAGCGCATTGCTCCGCTCACAACCCTGGTTGGCGGATTTCAATTACAGGAGAAGCAGATTCGTTCCAACGACAGAGGCAACCACAGTCTGACTAATACAGCCGGATTCCTGATATTGAATCAGGGGATTGGCCAGTACATTACCACAGCTGCTGCCATTCGGGTAGATCACAACAACAATAGTGGTACCAATTGGTCGCCTCAGGTTAATTTCTCATATAAGCGAAAATTTATTCAGCTCAGGGCCAGTGCCGGCAGAACCATCCGACAGGCAGATTTTACTGAGCAGTACAACAATTACAACAAAGCATTGGTTACGGGCGGTAGTATTGGTAATCCGGGCTTGCTGACAGAACGATCTTTTAGTTATGAAGCCGGTGCAGATTTTTTCATAGGACAGTCCTGGAAAATTGCAACAGGTGTGTTCCGAAGGGAGCAGGAAATGCTGATCGACTGGGTGCCTACTTCGTATGCAGATATGCCCAGAAAAGACAACCTCTCTCCATTAGGAACTTATGCCCTGGCTAAAAACATCGGTAAGGTGAACACTTCCGGATGGGAAACCGATGTGCAGTTTATTCATTCCTTCAATGAACAGCAACGGATCTGGGCAACACTGGGAATAGTTTGGCTGGACAGTAAGATCAGTGAGGCTACGCCTTCATTCTACCTCTCCTCACATGCCAGATTTCTGACCAATTTCAACCTGGTGTATTCCCATCATTGGTTGGGTATTCACCTGAACGGACTGTACAAAACGAGAACACCACAAGCCGGTACGGCAAATTTTGCTGGTATTTCGGGGGAGTATTTTGTAATGAATGTGCAACTCAGTGCCAGCCTGATTAAAAACAAATTCGGAATATTTATTGAAGCTAACAATGTATTTGATCAACGATACAGCGATTTATTGGGCGCACCCATGCCCGGAAAGTGGTTCAAGGGGGGAGTGAAACTCGATTTGTAACAAATCCATAGGTTCCCCAATCCGGGGATGTTGTCTAACATCCCCTTCTCCGGACTGTAGGTTTTTTCTCATAAGGACCCCTTCAGCAAGGGTCGGTTTAGGTAAGCAGGGGAGAGTGTGAGCAGCTCTCCCCATTTTTTTCGAATATATATTATTCTGACCAGAATTTTTCTATCTCCTCCAGGCTTTTGCCCTTTGTTTCCGGAATTTTTTTCCAGGCTATATACAATGCATAGGCACTAAAGAGGGCAAATACCAGGAAAGTAAAGGAGGCTCCGGAGCTATTTAATAATACCGGAAAAAATTGGCCCACCACCCAATTGGCCAGCCACAGGCTCATGGTAGAAATGGCAACCGCTTCGCCCCTGATCCTGGTAGGGAAAATCTCTGATACCACTACCCAGGTAACCGGCCCAAAGGAAAATGCAAAGCAGGCAATGAAAAGTACGATCGGGAATAATATCAACCATGCGTTGGTGCTCTCTGTTGCAAATAAAACTGCGGCAAGTAATAAGGAAAAAATGGCACCGCCAATGCCCCATTGCAGCAAGGGCCTCCGTCCAACCCGATCTATATAATATATTGCTACTACCGTGAACAGCATATTCACTATGCCAATGGTAACCTGCCCGCCCAAGGCGTCTCCTAATTGAAAGCCGGCTTTTTCCAGTATCGAAGGGCCATAATAAATAATGGCATTGATGCCGCTGAATTGTGATAAAGCTGCTAGCAGAATACCAATGAGCATGGGCTTTTTCAACTGCCCGCTAAACAGGTCTGCCAGCCTGCTTTTTTCAGACTGCGAAATAGCATTTTGAATATCCGACAATTCTCTCTTTGCATAATTGCTACCGGCAATACTGGTTAAAATACGACCGGCTTCTGCAGTTTTATTGTTCAAAGCAAGCCAGCGCGGGCTTTCGGGAATAAAGAAAGCCATCAGTACAAAGACCAACGCTGGAATAATGCCAACGGCAAACATACCACGCCAGGGTTCCAGTGTAAAGATCTGTGCCAGCCAGCCCGCACTGTCTTTTGTAAATGCTTCGGTTTGGATCAATGCATTGGAAAAATACGCCACCAGTATACCAATGGTAATGGCCAGTTGGTAATAGGTTACCAGTTTTCCTCTTAGTTGGGTGGGTGCCATTTCAGAAATGTACATGGGGCAGATCACCGAAGAAATACCAATACCGATTCCGCCAATTAAACGCGAAATGATCAGTATGGAAACACCAGAGGCAAAAGCACATCCGGTAACCGAAACAATAAAAAGCAATGCAGAGAGTATCATTACTTTTTTTCTGCCCAGCGCATTACTGAGTTTACCCATACCCGCTACGCCCAGAATACAGCCGGCCAGAGCCGAGCTTACATACCATCCCTCCATCATGGCATTCATGGCGTATTGATTTTTTACAAAGCTGATGGTGCCGGATATTACTGCAGTATCAAAGCCGAATAAAAATCCGCCCAACGCTGCTGTAATGGTTAACAGGCCTAAGAACCTGAAATTAATCTTGTCTTTGTTTGTCATATAAAATGGTATTAGCAATGATTATCTTTTACATAAGCCACAATCAGAAAAGCCCTCTTACTGTCTTTTGAGTAAACCCGGTATTGTTCAACAGCGGCAGGTACAATAAATGTTTCTGCATAATTGAACTGCTCTTTTTTATTTCCGGTGCTTACTTCAATACTGCTTCCCTCTACCAGCATACAGCAGTGGCATTGCCTGTTGGTATCAATGGTTACTTCGCCACTGAACTCATAGCGATCAATTGTATAGAAATGCTCGGGGTGGGTAGGCAGTTTGAGTTTTCTGCCCTGTTCCCATTCTTTTTCTACAATGGGATGGGAGATGAGTTGCTCCTGCACATAGGAACCCTGCCGGTCGAAGTATAAATTATTGAAAGCATGTTCTATATTGATCGGACGCGGTTGGCCGTTCAGGTCCAGTCGCAGCCAGTCGTACATTTTGAAAGTGAAAATATAGGGCGTGCTGCTGATCTCCAGTACGAGGTTGTTTTTGCCGGAGGCATGAATGGTTCCGTTGGGAATCAGGTAAAGGCCATGCTTCTGCGCTTCTAGTTTTTGTACATATTTTTCTATGTTTATTTCAACTGCATTTTCCTGCGCGTTGATCAGATCTGTTTTTAGTTCCGCAGCATCAATCCCTTCCTGAAATCCCAGGTATACATTGGCTCCCGGTTCGCAGTCCAGCATATAATAGGTTTCGTCCTGTGTAAAAGATTCGCCGAAGTTGTTGCGGATATAGTCTGGTCTGGGATGACATTGAATGGAAAGATTGCCTCCATTGTACGTATCGAGAAAGTCGAAGCGAATGGGAAAATCTTTGTTGAATCGTTTGGCGGCATTTCCCAGCAGCAACTCATTATTTGCATACAACAGAAAGTCGAAAGAAACCTCCATTAAACAGGCATCTCCCTCCAGTACAATTCCATTTTCGGGGGTGATCAGTTCAAAAGACCAGGCATAATTAATCTCATCCTGGTTCAGGCCCCTGATCCGCTTCTTCATCCAGTCTCCGCCCCAAATGCCCGCTTCGAACCAAGGCCTGGCGCGTATGGCATGGTTCAGCATATTGTTCAATGTATTCCGGAAATCGGAACCGGACATCCAGGTAATTGTTTCGATGCGCTGCGCATCTACCATGCAGTCCAGTTTTGGTAACAGGCTTTCTTTGTGTTTGTTCAGTACGGGCCAGTCTACAAAATAGCATCGTTTGTATTGCTGTGATCCGGCATGCTGTAGTTCCGTGCCTATATTGCAGATGCTTCCGGCCCTTATCCGGTATTGAATTTCATTTTTAGGAACATCCAGGTATACCAGCAATCCCTGCCAGTTGCTCAGTGCGGCCCCGGTTCCATATACAATACAAATGTCTGCATCGGGGTCTGGTTGCAGCAGGGACAATTTATCCTGATCAAAAAAGTCGGAGAGGTAGCCTGTATAACGTTTCCCGAATACAGGATCGTTCCCGTTTAAATGATCCTGCACCAGTTCATTCATTTTATCTGCGCTGTGTAAGCTGGAGTCTATATTGTACCAATATATTTTTTTCTTTTTTTCCGCTAAAGCGGTCTGGAGTTGCTGGCGGAATTGTTCCCAAAGCACGCCGCCATACCCGTCTATCACGACCAGTTGTTCAAGGCAAATTTTGTTGGCCAGGCTGCTGATGCCTTCATGAACCGGATAGCCGGTTGGGTAGGATGGAAAAATGCGGTATCCATCCTGAAACAAATGGTTGCTGCTCACCGGAAGAACGGGTTGTGTTGTTTTCCTGAGTTGATTTAAAGCAGGTTCACGCTTTTCGGAATCCTGTTTGTTTGCAGCCATCAGTGCTGCGCCGGTAAGAATACAGTCTTCTGTATCGGAACAGTAGGTGATTTTAATTGCAGGTAGTGCATTGCTGAGTTCAGCAGCTAAGAAGGCTTCAAAAAGTGCCGAAGCGCCTGTGATATTTCCGCCGATCAACAGTTCGTCGCAGTTGAATTTTGTTAACCAGGGCAGGAGAAACCGGCCAAGATTGGTTCCGAATTGTTCAAAAATGGCCAGCACCGTTGCGGAACTTATTCCGGCCAGTTCCTTTACAGAGGAAACGTTTTGGCCTGTGCGGGTATGGTATTCCTGCAGGAACCAACGGGTAGAAATATAGTCCTCTGCCTTGCCCGCAAGAAAATCCTGATCGTATAAACAGCCGGATGCAGGAATGCTGTTGTCCTGGTTCAGCAATTGGCCATCTTTCATAAAAGCGGCGCCCAGTCCTGTGCCCAGCGTAAGCAGTACGGTTCTTTTACTTTCCAGATTGTGACGAGCATAAGCCCCTGCAGCAAAGCAATGTGCATCGTTGAAAAAATGAAAGGGCATTTGCGTGTAGCCGGTCAGGTCTTTTAAAGCCTGTTTAATATGCATGCCAAATGTAGCGCTGAACTTACCGCCCACACCGGTAATGGTGCTGATGCCTTCGGCATACCTGAACGGACCCGGAAAAGCGATGCCCACAGCACGCAGTTCCGGATCTGCCTGCAATTGTTCGCAGATTCCTGCGGAGATGGAACTGAGTATTTCAGATGCACTGGCCAAGCTGTTGATCTCAGTTCTTTTTACAGTTAAAGCCTTGGCAGAAGGCTGGTGGATATCTACTACGCTGAAAGAAGCATGGCTTCCGCCAATATCTACGCCAAGCATTTTATTCTCGTGAAGCATGAGGATTATTTTAAATGAACGATATACGTATTTTTTACACGATAGGCAGGTATGCCACCGTTATTGCGCCGCAAATTGTGCTGAAAGGGAGTGAGCCAGTACCCGGCATCCTTCCTGTTTTTTAGTAACAGGGTGAAGTCTGTTTAGCCGGTAATGCTTGTTGTGATTGCATTTTCTGCACACAATACTAGGTAAGAAAAACAACACAGGCAATTTTTATTTGGGTTTATACCTGAATTATTTCCACTGAAATAAGGAGGCAAATATTGTACATCATTTAGCAAATTTTGGCGTTGACCTGCGTTGTGTCAGTTTCTATTTTTGGTAGCGTAATCATTTAATCATTGTCTGTTATGAGCAAATGATTGCTGCCAAAACGATTGTGATCTGACTAATTAAACATGAAAGGTGTATTGTGATTGCACCAATAATATTGCCATAACCAAACATTCTCTCAAACACATAAAACCATAAAAAGGCCATGATTCAAAATCAATTATTAAAAAAGCTGCTGCTGTTGTTCTGCGGGGTATGCCTTTACGGCTTTGCCTATGCGCAAACAATCAGTGGAAAGGTGACAGATGAAACTGATCGTCCGCTGGCTGGGGTATCTGTACTTCTTACCGGTACCGCAAAAGGAACCAGTACCAATACAAACGGCGAATTCTCGCTTCAGGCGCAACAAGGCGCTACAATTGAATTTTCTTTTATCGGCTATACAACTGTTACCAGAAAAGTAAGTGGTGATTATCTGTCGGTGAAAATGGAGAAAAGTGCAGACAATGTTTTGTCTGATATTGTTGTGGTAGGTTTTGCCACGCAGAAAAAAGTGAACCTGTCCGGTTCTGTTTCTGTGATTGGCAAGAAAGCCCTCGAGAACAGGCCGGTAAACAATGCGGTGCAGGCATTACAGGGTCTTTCTCCCGGTCTGGTCGTAACACGTTCGAGCGGACAGCCCGGATATGAAGACTGGAATATCAATGTAAGAGGCATTTCTTCCTTAAACGGAACCAATAACCCCCTGCTGATTGTGGATGGGGTAGAATATGCCAGTCTTACCCTGTTAAACCCCGACGATATTGAATCGATCTCCGTATTAAAAGATGCATCAGCCTCTGCTATTTATGGAGCCAAGGCTTCGAATGGTGTATTGCTGGTTACAACCAAAAGCGGTAAGGCCGGAAAAGTAACCGTGAACTATACCGGTATGTACCAGGTAAAACAACCCCTGAGTTTGCCTAAAACTGTTCCGTATCATATCAGTGCTGCATTGCAGAACCTGGCAAATAAAAACAACGGAGGTGCGCCGTCTTATACCGATGCACAGATCGAAATGTTCAGGGATCCCGCTGTTACGTTTGTTCCAAACGATCCAACCAATGTGTTTTTTTATGAAGAAATGGATTATGTGAAAATGGCCGTAAAGGATCATTTCAGTACCGGTTCGCATAACCTCAACATCAACGGAGGTAATGAAAATACCAAGTACTTTATTGGTCTTGGCTACAACGACAACAAAGGTATGTTCCGCGTAGGACCCGATGGAAATAAGCGCTACAATGCCAGGTTCAATGTGTCTACCAAATTCAACAGGGTGTTGAGTCTGGATACCAGGTTGTCTTTCACACAAAATAAAGTAGAAGCAGCAGCCGGTACACTTACAGGTGATTATGGTTTGTTATATAATATTTTCAACCTGCGCCCGATTTCGCCCATTTTTGTACCGGGCAGCAATGAAACACAATATTTTTCCGGAGTGAACACCTATGCAACCTTAAAGGATGGTGGTTACAACAACACTACCCAGAATGTACTGGATGCCGTGTTTACTTTAAAGGCAACTGATCTGGCGAAAGGACTGGTGCTTTCGGCCAATTACAGCCCGCATTTTGAACAGCACAACCAGGATATGTTTTTCAAAACAGTTCCTTTGTATACCTGGTCTAAAGCAGCCAATTCCTTCCTGCAGAATTCATGGGTAAACAGGTCTAATTCCATTAATAAATACCGTACAACACAAACATCTTATACCACCAATTTCCTGGCAGATTACGGTATCGCTGTTAAGGACCACAATTTCCATTTCTTAGGTGGTTATCAGTACCAGTATTACAACTACAACAGAACCAACAGTACGCTTACGAACCTCATCAATAATAACCTGCCTACTACAAACTATACCACCAATGCAACCCTTCCGGTAACGGCCTTGTCGGATAATATTCAGGCAAATGCATGGGAGTCGTATTTCGGAAGAGTGAATTATGATTTCAAAAACAAATACTTCCTGGAATTCACGGTGCGCAACGATGCCAGTTCCCGTCTGGCGCCAGGACACAGAAGCCATACCTTCCCTGCAGTATCTGCAGCATGGCGTATTTCTCAGGAAAAATGGTTCGAAAAAATCAAGTTTGTAAACGAATTAAAGTTGCGTGGATCATGGGGTAAACTGGGTAATGCCCAATTGGGTGAGCTGTACCAGAACAATTACCTCTCTACCGCAACGCTGGTGAACGGTGTATATCCATTCAACAATGCGGCAGCAACCTATATTTATCAGCGTGGATTGCCATCTGAAGGTCTTGGTTGGGAAACCGTAACAACCCAAAACATCGGTTTGGATTTCAGCATGCTCAGAAGCAGGTTGTCTGGTAGCATCGATTTCTATAAAAGGGTGAACGACAATATGCTGATTCCGGTAAACCTGCCTGCAGTACTGGGTGTAATTCCAAGTACAGCCAATGCGGCAGCAATGCAAACAACGGGCTGGGATCTGGACCTGAACTGGAGAGACCAGATTGGTAAAGTAAATTATTCCGTTGGTTTCAATCTAAGCGATAACCAGAACAAAATCACCAAGTACCTGGGTAATGTGGTTTATTCCGAAGGACTGAACCAGGCCTTGCCCGGTATGCCCATCAATTCTATCTATGGCTACAGATCTGTTGGATATTTCCAGTCTGCATCTGAAGTAAGCTCCAGTCCCAAGCAGTTTGGTGCAACCAATCAGGGAGCTGGCGATATCAAGTACGAGGATGTGAACGGAGATGGTGTGATCAACGGGGGCACCGGTACGCCGAATAACCACGGAGACCTTGTTTACCTGGGTAATACAGCTCCCAGATATAATTTCGGTCTCAACCTGAGTGCTCAGTGGAAAGGATTTGATATTGCTGTTTTCTTCCAGGGAACAGGTAAAAGAAGTATCATTATTTATCCTACTCAGGCGCTTCCTTATGTACAAAGCTGGCGTTATCCGCTCGACAACTATATTGGCAACTATTGGACAGAAGACAACAGGAATGCGCTTTTCCCAAGACCAATTGCCGGAGGTGGAACCAATACCCGCATCAACAGTGCATTTGTACAGAATGGAGCCTATATCCGTCTGAAGAACCTTCAGGTGGGTTATACGATCCCTGCCCAATTACTGAGCAAGGCTAAAATCCAGAAGTTAAGGGTGTTCTTTACCGCGCAGGATATTTTTACTTCTACCAAAATGTGGTATAAGTATTTTGATCCTGAAAGTCCCAACAATGCCGCATACACCTATCCCTATTTCAGTACATACGCATTTGGGGTGAATGTTACCTTTTAATTCAAGCACACTAACTATAAATACCAGACCATGATACGAAAATATTTTTTCAAAGGTTTACTCTGCTTCCTGCCTGCTGCAATGCTAGGGGTAACGGGATGCAAGAAAGACCTGAACCTTTCACCTGAATCACAGCTTGCTGATGATAATTTCTGGAAAACAACTTCAGATATGAGCCAGGCATGTAATTATCTGTATACGTTTTTGGGCGGACTGGGGGGAGATGATCCTACCGGTTATCCTACACCATTGCAAGACAACTATTCCGACAAAACTTTTGGAACACGTTCCGTAGGTTTTGGAGATGGTTCCAGTGTAGCACCTGCAACATCCAATGAATGGACCAATTATTACAAGCTCATCCGTGCATCAAATAATATCCTGGAAAAATCAAAAGGCGTTTCCGGAGATGCAGCCTCGATTAACCGGTATATTGGAGAAGCCCGATTCTTCAGAGGCATGGCTTATTTTGAACTGTTAAAAAGATTTGGCGATGTTCCATACATCAACCGCACGCTTACTTTGTCCGATTCATTGCTGTACACAGGCCGTACGCCAAGGCAAACCGTAATCGACAGCATTTATGCAGACCTGGATTTTGCTGCTGCCAATTGTCCGCAGCCGGATGCAATGGCCGGGGCTGAATACGGACGTATTACCCGTGCAGCTGCATTGTCTTTCAAATCCCGCGTTGCGCTGTTCGAAGGAACCTGGGATAAGTTCCGCAACCTGGCTACCGCCAATGCCAATTTGCAGGCAGCGGTAACAGCCAGCAATACGGTTATTACAGAAGCCAGACACAGGTTGTATACTACCCAGGGCGCAGACAGCTACTATTATGCATTCCAGTACGATGGTGGGGCCAATGGTAACCCGATTACAGCAGTAAACGGCCCACAGGTAAACTACACTTATGCTACCAACAAAGAAAATATCCTGGTAAAACTTTATGGTCAGAACCAAACCAATAATATTGCTTCGCACAACTTCGGAAGGCAATACCTGGATCAGGCCAATATTGCTCCAACCAGGTACATGATCGACAGCTATCTTTATAAAGATGGATTGCCACAGGGAAAATCGGCTTTTGATTCTGCTAACAATCAAACCAGTTCACTCACAGAATTTGCGAACAGGGATCCTCGTCTGGCCATGTCTGTTCACAACAGAACACTGGTTACACCATCCATCGGAGGATTGATTCCTTATGTTGCTGGTATCAGTTACCGGTATAGAAAATACTGGGTAGTGAGCGATTGGACCGCCAATATCAGTTTCATCAACTTCAATATTTTACGTTATGCCGAAGTATTGCTGATTAATGCCGAAGCCAAATACGAGTTGAACGGAAGCATCAGTGATGCAGATCTGAACCAGACCATCAACCTGCTCAGAAACCGCGCTACAGGAAATGATCAAACCAAACTTCCGCTGTTAACTAATGCCTTTGTAAGTGCCAATGGGCTGGATATGCGTGAGGAAATCAGAAGAGAAAGAACTGTGGAGCTGGCGTTTGAAGGACATGCATACTGGGATTTGCTTCGTTGGAAAACAGCCGAAACCTTATTGCCGAACGCCATCCTGGGTAGAAAATATTTTGCAGCAGAAAATCCTTCGGGTGCTTCTCCCAATTTGTTAAACGGATATGTATTGCTCGAAGCGGCTTCTTTCAGAAAGTTCAATCCTGCAAGAGATTATCTGTGGGCACTTCCTACACAGGAAATTGCGCTCAATGGAAAACTAGCCCAGAATCCAAACTGGTAGTCTTTGACTGGTCTGCCCGAATTAAGTATCTTACCGGAAGATTGCTGAATTGGAAATAGTTAAAACATGGGGAAGCGTTATTATTTTGCCATCAGGTTCTTTGTTGTGTTCATATGTGCTGTTTTGTTCTTCAACAGCAGTTTCGGCCAGCCGCATGCACAACAAAGAAATTACCTGGTAAACGCCTTAACGGCTTCTGGATTTCAGTTCACAGAAAAGCAATTGGCAAACTGGCAGGCCCGGCAAAAGCAACACTACCTCAATCAAATTCATCAGTTACCAGATTCAATAAAAGCGGCCTGCATCGGTAAAGCCGACAGGGCGCTTTTATTTGAATGGCCTTCCTTGCCTGCAGCGGGATTTCTGGAGTTCAAACAAAGTGGCAACAGGGTAGGATTCGAAAAGAAACAGACGGAGCGGAGGGATGCGCTCAACAGTCTTGCCATCGGCGTACTCATAACAGGAACAGACCGATACCTTCCCCAACTGGTGAACGGATTGTGGGCAACACTGGAAGAAAGCAGCTGGGAGATTCCAGCCATTGTAGCCATACAAAAAGCAGGAGTAGATCTTCCGGACCCGGAAGAGCAGGTCATTGGCCTGGTAAGCGCCGAAACCGGTGCAATGCTGGCAGTTATTCACCATATGTTACAAGACCGGCTGGAGGCATATTCTCCCATGATCGGTAAACGCATGCTGTTCGAGTTGCGTAAAAGAATACTGGAACCCTATCTGGCACGGGACGATTACTGGTGGATGGGATTTAGCGGCAAGTCTGTTAACAACTGGAATGCATGGATCAATACCAATGTATTGCATATAGCATTGCTTACCGAATCAGATCCTGAAAAAGGAACCAAACTGCTTCGGAAGGTATTCAGCAGTGCAGATTATTTTTTAAATCAATATCCCGAAGACGGGGGCTGCGACGAAGGTCCTGCTTATTGGAGCATAGCAGGGGGCAAGCTGATTCGTATGCTGCAGCTGGCCAGTTCTGTTTCCGATAACAGGTTAAGCTGGATGAATAATACACTCATACATCGCATCGGCAGCTATATATACAAGATGCATATAGCCGGTGACTATTTTGTGAATTTTGCAGATGCAACACCCCGGACTATACCCAATCCGGAAAGCGTATACCGGTTTGGAGCACTGTTCAACGACGATTTGCTCCGGCAGTTTGGCGCTTATCTTTTTGCGCTTAATAAAAAAGCATTGCCCGAAAACAGTGTGGTTGAATTTTTGTCTACGGCAGATGTGTACAGTAAGTTAAATACAACACCAGCCCAGGCAGTGCTTCCTGCTGTGTCTTTGTTGCCGGATCTGCAGGTTTTAACAGCAAGAACCGATTCGGGATCAGCAGCCGGATTGTTTTTTGCTGTGCAGGGCGGGCACAATGGAGAAAGCCACAATCACAATGATGTGGGTAATTTCATTGTTTATTCAAAAGGCTTGCCTGTGATTATAGATGCAGGGGTGGGCACTTATACAGCGCAAACATTCAGCGACCGACGCTATGAACTGTGGAATATGCAGTCTCAATGGCACAATTGTCCGGTGATCAATGGGGTGGAACAGCAGGATGGAGCCGATTTTAAGGCCAGCGGATTTCAATTGCAGCAAGACCCGAAAGGGCTTCGCCTGCGCATGGAATTGGCGGGAGCATATCCGGAGAAGGCTGGTGTTACCAGCTGGCTGCGCTCATTTCAATTGAATCAACAACAACATAAGTTGCTGCTTACAGACAAATATCAACTGAGGCGAAGAACAGGTCCATTGACCATGAATTTTCTGAGCAGCTGTACTATAGTACAACACAAGGATGGCGAAATTGGATTTTATCACACAGATGGACGGGAGCTTTTACGACTGAAGTATGCTCCCGGAAAAATAGCAGTACAGGTAACGGAGAAGCAGCTGGATGATGGAAAACTGATCCGTTCCTGGGGCAAAAAAATCCATCAGTTGTCTTTGACCATCCTCGATCAAAAAACTTTAAAGGGTGAACAGGTATTCGAATTTTTAACTCCGTTGAAAGAACGGAGCCTGTAACCGCATTGTAAATACATTATTCCCAAGTATGAAAAAGTATCCCTTCTGTCTGTTTGGAATTTTATTTGCACTTCCGCTCCTGGTAATGGGGCAGGCACGTATTCAGTTGGATAATCCGGCTGTAATGGCAAGAACGGAAGAAGTGGTTTCTGTACCATGGAAAACCATCCTGTCTGTTTATCCGGATATCGACAGCGGGTATTTTGCAGTGATAGATCCGGTAACCAAAAAACAAGTGCCATATCAGTTGGAATACAAAGGGCATCCTGTCGTTCAGAACCTGTTGGTGCAGGTGAGTATGCCAGCCAAATCCAAGCTGCTACTGGCGATAAAGAAAATGAAGCCCGAAGTGTTTCCTGCCAAAACCTATTGCAGGTATGTGCCTGAACGGAAAGATGATTTTGCCTGGGAGAACGACCGGATTGCATTCCGGGCATATGGAAAGGCATTGGAGAATACCGTGGAAGATGCGTATGGACTGGATGTTTGGGTAAAAAGAACCTCAGAGCTGGTATTGAACAAGCGGTATAAGCTGGGCGATTACCACAACGATCATGGAGACGGCATGGATTATTATCATGTAGGATTCTCGCTGGGCGCAGGAAATGTAGCACCTTATGTAAATGATTCCATCTGGTATTCGCACAATTACCGCAACTGGAAAATACTCGACAACGGACCCCTGCGCACTAGTTTTGAACTGGAGTTTGATACATGGACTGTAGGCGATAAAAAAATAAAAGCAATAAAAAGTTTTTCGATCGATGCAGGAGCTCAAATGCACAAAGTAGCAGTAACCTATTTTTTTGATGGATCTGAAGCGCTGCCGGTGGTGGTAGGAATTATTAAAAGAGATCAACCTGGAGAAAGCTGGCTCAGCGAGCAGGAAGGAATGATGGGTTACTGGGAACCCAAAGATGGATCGAACGGTACCACCGGAGTGGGCTGTGTGTTTTCAGCACCGGTTCAAGCAATGATGATCCGCAATGGGCAGTTCCTGTCTTTGCAGCAGGCCCGTTCCGGAGAACCGCTCGTGTATTATCGCGGAGCAGCCTGGGATAAGGCAGGCCGCATTACTTCTGCCAGTGAATGGTTTAAGCACATAAGGCAATACCAACAGCAATTAAATAGCCCGATACGGGTAACAGTACAGCGATAAAATCTTATTGATATGTTTTCGAGAAGAAAATTTTTAAAATCGGCAGCCATGGCATCTGTGATGACCGGGGCAGCCAATCAGCTCCGCGCCATGACCGGAACTGGGGCGACCGGAACCGGGGCCAACACCAAACAACAGCCTGTGGTGGTGTCTACCTGGGATTATGGTAAAAAAGCGAATGTTGGCGCCTGGAATATACTGGGAAAGGGTGGCAGGGCACTGGATTCTGTAGAGGCCGGTGTAATGATTGCGGAGGCCGATCCCAATGCCAGAACGGTAGGTTATGGCGGATTGCCCGACCGGGATGGGATTGTAACGCTGGATGCAAGCATCATGGATGAAAAGTACAATTGTGGCTCTGTGATGTGTCTGGAGAACATCATGCATCCGATTTCCGTTGCAAGAATGATCATGGAAAAAACGCCGCATATAGCATTGGCCGGAGCAGGCGCGCTGCAGTTTGCGTTGGCTAATGGATTTAAGAAAATGAACCTGCTTACGCCCGCCAGTGAAAAAGACTGGAAGGAATGGATGAAGAACGCCAACTATAGTCCGGAAAAAAACATAGAGAATCGCTTGTATTCAAAAGACAATGATCCAATGCCCGGAGGTCCGGAGAACCACGATACCATTGGTATGCTGGCACTAGATGTGGCAGGCAATCTGAGTGGCGCCTGTACCACCAGCGGACTGGCGTATAAAATTCACGGCAGGGTGGGCGATTCACCCATGATTGGTGCAGGCTTGTATGTAGACAACGAAGCGGGGGCAGCAACCGCATCGGGTGTGGGAGAGGAAGTGATGCGATTGGTGGGATCACACCTGGTAGTGGAATACATGCGTTCCGGTCTGGCACCCGATATGGCTTGTAAAAAAGCAGTAGAACGTATGATCAAAATCAATCCGGAAAAATGCAAGACCATACAGGTGGGTTTCCTGGCATTGTCTAATACAGGGCAATACGGAGGCTACAGCATACAACCCGGGTTTACCTATGCGGTAAAAAGCAATGGAACAGAACAGGTATTTAAAGCAAACAGTTATTACCAATAAACAATTTAAGCAACGAACAATGAGCGAACAGGCAAGACTGGAAGTATGTGCATTTCATATTGATTCCTGCATCATAGCAGAAAAGGAGGGCGCTTACCGGGTAGAATTATGCGATAACCCGATCGAAGGCGGAACCACTCCCAGTTACGGAACCATAAAACGCGTAAGGGAAAAAATTTCCATCAAACTCTATCCCATTATCCGGCCAAGATCGGGCAGCTATTTTTATTCCGATGAGGAATTTGAGATTCTGAAACAGGATGTACTGATCTGCCGCGAGCTGGGATGCGATGGCATTTCCATAGGGGTGCAGTGGATGGATGCAACCATTAACAAAGAGCGGTTCAAGCGCATAGTAGAATGGGCAGGTCCAATGGGGGTAACCTGTAACAGGGTGTTCGATTGTGCTCCTGATCCTTACCAGGCACTGGAAGATATTATAGAATGCGGCTGTGAGCGCGTGTTAACCTCCGGTCTTAAAACGGCAGCGCCGGATGCAGCAGAATTGCTGCATAAGCTGGTACAACAGGCAGGCAACAGAATATCTATCATGCCCGGTGCTGGTGTAAAATCGGTGAACCTGGCCGCGTTGAGAGCAGCCTGTGGTGCCACAGAATACCATTCATCTGCCAGGGTAATTGCGCCCAATCCGGTTACGTATATTAATCGCGAAGTGAATGATTATGGCCATGTTTATATCGCCGATGCTGCCGAAGTAAGGGCCATGGTGAACATATTGCAGGAAGGATCCAACTAAATTCAAAGAAATATTAACGAATTCAAATTTGTATCATGCGTACCATTTTTTGCTGTTTTTTAGTTTCGGTTTTATTACAATATCCCGTAATTGCACAACAAAAGAAACCGGCTTCCTCCGGCGTTCGCAAGGAGGAAATTTTGCCATTGATTAAAAAAGTGGCCGACTGGCAGTTGGCGAATCCTACCGGAAAAGAATTGAATTCCTGGGAGTACGGTCCGTTCTATATCGGATTGATGTCTGTGTACCAAACTTTCGCAGAAAAAAAATACCTGCAGGCAGTAGAAAAAATGGGGAACCAGGTAAACTGGGAACCCATTGCCAGACCTTATGATGCCAATGTACTGGCTATATCGCAGGCATTTCTTGAACTGTACCAAATTAACCGGAATAAATCGGTAACAGACAAGTCGAGGTTTGTAATGGATGCGCCCATGCGCAGAGAATTAACGCCCGATATTACCTTCGATAAAAACAAATACTGGTGGGAGTGGTGGTCCTGGTGCGATGCATTGTTCATGGCACCACCGGCTTATGCCCGTATGGCAGCCATTTTCAAAGAGCCAAAGTATAAAAACTTTATGGTGCAGGAGTGGAAGCGCACTTCGGGTTATCTCTATTCACCAGCAGACAGTCTTTATTTCCGCGACGATCGTTTTTTTACCATGCCATCTGCCAACGGACAGAAAATATTCTGGTCGAGGGGTAATGGTTGGGTATTGGCCGGACTTGCCCGGGTGATGCAATACCTGCCTGCCAATGATGCCGACCGGCCTTTCTTTGAACAGCAGTTCAGGGAAATGAGTTATAAGCTCAAACGCATCCAGCGCGAAAATGGTTTCTGGAGCCAAAGCCTGCTCGATGCAGAAAACTATCCGCAGAAAGAATCCAGCGGTACCGGTTTTTATGTGTATGCGCTTTCATGGGGCGTAAACAGTGGATTGCTGCCACGCAATGAATTTATGCCGGTGATCAGCAAAGGATGGGCAGCGTTGAAGGAATCCGTACATGCCAGCGGAAAACTGGGATATGTACAGGAAGTAGGAGACTCTCCTACCAATGTAAAATTCGACGACTCAGAAACCTATGGAACAGGCGCATTTTTGCTGGCGGGTACTGAGTTGTACAAAACATTTCGCTAGTTCAGTTCGCTAATTCCCCAACTTAATGATCTTGGATTTATAGTCGCGCGGGCTGGAGCCGGTAACTTTCTTGAATGTTTTTGTAAAGTTGGAGAAAGTGTTGAAACCGCTCTGGTAACAGATGTCTGTAATATTGGTGTTCTCGTTCATGAGCTCCCTGCAGGCATAGCTGATGCGAATTTCATTCACCACCTGTATGAATGTTTTGTTGTATCTCTTTTTGAAATACTTGCAGAATGCAGCTTCATTCATACAGGCAACGGATGCCGCCTGGGTAAGACTGATATCGCCCAGATAATTGGCGGTAATGTATTCGTACACCCTGTTCATGCGATCGTTGTCGTTGTCTTTGTTCTTGGGTACATAGCCCTCGTTAGACAATACTTCTGTGTGCTCAGACACAGCAACTTCCTGAAGAATATTCAGCAGAAGCGCTATTCGTTCGGGGCCATTGGCTTTCAATAAATTTTCCATCATTTTAACCAGCTTATTGAACGTGTCTCCGAAAATTCTCAAACCATTGGCAGCCTTGTCGAGCACTTTTTGTATCTGGTAATTTTCGGGGAGATCAAATAAACGAACCCCGTTGAAGTCGGAGTCGAATTTAAGGATGATGGCTTTCACCGCATCCTCGGGCTGGGGTGTGTCTTTGTCGTTGTGCCAGTGGTGGGGCAGGTTTTTTCCGATCAGCACCATGTCGGTGTTTTCGAAGCTGCTGATGTTGTTGCCAACAAACCTGGAACCGCGTCCTTTTAAGATGGCAGTGAGTTCATATTCCTTGTGAAAATGATATGGCATGCTGAAGTACGGGCTGATCCGTTCCTCAATTGTAAATGAGTGATTGGGAGAAGAACTATTTCTAATGAGTATAGGCTTCATAATTAAGCAGCAATCGTTGGTGGCACCTCAATGTAATAATTTTTTTTATAAAAAATCAAATCAAAAAAAGCTGCATAAACCAAGGCAAATATTGTATTCATTTTTGCAAATAATGAAGCGGCTGTTTAAGGGAACTATGGGTTTATTTGCTAAACATCTTCATCAAATTCTCTCACACACATGAAAGGCATAAAAAAGCGATTGCAAAAAGGTGAAATACTCATTGGTACTTTTCTAAGCCTGGGTAATCCGGTTGGAGCAGAAATTATTTCAAAAGCAGGATTCGATTGGGTTATCATAGATCTGGAACATGGCCTTGGAACAGAAGGAGATGTGGCGGGCCAGTTGATGGGGCTGAAGGGCAGTGGTGTGTCGGCCATCGTGCGGGTAGAAGGATATCAGCGGCAACGCATTCACAAAGTATTGGATGTTGGGGTAGATGGAATCATGTGTCCCAGAATTGATCACGCTGCAGAAGCAGCGCTGGCAGTTCAGGCAATGCAATATCCGCCGGAAGGCATCCGGGGTGTTGCCAAAATGATCCGTGCATCCGATTACGGAGAAAATTTTGATCAGTACAGAAAAGCAGCGGCAGACCTGCTGGGGGTAATACAGATCGAGACCATCGAGTCGTTGAACCACCTGGATGCCATTGCTGCAATTCCGGGAGTGGATGTGCTGTTTATAGGACCATCCGATTTGTCGATGGCATTGGGCATATTCGGACAAACGGATCATCCTGAATTCATAGCTGCAGTAGAAAAGATTATTCTGGCTGCAGTAAAAGCAGGCAAGCATGTTGGAATACTGCTGGCCAATCCGGCCGACCTCAATAAGTATCATAAACTGGGTGTACAATTTTTTGCATGTGGTACAGATGCCAGTTTTCTGAGCAAGGGTGCAGCGCAAACTGCTTCTGCCATGATCAAGGCCAGGGAACAGATTTCCATTAGCTGATTATTAAGTTTAAAAACAAATTGTTGTGGTAAAGAAAATAGGATTTATCGGGCTGGGTATTATGGGCAGGCCCATGGCATTGAACCTGTTGAAAGCCGGCTATGAGCTGAGTGTTTTTGATATTCATGCAGAAGCACTGGAGGCTTTAAGGTTGCAGGGTGCTGTGGTTTGCGGATCACCCCGGGAACTGGCCCTCAGGTCGGAGATTATTATTACGATTCTTCCGGATTCGCCGCAGGTGAAGGAAGTGGCACTGGGGAACAATGGCCTGCTGGAAGGAATGAGTGCAGGAAAGTTGCTGATCGATATGTCTACCATTGATGCAGCTACCGAAATGGACATTCATCAACAATTCCGGGCAATAGGGGCAGATTCACTGGATGCGCCTGTATCTGGCGGACAGATAGGTGCAGAGCAGGCAACCCTTTCTATTATGGTGGGCGGAGAGGAATCCTCTTTTGACCTGGCATTGCCTGTTTTTAAAGCACTTGGAAAAAAGATCAGCTATATGGGAAAGAGCGGGTCGGGTCAGATCACCAAGTCTTGCAGCCAGATCGCTACGGCGCTGGCCACCCAGGGAATCATAGAAGCATTTGCCCTGGCCCAAACTGCGGGCATTGATATTGCCAAAGTGCGCGAAGCATTGTCGGGCGGTTTTGCAGAGAGCAAAGTGTTGATGATTACCGGCGATAAAATTATCCGGAAAGATTTTGCTCCGGGCTTTAAGTTAAAACTCTACAGCAAGGATTTGCGTATTGCAAAAAAAGCAGCAGCGGAACGCTCTCTGGTGCTGCCCGGCACTGCATTGCTTTCCGGAGAAATGGATGCATTGGTAGCAGCCGGAAAAGGAGAGCTCGATTTCAGTGCATTGTACGATGTAATGAATGATTCCAAAAAAGACTAAACTATTTATATGAAGGAATTGCCAAAAGTTTTCATTTCCGAACCTATTAATCCAAAGGGAATGGAAATGCTGGAGGGAAAGGTTCAGATTGTTATTGCGCCGGATACCAAAAAAGAAACTGCCCGGGCCCTGATACAAGATGCCGACGCCGCCATCCTGCGGGCAACCACCATTTTCGACAGCGATGTAATCAGGGCCGGTGTTCGTTTAAAAGCCATTGTAAGAACCGGAATAGGGGTAGACAATGTAGACCTGCAATGTGCAGGGGAGCGGGGTATTTATGTTTGCAATACACCCGGCACGAACGATGAAACGGTTGCAGAACATGCTGTAGCCATGATCCTTGCATTTGCTAAACAAATTATGATCATGGATCAGGCGGTACGTACCCAAAACTGGAAAGAACGTTTTTCTACCCGCCAGGTAGATATAAAGCATAAAAAGATCGGTATCATCGGGTATGGGAATATAGGCGTAGCAACAGCCCGTTTTTGTATTTCACTCGGCATGCAGGTACTGGCATACGATCCGTTTGTACTGCGCGCAGATTTGGGAGTGGAAATGACAGATGACCTGGAATACCTGTTCAGAGAATCTGATTTTGTGAGCCTGCATTGCCCGTCCACGCCACTTACGCGTAACCTCATCAACCGGAAATATTTGCAACTGATGAAGCCTGGCGCATACCTGGTAAACACTTCCCGGGGCGACCTGGTGGTGGAAGCCGACCTGGTGGGGGCCCTGAAAGAAAAAAGAATTGCAGGCGCTGCACTGGATGTATTTGCCGAAGAACCATTACCGGCCAATAGTCCGTTGCTTGCACTGTCTAATATCATTCTTTCTCCGCATGTAGCCGGTTCTACCAAAGAGTCGAACGAACGCATTGCCATTGCTGCGGCAGAAGCCGTGCTGGATACGCTGGCAGGAAAAACACCCCGGCATATCTGTAATATGGAACATTTATCACTGATACAGAAAAGCGCATTTTTTGCATGACAAACACATTGCAGATAGGAGCTTATGAAGTGCCGGTAAGGTATCGCCCCGATGTGTGCATCATAGGAGCAGGACCCTCAGGAGTTGCAGCAGCAGTAGCCGCCGCCCGGCAGGGACTTTCTGTTTTGATTGTGGAGAAATACGGATTCAGCGGAGGCGCTACAGTAGCGGGCCTTAGCGGAACCATCTGCGGATTGTTCAGCAGCGGAAAAAAACCGGAGCAAATTGTATTTGGATTTGCAGATGAGTTTTATCGTTTGCTGCAGGCCAGGGCAGGGGTGTCCGATCCCGTTCCGTTCGGCAATACAATGCTTGTACCACACGACAGCCTTAAATGGAAAGAGACCGCAGATGATTTGCTGCTGGTCAATGGCTGTACGGTGTTGTATCATACCTGTTTTTTAAAAGCCTTTACTGATCCCGGGGGGCGCATAACCTCGGTTTTGCTAAGGGGTCAGGAGGGGCAGTTTGCGGTGGTGCCCGGGTTCGTTGTAGATGCTTCCGGAGATGCGGAAGTGGTACACAGCGTTTCCGGCGCCACTTATTTGGGCAACAACGGAATTGTTCAAACCCCCACCATGATATTTAAAATGGGGAATGTAGATATACCCGCATTCATGGCGTTGAATCCTACGGAACTCAACAACAAAATAGCAGCGGCAGACCGATCCGGCAATTATCGTTTGCCAAGGCATCATGTATACATATTTCCTTTGCCCAATTCGGGCGAAGTGCTTTGCAATATGACCCGGATTACCAACGAAGATGGTACTGTGCCATTGGGTATTGTTTCCGAAGACCTGACCTATGCAGAAATAGCAGGCAGAAAACAGGCCCGGGAGTATGCCCGCTTTTTAACAGAGCAGGTAAGCGCATTCAGTAAAGCATATATCTGCGATACAGGCGTACAGGTTGGCATCCGGCAAACCCGTTCCATTGTGGGCAAGGAAAAACTGATGAATGCCGATGTAATAACGGCGCTGAAAACAATACACGCAGTAGCGCATTCGGCCTGGCCAATTGAATTGCACAGTGCAGGAGAGGTGAAGATCCATTGCCTGGACAACGATTACTACGAAATTCCTTTTGAAACACTGATTCCCCGGCATTCGGCCAATCTGTTGGTTGCAGGCAGGTGTATGTCTGCCGAGCATGAGGCACTGGCATCGGCAAGGGTAACCGCACAATGTTTTGGAATGGGCTATGCTGTTGGAGCAGCCTGTGGGTTGGTGTTGCGGGAAAAACTGAAAGCAGAAAATCTGAATGGACTGATGGTGAAGGAATGGATGAAACAACATCATTTAAAAAATACGTATGAGCAGTAAGCTGAGAAGTAATTTTGAAGAAGGAAGTACACGCTGGGCCGTTAGAAGGGCGCAGTGGATTGCGATGGGAATTGATGAAGCGGATTTTGATAAACCCAAGATAGCCGTGATCAATTCTTCATCTGGTTTGTCTGTATGTTACCAGCACCTGGATGCCTTGTCTGTAGTGGCACAGGAGGCCATCAAAGCAGCAGGCGGACTGGCTTTTGAAATAAATACCATTGCGCCGTCCGATTTTGTAACATCGGCCGGAAAGAAAGCCCGTTACCTGATGCCCACCCGCGATCTGATGGTAAACGATATAGAAGTAATGATCGAAGGGGCGGTACTGGATGGAATGATCCTGCTTTCTTCCTGTGATAAAACCACGCCTGCACACCTGATGGCGGCGGCAAGATTGAATATACCGGCCATTGTAGTACCCTGCGGATACCAGCTGGGCGGAAACTGCAATGGAAGAAGCGTAGATATAGAAGAAGTATACAAAGGCATTGGCACATTGCTCACCGGCAATATGTCGCTCGACGATATGAAGGGCTGGACCCGTTGTGCCATACAGGGACCGGGTGTATGCGCCGGACTGGCAACAGCCAATTCCATGCATTGCATAGCAGAAGCACTGGGCATGGCACTTCCCCAAACAACCCCTGTAAGAGCGGGTAGTGATCGGTTGAATGCAATTGTACAAGCGGCGGGGCAACAGATTCTGCAACTGGTGGCAAAAGATATTCGTCCGAGAGATATCCTGACCGAAGCGGCATTTCAGAATGCGGTGCGGGTGGCGGTGTCTATTGGTTGTTCTGTAAACACTGTTCGCCACCTGGCAGCTGTTTCTGTAGAAGCAGGACTGGATTTGGATATGGTGAAAATGTTCGAAACAGAGTCGGCTCATTTTTCTTTAATCACCCAAATCCGCCCCAATGGCCCGGACAGAATAGAAGACCTGGATCGGGCAGGCGGAACAAATGCCGTATTACATCGCTTAAAAGCACAATTGAATACCGGCGTGCAAACAGTTGCAGGCAGTACGCTTGCAGAAATATTGAACGAGGGGGTTGTTGTTGATGAACAAGTGATCCGCACTGTTGAGAATCCTTTTAGAAAGGAGCCCGGGCTCACCATTATCCGCGGGAATATCGCTCCTTCAGGAGCCATCGTTAAACTTTCCGGAATTGCAGTTGCAAACCGTACTTTTAAGGGACCTGCCCGTGTATACGAAGAAGAGGATCTGGCCATGCAGGAACTGGCCAAGGGCAATATAGTAGCAGGAGATATTGTGGTACTGCGCATGATGGGGCCGGTTGGCGGACCAGGTACCGTGTTTGCCTGCAGTTTTATGGCCGCATTGAGCGGAGCAGGACTGGCCGATACGGTGGCCGTTGTTACCGATGGAGAATTGTCCGGATTAAATAAAGGAATTACTATTGGGCAGGTAATGCCCGAAGCAGCCTGTGGCGGACCACTGGCCATTATTGAAGAGGGCGATGTAGTTGAGATCAATCTGGATGAGCGCAGGATCGATCTCCTGATACCGGAACCAGTTTATCAGGAAAAAATGTGCAACTGGAAAATGAAAGACCGGGTGTTGGAAAACAACTGGTTGAAATTTTATGCAGACAATGTAATGCCCATCGAAAAGGGAGCTGTATTTGGAAAGCGTAACTAAACAATATGCAAACAGGAAGTAGCAAGATAGCAGAAAGAGTGATTGTATTCATCATCGACGGGCTTCACTGGAAGGCGCCGCAGCAATTGAATATGCCGGTATTCAATGCACTGGCAGCAGCTGGAACCTATATAGTGCAGTCGCAGATGATTGTGCCGCATCATCCTACGGTGGGAGAATACGGACAGCTGCACACCTGTTCCTTTCCCAATCCCGTACTCCAGGAAGGAACATTGTTTTTGCAGCGGGGGCATAAGATGTTGCAGGATATGTTTGCAGCGCAGGGGAAAACAGCTTTTGTAACCAATACGAAAGCATACGAAACAGTGAGCAAAGGATTTGATATTGATATACAGGAACCATCACTGTCCGATGAAGGGGTAGTAGACGAAAGTATTTCGTTGTTGCATCAGCAGGAGATCGCTTATATGCGCATACACTTGCAAACCCCGGGAAATGAAGGCCGCTTTCTTACGTATACTTCTCCCGATCTTCCCTATTACAGGAATATATGGGGAGCCGGTTCACCGTATGCAGCAGCAGTAGAAAATGCAGACCGCTTATTGGGTAAGCTGGTAGATAACTTGAGACAAACCGGTAAATGGGATGCTACTTTACTGATCGTTACATCCGACCATGGTCAGAGCCAACAGGGATGGCATCCGGTGATTGATGAAGACAGCACCAAAACACCCATGCTTTTTGTTGGGCCATCCATTGCAGTGAACAGGCAGCTGCCTTATTTTGAACACACGGATCTGAGCCCTACGATAGCCGGACTAATGGGTGTAGCAGCACCCAATACCGATGGTGGAGCAGGTGTTTTTGTAAAAGCAGTGTTGGCCTCGGAGCCTGCAGATGCAGTGGAGCATCCCCGTTATATTCAAACCATTAACCGCCAACTGAACCAATATAATTCCCTGCGGGCAAGGCTCATGATAGCCGCAGAAAAAGATGCTTATTACTCCAGCTTTATAGGTTACCTCGAAAACGAATTGCTTACGCCGGAACCATTTTATCACCAGGACCGGTTTCTGGAATGGAACAGGGCAGGTAATACCGCACATCTGATTGAAGCAAACCAGCTTATACTGGAGCAAATGCGCCATGAACTCTCCAAACAAATATCCAACAGCTTATGACGCAGTTAGCCGGATCACCCGATAAAAGGATAGGGAACCATCGTTGGGTAGTAGTGGCATTGTTGTTTTTTGCCACGACCATCAATTATATAGACCGGCAGGTAATTGGTTTGCTGAAACCTACGCTGGAAGCGGAGTTTCAATGGACCGAAACCGATTACAGCAGAATCGTAATGGCGTTTTCGCTTACCTATGCTGCAGGGTTGTTGTTCTTTGGCCGCATGATCGATAAGATCGGAACCCGGATGGGGTATACCATCTCCATCATCTTCTGGAGTATTGCCGCCATGTTGCATGCTGTGGTAAAATCAACCACGGGATTTATATTGGTGAGGGCCGGGTTGGGAGTGGGAGAGTCCGGAAATTTCCCGGCAGCCATCAAGGCTATTGCAGAATGGTTCCCTAAAAAAGAACGCGCACTCGCAACCGGTATTTTTAATTCAGGCGCCAGTATTGGTGCGGTTGTTTCTCCGATCATGGTGCCGTTGATCTTAAGTGCCTATGGATGGAAGGAAGCATTTGTCATTACCGGTGCGCTGGGTTTTATCTGGCTGATTTTCTGGTTGCTTTTTTACGAAGTGCCTTCGCGGAAAAAAGGACTCTCGAAAGAGGAATTGAATCATATCAATAGCGATCGCGAAGAGGAATCCGATACAAGCGGTTCCGTTAACTGGTTTACTTTACTGAAGCTCCGGCCTACCTGGGTATTTATTTTCGGTAAGTTCCTGACCGATCCGGTCTGGTGGTTTTTCCTGTTTTGGTTGCCCTCTTATTTTTCTTCCACATTTGCGTTGGATCTCACCAAGCCCAGTTTGCAACTGGGAGCCGTGTATCTTGCTACCACCATTGGTAGTATTGGTGGAGGCTATCTTTCTTCTTCGCTCATTAAAAGGGGATGGCCTGTATTCAAGGCCAGAAAAGCCACCCTGTTGTTTGCTGCACTTTGCGTACTCCCGATCGTATTTGCTAAATATGCCACCAATATCTGGGGGGCGGTGGGCCTGATTAGTTTGGCTGCAGCCGCGCACAATGCCTGGGCCGCCAATATCTTTACCGTTGCTTCTGATATGCTTCCGAAGAAAGCCCTGAGCTCTGTTATTGGAATAGGAGGCATGGCCGGATCAGTTGGCGGAATCCTTTTTCCAATGCTCGTGGGTTATCTGCTGGACCTCTACAGGCAGCAGGGCAATATTGTTGCCGGATACAATATCCTCTTTTTCATTTGCGGGTTTGCTTACCTGCTGGCCTGGGTGATAATTCACTTTCTTGCCCCGAGGATGGAAAGGGTTAGGTTGTAGGATGCTCCTTTTCAAATGAAGTGGCTTTTTTGAACGAAATATTGGGTTTTGCTATGTTTTGTCACAAATTTGCGTAAATTTGTGACATGAAGTCGATACATGACAGCATTGAGGCGCAGATTAGGGCAAGTAATCCGGGAACAATTTTCTTTCCGTCGGATTTCCGTGGCCTGGGTTCGGAAGATGCCATACGGCAGTCCCTATCACGGCTATGCAAAGAGGGCGTATTAGATCGTCTGGCACAAGGGATTTATCTTCTTCCGATGTACGATGAAGAACTGGGAAAGCTCAAGCCATCTATGGAGAAAATTGCTGAGGCTATTGCTGCAAAAGAACATGTAAGAATCATGCCAACAGGCATGCACGCACTTAATAAACTGGGTTTGTCTACCCAGGTACCTATAAATATTGTTTACCTGACCGATGGGCCACGTAGAACAATTAAAGTGGGCAAAGGAAAATTGATTTTCAAATCTACCGTACCCAAGAAATTTGCATTTTCAGGATCTATCAGTAGATCGTTGATAATAGGGTTGGAGGAACAAAACCTGAATGAGATTACGGGTGATATGCAAGACAGAATACAGTCACTATTAAAAAAAGAGAAGCCTGAGTTACTTAAGCATGATCTGAAATTGGCACCAGCAAAAATTCATCATTACCTCACTGAACTCCTGAATACCTCAAAGCATGAAATGGTTTGAACTATCTGATGAGCGAAAAAAGTTATTATTAGATCAGGCTTCTGCTCGCTTGCAGGCATCGCCTAATGCAATTGAAAAGGACTGGTGGGTAACGATTGTTTTGAAGGCTGTGTTTAACACAGCATATGCGGAGGAAATTATTTTCAAAGGTGGTACATCGCTTAGTAAAAGCTGGCAATTGATAAAGCGTTTTTCTGAAGATATTGATCTGGCCATTAACAGAAGTGTACTCGGTTTTGGGGAGCAACTTACCATTACTCAGAACAAGCTTTTAAAAAGAGCAGGTGCTGAATTTACCAGCACCGTTTTTAAAGATGCGATTGAGAGTAAACTTTATGAATTGGGAGTGCCCAAAGAAATGATTTCGATTTATGCGAAACCAGCCAGACCAGATTTTCCCGAAGTTGATCCCCAAGAATTGTTCGTTGAATATATGAGCATTCTTGATCAAGATGCATATTTATTGCCGAGTGTAAAAATTGAAATGAGTGTTCGCTCACTTACCGAACCGCATTTTCGTAGAAACATCTCTTCCTTGATTGATGAGGCTATTCCCGGGCAGAATTATTCTGGCGAACCTTTCACTGTAAGGGCAATAGATCCCCGTATCACCATACTGGAAAAAATATTTCTCTTGCATGAAGAGTTTACAAAACCTGTAGACAGAATCAGAACAGAACGGATGTCAAGGCATCTGCATGACCTGGAAAGGACGATGGAATCAGAATACTGCAAAAATGCGATTAATGATGGTGATCTGTATCTGAAAATTTGCGCGCATAGGAAGCAGATGATACGTCAAAAACATGTAAACTATGGACATCATGCACAATCTACGATCCAGTTTATTCCTCCTGCAGAATGGATGTCGGTTTACAAAGAAGATTATGAAAAAATGAAATTGAGCATGTTTAGGGGAGAGGTGCCTGATTTTGACGAGGTTATTTTAAAACTGAGCATGTTGCAAGAGTCGATAAGGAATGGAGGTAAAGAATAAGCTCATTTTTTTAAATGAATGGTATTCTGGTGGAATTTGGATGGAAAGGAGTTGTTTACCGCTTATGTAGTAATAAAAGACATGTTATATCTTTTATATACGTTTAGCAGGTATTAGAATGAATTTATTCACTTATACCGGCCTGGCCGGGGATAGCTTCAGCCTGTTATGGAAAAACGGTTATTAGCATTCTTGTTTGGACTTGCTTTGTTTGCCTCCGCGCAAAGTCAGCGTTTGATTGCCGATTCTCAGGCGGTTAATTCTTTTACCGTTAATGTATTGGATAAGCAAAATATTTTTGATTCGCTTTTTATTTCAGAACCATACTATGTAAAAGATTATAGAAATGCCACATTCGAACAAACAGATGTAGTTCGCGAAAACAGCTCATTTTATTTCAAAGGCAATATTGCTTACCCCGCCGCTATTCGTATTTGGGGCGAGAAAGGGAACTTTAAGTTTAATGAGTTGGTATTTGTGGATAGCGGATATCAATCTTTCGAAATTTCTTTAATTAATAATAAAGTCAGTTTGAAAGAGGTTTCCTCTTCGAATATTCAAAAAGAGTACAGGCATTTATTGGGATTTTTAAAAATGGAGGATCTTGCAGATAAGAATGATTATACAAATTTAGCTATGTATATTAAGAGAAATCCCCAATCCTATGTTGGTCTGTTTATAATGATCGACAAAGTGTTTTTTAATGGATTCAATGATTTTTGGCGGGCTATATCTGCAGGATTTGATGAGAAAATAAAAGCAACCAAGGCTTATAAGTATTTTTCAAGTGAATATTTAGTCGGTAAAAAAATCAATCCAATGGTGTTAGTAAACAGCAATGGGGAGAAAATTACAAAACAGTTTCTTCCTGAGGATAAAAATAAAAATCTTGTTATTCTTCTATGGTTCGCTAATTGCAAACCGTGTATTGCTGAAATGCAGCATTTAAGCAAAAAATATCCCTTTAAGAATTACGAAATTGTCAGCGTTTGCACCGATTCCTTTACTGTGAATTCTAAAGCAAAAGCGATACTCAAAAAGAACAAAATTAAATGGCCTAATTACTGGGATCATCAAGGGGAGAAATTTAGTGAGTATATAAAACTCTATTCATATCCCTTCAATATTGTTGTTGATAGTGCAAGAAACATCATTGGTAAACATTATGATGTAAATTCCTTTCAATAATTGGATGTATATAAATTCATTAACCTGCCCCCAGCCCTAAAAGAATATGATAAATCTGAACGCCAGCTAAATTAAAAAACAGGTGAAATACTATCATGGTGTAGAGGTTTTTTCTGAGCTGCATTGTAAGTCCAAAAAAAAGAAATGGCACAATCAGCGGCCATGATTGGGGCACCTGCCAAAGATGATAAGCGCAAAAAAGGATGGAGTTTACAATCCAATTGTACTTGCCTAAAAAGGCGGTCTTTTTCATCAGATAGCCGCGAAAATAGATTTCTTCCCCTACGAAATTGCCAATCATCATCAGTGTCATAATCATTACAGGCGCTCCATAAAATGCTTCATAGCTTGCAAAAATGCTGTAGGGAGGAATCTGCAATAGTGGTACAGCTGAAAGCCATTTTTGGAACGGCTCATATAATGTTATCATATACGGCAAAGAAAAGAGTACGCTCACTATAAACGCCAGGGGGGCAATTAAAAAGACTTCTTTAAAAGAAAAGCGATTCAGGCTCAAAAACTCAATTACTTGTTTCCATCGCAGGCCTTCCTTTTTTCGCAACATGAATATGGGGAACGCTATATGCCAGAGTAGCGTAAAGACCACGAACATATAGTATTGAAAATCATACCCTTGAAGGCCCGGGAGACTGGAAAAAAACTCGTGTACAGGCTGGATATTGATAAAGATATAAGCCAGAATGCCCGGAAGTAAATACGCAAACAAATAGGATATTTTGCTTTTTATCGTTTTGGCCTGGTATTTTTCAGCGTATAAATCGTAGGTTGGGTCGGTAACCGATATGACCCTGTTGTGCAGTAGTTTCATTTTACTCCCTTTAAGTTTAAGGCTGCAAACCTAGTATCGGTGTGGTATTTGGATGCTGCACCCTGTAAGTTGAAACCAATTTCCTGAAGTTTGAGCCTTATATCCCCGTCTCACTTGCGGGAGGCCAGCTCCTTAAGATTATATTTGTATCAATGATAGAATACCTTTACGCAGGAACAACGATGCTGATTTTGTTTATCAGCCTGCTGATTCTTGGTAAGAATCGAAAAGCGCTTTCAGACTATATATTCCTTTTCTGGTTATTTCTCTTGTTTATTAATGTCGTAACATTTATTATAATTGCCCGATCTGGTTACCCTGTTTTGTTTGCAGGTAAAATACTGGTTGAAATAACTGAGGCGTCTGTCTTCTTACACGGCCCCCTGTTTTTGTTCTATACATTGTCGCTTTCGGCGCCAGATTTCCGATTTCGTGCTCGTCAGATCCTTCATTTAATCCCCTTTGCTGTATGCTTGTTGATACTAGTTTTAGGTGTTCTGTTGTCAGGGGGAGTGAATGAGACCATCCGAAGCGCATTCACCATTACAAAAATGGCAAGCCTGTTCATATATACTGCGGCTATTATTGTTTTATTAAACAGGCATCGCAACCAGGTAGAAGAAATATTTTCGAACACCGAAAACAAATACCTCGACTGGCTGAAATTTCTTGCCTGGGGAATTATTATTGTTTGGGTTATTTCAGCAACTGGTTTGGTTTTATACAGTTTGTCTTATTTTAATAATCCCCAACAAGGCGCGCTTTTGGGAAATCTGGCATTCTGCTTTTTTGTTTTCCTGATTGGTTATTTTGGTGTTAAGCAGGAGGCAATTTTCAATTTTACGGGAAATGGAGAAAATCAGATTTTGCCGGAGGATAAAGTACGGATCAACTCATCGGAAAACATTGAAACCGAATTAATAGCTGAAGTAATACTGTCCGAAGAAAATGTTCCGGAGCCTGTTGTAAATGATAAATATAAAAACTCGGGCTTGAGTGCAGAAAAATCGATTGAAATGTTTGCAAGGCTGGAAGATTTTATGAAGAAAAGCAAGCCATACCAAAATACGGAACTCACGTTGTTTACATTAGCTAAACAATTAAGCATTCACCCCAATCATTTATCCCAAATAATCAACCAGCACTATAAGCAAAACTTCTTCGACTATATAAATGAATATCGGGTAAATGATGTAAAGGAAGCTTTACTGTCGGGTAAGTATGACAACCATAGTTTACTGGGAGTAGCTTTTGAGTGCGGCTTTAATTCAAAAGCCTCGTTTAACAGGGCATTTAAAAAAATAGCAGGTGTAACGCCAAGCGAGTTTAGGAAAAATACGAGTGCCTGATAGGGGAAGTCTGTTTTAGTGATCCTGCCCCCTTGCTGCCCGAGTTCTCAAAAAATTCCTTTTCAGCCAATCTCCTTCACAAAACTCACTGCTTTTAACTGTCTATCAGGAAGACAGTTGTGGCAATGGAATGTTAGCAATAGCGCTTAAAGGTCTAAAATAATTGCGATGCTTTGTTCCAATTTATTGATTTGATCATCGGTTAGCCTGCCGATTTTTTCAAGCAACCTTTTATTATCAATAGCACGTATTTGATCAACTAATATGTCGCTTGGTTTATCAAGCTGATTTTTTCGTAAATGCACCCTTAGGATTTCTATTTCCGGTTGAACATTTGATGTAACAGGGCAAATCAGAGTTGACAAATGCTGAGAATTTAATAAGTCTGTTTGAATAATAACTACCGGTCTGGTTTTGCCTGGTTCAGTTCCTCTGCTTGGATTTAAATCGGCAAGCCAGATGTCATACTGTTTAATTTTCATCTACAAACTTTTCGAATTCATGTAAAATCTTCAAAGATTCTTTCATTGTTAATTTTGATTCTTTTGCAAGTTTGTTTTTTAGAATTTTGCGTTTGTTAAATTGATTGTAGATATTGACAGCTTCGTTGATGTAGCGATTTCGCGCAAGATTAAGTTCCGCTGTAATTTCTTCTGTTTCATCAAACGTTGAATCATCCAGCTTTAAAGAAAGCGTTTTCATGAGTTTTTTTTTTCAAAAGTATATACTTTTTGTATATACTCCAACTATTTTGAAATAAGAAGTGGCGATATATGGCTAACTGTCTAATATTTCTTAATCCATAGTCAATTCCAACTCAAAGGGCATATTCATTCTTGCAAATTCTTTTGCTTTCTTTGACTTTTAGCGGGTTGGGGTCATTCTCGAAATTTTTACAAAGTTACTTCTTGTTTGAATTGTCAATATTGCGGTTAATACTCAAAAGTTAGCAGCTTCACCTTGGGTATAAATACGATTGAGAAGTATAAAAAAATACCGATCGGTATAATATTTCCCTATATTTGTGTTCCTTATGAAGGAATTTGAATCAAAAGCGGAAAAGACGAAGCAGTTCATTCTTGAAAAAACAGCCCCGGTTTTCAATACCAGAGGGTATGCCGGTACATCCCTGACCGATCTTACCAAGGCAACCGGATTAACAAAAGGAAGCATATACGGAAATTTTGAAAACAAAGATGAGGTTGCCCTGGCCGCGTTCGACTATAATTTTGGCCTTGTAAAGAGTTACATTCAGTCCAAAATGGCTGCGACTAACGGAACGGCTATTGACCGGTTGCTGGTTTACCCGGAAGTGTATCGCAATTATTTAAAGGTTCCTTTTTTACAGGCAGGTTGCCCGATTTTAAATACTTCTACAGAGGCGGATGATACGCATCCCCGACTCCGGGAAAAGGCAGCCCATGCGCTGGCTTTTTGGAAAAAATCCCTAGAGCATATTATTAAAACCGGGATTGACAACAAGGAAATCAAGGCAGATACCAATCCAACAGAGTTTGCAGTTGTGCTGATGTCTTTGATTGAAGGGGCATTTATGCAGGCCAAGGCAACCGGCAGTATGACCGCTATGAGGATTACCATGAATTACCTGGAGCGCATCATCCTGGATTTGAAACGATAATTTTTTTACTCAATAATATACCGATCGGTATATTATATTAAACAACATAGTATGCAGAAATATCCGAAAGTATTGGAAGGTAAAATGAAGATTCGTTTTCATGATTGTGATCCTTTTAACCACCTGAACAATTCAAAATACATCGACTATATGATTACTTCCAGGGGCGATCAGTTGTTGGAGCACTACCATCTGGATATATATAAACTGGCTTTGGAAAAAGCCATTGGCTGGGTAGTTGCTCAAACACAGATATCTTATTTTGTTCCGGCCAGCCTGATGGAGGAAGTAACGATCAGAACCCAGCTGAATGCTTTCACTGAGAGAAGTCTTCTTTTTGAAGCATCCATGTGGAACAACGATGCAACAGAACTAAAGGCATTTATGTGGACAAAACTGGTGCATTTTGACCTGCAGCAGAAAAGGAGTATGGCTCATTCAGCAGATCTGATGCAATTATTTGGGCAGGTAGTGTACCCGTTTCCCCTTGAAACAGATTTTGAAGCAAGAATAAAAACAATCAGAAAATGAGAATCAAAACATGTATTGTAGATTCCTTTACTACAGCGCAGTTTAAAGGAAACCCGGCCGGTGTTTGCTTATTGGAAGAGGATTTGCCGGTTGCAACCATGCAGTCGATTGCCCTGGAACTGGGGTTGTCTGAAACTGCATTTGTAAAAAGATTGGATGGGGTACATCGGTTTTCTATCCGATTTTTTTCTCCGAAAAAGGAAATCCCTTTGTGTGGTCATGCAACGCTGGCTGCGGCCAAAGCACGGATCAGCAGTACCGCCGTTATTGTATTTGAAGGAGATTTATTGTTACATTGATTCAAATAAACCTATATGCTAAAAGAAGCTTTACAACTGTTGTTCCGCAGAGACCTGCAAAAACTTAAAAAGGAAATGGAAACTTATCAGGATGAAGCTGCCATCTGGGTTGTTGATAAAAACATTGCTAATTCAGCAGGAAATCTTTGCCTGCACCTGGTGGGCAACCTGAATACCTATATCGGGGTTGGGTTGGGAGGAACAGACTACAAGCGGGAAAGAGACCTGGAGTTTTCGCTTAAAAATATTCCTGTTCAGGAACTGGTGAAAAAAATAGACGACACAATACTGGTTGTGGAGCAGGGACTGGATCGCCTGAACGATGACCTGCTGCAGCAGGATTTTCCCATCGTGATTTGGGATAAACCAACCGGCATGGTATATACCCTTGTTCATCTTACCACTCACCTGAACTACCACCTTGGTCAGATCAATTATCACAGACGGCTTTTAGATCACCCATAATAACCGCACATGAATTGTAACAGAAAACGAATAGGATTGGTAGGTGGAATCAGTTGGGTGTCTACCATGGAGTACTACCGGTACATCAATGAAGGGGTCAATCAGAAATTGGGAGGCCTGCATGCTGCCGAGTGTGTAATTTACTCGCTCAATTTTGGCGATGTGCAGGAGCGGGGATGGGAGGATTCTTATGAATTGCTTTTGAACGCCTGCAACAGTTTAAAAGATGCCAATGTAGATGCCATTGCTTTGTGCGCCAATACAGCCCATCTTTTTGCAGATCGGCTTCAGGAGGCTGTAGGGGTGCCGATCATCAGTATCATCATCGAAACAGCCAGGGCGGTGAGCAATCTGGGATTGCATACCGTAGGGTTGCTCGGAACCAGGTACACGATGGAAATGGACTTCTACCGGAAAAAACTGGAATCGTATGGGTTAAAGGTGCTTATACCCGAAAAGCAGGAAACACGCGACTATATTCAACGCACACTCAGGGATGAACTGGGCATTGGGCAGATCAACCCTGCTACAAAAGAAGCGTATATCAATATTGGCGGAGAACTGATTGATGCGGGCGCAGAATGTATCCTGTTGGGATGTACTGAAATTCCTTTGTTGATTGGCCCGGACGATTTTTCTGTTCCGGTGCTGGATACAACTCAAATTCATTCAAAGTCGATTGTTGAATGCATGGTATCGTAAGGAGGGGAGGGGCTGTTGTTGATAATGTATGCGTGACCTGAGATTATTCAGTTAAATAAGCAAGCAGATTATTGCTAAAAGTGCAGGTAAAGCCTGTACGAAGAATATTCTTTTACTTGCAGTTATAGCTCCATAGATTCCTGCAATGGCTACGCAAGCCAGGAAAAAAAGTGCAATATTTTCTGACCAATTTGTATCAGAGATAAAAAATGTCCAAATTAAACCTGCTGATAAAAAGCCATTATAAAGCCCTTGGTTTGCAGCTAAAGCTTTTGTTGGGGTAAATAAATGTTCTGGTAACGATTTGAAAGTTTTTTTGCCAATCGTTTCCCAGGCAAACATTTCGAAATACATAAAGTACATATGCTCTAAAGCAATAAGTGTGATCAATGTTTTTGCGACGATTTCCATAAGTTAGTTGTTTGGTGACTTTTTTTTAATTTGTATGTTTTCAATGTGTTTTCAAAAGTTGAAGGCTTTATAGAATCTAAAGGCAATTAAAAACCTCGAGAATTTAAATAAATCTCGCGGTTTTTGCTGGTTTTAGTATTGAAATACTGTTGTCTAATACTTAAAAGTAAGAAACCTTACTAATTATATATAGTTGTTTTCATATGCTTTCACTTCCTGCTGCAGTTAAATGCGCTCACGAATTTCTTCTATATATTCAGGGATGCTGATTTTATCTATGTAGTTTTTAGCCAAATCATCCGAATGGAGTTCTTCTACTTTTTCTTTAAATAGACTTGTGTTGAAATCTATAAAATCGTAAAATATTTTGAGAGGAGGATCTTGCTTATGAATTTTCAGCGTTTCACTTAACCAGCTATATAAGCAATCAAAAATTTTTTCGGTTTCGTTACTATGTACTTTTATATCAAATCCATTGATGTCTGAAATAGCCTTCATATAGTCATACTTGACAGCTTCAAGTATCAAAAATTTTTTTTCACCCAACTTTGAAATGCCACTATTTCTTAATCCATAGTCAATTCCCAACTCAAAGGGCATATTCATTCTTGCAAATTCTTTTGCTTTCTTTGACTTGACAATTGATAAATCGTGGATACTGTATTTGCAGGTTTTAATTATTCCTGTAATTTTTTGCAATCTAACCTGCCCTGAATCTGAGACTTCAAGTGAAAGCCTTGGATTAAACCCGTTCTTAACAAGAACATATAAAATGGGTTTAAGGATATCGTCAATATACGATTTATCGAAAGGACAGTTTATGAAAACACTTTTCTCGAAACTCATTAATGCTTTTTGTCTTTTGGTGGGTTAGGGTCATTCCCATATGAGTTTCTATTCTGAATCATTCCGTTGGTTTTATGAATGTATAATTCAGTTTTTTCACTTCTGCTTAATTCTCTTCCGTATTCAACAGCTTTTTCCTTTGTTTCAAAAGTTCTTGAAGCTCTTTCGGACCCCGATTTTTTCACAGCCCATCCTGAAGAGGAAGGAACTACGTGATTTGTTTTCTTACTCATCGCCTAAAAATTTTTACAAAGTTACCTTTTTTGTAAATTCTCAAAATTTCGTTTAATACTCAAAAGTAAGCGTCTTTACCTTAGGTATAAATGCGATAATTTTAGGATATTAAAACCCGTACGATACCAGCTGTAAAGCTTTTTCAGTAAAACCCATCCTATCTTCTCCCTATTTCCTTCGTATCTGGTTCGGGAACACCTCGCTGAAACCCGCGCCAGCTATGGAAAAGTAGGAAGCTGTCCCGAACAAGTCCCGAACAAAACCTCGTTCAGCCTCAAAAAAACACGATTTTTGGGCTTTAACTTTCTATAAGTCAATACGTTAGCAGGGGTTACGTAACCCCCTGTAACCCCTCGCAAACCCTTTCCCCATCTAGTTTTGCCCTGTTCTTATCACCGGTGTCCCGTCTGCAGCGGGAGAACGAGTATTTAATTTTTAAAACTTAAAAACAAGAGTATGGCAATTTTTAGTAAAGGAATCCTGGGTGGATTCTCGGGAAAGGTTGGGAACGTTATTGGTTCCACCTGGCGGGGTAAAGACGTTCTCCGCAGTCTTCCCACCAAGCGCAACAGGGTGGCTACCCAGTCTCAGCTGGACCAGCAGGAAAAGTTCTCGATGGTCATGAAGTTCATGACCACGATGACCGGGCTACTCAATGCCACGTACAAAGCCTATGGCAAGGGTATTTCAGCGGTGAATGCTGCTGTGTCTTACAACCTGCAAAACGGCATCAGTGGAACGGAGTCGCCGTTCAACCTGAGTTATTCGAATATCCTGCTCAGCAGGGGCGATTTGCCGAACACCAACAGCGCTACTGCGGTTGCGGAAGCGGGCAATGGGGTCAAGTTCACCTGGACCAACAATGCCGGTATGGGCAAGGCCAAAGCTACCGACAAAGTGATCCTGGTGGTGCATTGTCCGGCTATGAGCAATACCGTGTACCTGCTGGGTGGCAGCATGCGCAGTGAACTCACACAGAGCCTAACGGTGCCTGCCTTTACAGGTGAAACCGTTGAGACCTGGCTGGCGTTTATTGCCGAAAATGGAACCGTGGTATCCAACAGTATGTATACCGGTTCGGTCAATATTGCCCCATAGCAATCCCATTTATTCGACCATCCCGTTCAGTGTTCTGCTGAACGGGTTTTAAAAAATTGTTTATGGAAATTAAAATTATAAGAACCTATTTCCCCAATGGTACCAATGGATTGATGCTCGTTAACCAGCAACTGTACTGCCATAGTATAGAGCTTCCCTGGCTGGACAATGCGCCGCGTATTTCCTGTATTCCGGAAGGCCGTTATCCTGTCTTTAAAAGACACAGTGAAAAATATGGCTGGCACCTGCATGTAGGGGATGTTCCTGAACGATCGCTGATACTGATTCACCCTTTCAATAATGCCTTAGAAGAATCCAAAGGCTGTATTGCCCCTGTTAAGGAACTAACCGGGCAGGGGATGGGTACCAGTTCAAGGATTGCTTTTCATCGCTTGCGTACCACGGTGTTCCGGGCGTTGGATCTGGCACATCCTGTTTATTTAATCATTCAAAAAGACATCAATGAAAAAAACTAAATCTTCTTCCAAATCATCCAATTCTCCCGGCATTATTGAACGGGCCAAAGCGCCTACACCGGGGTTCTTTAAGCAACTCAGGAACATCGGCCTGTTGCTGGCTTCTGTTAGTACGATTGTAGTTACTGCCCCAATCAGCCTTCCGGCAGCCGTTGTTACCGCTGCCGGTTATATTGGTGTTGCGGGCGGTGTTATGAGTGCGGTGAGCCAGCTGACCACTCAATCTCCTAACCCCTAAACTCAATTGTATGGAACAGCCATTTCAAAAGCTTGCTTATTGCAGTTTGGATATTGTTACGGGTACTGCTTTTGCCTTGTGTTTCTCTGTTAGGTTGAACGATGTGCTCTCCACCGCTTTATTAGCCGTTATCGGCGCTGTAGTGAGCTTTTGCACTTCTATGGCCCTGAGAAGGCTTTTCAGGTGTTTTAAACGCAAATAGAGGTATAAACCCGTCATATTTTTTCTTTTGTTATGCCTATATTTTAGCGTCGTTTGTAACCCCTTTATTTCTTCAATGTAAAGGGATTTTATGAATACTGTTTTTGAACTATTAAATGGAATGTTGGACCAGCTTGTTCCCCGCGCTGGTAGTTCCGTTGTTACGGCCAAAGACCAGGATAAAATACTCACTGCCATTGAAAGCCTGCAGTTGCATTTCATGAAAGCACATTTGGCGCAGGATGCCGGAAAGATCGGGAAAGTGGCTGTACGCTCTTCCCAGGCCGCTGGTAGTTATTTGCTGAACAGCGTGTATGATCAGCACCTGGCTGAACCGGCAGAGGTTTATTTGCATATTCAAAATGGGCTTTGTGGCTTTATTGATGGGCTACACAAGAACTTTCCCGGGCAGTTCGATTACAGTATGCCCATGCCGCTACCATGTTGGCTAAAGATCAGTGCTACAATGGAGGACAGATTGGTAAGTCTTGAGCGCGCAGGTGTATCTACAACCTTGCTCAACCTGATCCGGGCCGAGCTCCATTACGCCTGCCTTCACCATACGCCGGATTATATTGCCGGGCAATATTGGCAATCGCTTGGGATGCAATTGTTGGAACTTAGGGCGGAACAAAGAGCTGAACGAAGGTCTGATAAGGATCAGTTGAACAATGCGGTGGTAAACTGTTTGGTGGGCTGCAATTTTAACTCAGGGAAGTTTATTTGCTATGTGCTGGATGCTGCGGCAGAGGAATTAACTGAGGAGGACAGCCCTGTGGTGTATTGGGCAAATATGTTGAAGTGGATGAATCGGCTGCCCACTTCTCCGGAAATGCAGTTGTACCGGAATGCTGATTCTTGTAAAGCACAGTTGATTGAGTTGTTTAGAAACGAACTGTTTGCGGCGGAGCAATTACACACAGATGATGTGGTACAGGATAAATTAATTACGGGTTTGTCGGTTGGGCAGTTTGCCTTGCTGATCCGTTTGCTGGTAGATACGGGTGTTCTTAAGACCAGGAATACCAACCAATTGATTCGTTTATTAAGCAGGTTGGTTAAAACAACCCGTACGGTGGAGATTTCTGCGGAGAGTCTTCGGCAAAAGTATTACCAAATTAATGCCGCTTCTGTTAAGATGATGCGCGAACATCTTGCGGAGATGATGAGTAAGCTGAAGGAGTATTAGGTTGGTTAATAGGGCTGGTTAATAGGGCTGGTTAAATTTGGAGTAGGGTGGGGAGGGTTACTTCCAGCGCTTTGGCAATTTCGTATAGGGAATATATGGTAGGGTTTACCTTACCATTTTCTATTATTTCTATGGCCTGTCGGTCTTTGTTGCATGCCCGGGCAAGGTCTGATTGGCTCCAGCCTTTTTGTTCCCTTAGGAAAATAATACGCTGACCTACGGTTTTCTGTAATTGCTCTTTATCCACCTTGGCAATGTGGGATAAAAAAAGAAAATAGTTGTCATATTATAATTGACAAATGATTTTTGTTGTTATGTTTGTCATAATAAAATATGACAATGAAAAAGACTGTTCGGAAGATTAAAATATCGAGAGCCTATCAGGGGAGTAGTATTGTTGGTAACAGGGCTTGTGTGCCTGTACCGTATATCCGGATTAAGGGTAAGTGGCTTGAAGAGTTGGGGTTTAAAGAAGGAGAGTATGTTTGTGTTGAGGCGGTGAAGGGGAAGTTGGTGGTGAGGAGGGGGGGAGTGGCGAACCCCCAGTAATATTGATCCCCCCTTTTTATAGCCTAGAGTTAAGTAATTAAAAAAGATTAATACGGTTTAATAATTGCCCCGTAGGATTAACTTTGATAGTGAAGCATATAAATCAGGTTTTAAAATTATTTCTGAAATTACAAGATCCAGAATTCAAAAAGAATGTGAGAAGGTTGAATTTGTTTGGCCAATGGTTTAACAACTGGTGTGGCTGAAGGAATAGGACAATGGAAGAAAGAATTAGAACCATCTTCTTGTACAGTTATTTTTAAAGACACTGGATTTAATGATGTTGAAAAAACTAACTCTGTTCAAATTTTGAAAAGGTTTGGTATTACCGAAGTTAAAACTATCTAACCAGCCATGGAAGCTATAAAAGACTTAATTGATCGCTTGAATGCTACAGATGAATGTGCCAATATTGAGGCGAAGCGAGGTTCTGCTATGGATACAAGTATCTTAGAAACCATTTGTGCTCTTAGTAATGAGCCTGGCTTAGGCGGCGGGTATATTTTGTTAGGGGTAGAAAGAGTTGCGGCAACCTTATTCCCAGAATATACTGTTACAGGAATTAGCGAGTCAGATAAATTGCAACTTGATTTGGCTTCTCAATGCGCGTCTTCATTTAATCAGCCTGTTCGTCCTGATGTTGAAATAGAGAAATTAGCGAATGGCAAATTAGTTATGAAGATATTTGTTTCTGAGCTGCCTGATGCACAAAAGCCCTTATATTTTAAAAAGAACGGATTGCCTTTTGGTGCGTTTAGACGAATAGGTAGTAGTGACCAACATTGCACAGATGATGATCTATATGTTTTTTATAATAAAGAAGATAGTTTAGATAGTAGTATTATTAAGGATACTTCTTTAGATGATATTAGTGAGGAAGCGATTCAATTATACAGAAAATTACGTGAGAAGGTGAATCCTGGTGCAGAAGAATTAAACTATGACGACATAGGACTTCTTCAAAGCCTTGGGTGTATAAAAAAAGAAAATGGGAACTGGCTATTAACGTACACAGGCCTTTTGGTTTTTGGAAAAAGGCAAGCACTTAGGCGCTTGTTGCCAATGGTTAGAGTAGATTATATAAGAGTTCCTGGGAATGAATGGGTGCAAGATCCTGATGATCGATTTACTACAGTTGATATGCGTGGACCATTAATTGAATTAGTTCAACGAACCTTTACATCTATAGCAGATGATTTACCAAAAGGGTTTCTTTTACCTGAAAATGAAATTCAAGCTGAAAGTATAGGTCTGCCAGTAAAAGTTTTGCGTGAAGCAATTGTAAATGCGTTTATTCATAGAACTTACCGTGAAAATCAACCAATTCAGATTATACGTTATGGTAATAGAATTGAAATTAAGAACCCAGGCTTTTCATTAAAACCGGAGGAACAATTGGGTGAGCCAGGTTCAAAAAATCGAAATCCATTCATTGCTGCAATCTTTCACGAGACAAATTTGGCTGAGACAAAAGGAAGTGGTATTAGAACTATGCGGAAATTAATGGAACATGCAAAAATGGTTCCTCCTACTTTCGAGAGTGATCATACTGCGAATGTTTTTACAATACGGTTACTTTTGCACCATTTCTTGAGTGAGGATGATATTACATGGTTAAAGGGATTTCATTCGTATAATTTAAATGATGCACAAAAAAGCGGATTGATATTTATACGTGAAACTGGTGCGATTGATAATTCTAGTTACCGTCAGTTAAATGGATGTGATATTTTAAGAGCAAGTGGTGAATTAAGGGCGATGCGAGATTCTGGCATTTTAGTTCAAAAAGGTAAAGGAATGTATTGACCCCCTAAATAGCTGGACAAGATTGTAACAACAATTAAGTCACTAAATTTAGGAATCATGTCAAGAACAAGAAGGAGTTTCTCAGCTTCGGAGAAACTGTCAATCATCAATGAAGCAGATCAAATAGGTGTAAGTGCAACCTTACGTAAACACAACCTTTCCCCAACGGTATTTAGGCGGTGGAAGGAGAATTTTAATGAAGGAGGTGTTGCCAATCTTCAATCGTATGTAAAGGTTCGTAATCCAGAACTGGAAGCCCTGGAAGAACAAGTTCGTTTGCTGAAGAACATAGTAGCCAAGCAGCAGATTGAACTTGAGTTCAAAACGGAGCTTTTAAAAAAAAGTCAATTCCACGAGCAGCGTCGGTCGAAGTAATGCAGCAGTTTCAATCACATCCAATGGTAAGCAAACAGGATCTTTTGTCTTGGTCAGGTGTTCCCCGCAGTAGTTTTTATTACAAGCGTAGGGATGGTTTACGTGGTCGTAAACCATCCCAAATGACTGTCAAACAAGACGGAGAACTTGTTGAAAACACCGAAGTGGTGAATCAAGTTGAAATCATCCTGCAACAAGAATTTTGCTGTTATGGCTACAAAAATGTTTGGGATGAACT
>JAEUVE010000019.1 GCA_016786865.1 Sediminibacterium sp. | reverse complement strand
GCAAAATCTGCCACCGTCCCCGTGCAGGTTCCACTCCGTTCGGCTACGCTACGCTTCGCCTCACTTCGTTCCACCTGCACGGGTGGTTAACTCCTTCATACAGTTACTTATTGCTATTTACACAAAGAACTAAATACTTCCACAACTTTATTTACTATAATAGAACGGGGTATAATCAGATCACAAGTTAGCATGCCATTCCTTAACAACTGGGAAACGATTTTAGTTGATAAAGCCAGAATCATCAGCCAGGATACAGTCAATGCAATTTTTAAAGATAAATACAGGTGGTGGAACTACTTTTATAAGCACTATGGCAAAGGATTCAGCTCTTATTCTGCGCCAATCTTTTTAAGGAACTATACGCTTTGCCTTTTTTATTCGGGTCATTCTTGCGGTGGGCTTTGTGGCGGTGGGCAGGTTACCCTGTTTAAAAAGGAGCACAATACCTGGAAACCGTTTAGGACATTTTGTAACTGGATAAGTTAAATCCTGCTTTACATATTCTATCTTATCTCAATGTTGTATAAATGATGCTTGCCGGTATCGTTCATGATCTTGACATAGGTCAATGAAGTTGAATTTTTTTCTGGATAAGTTTGCAATTCGTTTAAATGTCTGATAAGATGAATGAACAGGATTATTTGGAATATGTAAATTCCATAATTACTATGCCTGAGGAAGATCGCTTTCCTCCGTATAATAATGCTGATTATTTAGAATATACTAAATTAAATGCTAGTAGAAAATCACGTTGGTTAAAAACACAATCAATTTCAGAAGGTTTAAAACAAGTAGTTTCTTACATCAAAAGCCCTCAAAACTGGATTGTTATAACGGAACCCTGGTGTGCAGACGCAGCTCATAATATCCCATTTATTATACTTGCAGCACGGGAAAACCCGCTAATTTCACTTTCCTTCGAATTAAGGGATTCTCCGCCTAACAGGATTGAACAGTATTTAACCGGAGGAACCAAATCAATTCCAAAATTGATTATCAAAGATGAGAAAGGGAATGATTTAGCAATCTGGTGACCCAGACCTAAAGGTTGTCAATTGTTATTAAATAAGCTTAAGGAAGAAAAAGTTGAGTTTAAGGACTTAGTAACTGAAACTCAAAATTGGTACAACAACAATAAAGGAGTTGAAACTCAGGCAGAGCTTGCTTCAGAAATTTCAAAAACATTGGGTTAAAACTATCTGATTTATAGAAACTAACCAGACATGGTTTCATAATAAGTTTTCATGTAACATCAACCTGGTAGAGTCTTTCTGCAAGTGCTCCTGCAGGGAAATAGCCATAAAGTGGGGAACATGGGTTGATATTAAAATGCGTTAATTCGGAGGCCAAATATGCCGGCTATTATTGCAAGCGACCCATAAATGAAATGAACAGAAGAGAAATATGATACATGATGCCCGTTACTCCGACCTGAAAATGGTGAAAGAATTACTTTATGATAAGTGTGGATTTGTAATGACACACCTAAATCTGTATAGAGAAAGTGTTGCGTATGGAGCCTGCTCTTTTAGCCTTGAAGGTTACAAGATTGAGCACAGAATCTCTAAAATTACACCAACAAAAACAGGGCAATTTGTAACCATATGGAAACGAAACAAAAATAGTGTTACCGAACCTTTTGATATTTCGGACGATTTTGATTTTATAGCAGTTACATCCAAAAATGGAGCCCAAATTGGACAATTTATTTTTCCAAAATCTGTTTTGGCAGATAAAGGGATAGTTTCGAAGGAGGGGAAAGGCGGGAAACGGGGAATCAGGGTTTATCCAAATTGGGATAAAGTAGTCAATCGGCAAGCAGAAGAAACACAAGGCTGGCAGGCAGCATATTTTGTATCAATCGTACACAATAATTCTGCAGATATAGACCTGGCAAAGCAAATATTTAGTAAAACGAATTTGAATTACCTTTTTTAGTATCAGATCTGCCGGGTAAAGTTCTTGTTTAGGTGTAACTTATTTGCAAGCTCATTCGTTCCACCCAAAATCAAACCTTTTCATATGAAAAAGCTGTTTTTTGCAATAGTACTACTCGTACAGACCAACTGCGTTTTTTCGCAGTCCGGCAAAGCTGCACGGTTCATAGATTCATTTGTATCGAAGAATAATTTTAACGGATCCATCCAGATAAAGCAAAAAGGGAAGTTGACCTATAACAAAAGCTTTGGTTTTGCCAACTTTCCATTCAAAGTGCCCAACACAACTGATACCAAATACCGGGTAGCATCTATCACGAAAGCTTTTACTGCCGTACTTATTTTACAGTTGTATGAGCAGGGGAAAATGGACCTGGACCAAACCATCCGAGCTTATTTGCCCGATTATAAAGGACCTGCAGGCAATTTGGTAACCGTAAAGCAGTTACTGAATATGACATCCGGCATCAAGAACATGGACGATGGTCTTACCTTGGAATCGGCATTAAGGCAGGGCATGCCACAGTACCAAATACCCTATACCTCCGATCAAATGCTGAGTAAATTCTGCAACGACTCCCTTGTAGCAAAGCCGGGGACAGTTTTTGATTACAACAATGCAGACTTTATTATTCTTGGGAAAATGATCGAAAGGGTAACTGGAAAAACATATGAAGACAATTTACGTGAAAAAATCTGGCAGCCCCTGCAAATGCATCATTCCGGTTTAATGGCACAGGATAAAGTAATTGATCAGCTGGCCGATACCTATTTTTACCGGGAAGATTTAAAGCGCTTATCCGGTGATCTGCCAGTTTACTGGGGCAACTGGTATGCCTCCGGGGCAATGTATTCAACACCCGCAGATATCATGGCTTTTTCAGACGCCTTATTTAGCGGTAAGCTGCTCAGGCAAACAACTTTAGATCAAATGTTTACATCCGGGCTTGGAGAATACGGTTATGGTGTTTGGGTGTATAAGGATTATAAGATCAACAATACCATGTACACGATTGTAAAAAGGCCGGGTTCCATCATGGGAGCCCAGGCCATGTTATTTCATGTACTAGAGGATGGTTCAACCGTTCTTATTCTTTCCAATACGGGTACCGTTAGTTTAGACGACTTAGCCGCTAAAATTGCCGATCGAATTATAGATTAACTTTTTTAAATAGGGATGCCCTCCAATGCTCACGACACTTACTTAATGAATATGACTAAAAAGAATGTATTGCTGTTTATCTTGCTTTTTGCAACAGCCGGAACTTTTGCCCAGGACTGTGATTGCAAGGCCAACTTTTTGTGGGTGAAGAAAACCTTTGAGGAAAACGACGCCGGCTTTGAGTATGCCCTCAAAACAAAGGGTGCACAGGCCTATGAAGACCACAACAAACGGTTTTTAGAAAAGGTACAGGATGCCAAAAAGCTGTCTGAATGTACCGTCCTCTTGTATGAGTGGCTCAAGTTCTTCCGTTCCGGTCATATTGCCATTATTCCTGCAGAACAAGCACAGCAGCCCAATGCCGCTCCAACAACCAACCAGTTTGCCGATTGGGAAACCTACCCCATTAAAGCAGAAGACTTTAAACAATATCTCGATAAAAAACAGGGGCATGATTATGAGGGCATCTGGGAAACCGAACCCTATCAGATCGGGATAAAGAAAGAAGGAGACCAATACATTGGCTTTATTATGGAATCGGGAGCTCCCAGCTGGACAAAGGGACAGGTGAAGCTGAAGTTCAACATAGCCGCCGACAAAGAGAAAGCCGTGTTTTATCTGCGGGATCACTCCGCTGTGGAATCCGGTAAAGCAACCCTGACCGGTAAAAACTATTTACAGATTGGCAATTTCACACTTACAAGAATCTATCCCAAGCTAAACGACGATCCAAAATATGTGCAGTATTTTAAATCATTGAAAGCAACTGCTCCATATATAGAATCCTTGAACCCAACAACCTTGTACCTGCGAATACCCTCTTTTGAAAGTGGTTTTAAGCGTAGTATAGACAGTGTGCTTAAAGCGAACAGGCAGAAAATCCTATCCACTAAAAATCTGGTCATCGATATCCGTAACAACGGAGGCGGAAGCGATGCGGCTTATCGGGAAATCATACCCTACCTGTATACCAATCCCGTTCGCACAGTGGGAGTGGAGTTCCTGTCTACCAAATTGAACAACCAGCGCATGTTAGATTTTATCAGCAAGCCTGAATATGGCTTTGATGACGAAGATAAAAAATGGGCCAGGAAAGCCTATGAGCAATTGGAGGCAAAGCTGGGACAGTTTGTGAACCTCAACGACAAAATTGTTTCGGAGAACAAAAAAGATACGGTTTATCCTTATCCGCAAAATGTGGGCGTGATCATCAATGAAGCCAATGGAAGCACTTCGGAGCAGTTCCTGCTGGAAGCCAAGCAAAGCAAAAAAGTAAAACTCTTTGGGGTTACCACCTACGGGGTGTTGGATATTTCCAATATGTATTTTGTAGACGCACCTTCTAAGGAATTTCAATTGGGGTATTCCCTTTCCCGCAGTATGCGGATTCCCGACTTTACCATCGACGAAAAAGGCATTCAGCCGGATATCTACCTCGACAGAAGCATTCCCCAAACAGATTGGACACAGTTTGTAAGCAAAATCCTGAATGGGAAATAAGCGGTAGCGGAGAATCCTTTTGAGGAAATAGATGAAAATGGCCCCCTTGTAGTCTAAACATCAACTCAAATATAGCTTCGTTTTCTACCATTTACCATTCAACCTTACATTAGAGCGGTTATACAGATTCGGTCTGCTATTTGCACAATGATGTTCAATTTTGACGCTTGTTAAAATTGAGACACAATGAAATTGCGCTTACCTGTCTGTAGCCTCCTGATCCTGTTCGCTTCCTGTACCAAGCAATCCTTCCTCACAGCGGTTCCTCCGGCTGCTGTTACCTACAATATCCTCGACAGTATGAAACTGATGCCTGAAATAAGTACCTACGATCCGGTATTTTATGCGGGTTATCACGATAAGACTTATACCGTTCATTCCACAAAAGTCATTGCCACTTACCGGTAGGATGGCAACGACCTGATCCTCTGGTTCAGGGATACCGCACAAGCGCATTATGAGTCGGAGCTGGCCATAGTTTTTAAAGGCAGAACGGTAGCCAACCTGAGTGGTACTTACACGGCTGCAGACGAGGTATACTACGCATCGCTGCAGCAACTATCCGCCAACTCCAAAGTGTTGGATGCAAAACGAATCACCAAAGGAACCATACATGTTCAGTATGATGAGGCTACCAAAACCATTAAGGGAGCTGTCCAGGGCCTTCAGTATGCATTTGGTGTATACGTGCCCTATTATTTTCCGGGAAGCACGGTTACCCACCAGACCTCAGATGGTACTTTTCTGCACAGCGGCGGCAGTTTCCGGCAGCACAATATTCAGTTCAGCTTTGTACCCATGCACTAAACTTTTAACTCAAAATATCGGACAATGCGCAGCGTATCTCTTTTTATTGCAACCAGTCTCGACGGCTATATTGCCAAGCCAAATGACGACCTGAGTTTTCTGAAAATTGTAGAAAAGGAGGGAGAAGACTACGGTTATGCTGCATTTGCAGCCAACATAGACACGATCATCCTCGGTAGAAAAACCTATGCTTATGTGCTTAAAGAAATTGGTAATTCTCATTACGATAACGGAGCGCGCGATGTGTATGTAATAACCAGAACTGAAAGACCTGTGGCAGGGAGAACAAGATTCTATACCGGTGACCTTACAGAATTAGTACAAAGACTGAAATCCGAAACCGGGAAAAATATCTATTGTGACGGTGGTGCTGAAGTGATAAACGAACTGTTAAACAATGATCTGGTAGATGAGCTGATTGTTTCAATAATCCCCATCCTGGTTGGCAATGGTACCAGACTTTTTAAAGATGGAAGACCGGAACAGGCACTTGAACTTGTTCAAACCAAAACCTTCGAAACTGGATTGGTTCAACTACAATACAGAAGAAAGCGGAATCTCAACCAACCAGGTTAATTCCCCAAACAGGTAATACTTCATTTTCAACGCAATCAGTTGAAATAGAGCACTTTTAATGCTATTATAACTGATAAGCGACAAAATATTATTGTTTATCAATAAATATTTATTAATTTAGATGTATTGATCATCTAAAACTGCAACAGAATGTCCAAAACAAACAACTTTGTATTTAAAGGCTTATACATCGTAGCCTGGCTCATTTTTGTGGGCTTAAGCATTGAAGCGGGAGGCTTAATCGTCAATTTCTTTTTCGCAGTGTATAAGCCTGAAATGGTTCAAAATCTGTATCAAAAATTAGACTTAAGTGCAATGTATCAGGCCAGCAGGCCTGCATTTTATGGTGTCTATAGCTTTATGCTGGCTATTTCGGTTTTAAAAGCCTGCCTGTTTTATCTTGTTATCCAGCTGATGCATAAAATGGATTTATCAAAGCCATTCAACGGTTTTGTGGCGCAACAAATTTTACGGATTAGCTATTACACGCTTGTTATCGGACTTTTAAGCTATACTGCCAGACAGTTGGCTAAAAATCTGACACATCGTGGGTTGGTTACAGATCACTTAAATGCATTTTGGGGAGACAGTCAGGCATTCATTTTAATGGGCGCAGTAATCTATATTATTGCAACTATTTTCAGGAAAGGTGTAGATATTCAGAACGAAAACGATTTAACTGTATAAGCCATGCCCATTGTTGTAAATTTAGATGTGATGATGGCGAAACGTAAAATGTCGCTGAACGAGCTTTCAGAAAGAGTCGATTTAACCTTGTCTAACCTGTCTATCCTAAAAACCGGGAAAGCAAAAGCCATTCGATTCAGCACATTGGCGTCCATTTGCAAGGCCCTCGATTGTCAGCCGGGCGATATTCTGGAGTATATTAGCAATAAAACAAACGAAAACCTTTAATGACTCGTCCAGGTGCTTCTTTTTCCGACTCAAAAAAACATTTTCAGATTCTCGATGCGCTGCGTGGTGTTGCAGCGCTGGTAGTAGTACTCTTTCACGTATTGGAGGTTTATTCCGGTGGAGACCATACAAAACAATGGATCAATCACGGCTATCTGGCTGTAGACTTTTTCTTTATGCTGTCTGGTTATGTAATGGCACATGCTTACGATGATCGCTGGGGCCATATGACCCTAAAAGACTTTTTCAAACGCAGACTGATCCGCCTGCATCCAATGATCCTCTTTGGTATGACGGTGGGCGCAATCTGTTTTTATTTTGGGGAATCTGCCTATTTCCCCAAAATTGCTGAAACATCGGTCTGGCAATGTTATTGGTTTTGTTCATCAGCTTTACGCTGATCCCGCTGCCAACCTCCATGGATATCCGCGGCTGGAACGAAATGCATCCACTCAATGGCCCTGCCTGGTCTTTGTTTCTGGAGTACATAGCCAATATATTACATGCATTGATTTTGAGGAAACTGTCTAAAACAGTGCTCTCAATACTGGTTGTAGTTGCAGGGGCAGCATTGGTGCAGTATGCAGTGACCAGCCCCGGTGGAGACATCATTGGCGGATGGTCGGTAGAGCCGGAGCAACTGCGGATTGGATTTACCAGGCTCCTGTTTCCTTATATGGCCGGTATGCTGTTGCGAAGGGTGGTAAAGGTTGCGGGTAGTAAAAACACCTTTCTGTTCTGTAGTGTTTTGCTGGTTTTCTTTTTGGCTTTCCCAAGAATAGGAGGGCATGAAAACCTTTGGGCCAATGGATTATACGACTCGCTGACCGTGATTTTGATTTTTCCGGTCATCATTTATCTGGGAGCAATCGGGGAAGTTAAAAACAAAGCAACAGAACAACTCTGTACTTTTCTGGGAGATATTTCCTATCCCATCTATATTATACATTATCCACTTTGTTATGTGTTTTATGCGTGGGTAATCAACAACAAGGTTCCTCCTGAAACCGGGGTGCTGGTGGGGCTCCTGATAACAGCGCTTGCTGTTGCGCTGGCATATATAGCATTGAAGCGCTACGACGAACCAGTGCGTAGATGGCTGATCAAAAAATGGATGCATTAAAATGAACTCATGAATAAAGTAAATCTCCAACAAAAATTCTCATTATTCGCTGAACACTGGACGCCCAAAATCGTGGGAGAACTCAATGGACAGCTGGTTAAACTTGCCAGGCTCAAAGGAGAATTTGTATGGCACAAACACGACCACGAAGATGAAATGTTCTATGTAGTAGAGGGTATTTTGAAAATGGAACTAAGAGACCAGACGATCCTCCTTCATCCGAATGAATTTTTGATTGTTCCTAAGGGAGTTGAACACAAGCCTGTAGCAGATGAAGAAGTCCTGGTCATGCTTTTTGAGCCGGCATCTACCCTGAATACCGGTGATACAGAAGGCGAATTAACCCAACGCGAACTGGAAATATTATAGTAGTTCAGGCCGAAATGAACCAATAAATTGACAATCGGATATATACGGCAGCAAATTACTAAATCTGTTGTTTATGAAAATTGAATTAAACCCACTCGTAAACAAATACCTTGCAGAAGGTTGTATGCGTTGCAAATACGGCGCTACCCCAAAATGCAAAGTGCATCCATGGCGGGAAGCCCTGGAATTGCTCCGACAGATCGTGCTGGAAACCGGATTGAAAGAAGAAATTAAATGGTCGGTTCCGGTGTATACGCACGAGGGAAAGAATATTGTTTCCGTTTCGGCTTTAAAGGATTCTGCGAACATCAGCTTTTTTAAAGGAGTCCTGTTGAAAGATCCGAAGAAAATCCTTCAGCAGCAAGGTAACCTCCAATCCGGAAGGATCATCCGGTTCACCAATACAGCGGACATCAAAAAATTAACAACCGCGCTGAAAGCCTATATTAAAGAGGCGGTTGCTGTGGAAGAAAGCGGACAGAAAGTGCTGTATAAGAGAAATCCCGAACCGGTTCCGGAAGAACTGATCCAGGCATTTAAGGCAGATCCTGTACTCAAACAGGCATTTCATGCGCTTACACCTGGCCGGCAGCGTGGCTATATTATTTTGTTCTCTCAGCCCAAGCAGGAGCAGACCAGGATCGCAAGGATTGAAAAATACAAGCAACAGATTCTGCAGGGCAAAGGGATCAACGATTAGTTTGCCTGGTATTAGTATTGCTCATACCAGTTGAACTGCTCCTGTACAATTTGTTTCTTCTGGTTTTTGAGGTAATCCAAAAATGCCTGTGCCACCGGAGCGTGCTTTTTTCCTTTAGACCAGATTAAACTCCAGGTAGTTTTAATCGGCAGCGATTTCACCGGAATGATCTGCAGCTCCTTGTTGTGCAATTCGTTCCGGATACCGATCAGGGGCATGATCGAATAACCCAGGTCTGCCAGCAGGGCCTGCTTCACCGCTTCATTGGAAGTTAGTTCCATCTTTTTCATAACCGTTAAGTTATTCCGCTGAATAAAGCCCTCCATGATTTGCCTGGTTCCCGATCCCTTTTCACGAAAGATCAGCGGCAGATCCCTGAACAGCTCTTTGGTGCTGCCCTCTTTCTTCAGTTTGTTTTTTACGTTACCCACCAGAAACAATTTGTTCTGAAGCAGGTCCATTTTTTCAATGTGTAAACTGGCAGGTAAAATGGAAACAAGCGCAAAATCTACCTCGTTGTTCTCGAGGCTTTCCACCACTTTGTTTTTATTGGTTACATCCATTAGCAATTCAATGCCCTTGTGCTGCTTCATGAAGCCGCTCAGGAAATAAGGCATGATGTACTTCCCCGTAGATACCACGGAAATCTTCAGCCGGCCTGTTAACTGCCCTTTGTAGGCCAGTGTTTTGTAATTGATGGCATGCACCTGGTTCAGGATGTTCTCCGTCGCAATGGCAATCTCCCTGCCAAAGTCCGTGATGTATAGTTTTCTTCCCACCAACTCTGTTAGGGGTATATCGAACTGATCCTGGAAATTTTTCAACTGTATAGACACTGCTGGCTGGGTCAGGTTCAATTCCTCCGAAGCCTTTGTGATACTCTGTGTTTGCACTATTTTCAGAAAGATCTGTAACTGGTTGAGTGTATAATTCATAAATATTATTTATGATAACTATTGCAAATATAAATAAAAACTTATAAACGACCTGCCTCATATTTGCACTGCGAATCAAAACCGAAGCAATATGACAAGAATAACGGTAGCAAAAGGAGATGGAATTGGCCCAGAGATCATGGAAGCCACACTGAAGATTATTTTAGCAGCAGGCGCCCGCCTGGAGGTAGATGAAATTGAAGTGGGCGAAAAAGTGTATCTCGCCGGAAATACTTCCGGCATAGCCCCCGATTCCTGGGAGACCATTCGGAAAAACAAGGTCTTTTTAAAGTCGCCTATTACCACTCCGCAGGGTGGCGGCTACAAGAGTCTGAATGTTTCTACCCGGAAATTTCTCGGACTCTATTCCAATATTCGGCCCTGTATGAGCCTGCATCCCTATGTAAGCACAAAACATCCTGTAATGGACATCGTGATTATCCGGGAAAATGAAGAGGACCTCTATGCAGGTATCGAACACCAGCAAACAGATGAAGTGGTTCAATGTCTGAAACTCATCAGCCGGCCTGGTTGCGAAAAAATTATCCGCTATGCTTTTGAATACGCGCGGCAGAACAAACGCAAAAAAGTATCCTGCTTTACCAAAGACAATATCATGAAGCAAACAGACGGTTTGTTTCATAGGGTATTTAACGAAATTGCTCCGGAGTATCCGGAAATTCAAAATGAACATTGGATCGTAGACATTGGTGCAGCCAAACTGGCTGATACACCTGAGGTTTTTGATGTGATTGTGGTGCCCAATTTGTACGGAGATGTGCTCAGCGATGTGGCGGCACAGATCACCGGATCGGTTGGCCTGGCCGGATCTGCCAATATCGGAACTACCTGTGCCATGTTCGAGGCCATCCATGGCTCTGCACCCGATATTGCCGGCAAGAACATCGCCAATCCTTCCGGCCTGCTGCAGGCTGCCGTGATGATGCTGAACCACATCGGGCAAAGCGATGTGGCAGAAAAAGTACAGAATGCCTGGCTGAAAACACTGGAAGATGGAATTCATCCCCCCGATATATTCAAACCGGGTATCAGTAAACAAAAGGTAGGCACAAAAGAATTTGCCGATACCGTTGTTGCGAATTTGGGTCAGCAGCCCGCAGTGCTCAACGCAGTTTCCTTTGCAGGAAATCCTGCACTGGAACTCCCTCCGTACCAGCGAAAACCTGCTGCCCAAAAAGACCTGGTTGGTGTAGATGTGTTTGTGCACTGGAATGGGTACGATCCCAATGCACTGGCAGAAAAAATGAGCAGCATCACCGCTCCCGGAACTGAGTTGCGCATGATCACCAATCGGGGTATCAAAGTTTGGCCTGAGGGGTTTGAGGAAACCTTCTGTACCGATCACTGGAGATGCCGGTTTCAGCCCAGCAACGGATCGGGCATGACCAAGGCACACATCATCGAAATCCTGAACAACGCCTTTCACCAAAAGATTGATACCATCAAAACAGAGAACCTCTATGCCTTTGATGGAAAAGCAGCTTTCTCACTGGGCCAGGGACAATAAACATTTATCAGGCCGAAGGCCTGTTCGCAAAGAAACCATTACCATGACATCTGAATTTATAAAAGCTTTACTGGGATTGTTGTTAATGATTGTGCTGGTGATCCTGAGCTTTACCACAGAAGATGTGCTTTACAGTAAACTGTTTACTGTATTAGGCATTATAACCGGCGCATGTGCATACCAGGAACTATCCACCCATCAACCTCTTAACAATGAATAATACCAACAAACTCACCCTGATCGAAGGAAGCTTCTCACAAGAAGAAGCCCGAGAAATTTTGCTGAATATGTTTTCGGCCAAGATCAATTTCCACAATGCCAGAAACTGGAGTTCGCAGGAACGCTGGGGCAAAGATGATGCAATTGCACAGCAGCGGGTGCCCGCACTGAAGCAGGAAGTGGAAAAACTGGAAGCCATTCTTGCAGAAGCTGGTAAAGGAAATAAAGAACTCTTGATTCAGTCGGAAGTAAGTATCACGATCCGTTAAACAACCTATCCAAAAGGAATCATCACTACATGAATTTTAGTTTAATCGCAGACAATTTAACCAATCCGGCTCTGTTGTTTTTTGTATTGGGTATCCTGGCCGTTTATTTAAAAAGTGATCTGGAGATACCCCCCAACTCTTCCAAATTCATTTCGCTCTATCTGCTGTTTGCAATTGGGTTCAAGGGAGGTCAGGAGTTGTCTCATGAGCCGTTTACCGGTGAAATTGTATTGTCGATGTTGTTTGGCATATTCATTTCGCTGATGATTCCTTTTTACACTTTCTTTATTCTGAAAAGAAAACTAAATGTATTTGATGCAGGTGCCATTGCCGTGGCGTATGGTTCTGTAAGTGCAGTAACATTCGTTACTGCAGTAGCTTACCTGGAGTCGCAGCAACTGCAGCTGCACGGTCACATGGTTGCCATCATGGCCCTGATGGAATCTCCTGCAATCGTAATCGGGCTCCTGCTTATTTCGGTGTTCAACAAAGACGAAAAAGAAGTGATTCAAAAGCGCAATGCTATCAAACATTCATTTACGAACGGAAGTGTATTGCTGATATTGGGGAGCCTGTTGATTGGTTACCTGGCCAATGCGCAACAGGCAGAAGGCATCCGCCCTTTTACAACCGATCTGTTTAAAGGATTTCTGGCGATCTTTCTCTTAGACATGGGCATCACCAGCGGCAGAAAACTGAAATCCTTTTTCTCATCGGGATGGTTTCCGGTTGTTTTTGCTGTGCTGATTCCGCTGGTGAATGGTGTAGCCGTAGCACTCCTGAGTTCCCTGGTAACATCGGATCTTTCAAACAGGTTCATATTTGCAGTGCTGGCAGCCAGCGCTTCTTATATTGCAGTACCGGCGGCAATGAAGATATCTGTTCCCAAAGCCAATCCTGGCCTGTTTCTGCCCATGGCCCTGGCTGTTACTTTTCCGGTGAATATTACCATTGGGATTCCGCTTTATTTTTGGGCAATTCAGCACAGCTGATCGGGCAAATGATAAAGCAGTTATAATTTGATCTGCTTGCCCTGTTCGGGAAAAATCAGGTTCAGCCCCAGTGGATTGTTTGCTTTTAATTCTCTTTGGAGTTCCGCAATCTTGTGCATGGGTGGTTTGCCATGGGTGATGACCACATTCAATCCTTTCAACGCTTTGCTGCCGGTAAGCCCGGCCAGTACATTCATTTCCTTCATCAGCCATGCCGGTGTGAGGTGTCCGAAGAGTTTCTTGTGGGGCTGGTTGTTGGGATAGGATACTTCAATAAAAATTCCCCGGAGTGTTCCTGCACGGATCAGTGGTGCCACACGCTCCCAGAGTTGTTTAAGCCGATTGCTTTGCTCCACTTCATCTGGTCCTGTATCTCCCAGATACAGCAGGTAAGAACCCTGGTTGTTTACCAGAAATGCCGTGCTCTCAAACGGATGTACATGACTCAGTACATAGGGGGTTACTTTCAATCCGGTTTGGGTTACTGCAATTTCCTCCCCGGCCGCTAATGTTTGGTAATGGTATTGTTTAATCAGGTAACCCTTGCCCGCATCCCCGAAATTGGCCCAGGTATATCCATTAAAATAATGATCCTGCATCAGTTTCATACTGGAGGGTAGCGCATAAATGGTTTTCGTGGAATCATTGGGTGAAGTCATGATCAGACCCGCCACATGATCCAGGTGGGCATGCGAAATAAAATAGCCGCTGATCTGCTTTTTGATTATATCGGAAGCTGCTCCATTAAATACTTTATTTCGTATGGCTTTTTCAATACCTGCATATATAGTGCCTGCGTCCAGACCAATGTATTCGTTGGTTCCTGCCGCCGCTACCAGGTAAGCAGACAGGTTGCTTTCGTCAATGCCTCCCAGCACACCTAAAGGAACTACCTTGAATGCAGGTTCCTGCCTGACTGGCTTTTGACTCAGCAAGGGATGGGCAATCAATAAAAAAAAACAGAAGGCGAGATGTTTCATATAATAGTTTCCCGAAGGTACAATTCGTGTGGAATTTTATTCTTTTTGCATCATAGGGAGCAATAACCATGTTGATATGCCAAAACCTGCGATGCTGTTCCTTCTGGTGGCTGTATGCTTCCTTGCCTGTAAAAGAGACCAATCCATCCGGATCAGGTTTCAATTAAGTGATGCCACTTTTGAACAGCTAAAGGGGAAAAAGCTGTATTTGTTTCATGAAAAATCAAGGCTGCTAAAAGATTCGTTGGTAGTTGTTACGCCCGAAAGCAGTTTTTTGGTAGCTGCAGACACGAATACACTCGCAGAAACTTATTCCATCAAAGCGCAGGATACGGCTTACTTTAATGGAAATAAAATTCCTATTTTAAGACCATTGGCATACCATGATCTGCATCGGAAAAACCGGATCAATTCTTTTTTTTATGCGGAGCAGGGCATGAACCAGCTCTTGCTGTTCAATAGTATCAGGGATACACCCGAAGGTAAACAGCCGCTTTCCGTTCGGTTTGGGAATCAACAGCATATTGCCAGGTCAATCGGTCCGCAAAATGATGTGGTACAGAAGGGGATTTTCCTGCATTACACAGATACGGCTTTGCAAACGGCTGAACGCAGCAAAACTATTTCGGATAATATCCGGATCATTCAGCAGTATCCTTATGCAATAGCATTACTGGAACAGCTGTATGTATATAAAACCAATTTTAGAAAAGCAGATTTACAGCAGCAGCTGCAGTATTTCAATAAGGATGTTCAAAAAACAACCCTGTTTAAACAACTGAACAGATTTTTGCTCCTCTACAGTTCAACCTATGAACGGGCTTATCCGGAGGGGCTTGAACTGGAGAATGCAGCAGGGCTTAGCCAGCGCATTGGTGATCCCAATGCGAAAATGAACCTGCTGGTATTCTGGGCGTGGTGGTGTGGTCCCTGCAGACAGGAAATTCCTGATTTAAAACGTTTGTATAAAGCATACAATGCCAGCGGACTCGCTGTAACCAGTATTTCCATTGATACCAATAAAGCCAAATGGCAGGAAGCACTGGATGCAGAAAAAATGGACTGGGATCAGCTGATTGTTTCCGAAGCAACCCTTAGCGAATTGCAAAACTATTTTGATATCAGTGCTATTCCCAAACTGTATCTTTTTGATGCGCAGCATCGGCTGCTTGGAAAATTTACCGGATACGGCGATGTAAACGCTGCTAACCTGAAACGTTTGCTGGATACGCTGCAATCAAACACCAAAGGAATATTGAGCAGATAAACAACCTGCCTTTCTTTACCTATGTTCATCTAAAATTTACATTACGTTAATCATTCCTTAACATTCCCCGCTCACCTTCGCGCACAAATAAAAGAAGGATGCAAAAGATCAGATTAAGGTGTTCGGGGATGTTGGCAGCAGTATTATTGCTGCTTTCTTCAACCCTTACAGCACAGACCTCAACCGAAAAAGTTACGGTAACCGGTACGGTAATCAGTACGGCAAAAGAACCGCTGGCTGGTGTTACCATTGCCATTGGTTCAAGGAATATTGCCGTAAGTAACCTCGACGGAAAATTCAGTTTCTCGGTGAACAAAGGAAGTAAAGTTGTTTTTTCTTCTATCGGCTTTAACAGCCATACCTATGTTGCTGCTTCCAACGCAGCCAACATTAAAATAACCCTTCAGCAGAGTTCCAATACACTCGACACTGTAGTGGTAACAGCCCTGGGTATTACCAGAAAAGAAAGATCGCTGGGTTATTCTGCCACTTCCGTGCAGGGAGAGCAGTTAACGGAAGCAATTTCGGGTAACTGGACCGATGCCCTCTCGGGTAAAGTGGCCGGTTTGAACCTGATCAGATCCGGAAGTGGACCTACCGGTTCCAACAAAATCATTCTTCGCGGCGAAAACAACCTGACAGGAGATAATGAAGCGCTGATTGTAGTAGACGGTGTGGTAATTAACCAGGGTAGTGGCCGCAGAACAGCTGTTGCCGGAGAAGTAGTTTATGGAACAGGTAGTGATAACATGCCTGCCGATTATGGTAGCAGTGTAAATGATATTAACCCTGAAGATATTGAATCGGTTACCGTACTAAAAGGGCCTGGTGCTGCTGCCCTTTACGGTCAGCGGGGTGCGAATGGTGCCATCATCATTACCACCAAGTCGGGTAATGCAAAGCGTAAAGGGTTGGGTGTTACCCTGAACTCCAATGCTTCTATTGAAAAAGTAAACCGCTGGCCCGACCTGCAGTACGAATATGGTCAGGGTCTGGCAGGCGCAGCGCACTATTCTTACGGCGCTTCTGTAGACGGCCCCAGTACCAGTGGTACCAGCTCGGCCTATGGTCCGCGTTTCAATGGTCAGTCTTTTTTTCAGTACGATCCGGTAACACAGAAAGTGGGTACAGAGCGTACACCCTGGGTTCCTTATAAAAACGGCGTGAACAGCTATTTCCAAACAGGAAATACCATTACCAATACGGTTACGATCGATGGTGGTACAGATAAAACCACGGCACGTTTCTCTGCCACCAACGTAAAGAACAACTGGATTACGCCTAACACCGGGTACAACCGGAACTCTGTTTCATTGTCGGTGAATTCCAAGATCAACGACAAGCTGCAGATTTCTTCTAAAGTGAACTATACCAACAAATGGAGTGATAATCTTCCGGGTGCTGGCTATGGTAACCAGTCGATCATGTACTGGTATATTTTCTGGCAGCCAAGTGCTAATCCGGAGTGGCTGAGAAATTACTGGGCCCTCGGACAGGAAGGCAAGAAAATTGCATTCCCATTCAGCAGCTTCCCTGAAAACCCATATGCTATTGCCAATGAGTTCCTGAACAGTTCAAACCGGCACAATATTACCGGTAATATTCAGGCAACATATAATGTTACCAAAGAGTTCAGTATGCAGCTGAGAACCTCCATGGACCTCTCTTACGAAGAGCGCGACCAGAAGCGTCCTTACGATGCTGGTTCCAAACTGGTGAAAGGAAGTTACCGTGCACAGGATATCTTTTCCAGCGAAATAAGTACCGACTTCCTGTTGAAATACAACAAGAAAATCAGCAGCAGTTTTGAACTCTCTGTAATGGGAGGAGGAAGCATGCTGAAAAACAGGTACAATAAAGCCGAGTCCCGTGCAGATTCTCTGATTTATCCAGGTATCTATTCATTTGCCAATGCGGCAGGCCCGCTGGTAAGTATGCCTTACAGCAGCAGATATGCCATCAACAGTTTCTATGGTGTGGTTACTGCAACATACAACAGATACCTCTATTTAGACCTTACTGCACGGAAAGACTGGAACAGTGTTCTGGCTACTCCGGAGCGTACTACCAACGCCGGATTCTTTTATCCTTCTGCCAACCTGAGCTTTGTGTTGTCTGATGCAACCAATCTGCCAGATATCTTCAATTTTGCCAAACTGCGTTTCTCTGCATCCAGTGTGGGTAGCGGTGGTACCGCTCCTTACCTTACTGCATACAACTATGAAACTGCAGGTAGCCTCTTCAGTGGTGGTTTACAAACGCCGGGCTTATTGGCCAATCCAAACCTGCGTCCGCTGAGGACCGTTACCTACGAAGTGGGTGCTAACCTGAAAATGTTCAACAACCGTTTAGGAATTGATGTGGCAGTTTATGCCGGAAATACCAAAGACCAGCACTTAAGACGTATCCTGGACCGTGCTGCGGGTTATACCCAGGTATTGATTAATGCCGGTAAAGTAAGCAACACCGGTGTGGAACTTGCTTTGAATGGTACGATCCTGAAATCCAAAAATGGAATCAACTGGACCAGCGGCATTGTATTCTCTGCCAATAAAAACAAGATCAAAGAATTGCTCGACAGCAGCGTAGTGTTGCAAACAGGTCCTGTAGGTGGTGGACAGATTGTGGCTACAGTAGGTGGTAGCATGGGTGATCTTTACGGAAGAGGCTATGTACGTGCTGCAGACGGTCAGGTGGTTTACGATCCGATTACCGGTAATGCGCTGATTTCTCAGGACGTGAAATACCTGGGCAATACCATTCCTAAATATAAAATTGGTTTCAATAATACCTTCTCTTACAAGCAGTTCAGACTGAACCTCCTGTTCGATGCACAGGTTGGTGGTGTAGCGCACTCCCTGATGAACTACAAACTGGCTGAGCAGGGCAAGACCACCATTACGCTTCCTGGTCGTTACAATGGCATCATCGGTAACGGGGTAGTAATGGGTACCGACGGAAAATACAAACAGAACGATGTGATTGCAACCGATATAGATGAATACTACCGTTCTCACTATGGTGCAGACAATGCCGAAGGAAGTACGTTCAGTACCGACTTCATCAAGTTCCGTGAAGCGAGACTCGACTTTACCCTCGCTCCGGGTTTAACCAAAAAGCTGGGGCTGCAGCGCGCTACTTTAGGAGTGTACGGACGTGATCTGTTCATCTGGTCTCCATGGCCCATGTTCGATCCTGAATTTGGTACACTGAGCGGAACGGATATCGTACGTGGTTTTGAAACCGGTCAGTTCCCCTCTACCAGAACCATGGGTATCAATTTAGTAGTTGGATTCTAAAAATTATGACAATGAAAACAAACATCAATAAAATAGCTTTTGCTTTTGTACTGTTCAGCCTGGCGCTGACATCCTGTACCAAAGATTTTCAGCAAATCAATACCGACAGGAATAATGTACCGAATGCTTTGCCTCAGCAGTTGCTGGCGCCGGGTTTGGTGGGTGTACTCACTTACAATATGCTTCGCAACCGCAACTTCAACAACGAGCTGATGCAGATTTCTGTAAACATGAGTGATGCAGAAGGTCAGGTGTTTCGCTACGATTTTCGTTCCACCTGGTCCGACTACCTGTACAACGGATTGTATTCTGAGCTCACCAACTTCAAAGACATCTACAGGCTATCCAAAGACAGTGGGGTTAACTACAACAAGTCTTATATGGGTATTTCGCTGGTATGTCAGTCCTGGATCTATTCCATCTTAACAGATACCTATGGCGATATTCCTTATTTCCAGTCTAACCAGGGTAAAGACTCCCTGCGGTACGAACCTGCTTTTGACCGCCAGAAAGATATCTACCTCGATATTTTCAATAAACTGGAAGAGGCCAATACTTTGCTGGCAGCCAATACTGCCATTGTTGCATCCAGCGATCCGGTGTACGGCGGTAATATTTCCAGATGGCGCAAATTCAATAACGCACTCTACCTGCGTTTGTTGTTGCGTGTTTCCGGCAAAGCCGAAGTGGCCGATCAGGTAAAGGCCAAGATCAAAGAGATTGTAGAAACCAATGCAGCCAATTATCCCATCTTTACCAGCAACGATGAGTCTGCTATTTTAAGATGGACCGGTGTTGCTCCCTACACTTCTCCTTTGATTGCAGTACGTGAACAGGATTTCAGACAGCCTGCCATTGCTTCTTTCTTTATTCAGAATCTGGTGAACTGGAACGACCCGCGGATTGATATTCCTACTTACGGTAGCGGCGGTTTCAACAGATGGGGGATTGCACCCTCTTCCGGTGCTTATGTTGGTGTTCCGAGTGGTTATGCCCCAACAGAAACGCCTACCAAACGTTCTTATTTCTATTCCAATACTTCTGCCGTGTCTTTGCAAACAGAACCCATGGCCGGTATGATCATGAACTACGCAGAGTTGAGGTTTATTCTTGCCGAAGCAGCTGCCAAAGGCTGGATCAGCGGTTCTGCCGAAGCTTATTACAATGATGCGGTGCTGAACAGCATAACCTTGTGGCTGCCGCTCTGGCCTACCATGACCAATCCTCAAACCGGAAAACTCAATACCGTTACAGACTATTTGGTTGCCGGTGATATTCAATGGGACAACAATGCAACATTGGATCAGAAAATGGAACGCATCCATCTCCAGAAATATTATGCCCTCTTTCTTGCAGATATGCAACAGTGGTTCGAATACCGAAGAACAGGACATCCGGTATTGCCCATGGGGTCCGGTGTACGAAACAATGGTGTGATGCCGGCCAGGATGACTTATCCGGTGTATGTACAATCTTCTAACCCAACCAATTATCAGGCTGCTGTAAATGCACAGGGGCCGGATGCTATTTCCACTCAGGTGTGGTGGCAGAAACCTTAATATAAAAGACATAACACAGCAACATGAAAAAAATAGTATTCTATTCCTTCTTTCTCTCTCTGGTTGCCATTGCGGGATGTAAAAAAGAAGGCAATTATCCGGGTGCAACCATCAGTCCTTATATTGCCCTCTTCGATATCCGGGATCTCTACAAGGGAAATGATGTAGTGCTTACAGAGTCCACTATGTTTGGTTCTAAAAAGATAACAGGTATGGTTGTGAGTGATCATTCCGGTGGTAATCTGCCTGCAGGTTTGCTCGTGATACAGGAAAGACGTCGTTTGGATCAACTGCGGGGTATTTCCATCGCTATCGGCGCAGATGCTGCCAAGTATGTGCCGGGTGATTCTGTAATTATTAATGTAGAAGGTGGTATTTTAAAAAGAGTAGACGGTATCTTACAAATTACCGGTGTTGCCAGCACTGCAGTTACAAAAGTATCTTCCGGCAATCCGATTACCGTAGACCGGGTTCCTTCCAGCGCTGTACTCACCAATCCTGATAAATACGAAAGCACTTTGTTTGTACTGGTGAAAGCAGGATTCAATCCGCTGCCGGCTCCTACCGATGTGCTCGCCGGCGACAAGGCGCTCAACGACGGATTCGGCGATATTACCCTGCATACGGAAACTACTGCTGCATTTGCCAATACCAAAGCGCCCTTCCTGGCTAATTACTATGGTATTGCCTTTAACAAGGCAATTGGAGATAACCAGGTAATACCGCAGTTCCGGATGCGCAAAGCCTCCGACGTGGTGGTGCTGAGTTCTACCATCAGTGTGGCACCGGTACTGATTACCGGATTCATCAGCGACGTGAAGGGTGGAGACGGCAACTACGAATACATGCAGTTTAAAGCTACCCGCGATATTAATTTTGCCACAACACCCTATTCTGTAGTGGTAACCAATAATGCCAATGCCTCCGTACCTACCGGATTCCCTGCCAATGGCTGGGCTACCGGAAACATGCGTACTTACAAAATGAATATTACTTCCGGCTCTGTAAAAAAAGGGGAGTTCTTTTATGTTGGCGGTACCGGCAAAATGATCAATGGTTCAGGGTCTACCAGTATGAGTTCTTCCAACTGGGTTAAAACCCTGGATTACACTACTACCAACGGGGATGGCTTTGGTACCAAAACCAGCGGCCTCTTTGCCAATAGTGGTAACGCATCCGGTTTTGCCATTTTTGAAGGAACCAATATTACTGCTGCTTCTGTTCCGGTGGATGTGATTTTTGTTGGAACTGGTGGCAGCTTGTATACTGCAACTCCTACTGCAATGGGCTACAGAATTACCAACACCGACTGGTACGATGTAAAGAATCCGATTACCTTGCAGGATCAGCCTTTCTACAGAGCAGGTTCCAATACCCTGAACATGTCTTATACAACAGCCGATATGGGTTATTTCTATATGCTGGGTGGTGAATACAATGTTGCGCTGGGCCGATGGATGAAAGCCAGAAGCCAGAACAATGTATTGCTCTCTAAGACCTCTGCTGTTTTGGAAATTGAAGGAGAAGGCGCTACCGTAATAAAATAAGCGGCAACCTGGTTTGTCTGTTTACCATAATAAAGCCCCGTGTTTGTATGCACGGGGCTTTATCTTTTATTGCTATGCTGCAACAAAGAATCAGGATTTTTTGAACAGCGAAGCGGTTTGCTCCAGCGAATACAATTTTTTGTTGAGGTCGTAGAGGTTTGTTGCAACCATGATTTCGTTCAATCCGGTCTGGTTCAGAAAATGCTGCAGCGATGCAGCCACTGTTGTTTTGCTTCCCTTGAAAGTGAACTCCAGCATATGTTCCACACCGGCTTTTTCCCTTTCGGTCCAGATCTGGTCCATGGAGGCAACCGGTGGTTGTAAGGGGTGTCTTTCGTTGCGGAAGATTCCCAGTGCCAGCTGCTGATAGGATGTTGCCTGAAAAGCGGCTTCTTCATCGGTATCGGCAATCACCACATTCACACAGGCCATGGCATAAGGCTCTTTTAACCTTGCTGATGGTTTGAACGATTGCCGGTAAATGTGCAGGGCTTCACCGAGATAGGTCGGTGCAAAATGCGATGCAAAGGCAAAGGGTAGTCCCATCAGAGCAGCCAGTTGTGCGCTGTAGGTACTGGAGCCCAGCAACCATACAGGTACCTGTGTTCCCTGACCGGGCACTGCTTTTACCTTGGCTGCAGGATCTGCCGGCTCCAGGTATTGTATCAGCTCGGCCACATCGTTGGGAAACTCATCCGTATTGCTCCGCATATTTCTGCGAAGAGCATAAGCCGTAAGCGGATCGGTGCCGGGCGCTCTGCCAATCCCCAGATCGATCCGGTTGGGATACAATGAGGCCAGTGTGCCAAACTGTTCGGCAATCACCAGTGGTGCATGATTGGGCAGCATGATGCCACCTGATCCCACCCGAATGCGGGAGGTGCCACCGGCTATGTAGCCAATTAAAACAGACGTTGCCGATGATGCCACAGTTTCCATATTGTGGTGCTCGGCAAACCAGTATCTGTGAAAACCATTGCGTTCCGCTTCCTGTGCCTGCACCAGGCTTCTTTTAAATGCATTGGATGTGTCCGGATCACCCTGAACAACCGTTGCTAAATCCAAAATGGAGACCGGAATATCTGCCAGTTGCTTACGCATGTTTCTTTCTGTAATTTTTGTACAACCGGATGGCTGCAAACAGCACCAGGATCAGCAGCAGCATGCCAATGGTTACCCATAAAAAGCTGGTCCACTGTTTTACCACCACCAGGGTAACAATGGCTATCAGCAACAGGGTAGGCACTTCGTTCCAGTAACGGATGGCCTGCGCCGAATAAGGATAGGATCCGGAGATGGTTTTACGATATAAATAATGCAGCGAATAATGATAGGCGTACAGCAATACCACCAGGATCAGTTTCAATAAAAGCCATAGACCCTCTTTTTCGAAAGTAAGTTTCCACCAGCCTCCGTCTATTAGTACGATCACCCCAAAAAACAGGGTGATGATGGCCGAGGGCCAGGTGATACCAAACCACAAACGACGGAGCATGATGGCCAGTTGATTTTGTATGGCTTTTCTTTCCTGTTCGGGTTTTTCATTGGCTTCAATGATGTAGATCAGCAATCGGGGCATATAAAAAAGTCCCGCAAACCAGGTTACTACAAATACAATATGCAGTGCTTTCAGGTAGGCGTACATCATGGCTTAGCGGTATGGTTCGATCAGTTGATTAACAGTGGCAACCCAGTCCGGATGGTCGTTTAGGCAGGGGATCATGGTATAGGATTCACCCCCGGCTTCCATAAAGATTTCCTTTCCTTCCACGGCAATTTCTTCCAGGGTTTCCAAACAATCGCTCACAAATGCCGGACAGGCTACGAGAAGGTGCTTCACCCCTTCTTTGGGAAGTTCCTTTAAACGGGCAGCGGTATACGGCGTAAGCCATTTGTCCTGTCCCAGTCTGGATTGAAAAGTCTGTTCGTACTGATCGGATTTCAGATCGAGCATCTCAGCCACTTTGCGGGTGGTTTCCAGCGTTTGGTGCCGGTAGCAAACGCTGTGCGCCTTCGATGGCACATGACAGCAATCGGCTACTTTTAAGCAATGTTCTCCCGTACAATCGCTTTTCCGGATATGCCTTTCCGGAACACCGTGGTAGCTGAGCAGCAGCTTGTCGAAAGGCTGGTTCAGAAACGGACGGATGGAATTGGTGAGGGCATTGATATAATGCGGATCCACAAAATAAGGGGGAACCACGCTGAGTTTAAACGGATATTTTTTTTCGCGGTGTACCTGCCGGGCATATTCAACGGCAGTTTCATAACTGCTCATGGCATAATGCGGATAAAGCGGTACCAGGATTACTTCTTCCAGACCGGGCACCTGCTCCTGTAACCGGTCGTACGCATGGGAGGGGTGCGGGTTTCCATAGCGCATGCAAACCTCAACAGGTTCGGGGCAAACAACCTGCAATGCCTCCTGCAGTCGGTAGGTATTGACCATCAGCGGGGAGCCTTCATCGGTCCAGATGCTCTGGTAGGCATGGGCCGATTTGGGGGAACGAAAAGGAACAATGATCCCTTTCACCAGCAGATTCCGGGGAAGGGTAGGGATATCGATTACTTTTTCGTCCATCAGGAACTCCCGAAGATATTTTTTTACGTCTTTAACAGAAGGGGAATCAGGCGATCCCAGGTTCATCAGCAGGATCCCTTTTTTCGATTGATTTGCCATAGTACTTGCTTCAACAAATTTTCAGTCAAATGGATCAGATGATTGTAATATTAATGTCATTTTTGTTAGATATGACAATCCCATAACAATTGCCGGAGGCGAAAAAAATAACTTTGACCCATCTTTTTCCGGGAACATGAATTTACGCCAATTCTATTTAGTAGGGATTAATTACAAAAAATCAGATGCAACGATCCGGGGGCTGTTCGCGATCAACGATTCGAACAACAGCGTATTGGTAGAATCGGCACTGAAGGCAGGGGTTAAAGAGATCATGGTACTGAGTACCTGTAACAGAACCGAGGTATACGCCATTGCCAACAACGCTGCACAGTTGCTAGACCTGATTGCCAGTCATACCAATGGTAACCGTGTATTGCTCGAATCCAAAAGCTATGTAAAAAAGAATGAAGAGGCCATCCGTCATTTGTTCCGGGTAGGAGCGGGTCTGGATTCCCAGATCCTTGGCGATTACGAAATCATTGGCCAGCTGAAAAATGCCTTCCGCATTTCTAAAGCAGTAAAAGGCATTGGCACGCACCTGGAAAGATTGTTCAATACTGTTTTACAGGCTTCCAAAGAGATCAAGAATACGACTGAACTGAGCAGCGGAACTGTTTCGGTTTCCTTTGCCGTGGTACAATATATTCTGCAGCAGGTGCCCGATGCTTCCAGTAGAAAATTCCTGCTGGTTGGGGCCGGGAAAATCGGTACCAATACCTGCAAGAACATTATCGATTATATTCATCCGAAGCAACTGTCGATCATGAACAGAACGGATGAAAAAGCAATTGCGGTTTCCGCTTCCCTGCAGATCGATACCCTGCCTTATGCAGCACTGCAGACTGCCATAGAAGAATACGATATTATTGTAGTGGCTACCCATTCCGACGACTACATCATCAAAGCATCTCAACTGAGCAATGCTTCCGGCAAAAAATATTTCATCGACCTTTCTATCCCCAATAACATAGATCCGTCAATCGCAGCGGGCGTCCATGAACTGGTGAATGTAGACGATTTGTCCAGGATCAACGACGCCACGCTGCAGAAGCGGAGAGCACAGGTGCCTATGGCGCTGGATATCATTGCCCGGCACATGGAAGAATTTCAGGCATGGCTGAAACTCAGGAAGTACGCTCCGGTGTTGCATTCCCTGAAGAACAATTTACTCGCCATCGATACCTGTGTAACAGCAAACAAACAGCAGCAGCAGGAACTCATCAATAAAATTGTGAACAGAACTGCTTCGCACATCAGAAACAACACACAGCCTCATTGTTTTTACATGAAGGCTGTACAGGATTTTATAGCTCATCATAACCGCGTTCACAACCGCGCATCTTAATTATATACTACTATGACCCGGTATTGGAGAATAGGTACCCGAGACAGCCAGTTAGCCATGTGGCAGGCCAGTTGGGTGAAAGACCTGCTTACACAACAGGGAACAGCCACCGAACTGGTTCCCATTAAATCGGAAGGGGATATCGACCTTACAACACCGCTTTACGAAATGGGTGTGCAGGGCATTTTTACCAAAACCCTGGATGCGGCCCTATTAAAGGGTGATATTGATATTGCGGTTCATTCCATGAAAGACGTGCCAACCCAACTGGCGAAAGGCCTGGTACAGGCAGCGGTATTGCCCCGTGCGGCATATGCAGATGTGCTGGTACTAAACCATGCATTGCCGGATAATACCTGCAACGAAACGATCGGAAACGAAACCGGACTCAATACCATGCAGCATCCGCTGGTGATTGCTACCAGCAGCGTTCGCAGAAGGGCCCAGTGGCTGCATCGTTTTCCGCAGCACCAACTGGAGTCGCTGAGAGGTAATGTGAATTCAAGGTTGCAGAAGGTTTACAATAGCCGCTGGAACGGGGCCATTTTTGCAAGAGCCGGACTGGAACGAATTGCAGTGCTGCCCAAAAATGCCATTACCCTTGAATGGATGTTGCCGGCACCTGCACAGGGTGCAGTAGTGGTGGTAACCAGAGCAGATCAGACTGAACTGCTGGAATTGCTTGGGAAACTGAACGACGAAAACACGGCTTTGTGTACCCAAATAGAAAGATCATTTTTAAGAGCACTGCAGGGTGGATGTACTACTCCCATCAGCGCTCTGGCAAAAGTGATTGATGGTCATATTGCTTTTACGGGTCAGCTGATGTCGCTGGATGGCCGGGAGAAAATTGAAGTAAAGCGCCTGGTTCCGGTGGAGGCTGCTTCAACAATTGGTACAGATGCAGCAGTGGAAGTGCTGGAACTCGGAGGGGCTCCCATCATTGAACAAATTAAACAACTTGGATAATCCGGTACATATATTATACACGGGTCAGGCTACTGATATAGAGCGGACCGCTTCCATGCCTGCAGGTATGGAAATGGATTGTATTCCCTTTATCCGAACTGTGCCCAACGACGATCCCGAAACCCTGGCGCAGCTGAAAGCGCTTTCGGCTGTTGACGCAACAGTGGTGCTCACCAGTCCCAAGGCTGTGGACTGGTTTTTTGCACATGTTTCCGTTAAGCCCAATTGGCAGATTGCCTGTATGGAAGGAACCACTTTGAAAAAATTGAAGGAACAGGGATGGGGTTCCATGGTAAAATACACTGCAGGCAACGGTGCAGCACTAGCCAAAGAAATTGCTGCTGATCCCGCTGTTAAAACAGTTGTTTTCATGGGAAGCAAGCTGCGTCTGGCGAATCTTCCCGATGCACTTGCCAGCTCGGGTATTGCCATGAAAGAACTGGTGGCGTATCAAACCCTGCCCCAGCAGCAGGAACTGAACAAAAGCTATGACGGAATTGTATTTCTGAGCCCGAGTGCAGTGGACAGCTTTTTTGAACAATATGAAACAGACGGCACCACCGTATTTTTTGCCATTGGCGATACCACGGCGGCTGCAGTAAAAAAATATACCAACAACAAGGTGATTGTTGCAGCAGATGTACAGCGGGAAACCTTGTTACAAACCATTTATAATTACTATTACCAATCATGACAAATCTGAAGAACGATTTATTGTTAAGAGCCCTGCGTGGGGAATCTGTTGAACGGGTACCGGTATGGATGATGCGGCAGGCAGGAAGGTATCTTCCCGAATACATTGCCATCCGAAACAAGTATGGTTTTTTTGAAAGATGCCAAACTCCGGAACTGGCTGCAGAAATTACCATTCAGCCGGTTGATATTGTGGGCGTGGATGCAGCCATTTTGTTTTCCGATATCCTGGTAGTGCCACAAGCCATGGGACTGGAAGTACAGTTGATCGAATCCAAAGGGCCGGTACTTCCGGACCCAATCAAAACCGCAGCAGATGTAAAAAGAATTCATGTGCCGGAGGTAGAAGACAAACTGGGTTATGTGATGGATGCCATTCAACTGATCAAATCGCGCCTCAACGGTCGTGTTCCACTGATTGGTTTTGCCGGTGCTCCCTGGACACTGTTGTGTTATATGGTGCAGGGCAAGGGCAGCAAAACCTTTGATGAAGCCAAGGCATTCTGTTATACACAGCCCGAACTGGCGCACCAGGTATTGCAGATGATTACCGATACCACCATTCAATACCTGCAGGCGCAGATCAAAGCCGGTGCAGATACCGTTCAGCTATTCGACAGCTGGGGCGGATTGCTCGGACCTGCTGACTTCGAAAACTTCTCCCTGAAATACATGCGCCAGATTGTGGCAGCCGTAAAAGACCAGGCCCCCATCATTGTTTTTGCAAAAGGTGCATGGCATTCACTGGAAGCCATGAGCAAAACAGGTGCTGCAGGACTGGGTATCGACTGGTGCGTACCGGCCGGTATGGCCCGCCAGCTGGCCGGAGACAAAGTTTGCCTGCAGGGTAATTTTGATCCTGCCAAATTGTTGTCTCCCATTCCGGTGATTGTGAAAGAAACGGAGGAGATGATCCGTGCATTCGGAAAGCAACGCTATATTGCAAACCTCGGACACGGTATTTTACCGAATGTGCCGGTAGACCATGCCAGGGCATTTGTGAATACAGTTAAGAACTTCGACTATTCAACTTTATAGAGATGATTTTACAAAGACGCAACAGAATTTTAAGACAGACTGCATCTATTCGTGCTCTGGTGGCAGAAAACCGGATTACTCCCGACGATTTTATTGCCCCGCTGTTTATTGAAGACGGTACCGGCCTTGCTACGGAGATCCCTTCCATGAAGGGCTATTACCGGTATTCGCTCGACAAAACCATTGAGGAAGTAAAACTCCTGTGGTCGCTGGGTATTAAGAGTGTGCTGATCTTTGTAAAATCGCCCGATCATTTAAAAGACAATACAGGTAAGGAAGCCTGGAATCCCGATGGCATCATGCAAAGAAGCATCAAAGCCATTAAAGATGCGGTTCCGGAAATGGTGGTGATGACCGATGTGGCCCTGGATCCTTATTCTTCTTACGGTCATGATGGTATTGTAAAAGACGGGGAAATCCTCAACGATGAAACCGTAGAAGCGCTGGTGAAAATGAGCCTGAGCCATGCGGCAGCAGGCGTAGATTTTCTGGCGCCCAGCGATATGATGGACGGAAGAATCGGCGCGATCCGTTCTGCACTGGAACAAAACGGATTTACCCGCACCGGCATTTTGAGCTACAGCGCTAAATATGCTTCCTGTTTTTATGGTCCGTTCAGAGATGCACTCGACAGTGCGCCCGGCTTCGGCGATAAGAAAACCTACCAGATGAATTATGCCAACCGGATAGAAGCGGTGAAGGAAACCCTGATGGACATTGAAGAAGGGGCGGATATTGTGATGGTGAAACCTGCCATGGCCTATCTCGACATCATCCGTGAAATCAAAAACGCGGTACAGGTTCCGGTGAGCGCCTATCATGTGAGTGGCGAATACGCCATGATAAAAGCCGCTGCGGAAAAAGGCTGGATTGATGAAAACAAAGCCATCATCGAAAGTCTTACTTCCATCAAGCGTGCAGGAGCAGACCTGATTGCCACTTATTTTGCCAAAGACGCTGCCAAATTATTGCAGCAATAAACAGTAGAAAGATGTTTCAGTTAACCAGCAGCAAATCCCTGTTCGAAAGAGCACAGAAAAATATTCCCGGCGGTGTAAACTCCCCGGTTCGAGCATTTAAAAGTGTAGGTGGTACGCCCGTGTTCATCCGGTCCGCCAAAGGCGCTTACCTGTTTGATGAAGATGGCAACCGCTATGTTGATTACATTGCGTCCTGGGGGCCAATGATCTTAGGACATGCTGTTCCCGAAGTGGTGAAAGCGATACAGGAGCAGGCTGCGAATTCCACTTCTTACGGTGCGCCTACAGTGCTTGAAATTGAAATGGCTGAACTGGTGAACTCCATGGTTCCCAATGTAGACCTGATCCGCATGGTGAGCAGTGGTACGGAAGCCTGTATGAGCGCCATTCGTCTTGCACGCGGCTATACCGGAAAAAACAAGATCATCAAGTTCGAAGGATGTTATCACGGACATGCAGACAGCTTTCTGGTAAAAGCCGGAAGCGGACTCGCTACTTTTGATATTCAAACCGTACCGGGGGTTACTGCCGGTGTGAGTGTAGATACATTAACCTGTGCCTACAACGATGTGGAAGGTGTTAAGCAACTAGTCGCCGAACACAAAGGACATATTGCTGCCATCATCGTAGAACCTGTTGCAGGTAATATGGGTTGTATTCTTCCCGCTCCGGGATTCCTGGAAAGCCTGCGGCAGATTTGTGATGAAGAAAAAATGGTGTTGATTTTTGATGAGGTGATGACCGGTTTTCGTTTGGCCAAAGGTGGCGCACAGGAAAAACTGCAGATCAAGGCCGACCTGGTTACCTATGGTAAAGTGATTGGCGGTGGTATGCCGGTGGGTGCATTTGGCGGTAAGCTCGAAATTATGCAGCATATTGCTCCGCTGGGTAAGGTATACCAGGCGGGAACCCTGAGTGGTAATCCCATTGCCATGCGTGCCGGTATTACCTTGTTGCAGCTCCTGAACAAAGAAGACCATTATACCTCTCTGGAAAAGAAAACCCTGTACCTGAAAGCAGGTCTGGAAAATGTATTGGCCAAAGCTGGTGTTCCGTTTGTGGTAAACCAGTTTGGGTCCATGATCAGTGTGCATTTCAGCAGCCAGCCGGTAACGGATTTCGCCAGTGCAGCAGCAGCAGATAATGCCTTGTTCAACCGCTTTTTCCATGCCATGCTGCAGAGAGGGATTTATCTTCCACCTTCAGCATTCGAAAGCTGGTTCCTGAACGATGCACTGAGCTATGAAGACCTGGATTATACCATTGGTGCTGCGGAAGAAAGTATTTTGTCACTTGTTTAAAAAACTTTTTTATGGAAGTTTCTACTGCCCTTTTGAATAAATACAATGTACCCATTCCGAGGTATACCAGTTACCCAACGGTACCCTATTGGGATGAAACCATTGATGTGGAAAAATGGCAGCAGTTGTTTGTGAAGCGCTTCAATGAGTGCAACGACAAAGAAGGTATCAGTCTTTACCTGCACCTTCCGTTCTGTGAAAAGCTCTGTACCTTCTGCGGATGCAATAAAAAAATTACCACCAACCACGATGTGGAGGAAGAATATTTACAGGTACTGCTGAAAGAATGGAAGATTTACCGTGCCCTGATGGGCAAGCGACCTGTATTGCGCGAACTGCATATCGGCGGTGGCACCCCCACTTTCTTTTCTCCCGAAAATTTAAAACGCATTTTTGCCACCATATTCGAAGATGCGATTGTTCCGGAAGAACACGAGTTCAGCTTCGAAGGCCATCCCAACAATACCACTTACGAACACCTGAAAACCCTGTACGATCTTGGTTTTAACCGGGTGAGCTATGGTATGCAAGACAGCAACCCCGAAGTGCAGACCGTGATTAATCGTATACAGCCACACGAAAATGTGGTAAGGGTAGTTAATTGGGCCAGGGAAATCGGATACGATTCCGTTAATCTCGACCTGGTATATGGCCTTCCTTTGCAGAACCCGGAACGCATGGCTAAAACCATCAACGATGCTTTGTCTGTAAAACCAGACCGTCTTGCTTTTTACAGTTATGCTCACGTTCCCTGGACCAGCAAGGCCCAACGGTTGTTCGATGAAAATGACCTCCCTGCTGCCGAAATGAAAATGCAGCTGTACCAGCTGGGTAAAAAAATGTTTACCGAAAATGGTTACGACGATATTGGTATGGACCATTTTGCATTGCCCACCGATTTAATGGTAAAAGCCGCCAATAAGGGAGTGCTGCACCGCAATTTCATGGGCTACACAGTTCAGCAAACCGGTTTGTTACTGGGTCTTGGTGTATCCAGCATCAGCGATATTTATTATGGTTTTGCACAGAACAGGAAAACCATTCATGAATATTATGAGCAGGTAGAAAAAGGAACGCTCGCTGTGTTCAAAGGATATTTCCTTACCGACGAAGACCAGGCTATGCGACAGTATATCCTGGATGTGGCCTGTATGGGAAAAACCAGCTTTCATCCGGAACACCTGGACCTCTTGCGCAAATATTCTTTCCCGGTTCTCGCCGAACTGGAAAAAGATGCACTGGTAGTATGGAACGAACAGGGTCTGCAACTGACGCCGCTGGGCAGGCATTTTATCCGCAATATTTGTAAGGCCTTCGATCTGAAACTCTTGTCTGCAGAACACCAGAAACAAACCTTCAGTAAGGCCGTGTAATTATACCTTCAGGAATATTTTTCTCTCGTAGAGTATGCGGAGGAAAATCCATTTGAGGGCAACATAACCCAATGCAATTACTACGGGGTAAAATGCTTCTCCCGATAATTCTGCCAGCCAGCCTGTAACGGCTTTGGCGCTGTATTCCCAGTCGATGAATTTATCTGAGATGTAAATCAGGATGGAGTTCATGCCGATTACTTTAAAGAAGAATGCCCACTTCCGGTATCCCAATACATCTATGATGTAATAGAACAGCGACAGCAGCAGTAAACTTACGCCGCCTGCCAGCAGTACAAAGGAACTGCTCCATAGATTTTTGTTGATCGGGAAATCGAGGTTCCAGATCTCTGCTATCAGCATACAGACCAGGCCGGTCAGGGCCAGGTAAAGGGCTTTTTGTTGTTTGTTTTGTACGCCGCTTTTGAGTAGTGTTCCTGCCATGATTCCCAACAATCCGGTTCCAATAGCGGGGATGGTCGAAAACAATCCTTCGGGATCGTGAATGCCCCTGTGAAGCCTTCCGGGAATAATCAGCCGGTCTATATACGATGCAAAATTACCTTCAATGGTAAGGTCTCCGGGTGCAAAGCCAGGCGCTGCCGTACATTTCAGGAGTAGCCAGTAACCGGTCATCAATCCCAGAAACCATCCTGCCTGCGCTCTGTGCCCGCTGTAGAGATATATGATATTGGCAAACAAATAAGCAAGGCCAATTCTTCCCAGTACAGATGGAAAACGGATTTCGTTGAATGGCGTAAGGTGCGCGAGTCCGTTGTTGTAAAATATACCCAGCGCTACCAGGATCATGGATCTCTTGAATACCCTCAGCCACAATTGTTGTTTGGATTTTCCCTGCTCCAGCTCACGCCCTACCGAATAGGGAGTGGCAACTCCTGCCAGGAAAAGAAACAAAGGGAAAATAAGATCGTATAAAGCAAAACCATTCCATTCCGGATGAGTGAGCTGCCGGGAAACAGCACCGGCAACCGGAGATCCTGTGGCCTTATACAAGGCATGGGCTATTTCCTCTGCACCCATGATCCAGAACATATCAAAGCCTCTGAGGGCATCCAGCGAATACAATCTTTCTGTTTTTCCTGTTTCATGGGTGGTGGTGCGAGCCTGGTTCATGCTGTGATATTTGAAGAAAAGTATTGAAATATTCATTTCTTGCAATATTGTTTTACCAACAAACCTGTATTTCTCTAAAACAGGTAAATAAAAGGGCCCCGTTCGGGGCCCTGATAAGCGGCAATCGTTCTCTATAGATGTTTTGCTGATTCCTAATGAAACTGCGCTGTTTCCGTACTGTCTTTCATGGCAACTGTAGAGGAAAGCCCCTGCTGTACTGTATTCTGCACGTAGTCGAAATAGCCCGTACCCACAAAGGATTGGTGTTTAATGGCTTTGAAGCCATGTTCCTGTAAAGCAAATTCACGCTGCTGTAACTGCGAAAAGCCCGCCATTCCTTTTTCCCGGTAGGCTTTGGATAACTCAAACATAGACGTATTGAGTGCGTGGAATCCTGCCAGTGTAATGAATTGAAATTTGTATCCCAGTGCGGCCAGTTCTTCGCGGAAACTTTCCATTTCCGTTTCGGTGAGGTGCTTGCTCCAGTTAAAAGATGGGGAGCAGTTATAAGCCAGCAATTTGCCCGGGTAAACTGCATGAATTGCTTCCGCAAACCTACGGGCGATGCCCAGGTCGGGGTGCGAGGTTTCCATCCAGATCATATCTGCATAGGGCGCGTAAGCCAGGCCTCGCGCTATGCATTGGTCTACACCATTCCTTACTCCGTAAAAGCCTTCACTGGTTCTTTCGCCGGTCAGAAAGGGCTGATCTCTTTCATCAATATCGGAGGTAATCAGGTTGGCAGCTTCTGCATCTGTTCTGGCAATAATGACGGTGGCTACATTCATTACGTCTGCAGCAAGCCTTGCAGCAATCAGTTTGTTCACCGCTTCCTGTGTAGGTACCAGCACTTTTCCGCCAAGGTGTCCGCATTTTTTGGCCGAAGATAACTGGTCTTCGAAGTGAACGCCTGCTGCACCTGCTTCAATCATGGCTTTCATGAGTTCGAATGCATTCAGGTTGCCGCCAAATCCGGCCTCTGCATCGGCAACAATCGGAACCATCCAGTCTTTACTGTTGTCTCCGTTTACCGAATCAATCTGTTCGCTTCGAAGTAATGCATTGTTGATCCTTTTCACCACTTCGGGTACAGAGTTTACCGGATACAATGATTGATCCGGATACATGGTTCCGGCTACATTTGCATCTGCAGCTACCTGCCAGCCACTCAGGTAAATGGCTTCCAGACCTGCTGCTACTTCCTGCACTGCCTGGTTGCCGGTTAGTGCTCCCAGGGCACCAACATAATCCTGGTTGTTGAGTTTAAACCACAGTTTTTCTGCTCCCTGTTTGGCGAGCGTGTAGGCAATCTCCACCTTACTGCGCAACCTGATAACTTCCGCTGCTTGATAAGGACGGAGAATGCCGTTCCATCTGGAGCTGGTTATCCAGTCCGATTCCAATTGCCGGGCTTTTTTTTCTGTTGACATGGTGATTGTTTTATATGATTATTGAGATTCGTTTTGCAGGATGCATTCGTAGGCGGGCAGGGTAAGAAAATCCTCCCATTTCTGTTGCATCACCAGTTGGTCAAATAGCTGAATGGCCTGAGTGAATTTTCCGTTTTCGAACATTTTATCGCCGGTGATCTTTTTTATTTTTTCGATCTCACTGTTTCTGAGTGTTTCATAAAGATGTGTATCAATGATTCTTCCATCGTTCAGCAGGGCTCCGCTATTCACCCATTGCCATACCTGTGTTCTGCAGATTTCTGCCGTGGCGGCGTCTTCCATCAGGTAATACAGTGCGGCAGCACCCTGCCCGCGAAGCCAGCTTTCGAGGTAGAGGATTCCCACATTGATATTGTGCCTGAGTCCCTCCTCGGTAATGGTTCCTTCGGGTAGTTGCAACAGATCTTCTACGGTGCAGTCGAAATCGGCTCTTTTGTTGCTGATCTGGTTGGGGCCTTTCATGTGTTCATCAAAGATCTCTTTCGCCAGCGCTACCAGACCGGGATGCGCTACCCAGGTGCCATCATGTCCATCTTTTACTTCGCGGAGTTTGTCTGCTTTCACTTTTTCCATGGCGGCCGCATTGGCAGATTCATTGCCCCGAATCGGAATCTGTGCGGCCATGCCACCAATTGCATGCGCCCCTCGCTGATGACAGGTTTTAATCACCAGTTGGGTATAGGCCCGCATAAAAGGAACGGTCATGGTAACCTGCGAACGGTCCGGAAATATATGTCCGGGAATGTTCCTGAACTTTTTGATGAAGGAAAAAATATAATCCCACCTGCCGCAGTTTAATCCGGCGGAATGGTCTTTCAGTTCCCAAAGAATTTCGTGTAGTTGAAAACTGGCCAGGATGGTTTCCACCAACACCGTGGCTTTGATGGTGCCGACCGGAATGCCACAGTACTGCTGCGCAAACAGGAATACATTGTTCCAGAGTCTTGCTTCTTTATAGCTTTCCAGCTTGGGCAGATAAAAGAACGGACCCGCGCCGTTGGCAATGAGTTTTTTGGCGTTGTGGAAAAAGTACAGCCCAAAATCCAGTAAGCTGGCACTGATGGGCTCATTGTCAATTTCTATATGGCAGTCGGTCATATGCCAGCCCCGTGGACGCACAAATAGTACCGCAGTGGATTGATTCAGGGTATATTTTTTATCGAAGGGGGTTTGCTGGTAACTGATGCTTTTATCTACAGCATCCATCAGGTTGAGCTGACCGCCAATGATGTTGTCCCAGCCGGGCGAATTGCTGTCTTCCAGATCGGCCATGAATACGTTGGCACCGGAGTTAAGAGCATTTATGATCATCTTTCTGTCTACCGGGCCGGTGATTTCGACCCTCCGGTCTTTCAGTATATCGGGAATGGGAGCAATGAGCCAGCTCCCGTTCCGGATCGGGGCTGTTTCAGGAATAAAGCCGGGTTGCCAGCCACGGTCCAGTTGTTGCTGAACCAGTTCCCTTTCCAACAGCAGGGCCTTTCTTTTTTCGTTGTAATGCCGTTGAAGGGCTATCAGGAAGCTGATGGCTCCCGGGGTCAGGATTCTTGTATACTCCTCATTAAATGCAGCGTGGATGCGCATTCCGGAAGGAACCCAGTAGTCTTTTTGAATGATTTTATCCGTTACCATACCTGTATATTTTCTGCTAACTTATGTAAAATTCTTTAAAAGCGAAATATTCGCTAATTATTTATTTTTCTGATTCTTGCCCTCTTTTACTAATTTGCCTTTATGATGTCAGACAGTGAGAGCATCCGGCTCATTTTTGGATTGAAAATGAAAGCACTTCGCCAGGAGAAGAAATTATCTTATCAGCAACTGGCCGAAAAAACCGGCATGTCCCTGTCTTATGTGCATGATATCGAAACCGGAAAAAAATTTCCCAAGGCCGATAAAATTCTTGCCCTGGCCAAAGTGTTTGGAGTAGACTATGATTACCTGGTATCTCTCAGGGCCAGCAAAAAACTGCAGCCAATCATCGACCTGATTAATTCGGATTTTGTAAATGCGGTACCCTGGGAACATTTTGGGCTTACTCCCGCTTCTTTGCTGGATCTGTTTTCCAATACCCCCGATAAGGTAACTGCCTTCATCAGTACCCTGTTGAAAATTTCCAGGAGCTACCAGCTTACCAAGGAAAGTTTTTACAATGCCGCTTTGCGTTCTTACCAGGACCTTCAGGATAATTATTTTGAGGAAATTGAAGACGCCGTGCGGAGTTTCCGGAAAGAGTTTAAATGGAAAGATGCCCTGCCGGTAGAAATTGCTGTAATGGATTCCGCGTTGCTTAAAATGCAGGTGAAGGTGAATCGAAGGCAAATGGGAACAATGGATGCACTGCAGACAATCCGTTCTTTTTATGCCCCTGCTAATCAAACACTCTACATCAATAAAGGATTCAGCAGCGCCCAGGAAAAATTTCTGCTGGCTCGTGAAATTGCCTTTCAGTTTCTAAATATAAAAGAGCGGCCTTACGAAACAAAACTGCAGCACTCCAATTCTTTTGAGATCCTGCTGAATAATTTCAAAGCATCTTACTTTGCTGTAGCACTGCTGATGCCCGAAGAAAAAGTGGTGGAAGATATCAAACGCATTGTGATGCAGCCGAAATGGAACGACAAGGCCTGGATCGATTTTTGGAACAGGTACGATGTAACACCCGAGATGCTCATGCAACGGCTTACCAATATCCTGCCCCGACATTTTGGAATTGACAGCCTCTTCTTTTTACGGTTATCCGGAAATGCTGCAGACAGCGACTATGAAATTACCAAGGAGTTACACCTGTCTCAGGTTCACAATCCTTATGCCAATGCAACGCATGAACATTACTGCCGCCGATGGGTGGCGGTGAACGCCATTCAGCATGTTGCAGACCAGGTGACCAAAAAGAAATACAGGCAACCTTATGTAGAGGCACAGATTTCTCAATACTGGCAAACGCATAACCGCTATTTCTGCATTGCTTTCTCCAAACCGCTCTCTAAGGGAAGTGCAGAAATGGTAAGTGTTACCATTGGTTTACTGATCAACCAGAAATTGTTACAGGCGATGCCATTTATCAACGATCCGGCCATTCCGGTTAAAACAGTTCATACTACCTGTGAACAATGTGGTATTATGGACTGCAAAGAGCGTGCTGTTGCACCTGTCGAAATTCTGAAACAGGTACAACAGGATAAGATCAGCCAGGCGCTCAGCCAGTTAAACCAGTAGTATTATTAATTCGGCAATTTGTTGCATTAATCCGTATTTCATATAGTGGATATTGTTAGGGGGTACTTTTGCGCCTATCATTTTATTGTAAATCCTCCTTATGAAATTGAAACAGCAACAGTTGTTCATGGTCATGCTGGCATGCACATTATTGGTGTGCTCTATTGCAATGGCCCAGATAAAGCCTGAAATAAAGAATGCCCCCACTTCGGTCCAATACCAGTATATCGGAAGCTTTGATCCGAATAAAATGGATAAAATTGTAAATGCCGAACTGGAAGAATTTCTTACTGGTTCTCCCATGCCATTCTCCAATTTCAAAGGAAAGTTTGCCAAAGCAAAGTACACGGTGAAACTGTACAAAGTGATCTATAAATCGGTAGTGCCGGAAATGGGCAATATGCCCACCCGTGCTTCCGGACTGGTGGCTATTCCTGAAACAGGACTGGATTCTATGCCAGTAGTATCTTATCAGCATGGAACCGTATTTGGAAAGGATCAGGTTCCTTCTGTTCCGGAGGAATCCATGGAAACCAAACTGATGCTGGCACAATTTGCAGCACAGGGATATATCGTAATCGGAGCAGATTATTTTGGAATGGGGATTTCCGACCTGCCCAACTCTTACCTGATCAGGGGAAGTTCAGAGCAGGCTGCAGTAGATATGTTGTTTGCTGCAAAAGACGTACTGGCTGCACAGAAAATAAAATCAGGCCCGCTTTTTACACACGGGTGGAGTCAGGGTGGATGGACCAATATGACTTTTCTGCGAAAGCTGGAATCCCTGAATATTCCGGTAGCAGCAGCTGCTACGGCCAGCGCACCAATAGATGCTTTTGCTACCATCAACAGATGGGTAAACAATTACCAGCCAATTGATGCCGTTTATCTTCCGGGCTGTGCTTCCAATTTTTTGTTTGCTACAGAGTTTTACGAAAAAATGCCTGGCCTGGTTGCCAGAGCAGTTCGTCCAGAATATTATCAACTGGCCAGGGATTTTTATGAATTTAAAATAGACTGGACCAGTTTTCGTAAACAAACTCCTGCCAAATTACAAGACTACCTGCGTCCTGAATTCATGGCTACCGGAAACTTAGGCATGGATGCTTACTGGCAAATGCTGGAAAGATACCAGGCCTACAGATGGCGCTGCAAAACACCACTGATTAACTATTATGGTGAAAAAGATGAAGTAGTGCCCATCTATATTGCTACACTGGCAGAAGGCTTTCATGGTTTGTTCGGCACCAATACCACACGGGCGGTATCTGCGGGTCCAGATGCCGATCACCGGGCCACTTATGTGTATTCTGTTATTCATGTAAAATCATTTTTTGATTCATTTCTGACAAAGAAAAATAAGTAAGCGCCGATCTGTTAAACCTACTTAAAGCAGCCCTATATGTGGCGGATCTGTTTATTGTGGTTGGGTTGCAGTCTTGCAATTGAAGCAGCAGCAATACCATCTGATACCCTGGTTATGAACAATGGTCAGGTGCTGATCGGAACATTCAAAACCTGGGAGCGGGGAAAAATTTGTTTTGATGTAACCGATGCAGGAAAGCTCTTTATCAATGATGATCAGGTGCGCAGTTTTACCGGAAAACAAAAGAAGTTTAGAGTAGAAACCGCTTCCCGACAGGTTGCTTATGGCATGATCTCGGCTAAAGACAGCGGGTATATTGCAGTAACCGATTCGGCAACAGTGGTGTTGCGCATGGCGGATGTAGTTGATGCGCTTCCGTACAAAACGTCTCTGTTGCAGCCCTATGATGCCTATATTGCTGCAGGATACAATTATTCCCGCTCCAATCAGGTAGGTACCATTAACCTGGATGCGGGCATTCAGTATATTACCACCCGTTATACCATCAATGGAACGGCAACTTCGGCATTAACTCATAATTCGAGTGGATTGTTCCGCAACCGGGATAACCTGGTGCTGCATATATTTAAAATGGTGAACAACCCACGTTGGCTGTTTGGCGCCAGGATACTCTACCAGCGCAATCGCCAGCAACAGCTGGAAGCCAGGTACCTGGCCGGTGCAGGTATGATGTACAATGCCCTCTTTGCCAATAACCGGCAACTCTATTTGTTCAGTGGTCTGGTACTGGCCCACGAAAAAGGAACGGATGCCACTACACAAACCAGGATGGAAATTCCGCTGCTGGCCAATTTACAACTCTACCGATTTCGCGAACCTGAAATGTCGCTGACCACCTCGCAAACGGTGTACCTGGGCGGCTCCGGATTCAACAGAATCCGCCATGATGGGGAGCTGCGGCTTTCCTGGAACATCACTGATCAGCTTTCGCTGACGACTTATGTATACGATAACTACGACAGCAGGCCATTGGCTTTTCTTGGCAAAAACCTGGACTTTGGCTGGATGTTTGGAATCAAGTTCGAACTTTAGCCAGCCAAAGTTCAGGTACTGTAACCGGTATCAGGAATAAATTCTCAGCGTATTACCTGTTAGTGCAGTATTGTAAATAGTAAGTCCGTTGGAGGAATTTCCACCTGTTCCTGTTCCATTGAGGTTAAAAGTGGCGCCATGTGCGGTGCAATACCATTGGTTACTGTTACTGCGATAGGTAATCTGTTGTTTTCCCTCATGACTGCAGATAACGGTTGCCGCTGCATAGCCACTGGCCGTTTTGGCAATTACCACTGCATTGGCAATAACATATCCGCCAACGGTTGCAAGTGCGGCGTTGGCTGCATCATTCAGGTTGAGGGTAAAGTCTACCGGCCCTGAGGGCATGGTGGCTTCTTTTTTGCAGGATCCGAGGCAGGTGGCTGTGAGTGCAAATGCCGCGCCGAATCCGATCTTGTTTAAAAAGTCTTTGCGGTCCATGTTGTTGGTTGAGTTGTTTAAGACGATTTAGCTTTTTTTAATTGGAATATTCTGGAGAGATTGAATCCGAAACGGAGGTCCACTTTTTCCCAGGTATTGGTGGTTTCGGTAATGAATGCACGTTCGTTCATGCCGGCAGCATTGGAAAAATGCAGCTGGAATACGTGTCCGCCGGTTTCAATGTCTACACCCACCGAAAGCGGATTGTAGGTTACGCCTTTTTCCAGGCCATTGATGTTGTAGAAATAGTCCCAGGTAAATGCGATTCGCTGACTGGCTTTGATTCTGCCGCCAAAACCTACTGCAAATACATCATTGGGCTGTGAGGCAAGTGGTACCAGGTTTTGGTGTACCATGGTGGGGGTCAGTTGCAACGATATACGGTCGCTGAATTTTCTGCCGATAATGGTCTGTACATAATAGGCCACCCTCGAAGAAAAATAGTTGGTTCGGGTGGGATCTGCAAACGGCAGGGTATTGATCGTGGCGCCCCCCACCAGTGCAATGGTCATCGGGAATGCATGATCTCCGGTAGACTGGCGGATGGGTGCATATTTGATGTAGCCATCCAGTTCTTTTTTAAAAGTGCTGCGTCCCACACCCAGTTGCAGTTTTCTGGTGATGCCAAAATCAAGACCCAGCCGCATGCTTGCCTGATCCAGTCCAAAAAGATTCTTGGTTCCCTGATTCATTTGTCCGAAACGGTGCAGGATGCGAAAATCCATGGTTCCGGGTGCCAGAAATTCCATGGAGTGTCCATTGATGATTCGGATCGATTTAAATGCATTGGTTACAATGGTATTGGGTGTTTTGCCATCGTCTACCAGATCGAGCAGGTCTTTTTCCTGGGCTTTTGCACCGGTTGTACATGCTGCTACGGCAAGCACGGTTATAACGCGAATGAAATGTTGTTTCATATTGAGTTCGTTGGTAAATGAGCAGTATTATTTGGTGAGGGGGTCAAGGGTGCAGTCCACAGAAATTTTAGCAGTTTGGGATACTTTGTCTGCCACCAGTTGCGGGATGCCGATTTTGTAATCGGATAAGCGTGCAGGAAATGTTGCCGACACCATAATTTTTCCGTTTTTAACAGCGATAGTCCCTTCCGTTTCGATCTCTTTGGTTTCTCCGTGCATACTTAATTTTCCTTTCACTTTTGCAGCATAACTTCCATCCTTTGCATAATTGATTGCGCTGTTGTTTACAATCATGCCTTTGTAGGTGGTTTTGGGAAACTTGTCGCTCTCCACATAATTTTCGTTGAAGTGCTCCATCATCAGCGCACGGTCAAATTCAAAGCCCTTCATCAGTACAGAAAACTGAATATCGCCGGTTTGGGCATCCAGTACGCAGGTGGCATTTTTATTAATGCCATCAATGTTCTCCGGAGATTTAGAGGTGGTGGCATCAAAACTGATTTTGCCTGTTTTGGTAAAGAAGCGGTTCTGTGCCTGAGCTGCAGTAAATAATCCCAGCAGGGCGGTAAGGATAAACAATTGTTTCATTGTGTTGGTTTTTGAGTGAGGGATATGTTGTTGAGTAGTTCTTATGGTTTTACAGGAACACATCGGTTGATAAGTACATCCGATCCGATCCCCAGATCGTCTGCCAGGAACCCGGTGCAGATGCCTTTGATTTTAACCAGGCTGCCCGGCTTTAATGGTTCCTGCAGACTGTGCAGACTGTCGAGGCTGCATCTTACAGAAGACATAGAAGCAGAATCTCCCAGTACAAGGATGCTGTTTCCTTTTTCGTCCTGGTCTGTTTTTTTCAGGGTGCCGCTGATTTCAATAACCTGGGAAAGATACTTGGCATTGCTTTCCGTTTCATTGGCTGTAAAGGCATTGATTAGTTCCAAAGCAGTTACCTGGTGAGCAGCTGTTGCCTTGCTGAGGTCTGCTGCTTTTCGGTTAAACTCTGTGTAGGTATATAATGCAGTTCCGGCCGACAGAATCAGGATCGCGAGTATAAACAGCAGTAGGTTCTTTTTCTTCTTATTCATGTTGTTTTGATTTAATTGTTGGGGCTGCCGGCATCAATCCATTTTTTGATGGTAGCAATTTCACAGGTAGTCATTTTAGCTGCGCCTTTGGGCATGGGTGAATAGCCGTTGGCATGATTGATGCTTCCGTACAATGAACCGTTTACTGCAGTAGCCTTATCGGTGGCATAGGTACTCATGGCCACATTTCCGGAAGGGAAAGAAATGCTGTGACAGCTGTAACATTTTTGCTGCAGTATCGGAACTACTTTGGCTGAGTAAGAAACCGTGCCAACCGTATCGCAGTTGGTTAATGCTCCGGTAGGGTAAAGCAATTCTTCTTTGTCGTAATAACAAGAGCTGAGCAGGATGATGCCTGTAAACAGCATCATCAGGAGAAATCTATTTTTCATCTTCTTTTTTTTAGTTGTTTAAAGCGCCTGCTTCAATCCATTTTCTGATTTGGGTGATCTGGCAATCCTGCATTTTAGATCCTTTGGGCATGGGAGAATAACCTGTTGCGTAACTGATGGAGCCCAGTAACCTTCCGTTGGCGGCATAGGTTTTAACCTGTGCATAGGAGGAAAGATCAATTCCGCCACCGGGGCTTGCTGTATTGTGGCAACCGGTACAATAGGTTTGCATCAGGGGCTGAACAGCCGCAGCATAAGTGATTTTAGTTGTGTCGCAACCGCCACTGCAGGCATTGTTTTTAGCGCCCTGGTTAATCCATTTTTGCACTTTGGCAATCTGGTCTGCGGTAAATGCAGGAAGTGGGGGCAAGGGCATCCGCTCACTGCCCGATTTAACCAAAACCTTGTAGAGCTTGCTGTTGGCAGCATTGCCGGCGCTTACATAAGCTTTGATTTTGTCGTAGCTGGAAAGATCCACACCGTCTGCATGCGAAACAGCATCATGACAGCCCGAAGTATTACAACCCGAGTTGATCAATGGAAACAGTTCGTTCTGGAAGTATACGGTATCCGTACTACAGGTGGAACTGCCTGAAATAACCGTACCCGGTGGGGTAGGAGAAGGCGTTATTACCACATTTGGTGGTGTAGGAATTTCATGCTTACAGGAAAGGCATGGCTGCACAGCCAAGCACAATGGTGGATAAGACTTTTTTCATTTGTGTGTGTTGTAGCGTAAAAAGAGTGTATAAGTCTATCCATTGGCAGTGATAGGGAAAAAATCATGCCATGGAAAAAATATTGTCCGTTTTTTTTATTGCTTTAACTTTCTTTTACGAAAATCGTATACCCATCCTGCGTAAATCCCCTTGCTGATGATGGGCGATTCTCCTTTTCCAATTCCGGAGATCGGAAGATTGAGATAAGGTTCTATCCGGATGCTTCCTATTTTTCCCAACCTGAACTGGTATCCCAGGCTGAAGTTGACGGTAGAAAACAGGTTGCTGGTTGTTTTCGTAAGCACCAGATTGCTTTTTTGTATTACACCATTCACTTCTTCTTCGTATTCGAAGTCTTCCCGGTTGATGATATAGGAAGACAAACCGGTTGCTACAAATAAGTTGTGTCGTTTTTTGAGTAACACATCGTATTTCACGGTGAGCGGTATTTCCAGCAGGTGGCTTTCAGATTCGATCCATAAAACTGTTCCCGCCGGATTCAGAAAAGCTTTGTTGGTGTGCTCACCATTGGTATAATATTCTTTCTTCTCTATATGTATGCCGCTTTCGATACTCCATCTCTTGGCAAAGCGGTAGCCTGCCAGCAATTGCCAGCTGTATCCCTGCCCTCTGTTGGATTCAAATCCGATGGAACTTTCATCTCTCGCATATAAGATACCTGCATAAAAATGTTTGTTGCCCAGTGTTGCTGTTTTTTTGTTGCGCTGCTGCAAATCGTTGGCAGGTGCAGCTGCTGCGCTGGTTGTTGCACTGTCCGTTGAAGCCGTTGCTGGTACTGCAGATTCAGCTGATGCCGGAACAGCAGTTGTTGTTATGGCTTTTGTGGAATCGGTTCCTGTTGAAACGCTCACTGCTGCTGCAGTTGGCTGGTTCGTAGTCAGGCTGCCTGTTATTGGATCTGCTGTAATAATGCGTCCGGCTTTTGCTTTTTGTTGCCCGTTTTTTGGCTGTACTGCTGTTGGAAGGGTATTACGTTGCGCTGTTGCAGGCTGTGGCTTTGCCGGTATTTGTTTGGTAGTTGCCGCTGTGGTCGTATTGGTTGCAGGAGCAGCTTGTGGTTTGTTCAGGGTTTCTATCACATGCCGGTAAACCTGGTCGGCAATCTTTTTTTCGCTGCCGTTGATGGAATCAACTGCGGATGTTTTTATCTGAGTGCCGTTGTTTTGTTTTTCTGCACGGTTCCAGACAATCAGCCCGGTAACCAGTGATGAGATGGTACCAACAGCCAGCAGCAACAAGAGCAGCAGGCTGTTCCTTTTGTTCAGGAAACCAACTGGCTTTCGCTGATCGGCTTCGTTGAGTCTGTTTAAAACACTGTCCCAGTCGGCGCTATCCGTATCCAGCGGGTAGTGCTCGGCAGCCCTTTTAAACAGGTGCTCAAATTCTTTATCCTGGTTCTGACTCATATTTTTTTGGTTTCAAAAAAATCAGCAACTTTTTTCTGTAAAATTTCTTTTGCTCTGAACAGGTTCGACTTGGATGTGCTAACAGATATATTCAGCATGGAGGCAATTTCCGCATGACTGTATCCGTCGATCACATATAAGTTGAAAACCTTGTTGTATGCCGGCGGCAATTCCTTCAGGGCGCAGATTAATTCTTTGTACATAAGGCCTGCATCTGCCTGATCCGGAGCAAAATGCTGCTCTGCCGATTCCGGGTCAAATGGCACTCCGGGTATTTCCCGGTTCCTCTTTCTCAATACATCTATGGCCGTATGCACCACAATTCTTTTCAACCAGCCCATGAATCGGAATTCGAACATGCTTTCCTCATCGGTTAATTCGAACTTGTCCAGATTTTTAAATGCTTTTACAAATGCATCATTTGCCACCATTCTGGCATCATCGTAGTCCGGAATATACCGGAATGCAATTTTCAGTGCATAACCATAATAGGTTTCATAGAGCTTGCGCTGGCTGTTTCGGTCAGATTTTAAGCTGTTTTTAAATATGGTTATCAATGCTGCCAAACGGAGACTTATCCTTTTTATTAACCAATACGACAAATGGTTGCAGATGGTTGCGTGGTATGCTAATTTAATTTATTTAGCGGTGTCTCTTTTTCAATTATTGTAATAAGTCTTAAAAAAGAGTATATTTATTCTCTTAAACATTATAATTATGCCTACCGGTACTGTAAAATGGTTCAACGATGCAAAAGGTTTTGGTTTCATTAAGCCAGACGATGGCGGTGAAGACCTGTTTGCACACTTTTCTGCCATCAATATGGGTGGATTTAAATCGCTCAAAGAAGGCCAGAAAGTTACCTTTGAAATCGTAGACGGAAAGAAGGGTAAGCAGGCCGGAAATATTCAGAGCGCAGAATAAGGCTCACCTCGTTATACAATCCAGTCTGGTGCCATAACTGCGTTTCCGGAATGGGTGTATGCTCAGCATGATATAGCCCCCGCCGTTGAGGGAAGCATCCCTTTTCAGGAGGCCGATATGGTGCATTCCTGCAACCAGCGGGCCGGCTTTGAAAGCGGCTCCCAGCCACCATTGCCCCTGGGTATTATATTGAACGGGCAGATAGAATCCCCAGTTCAGGGTTTCCCATCGGGGCGTGATGCTGATCAGGTTTAATTCCTTTGTATTTAATTGATCAAAGCGGTAAGTGCTGCGGAGGTTCAGGCTCAGCTGTGCATTGAGATAAAAATGATTGCCCAGGTTTCTGTCTGCCTGCAGGATGATCCTGGAAGGACCGGCGATGCTGAATTTGGAAGGCAGGGCGGTAACTGTTTGAAACACGGAAGCCAGTGAATCTCTCAGGCTCCTGGCAGAATTGATCGATTGAAATTTATTGTACAGGTCCTGGTTGGTAACCGTCTGGTCGGGATTGCTGAACTGCCCGGTATACCTGCTGTTGGTATATGTACTTTTGCCGATGTCCATCAGGCTGATTCCCAGCTTCCATTTGTAAGGAGCCGGTTCGCCCTCTCCGGTAACCGCTTCTGTATCGTAGATCAGGTATTCCATTCCGATGCTGATACCCAAACTGGTCAGCGATTGTTTTAAAACCGATTTTGCGTTGTCTGCAGCACCTGCATTGCTGTTGGTGGCGTCGTAGTTGGCCGAATACCCAAAGCTGCCCGTACCATCCACCATCGAATACATGGTATCACCGGGAAGGATGGTTTCCCGGTAACTCAGTTTGTTTACCCGGGCAAAACTGCCCGAGATATTTTTCATGATCTGCAGGGTGATGCCTCCGCTCAGTTTCCCCCCGGCATTTTCTTTGAATACATAACTGTAATTCAGGTTACCTTCCAGCCATCCGCTGTGGATGGCAATACCCTGCATCGCATCTGTTCTTCGGTTGGCAATCAGAAAACCTTTGAGTGAGTTAACAGAGTCCTGCACATTCACGGCACTGGTACCGATGTGGTCGTAAAGCCGGATCCTCAATCCGCCTGCCAGGCTGTTTCTGGAATTAATCTTGTACATGGCATTCAGCAGGTCCATATTCACATACTGGTGCAGCCATCTTTCCCGGGTGCCCGGAGTGATGCGGATGCCTGCATTGGTTAAGGCCGGAATACGCCCGTTTTTGATGGAAGCTGTGTTGGTGGAATTGGCCACCTGCAACGAAAACAGGTTGAGGTCCCATTTGTGTACGCTGTTTATGGGAGAAGCCGGGTTATTGAACATACTGGCTGCACCTGCAAAGGAAGATCCGTGCAGGGCATGGTAATTTTGGGATTTTCCGCTATTGGGAATGGTCCAAAAACACAGTAGTGCCGGAATCAGGAGAATGGGGGGGATTTTATGCATAACTGTTCCGCTAGAATAACGGATTTCAACCTCAAATATGCAAAAACCGGGTTCAATTTTTCCTTAAAAGAAGAATCCCCTCGTAGAAACGAAGGGATTTTTTCGATTGCTTGCCATTATAAGAGAGTCTTTATCTGCTATTTGAGCCATAAATATAGTACTCAATTAGCAAAAAACAGAGTTTTTCAGAAAAAAAATAGAAATAATTGGATGATTCACTCAAAAAAATGACGATTCGGTAACAAAAACTTAACATGTGATAAATCGTAATATGAAAATACCCCTAAAGGATTTCAAATTATTTTTTTCCTGGGTACTGCCGAAGGGCTGCCTCCAGGCAATCCATGGCTTTATCTATATCGGAAAGATTTAATACGTATGCCAGCCGAACTTCCTGTTTACCCAATCCCGGTGTTCCGTAAAATCCGGTAGCCGGTGCCAGCATCACTGTTTGATTTTCGTAGCTGAATGCTTCCAATAACCACTGACAAAACTTGTCGGCATCATCTATTGGAAGTTTCGCCATTGCATAAAAGGCACCTCCCGGATTGGGGCAGAAAACCCCTTCCATGGCATTCAGTCTTTTTACAATCAGGTCTCTTCTGGCCTGGTATTCGGCCTTGGGCGCCTTAAAATAATCCGCAGGAAGGTCAATGGCAGCCTCGGCTGCGATCTGTGCAAAGCTGGGCGGGCTCAATCTTGCCTGCGCAAACTTCATCACAGCATCCAGTACCTGCTGGTTTTTGGTTACAAATGCACCAATTCTTCCTCCGCAGGCGCTGTAGCGCTTGCTGATGGTATCCATGATGATCACATGCTCGTCTACGCCGGTTAAATGCATGGCGCTGACCTGTTCGCCTCCGTAGCAGAATTCGCGGTAAGCTTCGTCTGAAAAAAGGTAGAGGTTGTGTTTCAGGATCAGTTCCTTCAACTGTTCCATTTCCTGTCGGCTGTAGAGATAACCGGTAGGATTATTGGGATTGCAGATAACAATTGCCTTGGTCCTGGGGGTAATTTTTGCTTCAAAATCTGCAATGGGCGGAAGCGCAAATCCGTTTTCGATGCGGGAAGTAATGGGAACCACTTTTACGCCTGCTGCTACTGCAAATCCATTGTAGTTGGCATAAAAGGGTTCAGGAATAATGACTTCGTCGCCAGCATCGAGGCAGGCCATGAATCCAAACTGAATGGCTTCACTACCCCCGGTGGTTACAATGATCTGCTGGTGATTCACCGAAATGCCCACTGATTGGTAATACTCAACCAGTTTTTTTCTGTAACTCTCGTTACCTGCACTGTGGCTGTATTCCAACACTTTAAAATCGCTGTGCCTTACTGCATCTAAAATGGCTGGCGGCGTTTCGATATCCGGCTGACCAATATTTAAATGATATACTTTGATTCCTTTCTTCTTGGCAGCTTCTGCATAAGGTACCAGTTTCCGGATGGGTGAAGCAGGCATCTCTATGCCTCTCTGACTGATTGATAACATGTTTTTTATTTAGTCTTGGTCTTGGGCTCTACAACTTCCCCGTCGATGGTTAAAGTGTAAGGCTGGTTGGAATGAACAAATTTTACATCAACATTCTTCTTGAATGTACCCATCGTAGCTGCATTGTAGGTTACCTGAATGGTACCGGTTTTGCCTTTTGCAATAGGTGCTTTGGGATAAATGGGGGTAGTGCATCCACACTCGGCATTGGCGAACTCAATCACTACCGGCTTATTGGCATTGTTGGTAAACGTGAATGTGTAGGTAGCCGGCACATTCTTTTTGATTTTGCCAAAACTGTGTTTGGTTTCTTTGAACTGGATGTCGGTCTGTGCAAACAGACTTACTCCGGAAATCAGGCACAATGCCAGTAAAAATGATTTCATACGTTATTGATTTTTTGTTTTAGGTGCTGTTGTTTCCTGTACGCCTTCTCCGCTGAAGCTAACCTGCTTTACCATTCCTCCGGAAAAAACCAGGTCGGTGAAACGGGTGAAATTTCCCAGCACGGAACCGTTGAAAACGATGTTGACTTTTACGGTTTGTCCGGGGCCAAACTTCTGATTGGGCGTAAAATTGGGCGTGGTGCAACCACAGCCTGCACGGGCAGTTTCCATGGTCAGGGTATCTTTTCCGGTATTGGTGATTTCCACTACGTATTCCACCGGCTTACCATAAGGAATTTTGCCCATCTGGTATTTTTCGTTCTTGATCGAAACGGTTTGTGCACTCAGTGCAGAACTGATGGCAAAAAAAGCAGATATTAATAATAAATGTTTCATATACTTTGTTTCGCCGATAAAATTACAGAATCTTATGACTAAAGATTTATCTTAGAACAAAATCAGGAGAATTTAACGATTCGCAAACCAACTGATGGATTATATGGAATAAATGCAGGCTATTCGCCTCGTAACATTATTTTTGCCCTATGGAATCACCTACAGCTATTCAGTACAAAGACGACATGCTTTCTTTCGAAGGGTTTCGCAATACCATTCTGGAAGATTATAAAACGGCAGTGATCAGCCGCGAAGTTAGTTTGCTTGGAAGAAGAGAAGTGCTTACCGGTAAAGCCAAATTTGGCATTTTCGGTGATGGTAAGGAAGTAGCACAGCTGGCCATGGCGAAGTTTTTTCAGCCAGGTGATTTCAGAAGCGGTTATTATCGCGATCAAACCTTTATGTTCGCTGCCGGACTGGCTACAGTGGAACAATATTTTTCGCAGTTGTATGGCGATCCCGATGTGAAGAACGATCCATTCAGCGCAGGCCGCCAGATGAATGCGCACTTTGCAACTAAAATTGTAGACGACAACGGCAACTGGCTCGACCTGGCTAATCGCAAAAATATTTCTGCCGACATGGCGCCTACGGCTTCCCAGATGCCCCGCGCACTGGGTCTGGCTTATGCCTCCAAATGTTTCCGGCAGGGCCAGCGTTTGCGAGAGTTCGATCACCTCAGTCACAATGGCAATGAAATTTGTTTCTGCACCATCGGTGATGCAAGTACCTCCGAAGGACATTTCTGGGAAACCATGAACGCTGCCGGTGTGCTGCAGGTTCCCCTGGCCGTGTTTGTATGGGACGATGGCTATGGCATTTCCGTGCCTAAGAATTTCCAGACTACCAAGGGATCTATTTCAGAAGCATTAAAAGGATTGGAGAAGCAGGAAGATACCAATGGTATCCGCATTTATAAATTGAAGGCCTGGGATTATGCCGGTATGTGTCAGGTGTTCGAAGAAGCGCTGCAGCGTGTGCGCGAAACACATGTACCCGCTTTGTTTCATATAGAAGAAGTAACACAGCCGCAGGGGCATTCTACCAGCGGTAGCCATGAACGATACAAAACACCCGAAAGGCTGACATGGGAAAGAGAATGGGATTGCCTGAAGAAGATGAAGGAATGGATGTTCGATAACAACCTGGCTACCGAGGAAGAGGTTGCAGATATTGAAGCAGCTGCAAAGGAATATGTGAGGGAGAGCAGGATGAAAGCATGGGAAAAGTACATGAACCCCATCCGGGAGCAGGCGGCCAACGCAGCCACCCTGCTGCGAGAAGTGGTGGTAAACGATATGGAGAAGTACAATCAGCTGCAGCAGATGGCTAAAGAGCTGGCCGGTGCAAAAGAACCCCTGCGCAGAGATGTATTGCGCTCCGTGGCGCTGTCTATTGAACTTGCGCCGGATTCTCCTTCGATCAATGATCTGCGTTTGTTTTACGAAGAATTGCTTGCAGAAAACAGGAAACTCTATAACTCTCATTTATACAACCAGGGACCTAAAAGCGCCCTGCTGGTGGATGAAATCAAACCGCTGATTTCCTTTGATGCACCTGCCGTAAATGGTTATGAAGTATTGAACAAATATTTTGATGCGCTCTTTACACACAATCCCAAAGTATATGCTTTTGGGGAAGATGTGGGGCATATCGGTGATGTGAACCAGGGCTTTGCCGGTTTGCAGGACAAGCACGGAGCAGACCGTATTTCCGATACCGGTATCCGGGAACTGACCATCGTAGGACAGGCTGTAGGCCTTTCCCTGCGCGGATTGCGGCCAATTGCAGAAATCCAGTACCTCGATTACCTGCTTTATGGATTGCAGGTGCTGAGCGATGATGTTTCCACCACCCATTTCAGAACCAGGGGGCAGCAAAGTTGTCCGCTGATCATACGTACCCGTGGTCACCGTCTGGAAGGAATCTGGCACAGTGGCTCGCCGCTGGGCATGATCATCAACTCCCTGCGCGGTATGTATGTATGTGTGCCAAGAAATATGGTACAGGCAGTAGGAATGTACAATACTTTATTGTCTGCCAATGATCCTGCCATCGTAATCGAATGCCTGAACGGCTACCGCCTCAAAGAAAAATTGCCGGCCAATCTGCTGGAATACACGGTTCCGCTGGGCGTACCTGAAGTAATCAGGGAAGGCTCCGACCTTACGATTGTTTCCTACGGTTCTATTTTAAGAATCATTCAGGATGCTACAGACCGGCTGGAAAAAGAAGGCATCAGTTGTGAAGTGATTGATGTGCAGACCCTGCTTCCTTTCGATACCCGTCACCTGATCCTTGAATCGCTGAAAAAGACCAACCGGATTCTTTTTGTAGACGAAGATGTACCCGGCGGTGCAGCTGCCTACATGTACAACCAGGTAATAGAAGGTCAGCAGGCCTTTAAATGGCTGGATGTAAGTCCCAGAACCCTTACTGCTCAGGCGCATCGTCCGAGCTATGGAAGTGATGGAGATTATTTCAGCAAACCCAATGCAGAAGATATTATCCGCGTAGCACGCGAAATGATGCAGGAATAAAATTACTGCAGGCTTCAGTCCAGAAAGAGGTCTTTTGTTTTTGCATCCGGAACCATGCATGCAGCCTGTTTGCCAAACAGCCTGTAGCGGTTGCCGGCAACCAGATCGTACAAGGGGTCTCTGATAAATGCAGGAAGAATGGTGAATGCATACAATACCGGCCATAGCCCGCTCAATTCTGCTGCAATCAGCAATGCAGCAGTCGATTTCCGGTACAATTTTCCATTCTTCAACAGCAGCAGGGTGTTCAGCTGGTCTGCAGGCAATCCCGCTCCTTCGAGCACACGTTGGCCAAAACTGCTTTGCAGGGCAGCATACCTGAATTTTTTTTCCGGGTCGTTGCGCAGAATGAGCTGTACACTCCGGTTGCATAAGTTACATACACCGTCGAAGAGTACAATCGGGTGATCGGGGTTATTGATCATGGCGCTATTGCCTTATGCCATATTGTGGAATACCTTGTTCACGTCTTCGTCCTGTTCAAGCCGTTCAATCAGTTTGCTCACATCTTCGGCCTGTTCGTCGGTAACGGGAACAGTAGTGGTAGGAATCCATTCCAGCTCTGCGCTGATAGGCGTAATGTTTTTTTCTTCCAGGGCTTTCTGCAGGTTACCAAAATCGGTAAATGCACAACGGAGCACTAAAATCGGGTTGCCGTTGTCGTCGTTGCTTTCTCCCAGCTCATCCAGCCCATGGTCGATCAGTTCCAGTTCCAGGTCGTCCATATTCAGCCCTTCAGGCTTTAGTTTAAACACACCCATTTTTTTAAACTGGAAACTTACGCTTCCGGTATTCCCCATGGCGCCATGGCCTTTATTGAAATGACTTTTTACGTTTGCTACGGTACGTACGTGGTTGTCGGTAGCGGTTTCCACCAACAGTGCAACCCCATGCGGAGCATATCCTTCGTATAAAATTTCTTCGTAGTTGGAAGTGTCTTTACCCTGCGCTCTTTTGATCGCTGCCTCCACACGGTCCTTTGGCATCCCTACGCTACGGGCATTCTGAAAACAACGACGCAGGGCGGGGTTGGTGGCAGGGTCCGGTCCGCCGGCTTTAACCGCAATTACAATTTCTTTACCTACACGGGTAAACTGCTTGGCCATTCTGTCCCAACGGGCAAACATGGTTGCTTTACGTACTTCAAAAATCCTTCCCATAGTTCTGATTGATTTCGGAGGGCAAAATTAACGTTTACCAACTTAGCTGCCAATAATGCGCATAAAAAAACCGCTCCAACGAAGGCTGGAGCGGTTTTTTATATCTTAAATAAAACTAGTGTTTCTCAAAATCTGAAGCGTGGGGAACAATTTCACCCGGGTTACGCAGCTTGCTGCGCTTGCGGCTGTACCCGAAATACACCAGCAGACCGAGAGCCATCCAGCCAAACGCCACTTTCAGGGTTTGTTGGTCTAGGGCTATGATCATGCCCAGGCATACCACCGCTCCCAGAATTGGTACCAATGGAACCAATGGTGTTTTGAACGGACGCTCAATTTCAGGAGATTTTTTACGCAGAATCCATACACCAATGCTTACCAGTACAAAGGCAAACAGGGTACCAAAGCTGGTCAGATCTCCGGCAACGCTGCCCGGAACAAACGCGGCAAACAGGCCTACAAAAACAAAGAGAATCCAGTTGGCCTTGTATGGGGTTTTGTATTTGGGATGCAGTACGCCAAATGCTTTAGGAATCAGCCCATCATTACTCATGGTGTAGAAGATCCGGCTCTGGCCCATCAGCATCACGAGGATTACAGAGGAGAAACCAGCCAGGATGGCTACGGTTACGCTGGTTCCCAGCCACTCATAGCCTTTCATATAGGTTTGGATGGCATAAGCTACAGAAGCTTCCTTACCAGCAGTTTTGAATTCGCTGTAGTGTGCTACACCGGTCAGTACATGGCCAAACAACACATAGAGAATGGTACATACCACCAGTGATCCGAGGATACCGATCGGCATGTCTCTCTTGGGATTCTTGGCTTCCTGCGCAGCAGTGGAAACGGCATCAAAGCCAATAAAGGCAAAGAATACGATGGCCGCGCCGCCGAGTACACCGCCCCATCCCCATTTGAAGAATCCGTCGTGTCCGATGGTTCCTTCCGGAATCAGGTAAGGAGTATGGTTTTCGGGTTTGATGAACTGCCAGCCAAAGCCAATGAACAACAACACAATGGCTACTTTAATAAATACGATGATCATGTTTACGATGGCAGATTCCTGAGAACCTTTAATCAGCAACAAGGTCAGCAACAACAGAATGATCAGCGCTGGTGCATTCATGATACCTGTGGTGATTTCAACTGTAGAAGCCAGGTTGGCTGGCAGGGTATTGAACTGATCGTCGCTGAGGATCAGTATTCCGTTCTTTACAGATTTAGCAGCTTCCGGCATAAATGCGGTGATTTGCGCTACAGCATCACCGGTTACTTTGTGCAAAGCTTCGAACGGTGAGTGGCACCATTCATACGGAATGGATCCCCCCAGCAGGTTGTTGAGGTATTCGCTCCATGCAATGGATACGGTTGCCGCACCCAGCGCGTATTCCATAATCAATGCCCATCCGATAATCCAGGCGATCAATTCGCCCATGGTTACGTAACTGTATGCATACGCACTTCCCGCAATGGGGATCATGGCAGCAAATTCTGCATAACACAAACCGGCAAATGCACAACCAATGGCTGCAACGATAAATGAAAGTGTAACGGCCGGACCCGCGGCTTCTGCGGATGCAGCTGCGGTTCTTACAAACAAGCCGGCGCCGATGATGGCCCCGATTCCAAGTGCAACAAGGTTGCCTGCACCGAGGGTCCTTTTAAGCCCTTTTCCTGAATCATCAGCCATTGCCAGCATATCGGACAATGACTTTTTTCTGAATAAACTCATAAGTTAATTAATTGGGTTCTGATAGAAATGTTCTGGCAAAATAGGCATTAAATTGCTTTTATACACGAAAACTTTATACAAACCCGGAGTGCCCATTTTCGGAATTTAACGGTTATATTGCCGCTTCAAATATTGCCGGAATGAAGAATAAGCTAACGATGTATATCCTGATTGCCATGGTATTAGGTATTCTGGCAGGATATATAGTGCACGAAACAGCCTCTGTGGAAACGGTGGGTTCCTTCTCTAAAAACATCAAATTACTGGGTACTATTTTTATTCGCCTGGTTAAAACCATTATTGCTCCGCTTGTCTTTACCACGCTGGTGGTGGGCATAGCCAAACTGGGAGACATGAAAACGGTGGGCCGTGTAGGCGGAAAAGCCATGCTCTGGTTCATCAGCGCTTCACTGGTGAGTTTGCTGGTGGGTATGCTCCTGGTGAATTTTTTCAAGCCGGGTTCCTATATAGATCTTTCACAGGCAGACAATTCGGGATTAAAAGACCTGATGGGCAAAACCTCTGAATTTTCTATACAAAAATTCATTGAACACGTGGTTCCTTCGAGCATATTCGAAGCCATGGCCACCAATGAAATTCTGCAGATCGTTCTGTTCTCCATTCTCTTTGGCGTGGCTGCGGCCAGTTTAGGCGACTATGCCAAACCGTTGATCAAAGCGCTGGATGTGGCAGCGCACATTATTCTGAAGATTGTTGGTTACGTAATGAATTTTGCGCCCTTCGGCGTATTTGGTACCCTGGCTGCCGTGGTAGCCGAAAAAGGATTGTCTATCTTCAATTTTTACTTTATCTACTTCGGTTACTTCGTAATGGGCATTGCTGCTTTGTGGCTCCTGCTCTGTACCGTAGGATACCTGATACTGGGCGGCAAGAGAATGAAGAGCCTTCTGCGCCATATTGCCAATCCTTTGCTGGTTGCCTTCAGTACCACCAGCAGTGAAGCCGTGTTCCCGAAACTTACCGAGGAACTGGAAAGATTTGGTTGCAAGAATAAAATTGTTTCTTTCATCCTGCCCCTGGGCTATTCCTTTAACCTCGATGGCAGCATGATGTACATGACTTTTGCGAGTCTGGCCATTGCACAGGCCTACGGTATTCATATGCCGCTCGGAGAGCAGTTGACCATGTTGCTCGTATTGATGCTCACCAGTAAGGGAATTGCCGGTGTTCCCAGGGCTTCTCTGATCATTGTACTGGCCACCTGTGCCATGTTCAAGATTCCACCGGAAGGTGTTGCACTGATTCTGCCAATCGACCATTTCTGCGATATGTTCAGAACTGGAACCAATGTACTGGGAAATGCTTTGGCTACCAGCGTGGTGAGCAAATGGGAGGGAGAGCTTGGCGCAGAAGTTCCGCAGGAAGCGCAAGTTGTATAAATTTAAATCAGAAATCAGCGAGTTATGTTAATGCAGATATTATTGGATTTTCACTGGTCTCAGTTGTTACAGCCTCAGTTTTATATTGAGCACGGCGGGCTCTGGCTTATTATGCTGGTGGTGTTTGCAGAAACCGGATTGTTTGCAGGATTCTTTTTACCGGGCGATAGTTTGTTGTTTGTAGCCGGAATTTACAGTACCAATATTGCTAATGAATTTATCCCTACCGGAAATGAATACCTCGATTTATTGCAGCTCATGGTCCTGATTTCCATTGCAGGTATCCTTGGTAATGCTACCGGATACTGGTTTGGAAAAAAAGTAGGACCTGCCATGTACGAGTGGAAGGAGAACCTGTTCTTTAAAAGACATTACCTGGTGCAGGCACACGATTTTTATGAGAAGCACGGAGGTGGCGCCATCATCGTGGCCCGTTTCATTCCTATTGTAAGAACATTTGCGCCGATTGTGGCCGGTATAGTGCAGATGGACCAAAAGAAGTTTTCCTTCTTTAATGTGGTGGGTTGTGTGTCCTGGGTATCGAGCATGCTGATTGCAGGACATTTTCTGCAGAAATGGATTCTTTCGCAGTTTGGATTTGATCTGAAGGATCACCTGGAAGTGATCGTGCTGGGAATTGTGCTCGTTACCACTGCTCCGGTCATTATTAAACTGGTATTCAATAAAAAGAAATAAACCCATGACGCATCCTGCACCGGCTCACCACTCCAAAGTTTATGGCATTCTTTCGCTGCCGGTAGTAGTTGCAGCGCTCGGCTATTTTGTAGACATCTACGATCTGTTGCTGTTTACCATTGTGCGGGAACCGAGTTTGCAGGGCCTGGGTATAGAACTATCCAATAAAGTGCAGGTGCTGGCAGCCAGTACCAAGATTATCAACTGGCAGATGGTCGGATTGCTCATCGGCGGAATCATTTGGGGAACCATTGGCGATAAAAAAGGGCGCCTCAGTGTTTTGTTCGGTTCCATCGCATTGTATTCGATTGCCAATTTCTTCACCGGCTTTGTACAGACCGTAGACCAGTATGCATGGGCCCGTTTCATTGCGGGCATTGGCCTGGCGGGCGAACTGGGTGCAGGAATTACCCTGGTAAGTGAACTGCTTCCTAAAAATAAAAGAGGCGTGGGTACTTCCCTTGTTGCCGGTATTGGTTTGTTTGGCGCCGTGTTTGCCTATTTTGTTTACCAGTTTACAGAAGACTGGCGGCTCTGTTATAAAATTGGCGGAGCCCTGGGTATTGGTTTATTGCTGCTCCGGATCTCTGTGGTGGAGAGCGGCATGTTTACCCATGTGAAGCACCAGGCAACTGTGCAGCGGGGCAACTTCCTGATGTTCTTCAACAATTGGAAAAGATTCAGAAAATACATGCTGGCCATCCTGATTGGATTGCCTACCTGGTATGTGATCGGCATCCTGGTGAACCTGAGCAACCGTTTTGCCACAGATATTTATGGTACAAATGCCATCGACAGTGGCCGGGCCATCATGTATGCCTACGTGGGCATTGCGATTGGTGATATCCTGATTGGTTTGGTAAGTCAGTATTTTATGAGCAGGAAAAAAGCCCTGCTTACTTTTTATATCCTGAGCATCCTGGCCCTCGGCCTTTTCTTCAGCAGTTACAACAACAGCGATGTGCGGATGTACGGCATTTGCGGTTTGCTGGGATTCAGTACCGGTTTCTGGGCCATTTTTGTAACCATGGGTGCAGAACAGTTCGGGACCAACCTGCGTGCCACAGCGGCCACTACCATTCCCAATATGGTGCGCGGTGCATTGCCGTTCATTAACCTGATGTTCCTGGACCTGTTTCAGAAAACCTGGGGATGGGGTTTGCTGCAAAGCGGTGTAATCACGGGCTTGGTGGTAATGACCATTTCGATGATTGCCTTTTACTTTACAGAGGAAACTTTTCACAAGGACCTGAACTATGTGGAGCAATAAAAAATTCCTGGTTATTCGTTTTTCCTCTATCGGAGATATCGTACTTGCTTCGCCGGCCATCCGTTGCCTTAAGCAGCAGGTACCCGGCGCCAGGGTTCATTTTTTAACCAAGCTTTCCTTCAGGGCGGTTACAGAAGCCAATCCCTACATAGATCAGTTTCATTATTTCAACAACAACCTCAGCGAGCTGATTGAAGAACTGAAAACCGAACAGTTCGATTATATAGTAGACCTGCACAAGAATTTCAGAACCACTATTATCCGGATGAGATTGCAGGTTCCGGTTCTGGCTTATGAAAAACTAAGTTTCCAGAAATTCCTATTGACCCGCTTCGGCATCAACCGGATGCCCCGCAGACATATTACGGATCGTTGTCTGGATGCCATTGCGCCCACCGGCGCCGTAAACGATGGGAGGGGGCTGGATTATTTTATTCCGGAGGATCAGCACATCAAAGCGAATGATATTCCGATGTCGCATAGTGCAGGGTTTATTGCTATTGTGATCGGTGCATCTTATTTTACCAAAAAACTTCCGGTAGAAAAATTAAAGGAACTCTGCACCCGCATCGAATTTCCGATCATCCTGGTAGGAGGTAAGGAGGATCGTACAGAAGGGGAGGCCATTGCTGCGGTGGATCCGGTGAAAGTATACAATGCCTGCGGTAAGTTCAGCCTGCACGAATCTGCCGATATTGTACGCAGGTCGAGGCTGGTGATTTCGCACGATACGGGTTTGCAGTACATTGCCTGCGCCTTCAATAAAAAAGTACTGGCCATCTGGGGCGGTACTTCACCCCTGCTCGATGTGGAGCCCTACTACGGCAAAACGCAATTGCAGCAACATGCTTCCGGAAAAGCACATGAAAACTTCCTGGTACCCGGCCTGTCCTGCCAGCCCTGTTCCAATTATGGTACGCGCCAATGTCCCAAAGGGCATTTTAATTGTATGCGTCAGCAGGATATTCCGCTGATTAGCCAAACAGTTATGCAGCTGTTGAGCTGACCGGCATGTAGCTGACCCGCAAAAAAAATCCCGGTCACTTTCGCAACCGGGATCTGAATTTAATTGTCATTTACATTATAAAGTGCTCAGCACTTCGTTCATATTGCGTACGGCATCTGCACTCTTATTGAAGGCGGCCTGTTCTTCTGCATTCAGTTTAAAGTCGATGATTTTTTCCCAGCCATTTTTACCAATGGTAACAGGAACACCCAAACAGATGTCTTTCTGTCCGTATTCGCCATCGAGACTAACACAGCAGGTAAATAATTTTTTCTGATCGCGTACAATGCTTTCTACCAAAGCAGCTCCGGCAGCGCCTGGTGCATACCATGCAGAAGTTCCGATCAGCTTGGTTAATGTTGCGCCACCTACCATGGTGTCGTTCACGATCTGCTGCTGCTGTTCTGCAGTCAGAAAATCAGTTACAGGGGCGCTGTTCCAGGTTGCATAACGGATCAGCGGAATCATGGTTGTGTCTCCGTGTCCGCCAACTACTACTGCGTTCAGGTCGGAAGGGCTGCATCCAAGGTGTTGGCTCAGCTGATATTTAAAGCGGCTGCTGTCTAAAGTACCACCCATACCAATGATTCTGTTCTTTGGTAAACCGGTAGATTTAAGCGCCAGGTAGGTCATGGTATCCATTGGATTACTGATCACGATGATGATGGCGTCCGGAGAATATTTCAAAATGTTTTCTGCCACACCTTTTACAATGCCTGCGTTGGTACCGATCAGTTCTTCCCTGGTCATACCTGGTTTACGTGGAATACCGGAAGTGATCACTACCACACTGCTGCCTGCAGTTTTTGAATAATCGTTGGTACTTCCAACTACTTTGGTGTCGAATCCGAGTAAAGCTGCAGTCTGCATCATATCCTGCGCCTTACCTTCTGCCAGGCCTTCTTTAATATCCAGCAGAACAAGCTCAGTACACAGTTCTTTACGGGCGATATTATCGGCACAGGTTGCTCCAACGGCACCAGCGCCTACTACAGTAACTTTCATAGATGCAATATTTTAAATGATTAAGATTTGTGCCCTAAAGGTACGGCCATGCCGTTACATTTTTACCGAATAAATTGCAACAATTCAGGTATTTCTACACCCATTTCCCAGGCTTTCACAAACTGCCTGTCTTTATTGTATAAAGCTACAAATGGGGTATACCTGGCCTGAAAGAATGAAGGCAGGAAATACTGCGGATCTCTTCCCATTCTGATATTAGGAAATTTGTTGAATTGATAATGGTGGTAAAAATTCCGGATATCGGTGAGGTCCCGGTAGCTGGCCCATATAAAGAATACCTTTTGCAGGCTGTCTATATTTTTGGCAATATCTTCTGCCTCATGCTGGCAATGGCCGCATTCGGGGCTGAAGTAAATAATGGCCGTGTACGGATAGGCAGGAAGGTCTTTGTTTGTAAACCAGGTACTATCTGTCTGCAAGATTTTGAACTCCGGAATGGCAGGATTCTTTTCGTAAGGTGGTCTGTTGTCGATGGCCGTTTGTGCCGATCCAAACAGTACCAGTGTGCTGAACAGAGATGCCAGGAATAATTTATAGCCCATAGTGAATGATTTGTGCAGTATGGCGAATTTATTTACCGGTTTTTCCTTCTGCTTCCATCATCCGCAGTTGCTTGGCATCGTGCAGGAACTCGGAAGCGAAAATGAAATTATTGAGTAATTCGTCTTTGCTGAAAATAATGTCTTTGTTGGTGCCTTCCCATTGCTTTCTTCCCTGGTGCAGGTACACGATATGATCGCCTATTTCCATCACACTGTTCATGTCGTGCGTAACCACAATGGTAGTGATATTGTATTCAACGGTAATTTCCCGGATCAGCTTATCAATTACCAGTGAGGTTTGCGGATCCAGACCGGAATTGGGCTCATCACAAAAAAGGTATTGCGGGTTCAGTACAATGGCACGTGCAATACCCACGCGTTTTTTCATGCCCCCGCTGATTTCTGCCGGAAAGCGGTGATGCGCTTCCTGCAGGTTCACCCTTTCCAGCACTTCCGCCGCGCGTTTCTTTTTTTCTGCCTGGGTGAGCCGGGTAAACATATGCAGGGGAAAGAGCACGTTTTCCTCAACAGTCATGGAATCGAACAGGGCGCTTCCCTGAAAAAGCATACCGATCTTTTGGCGAAGGTTTTTTCGTTCTTTCTTGTCGATGGTAACCATATCGCTGCCATCGTAGGAAATTAAACCGGTTTCGGGTTTAAACAATCCTACCATGCATTTGGTTAGTACGGTTTTACCGCTGCCGCTGGCGCCAATAATGAGGTTGCATTTACCTGTTTCCATAACGGCGCTGATGCCATCCAGAATGGTTCTGCCTTCAAAACTTTTACTGATATCCTTAATCTCGATCATCTAAATGCAAGCTACTGATAAGTAGTCAATCCAGCTCTATCTGGTTTCTTAACAAATCCTCAAAAACATCCCTTTTGCGGATCAGGTGGTCTTCGCCGTTGCGTACCATCACCTGAGCGGGCAGATACCGGGAATTGTAATTACTGCCCATTTCAAAGCCATAAGCGCCCGCATTGTCGAATACCAGCAAATCTCCTTCGCGTACCTCATTCAGTTCCCGGTCGGTTGCAAAAGTGTCTGTTTCGCAGATGTTTCCGGTTACGGTGTATTTCTTCAGCGGGCCTTCCGGATTGCTGATGTTGCGGATCCGGTGATAAGCTTCGTAAAACATGGGCCGGATCAGGTGATTGAAGCCGCTGTTCACGCCTGCAAATGTGGTGTTCTTGTTTTCCTTGATCACATTTACCGTGGTGATGAAACTGCCGGATTCGCTTACCATATATTTACCGGGTTCGAACCAGGCCTGAAAGCTTTTACCATGGGTTGCTTCAAGCTGCTTCAGTACCTGCTGCACGCTGGAAGCCAGCAGCGGAATATCTGTTCCGGTTTCTTCATCTTTGTAGGGTACCTTAAATCCACCACCCAGGTCCAGGAAACGCAGTTCAGGGAAATGCGGTACGAGGTCGGTAAAAAGTTCTGCTACCTGCATGAATACAGCTACGTCTTTGATTTCGCTTCCGGTATGGATATGCAAACCGGCAATGTGCAGATTGTACTGTTTTACCAGTTCCAGAATTTCGCTTAGCTGTTCTATCGGAATGCCGAATTTGCTTTTTTCATGACCCGTGGATATTTTCAGGTTTCCTCCGGCCATGATATTCGGACGAAGCCGGATACCTACCGGATAGCTGTGCCCGAATTTTTTTCCAAACTTTTCGAGGTTGGATAAACTGTCTATATTAATGTTGATGCCGAACCCGGCAGCGGTTTCAATTTCTTCGAAGGCAATACCATTGCTGGTGTACAAAATATTTTCCGGTGCAAAGCCTGCCCTGAGGGCCAGTTGTGCTTCATTTACAGAACTACAGTCGATATTGCATCCGAGCGAACGGATATGCTTCAGGATGCTGATGTTGGTCAGCGCCTTACAGGCATAGAAAAAGCGGGCATTTACCCCTTCAAATGCGCTTTGTAATTGCTGGTACTGAAGCGTAATGCGGTCTGCATTGTATACATAAAGTGGTGTGCCGTATTTGGCTGCCATTGCAGCCAGTTGCTTGTTGCTGAGGGAGGTAGACATTCCGCAAAGATAATATCCAGAATTATTCCGGATTGTTTTCTTCTGTGGTTGCATCGGATGAAGCTTCATCCGTATTGTTGTTGTCTTCGTTTGTATCTGTTTCTGCTGCCTCAGTTGTTTCGGGTTCAGCATGCACGATGAGTTCTCCTTCCTCGTTTACCTCCAGAACAGATACATCGCCGGATGTTTCGCCGGTAATATCTGCAACAGGCTGGTCGGTAAAGTCTTCCGGACGAATGATGGTGCCTTCCACCAGCTGGTCTGCCAGCACTTCCTTGATTTTGGGAAGATCGGAGGTACTGTTGAGTCCGAAGTAGTCCATGAAGGTTTTGGAAGTGGCGTATACCAGTGGTTTTCCGGGCAATTGCTCGTTTCTTCCGCTGATCAGGATCAGTTCTTTCTCCAGTAATTTTTGAATGCTGTAATCGCTGTTTACGCCCCGGATTGCCTCGATCTCTCCTTTGGTAATGGGCTGTTTGTAGGCAACAATGGCGAGGGTTTCCAACGCAGCATTCGACAGGCGCTTCAGAAACTTATCTCCATTGAGTTGTGCAATGGTTTTGTGGTAATCTTTCTTGGTCAGGAACTGCCATCCGCCGCCGCTTTCGCGTACTTCGAAGGGATAGAATTCTGCGCTGTATTTTTCCCGGATGCCTTCAACGGCTGTTTCAATCTGGTCTAAGGAAATGCGCTCCTCCAGAAATCCGAAACTATTGTTGATGAGTTCAACAATGTCTAATGATGTCAGTGGTTTCTCACTGGCAAAAATGAGGACCTCTATATGAGGGATGATTTCGCTTAATTCCATTCTTTGATTGATTAGTAATTGTTGAAGATAAAAAATACTCCGGTTCCTGCTCAGAATTTCCGGAAGATCCCTTATCCCTGCAATGCAGCAGCACCGCTTACAATCTCGGTCAATTCAGTTGTAATGGCTGCCTGACGAGCACGGTTGTAACTGATTTTGAGCGATTTGAGCAGCTCGTTCGCATTTTCACTGGCCTTGTCCATAGCGGTCATTCTGGCACCGTGTTCGCTGGCATTACCGTCCAGTACGGCTTTGTACAGCTGGGTGTTCAGGATTTTAGGCATCAGTTCTGCAATCAGTTGTTCTTTAGCAGGCTCAAATATGAAGTCGGATTTTTTCTTGCTGGCAGACGGGCTTACTTTAGGAATAGGGAGGAACTGCTCGGCGGTAAATACCTGCGTAGCGGCATTCTTGAACTCACTGTAAATAATTTCCACCGCATCAAATTCCTTGCTTTCAAAAGCACGCATGGCAGCCTGTGCTGCAGCATGTACCGCTTCAAAGTTCAGGTTCAGGTAAATGTCTTTATAAGTAGCATCTGTATTGAATCCGGCCTTGCTCAGTCCTTCGTAGCCTTTCTTACCGATATTCCAGATGGTGATATTTCCTTTTTTGTGTTGTGCTGCATATTTTTCCGCAACAGTACTCTTGGCCAGTTTAATGAGGTTGGCATTGTAACCGCCGCACAATCCACGGTCGCTGGTTACCACGATCAGTAATACTTTTTCAACCGCTCTTTCTTCGGCCAGTGCCAGGTTAGCACCACCTTCAATATTGCTTACAATATTGCTCAGCATTTCCTGTAACTTCTGTGCATATGGACGCATTTGTGTAATAGAATCCTGGGCACGGCGGAGTTTGGCCGCACTTACCATTTTCATTGCCTTGGTAATCTGCTGGGTACTTTGTACACTCTTAATTCTGTTTCTAACCTCTTTTAATTGACCGGCCATATAGTAGAAGGGTTTTGGGGTGCAAAAGTAGCAGAAAGGTGCATAAATTCCAATTCGGAGTTGGCTTATTTAAAGTGGTAGGCCAGACCAATCCCGTTGCCGGTAGGGCCGATCTGCAGGTTTCCCGTTTGCCGTTCCAGTATTTTGCCATTCCGGCGGTGATTTCCGTACTGAACCAGATCAAAAACCAGTAAAAAAGCGCCCTGTAAAATCAGGCTGTTGCCAAATCCGGCCGCCTGTTCGCTGTTGAGTCGGGCGCCCCGTTCCTTCAGGTAAAGCCCTGTAGCAATATAGGCCAGGTCGAGCCCGCTGTTCAGCAGCAGTATTTTTTCCAGTTTTTGTTGTTCCAGCAGGTTCTGGGTGTAACTGTATTTTCTGGTCAGGTCTTTTTTCATCCGGATCAGGCCATAAGTGGCAATGCCCATATTGACCAGGTTCCAGTAACTGTTCATATTAAAAAAATATCGATCACGTCCCTGGGCGTTATTGGCAGAAATACTCCCCTGTATAATATTAATCCCTGCCCAGGCCGCCAGAATGGTCAGGTTGGTCTTGTGCATGTTCAGCCGTTCTGCGACCAGCGAGTCGCTGATGCGCAGCAAGGCGGTATCAGCAAAAAGGGAATCAACGGCAGGTTTCCGGATATTGTCTGCAACCGGGAACTGTTCGGAATGCTCCTGTGCAAGGGCATTCCCGCAAAAAAAACTGCCTAAAACTAAAAGAGATGTTAGAATCGTATTTCGGCTCATTCTGGTCTAAAATCAAAAGCTTACATTTGTCCGCCTTCAGACGGAGTGCCAAATTGACTAAAAATTATCTTTCGCACGCTGTTTGACTGTTAAAATTTTCATACCAGAGCTATAATTATATGTTGAAATTCATTTCTAAGTTATTTGGTGGCAGTAAAAGTGAGAAGGATGTGCAGCAACTGATGCCCATTATTCAAAAGACCAACCAGTTCTTCGAACAATACCAATCGCTTTCCAACGACCAGTTAAGAGCCAAAACAACCGAGTTTAAAAACCGTATTCAGCAGCACTTATCCGGAGTTGATGCAGAAATCGCTGCAAAGAAAGCAGAAGCAGATGCCTTGCCCGAAACGGATATTCACGGAAAAGATGCCATTTACCAGCAGATTGATAAACTCAAAAAAGAACGGGACAAAAAAATTGAGGAAGCCCTGAGCGAAATTCAGCCGGAAGCTTTTGCCGTAATCAAGGAAACAGCCCGCCGCTTCAAAGAAAATCCGGTACTCACTGCAACAGCTACACCGCTGGACCGTGAGCTGAGTGTAAGAAAAGAGTATGTTACCATTAAAGGGGATCAGTCCGAATTTAAAAATACCTGGACCGCAGGTGGTGGTACAGTCACCTGGAACATGGTGCACTACGATGTGCAGCTGATCGGTGGTAGCGTATTGCACCAGGGTAAGATTGCCGAAATGGCCACAGGTGAGGGTAAAACATTGGTTTCTACCCTTCCGGCCTACCTCAATGCGCTGGCAGGTGAGGGCGTTCATATTGTAACCGTGAACGATTACCTGGCTAAACGAGACAGCGAATGGAACGGAACCATTTTTGAATGGCTGGGTCTTACTGTAGACTGTATCGATAAACACGAACCCAACAGTGAAGCCAGAAGAAAAGCCTATCTGGCCGATATTACCTATGGCACGAACAACGAATTTGGTTTTGACTACCTGCGGGATAATATGGTGCACAGTCCTTCAGAAATGGTACAGCGCAAACACCATTTTGCTATGGTGGATGAGGTAGACTCCGTATTGATTGATGATGCCCGTACGCCGTTGATTATTTCCGGTCCCATTGGTTACCAGACAGGGGAGCAGCAGTTCTTTGAACTGAAGCCAAGGATTGAAAAACTGGTAGAAGCACAGAAAAGAGCTACCCAGCAGTTTCTGACCGAAGCCAAGAAAAAAATTGCAGAAGGAAACGATGATCCAAAAGACGGTGGTCTGGCCCTGTTCCGCGCCCACAGAGGTTTGCCCAAGAACAGTGCATTAATCAAATACCTGAGTGAACCGGGTATGCGTGTGAAGTTGCAGAAAACAGAGAACTACTACCTGGCAGACCAGCAACGCGAAATGCCTAAAGCAGATGCAGAACTCTATTTCTATATAGACGAAAAAAACAACTCCGTTGAGTTAACAGATAAAGGTATTCAGCTGATTACCGGTTCGGGAGAAGATCCCAACTTCTTTATCCTCCCCGATATCAGTTTATCTCTGGCCGGTGTAGATCAGGATGCTTCATTGAGTCCGGAAGAGAAATTGCACAGAAAGGAGGCCATCATCAACGAATATGCTGTTAAAGCAGACCGAATTCACACGGCACAGCAGCTGCTGAAAGCATATACGCTCTTTGATAAAGACGTGGAATACGTGGTAATGGATGGTGGGGTGAAGATCGTAGACGAACAAACCGGTCGTATTCTCGACGGTCGTCGTTACTCCGATGGCTTGCACCAGGCAATTGAAGCAAAAGAAAATGTGAAGATTGAAGCAGCTACTCAAACCTATGCTACGGTTACCTTACAGAACTATTTCAGGATGTACCATAAGCTGGCCGGTATGACCGGTACGGCAGAAACTGAAGCTGCAGAGTTGTGGGACATCTACAAACTGGATGTGGTAAGCATCCCGACGAATGTAACCGCTATCCGTAAAGACGAGCAGGATCTGGTATTCAAAACCAAGCGCGAAAAATTTGGTGCAGTTATCGATGAGATTGTGAAAATGCGCGAAGCGGGCCGGCCCGTACTGGTGGGTACCACTTCCGTTGAAGTGAGTGAATTGCTGAGCAGAATGTTGCGTCAGAAACAGATTCCACACAATGTATTGAACGCCAAGCAGCATGCCCGTGAAGCACAGATTGTAGCGGAAGCAGGTTTGGCCGGTGCGGTTACCATTGCTACCAATATGGCCGGTCGTGGTACCGACATCAAACTCGGACCTGGTGTAAAAGAAGCAGGTGGTTTGGCCATCCTGGGTACCGAGCGCCATGAATCGCGTCGTGTAGACCGCCAGTTGCGTGGTCGTGCAGGCCGTCAGGGTGATCCGGGTTCATCCTTATTCTTTGTATCACTCGAAGATGATCTGATGCGGATGTTCGGAAGTGAGCGTATTGCCAAAGTGATGGATTTTGCCGGATATAAGGAAGGAGAAGTAATTCAGCACAGCATGATTACCAAATCCATTGAGCGTGCACAACGCAAAGTGGAGGAGAACAACTTTGGTATCCGTAAACGCCTGCTCGAATACGATGATGTAATGAATAAGCAGCGTACTGTGATCTATACCAAGCGCAACCACGCATTGTTTGGAGAGCGTCTGGCACTGGATCTCGATAACGCCATGTACGCAGTAGCAGAAGGCCTGGTAAGCTCCTTTAAAGAACAGAACGATCACGAAGGTTTCCGCATGGCAGCCATCGTTAACTTTGGTATTGATACTTCCATTACTGCAGACGAGTTGTATAAAACCAATGAAAATCAGCTGGCAGAAAAGCTGTACACAGAAGCCGTAACCAATTATGAAAGAAGAAAGCAGGACCTGATGGCCCAGGCTGTTCCGGTGTTCAGAAACATCAAGCAGCAGCAGGGTTCGCATGTAGATAACGTAATTGTTCCGTTTACCGATGGAAGAAGACAGATGCAGGTGCTGGCCAATATGGACAAAACCCTGGAGACCAACGGAGCAGAATTAACCAATGCGCTGGAACGTTCTATAACACTGGGCTTTATTGATGATGCCTGGAAAGAACACCTCAGGGCCATGGACGACCTCAAGCAAAGTGTACAAACCGCTACTTACGAACAGAAAGATCCATTGGTGATTTATAAAATGGAAGCATTTGACCTGTTCAAAAAAATGGATGGGGAAGTAAACCGTGATATTGTTCAGTTCTTATGTCATGCCGGTATTCCACTTGCGGAAGGCGATGAACTGAGAGAAGGGCACCAGGAAAAAACAGACCTCAGCCGTTTGAGCGCCAACAAAGAGCAAATAGATACTGCAGGCCAGGAGTATGGCGCCAACGAAAATGATTATTACGATCCCACACCGGTAAAGCAAGAGCCGGTGAAGGTAGGACCTAAGATCGGAAGAAACGATCCCTGCCCTTGTGGAAGTGGTAAAAAATACAAAGCCTGTCACGGCAAAGATCTCTAAAAGAAAAACCCCGGAAAATCCGGGGTTTTTTGTTGAGTGCCTCAGAAGCCCCCGTCTTCGAACACACATAGTTCAATGATCCATACCAATGAGGGTGCTGAACTATTGGCCGGCCATATTTTTCTTTCTACAAGGCTCAGCTCCACTTTTGTGGCGGAATTGTTTGCCTTATTGCTTTTAAGGGACCACAATTGCTGAACGGATTTTTCATTTTCTTTAACCGGTTGTTTCTGCAACAGACCTTCGTTGTATTTGCCTTTTTCTATGTAATTGATGATTTTATTGAAATTGGTCTTAGCGCTTTCTTTGGTGGGATAGTTGCCAAACACAGCATAGAACTGGTGAAAATCTTCCAGAAAATCGTCCAGCGCATCTTCCATGTAACTGCTGTCGGCCAGTGGCAGCTGTACTTTTGAATAATATGTAGAGAGTAAATCATCCTCGGAACCCGGCTTAATTTGATCGATGGTATTTTTGAAATCAAAACGTGCGTCTGCCAGTAGCCTGTTTAGTTCTGTTGCAAAGGCCGATGGTGCATTGTCTGGCAGGGTTTTTATTTTTTGAGCAGCAGCAGGATCATGCAGCACACCTGCTATCAATAAAATCAGTAGTATTTTTTTCATGCGATTGCTGTTTTATAATTTATAACTCAGGCCAACCTCCATACAAAAAGATTTGATCTGAGAAGTGGTGGAGCTGGCATTGGTCCAGGTATATTTCCTCGTTCCGAAGTTGAATTTAAAGCGAAGCCTGGCATCCTCTTCGAGGTCATACACAGACACCCCCCAGCCAAAGAATGTGGGAGAGCGGGTAACATCTGCATAGCCCTCTTCCGTCATTTTAACACCGGGAGAAACACCACCTTCGAGGTAAAATCCTTTTAGCAGCCAAAGGCCCGCATACTGAAACAAGTCCAGAAAAGGAACTCCACCGTCTTTAATTTTTACTGATTCAAGCCCATGACGCAACACCAGTGGATAAAACCTTCCTCCGATTGGTTTTTGGGTCATTTTTACGATGGAAGTATAGGTTGTTGTATTGTTAAAACTTTGTGGTTCCAGTCCTGCAATGGCAGAAATCCTGGCATTCAACCCTTTGCTGTAGGGGAGGTTGAGTAAGCCGTACTCTGCTGTAACCCTGGGCTGCAGACCCTTCGACTTGTAAAACTGACCAAAAGTTTGCTGTGCAGAAGGGTTGGCAAATCCTATGGAGAAGTCCAATCGGTTGCCATCGGGATTTTCCAGCTTTTTTTGTGCGTTGGCGCTCATACAAGTGCAACAAAGCAGGATAAAGAGGATGGGGAAATGTTTTTTCATGATGCTTTCAAGTTTTTAGCAAAACAAATTTTTTTGATCCTTTTTCCTATACCCTTCGCACGGTATGTTCGTTCCCGGCAGATGAAGGACAGGTGAACTGCTTTAACTATCTTTGCCCATTAAAACTGACCTATGCAGATTGCCCATTATATTGATCATACCATCCTGAAGCCAACCACCCTTGTAGCCGATATAGAAAAACTATGCAGGGAAGCCGTTGAATACCAGTTTGCTGCAGTTTGTGTACCCCCGAATTTTGTTAAAAAGGCCAAATCACTGCTGGAAGGCACGCCGGTGAAAGTGGCTACGGTAATCGGGTTCCCATTTGGTTATTCTGCCGTGGAAGCAAAACTGGCAGAAGTTTTGCTTGCAATTGTAGACGGGGCCGATGAACTGGACGTGGTGGTGAACATCAGTGCCATTAAAAACGGCGACTGGCAGTACCTGGCCAATGAAATCAATCACCTGATGCCGGTGATCAAAGGAAAGGGCAGGGGCATTAAAATCATCATCGAAAGCGGCGTGCTGACCGATGAGGAAATTATCAAGTGCTGTGAGTTGTATGGTGCAGCAGGGATTGATTACCTGAAAACCTCCACCGGGTATGCCGAAAAAGGCGCAACAGTGGAAGCTGTGAAACTTTTCAGAAAGCACCTTCCCGCCCACGTGCAGATCAAGGCTTCAGGAGGAATCCGTGATTATGCTTTTGCCCGTGAACTGGTGGAAGCAGGCGCTACCCGGCTGGGTTGCAGTGCGGGTGTGGCCATTGTAAACGGTGCACCGGCAGCAGAAGGCTCCGGATACTAGCCGGCTACCCTGTTCAATCAGGGTTTTGTACCTTTACCGTCCATTTGATATCTTTAAAAAAGACATGGTAAAATTCCTACGATATTGTTTACTCTTTGTGGTTGCGCTGGTGGTAACGCAAGTTCATGCAAACGACACGGTTATTGTGGTGAAAGATGTGCGTATGGACCTGCTGACCATTAAGCAGGCACAGGTGAACAAACGCAGTTCCATGATGACCAGTTCGGGCCAGTACAAAGGCTACCGGATACAAGTGGTCAGCACCAGCAGCAGGAGCAAAGCTCAGGATGTTAAAACGGAAATGATGCGTCAGTTCCCCGATCAGAAAGCTTACCTGCTTTTTCAGTCGCCCAATTTTAAGGTACGGGTAGGAAATTTTCTGAAAAAAGAAGATGCAGAAAAATTCAGGAAGCAGCTGAATAAAGTATATCCTACCGGCGGCTATGTGGTGGAAGATGCCATTGAGTATGTGCCGAAGGAAGAAGAAATTTTTTGAATGAATTCATATACATGCTGAACGAAAAAATAAAACAACTGGCAAAGCAGTACGCGCCTGAACTGATTGAAGTAAGAAGACACCTGCATGCCAATCCTGAGTTGAGTTATCAGGAGTTTAAAACGGCAGATTATGTGAAAGCCCGTTTAACCGAAATGGGCATTGCATTCGAAACCATTGCTACAACCGGTGTATTGGGCATCATTAAAGGAAAGCATCCGGACACCCGCGTGATTGCATTGCGTGCAGATATGGACGCATTGCCAATTGTGGAAGAAAATGATGTGCCCTATAAATCCCTGAACAAAGGCGTGATGCATGCCTGCGGACACGACGTACATACCACCATTTTGCTGGGAGCCGCAAAGATCCTGAACGAACTGAAGCAGGAATGGGAGGGTACCATAAAACTGTTGTTTCAACCAGGAGAAGAAAGAAATCCGGGGGGGGCAAGTTTCATGATTCGGGATGGTGCATTGGAAAATCCAAAGCCTTCTGGCATTGTAGGATTGCATGTACATCCCGGATTAAACATTGGTCAGCTGAGTTTTAGAAAAGGAAGGGTGATGGCCAGTGCCGACGAAATTTATATCACCATCCGCAGCAAGGGTGGTCATGCAGCAGCACCGCATCTTACGGCTGATACTATTCTGATTGCATCTCATTTAATTGTGAGTCTGCAACAAATTATTTCCAGAAACAATAACCCCATTTCTCCTTCGGTACTTTCCATCTGTTCCATTCAGGGCGGAAGTACTACCAATGTAATCCCCAGTGAAGTAAAGCTGATGGGTACTTTCAGGGCCATGGACGAAGTGTGGAGATACAAAGCACATGAACTCATCCGGAAAGTAGCTACAGGTGTGGTGGAAAGTATGGGCGCAGAACTGGACCTGCACATAGATGTGGGATATCCTACTGTAGACAATGATCCTGCATTTACCGAAGAAGCCTGGAAGCTGGCCGAAGATTTTATGGGCAGTGAGCACGTAGAAGAAACAGAGCTTAGAATGGGGGCAGAAGATTTTGGATATTATACACAGGTGATACCCGGTTGTTTTTACCGGCTGGGTGTGCGCAACGAAGCTAAAGGAATTGTGCACCAGGTGCATACTCCCCGGTTCGATATAGATGAAAATGCCATAGAAACAGGTGTTGGAATGATGGCCTATCTGGGCGTTAATCTGGCAACAAAAAAAACATATGACTAAACAGAAGAATTTACGCAGGGAACAAGCGTTGGAATACCATTCACATGGTCGTCCGGGAAAAATTGAAGTGATTCCTACCAAGGAAGCCAAATCACAAAGAGACCTCTCGCTGGCATACAGTCCGGGCGTGGCAGAACCCTGTAAGGAGATCAAAGAAAATCCTGAAGATATTTACAAATACACGGCCAAGGGAAACCTGGTGGGCGTTATCTCCAATGGTACTGCGGTACTGGGTCTGGGGGATATTGGTCCGGAAGCCAGTAAGCCGGTGATGGAAGGGAAGGCCGTACTCTTCAAAATTTTTGCAGACATTGATGTATTTGATATTGAGATCAACGAAAAGGATCCGGAGAAATTTGTACAGATTGTAAAATCGCTTGAGCCCACATTCGGAGGCATCAACCTCGAAGACATCAAGGCGCCGGAATGTTTTTACATAGAGCAGCAGCTGAAAGAACAGATGAAAATTCCTGTGATGCACGACGACCAGCACGGAACAGCCATCATTAGCAGCGCTGCCATGCTGAATGCATTGGAATTACAAAAAAAGAAAATAGAAAGAGCTCGTTTTGTAATCAATGGTGCAGGTGCAGCAGCAATGGCCTGTATACAGCTCTATGTGGCCCTGGGTGCCAAATACGAAAATTTTATTGTGTTCGATAAAGACGGAGTGTTGCATGAAGGCAGAACGGATCTGGGTCCGATCCGGAAAAAATTTGCCGTGAAGCGCAGCGACTGGACCCTGGAAAAAGCCATGAAGGACGCGGATTGTTTTCTTGGATTGAGTGTAGGCAATGTGTTAACGCCTGCCATGGTTAAAAGTATGGCCAGGAATCCGATCGTATTTGCCATGGCCAATCCGGATCCGGAAATCAGTTACGAAGAAGCAACTGCTGCCCGAAAAGACATCATCATGGCTACCGGGCGTTCCGATTATCCCAACCAGGTAAACAACGTACTCGGATTTCCCTATATTTTCCGTGGAGCGCTGGATGTTCGCGCAACCCAGATCAATGAGGCCATGAAGCTGGCAGCTGTCAGGGCCATAGCGGAATTGACCAGAACTCCCGTGCCGGATATTGTGAATATGGCGTACAACCAGAGTAACATGAGCTTTGGTCCGGAATACATTATTCCCAAACCACTCGATCCGAGATTGCTCTGCACCATTGCTCCGGCAGTTGCGAAAGCAGCCATGGAAAGCGGTGTTGCACAAAAACACATTACCAACTGGGAAGGATATGCACTGGAACTGAACAAGCGGCTGGGACTGGACAACCAGATCATCCGCGTAATTGGTAACAAAGCCAGAAAAGATCCGAAACGACTGGTGTTTGCCGAAGCAGATAACCTCAAGATTCTGAAAGCAGCCAGCATCATATATGATGATGGTATTGCTTATCCTATCCTGCTGGGTGATCCTGCTAAAATCAACCGCATTGCCGAACAAAACAGTATAGACCTGGCCGATATACCCATCATTGATCCGCGCAGCGACGAGATGGAAGGCAAGCGGGAGTTCTACGGACAACTGTTTTTCCAAAAGCGTTGCCGCAAGGGTATGAACCACTACGAAAGCATCAAGATCATGAAAGACCGCAACCATTTTGGTTGCATGATGGTGGAAACCGGTGATGCTGATGCCATGTTGTCCGGACTTACCAAGAACTATGCAGAAGCCATAAGGCCTGCACTGCAGATTGTGGGAACAGATGAGGGCGTGAAGAAAATTGCCGGTATGTACCTGCTGCTGACCAAGAAGGGACCATTGTTCCTGGCAGATACCACCGTAAACTTTAACCCAACTGCAGAGGAACTGGCCGATATTACCATGATGGTGGCAAAGGAAGTGCGCAACTTCAACATTACACCACGCATTGCCATGCTGAGTTACAGCAACTTCGGAAGTAGTGATTCTCCGGAAGCAAAGCTGGTTGCACAGGCTACCAAAATACTAAAGCAACGCAATCCTTCGCTGATTGTGGATGGGGAAATGCAGGGAAGTCTTGCATTCAACAAAGAAATTCTGAAAGACAATTATCCGTTCAGTGAACTGGTAGACGAAGATGTGAACGTGTTGATGTTCCCCAACCTCACGTCGGGCAATGTTACCTATAATCTGTTGAAAGAAGTGGGTGGGGCAGATGCTATTGGACCTATTTTGCTGGGATTAAAGAAACCGGTACACGTACTGCAATTGGGCAGCACCGTACGAAGCATCATCAACATGGCGCTGATTGCTGTAGTGGATGCACAAATGAAGTGCAGAACAGACACTCGCGAAGAAGTGGAACGCAGTCGATGGTGGAAACGCCGGAAGAAAGTGAATAAAGGATAAAAGAAGCGATAATTTTTGGTTTATAATTTAGAACAATGACATTTCTGACTCACCTGGGTACCTATCTGCTGATGTTAAAAGGCATGTTTACCAAGCCGGAGAACTGGCGCATGTACTGGAAGGAATTCATGCACCAGTGTGTGGAAATCGGAATCGGTGCATTCCCGATTGTGGTTGTGGTATCCCTGTTTCTGGGAGCCGTTACCACAGTACAGACTGCTTACCAGATGGTGAGTCCGCTGGTTCCCCAAACAACCATAGCACAGATTGTCCGCGACAGCATCATTCTGGAATTTTCTCCTACGGTTGTCAGCATTGTACTGGCAGGTGTTGTAGGTAGTAAAATTGCCAGTGAGTTGGGAAATATGCGCATCAGTGAACAGATTGATGCGCTGGAGATCATGGGTATCAATACCCGCAACTACCTGATACTGCCCAAGATCCTGGGCGCGATGGTGGCTATACCCTGTTTAATTACCATCTCTGCTGTGCTGGGTATCTGGGGCGGACGAACTGCCGGAGATATGGCGGGCATTTTGTCTACAGATATTTTTGATATGGGGCTTCGTCAGAACCTGAATTATTATAACATCACTTTTGCATTCTATAAAGCCTATTCATTTGCATTCATCATCAGCAGTATTTCTGCTTATTTCGGATACAATGTAAAAGGTGGTGCGCTTGAAATTGGCCGTGCCAGTACCAGCGCAGTAGTGGTTAGCTGTATCCTGATCCTTGTTGCCGATTATCTGCTTGCTGCATTGTTGCTGTAAGCAGATAAATGGTTAACTTGTAGTATGAATCCACGTTTTTCCAAGTTTCAGCAACAGATCAGTAATCCATTTCGTTTTGCGATTTTTAAACTGGTAAAACTACCTGCGAGTTTTGTAGCAGGATTGCGAATCGGTAAGCTCAGTAATACCGAAGCCGTGATATTGGTGAAGCACGGTTGGCTGAACCAGAATCCTTTTCGTTCCATGTATTTTGCCGTACAGGCCATGGCTGCAGAAATGAGTACAGGACTGTTTGCGGTTGGTCAAACCTATCAAAGAAATCCACCGGTAAGTATGCTGGTGGTCAGTATTCAGGGTAATTTTTTGAAAAAAGCAACAGGAACGATTGCATTTACCTGCACAGATGGAGCGCTGATCGAACACACTATTGAAACGTGTATTGCAGATGGAGAGGGCAGAACACTCACCTGCCGTTCTGTAGGCACCAATGAATCGGGTGAAGTGGTTTCGGAATTTATGATTACCTGGAGTTTTAAAGCAAAGAAAGTATGAACATCACATTTCACGGTGCAGCAAGAACAGTAACCGGATCCAAACACCTGATTAACCTGGCCAATGGAAAGAATATTCTCCTCGACTGTGGATTGTTTCAGGGCTTGGGAAAAGATACGGCTACCATGAATGCCGGTTTTGGATTTGATCCCACAACGGTCGATTACCTGATTCTGTCGCATGCACATATTGATCACTCAGGGCTGATCCCTAAGTTGTATAAAGAGGGTTTCAGGGGTGTTATTTTTTCTACGCCTGCTACCAGGGAACTCAGCTGGATCCTGCTCGAGGATTCTGCAGAAATACAGCGGGATGATACCAAATTCATCAATAAGCGGAGAGCTAAAATGGGATTGCCTCCTTATGAGCCCCTCTACGATATGGAACATGCTGCTGAAGCCATGGAACTGTTTCAGACGATTCCTTACGACGAATGGGTTACCATCGAAAAAGGCTTGGAGGTTCAGTTTACGGATGCCGGCCATATTATTGGCAGCGCTGCGGTGCATTTGCGCATCGATGAAAAGGGGAAAACTACCCGTATTACCTTCAGCGGTGATGTTGGCAGGTACAATGATGCCATTCTTCGCTCACCGGCAGTGTTCGACCAGGCCGATTATATTGTACTCGAGAGTACCTATGGAAATAAATTGCACAACGAAGTTTTTGGAACGGTGGATGCCATTGAAAAATGGATTACCCATACCTGCATCGAAAAAAAAGGTAAGCTGATTATTCCTGCATTCAGTGTGGGCCGTACCCAGGAAATTTTGTATGCAATGAATCAGTTGGAGCAGGAAAACCGCCTGCCCAGCGTACCTTATTATGTAGACAGTCCGTTGAGCAGGGAGGCAACAGCCGTATTAAAGAATTACCCAACCTATTTTAACAAGCGGATCAGGAAAGTGATGGAGAATGATGAAGATCCCTTCGATTTCAAAGGGCTTAAATTCATTAAAACAGTAGATGAAAGCAAATACCTGAATGAACTGCCCCAGCCCTGTGTAATCATTTCCGCCAGTGGAATGGCAGATGCAGGGAGGGTGAAACACCATATCCTGAATAACATCGAAAACGCAAATAATACCATCCTGATTACCGGCTATTGCGAACCACACTCGCTTGGTGCCCGGTTGGTAAGGGGTGAAGCTGAAGTAAAGATTTTTGGAGAGTTTTATAAAGTGAAGGCCGAAGTAGGCGAAATCCGCAGCATGAGTGCCCATGGTGATTATGATGATCTTTGCCAGTTCCTGGCCTGCCAGAACCCGGAATGGGTTAAGCAGTTGTTCCTGGTTCACGGAGAATACGATGTGCAACAGGAGTTCGCCGTTCGGTTGCGCAGGAAACATTTTAAAGAGGTGATTATTCCGGACATGCACCAAAGTTTCCGGCTGGATTAACCCGGGATTTGCCAGGAAATGGCATTTTTCTACTCAGGAATGTCATTCATCTATTAATAGGGTTGGATGGTCTACTATTGGTTCGCCGTCAGGAGAATCTCAGCTACTTTTGCGCTGTTCTGCTGAAAAGAAGAATACTTTTTTGGTGTTATTTGCATTTATGTCAGGGGGCGCATATCGGGGGATTGTACCTTCTGAATCTGTGAATCACCATATCAGTCCGGCTAATTTTAGCCGGACTTTTTTATTGGCAAAAAACACCTAATTTTAAAACCGGTGTCGGTTTTAGCGGCATCATGTATTAAAAAAAACTGCCATGATTACCTTGAACATCAATAACAAAACGTACGAAGTGGATGCCAGTCCGGAGATGCCCCTTTTATGGGCCATCAGAGATATGGTTGGGTTAACAGGTACCAAGTTTGGTTGTGGTATTGCCCAATGTGGAGCCTGCACGGTCCATGTGGATGGCCGCCCGGTTCGTTCCTGCAGTTTCCCTGTTTCAGCAGCTGCGGGTAAAAAAATTACCACCATCGAAGGGCTGAACGAACGGATTGCAGAAGCTTTGAAAAAAGCCTGGGTAGAATTACAGGTTCCCCAATGCGGCTACTGTCAGTCGGGGCAAATCATGAGCGCTACAGCCCTGCTGAAAACCAAGCCTAATCCTACCGATGCGGATATAGATGTGGCGATGCAGGGAAATCTCTGCCGCTGTGGAACTTACCAGCGCATCCGCAGCGCCATTCACCGTGCTGCAGAAATGATCAAATAAGATCAGTTACACCACAAAAAAACAACTCATGAATCAGTCAATCAATCAGATAAATCGTCGGAATTTCATTCGCCTTACCGGTATTACCGGTGCGGGTTTGGTGATGGGACTTTCTTCCAGTGCCAATGGTGTGGAAACGGTAGAAAACCTTACCAATGCATTGGAGTCGTTTGAATTACATCCCTTTGTTGTTATCGAAAAAAGCGGATTGATTACCATCTACAATTCCAAACCCGAAATAGGTCAGGGTACCTTTCAATCCATTCCGGCATTAATTGCAGAGGAGCTGGAAGTGTCGCTGGATAAAGTAACCATCAAACAAACCAGTGGCGAAAAGAAATATGGCCCTGCGCAGTCTGCCGGGGGAAGTGCATCGGTTCGTACCAGTTATATGAACCTGCGCAAAGTGGGTGCAGCTGCCCGGGAAATGCTCATCAAAGCTGCTGCACAGCAATGGAATGTTCCGGTGGAAGAATGCTATGCCGCCGATGCTGCAGTGCATCATCGGCCCTCCGGTAAAAGCCTGTCTTATGGTGCATTGGCCGAGGCAGCTTCAAAAATAGAAGCGCCCAAGAATCCTACCCTTAAGGATGCTAAAGATTTTAAGATATTGGGTAAGTCTGTACAGCGTCCTGATATTCCTTCCAAAACAGATGGCTCTGCCAAATTTGGTATAGATGCTTCTGTTCCGGGAATGGTATATGCTTCTATTGAGCGTTGTCCTGTACTGGGCAGCAAGCTGGTAAGCTTTGATGCCACCGCAGCAAAAAAAGTGAAAGGAGTGATCGCCGTTGAAACCTGTGAAAGAATTCATGGAGTATTCAAAACAGAGGGGGTTGCTGTGATTGCAGAAAATTATTGGGCTGCCTTGCAGGGCAGAAAAGCGCTCACCGTAAAGTGGGACTACCAGGGCTTTGATCAGTTCAATTCAAAAGATTATGAACAAAGCTTGCGAAACGCGGCAAAAGAGGAAGGTGCGATAGATCACCAGCAGGGCGATTTCGACAAAGCCTTTGCAGAAGCGCCTGTGAAAGTGGAGGCTTTTTATGAAACACCAATGGTTTCACATTCTCCAATTGAACCTATGAACTGCCTGGCCAGCTGGCAGGAAGGAAATAAAATAGAGATCTGGGCTTCCACTCAGGTGCCCGGAAGAGTCATTAATGAGCTCTCTGCTACTTATGGCGTACCGGCAGAAAATGTGAAAGTGAATATGTTCTTCAACGGAGGAGGATTCGGAAGAAGACTTTATCCGGACTATGTGCATGAAGCAGTGCAGCTGTCTAAAAAAATCGGTAAACCGGTGAAGAGTGTATGGACCCGCGAAGACGATACCCAGCAGGGACCATTCCGTCCGGTAACCTATTCTGCACTAAAGGGGGGACTGGATGCAAGCGGCAAGGCAATTGCATTTCAGCACAAAGTAATTGCACCAACGCTGGATATGCAGAAGAACTACGACAAGACCAAGACCAATGGTACGATGACCGAGGGCATTAGCGAGCAGAAATATGAAATTGAGCACATGAAGAACCTCTATGTGCATCATTATGTTCATCTGCCACTGGCCGCCTGGAGAGCGGTAACCAGTACCACGCTGGCTTTTTCGCATGAGTGTTTCATAGACGAAATGGCTGTTGCTGCAAAGAAAGACCCGATGGCGTTCAGGCTGAGCATGCTTACCAAAGAGAGTGATACTAAAAATGTACTGAACAAACTAAAGGAAGTATCCAATTGGGACAAACCACTTCCTGCAGGATGGGGAAGGGGTGTTGCACAATACGAATTCTTTGCGGGCCTCGGAGGTTTTGTGGTGGAAGTATCTAAGAAAGGCACTGGAGTGAAAATTGAAAAAGTATATGCCGTGATCGATTTGGGTACTGTAGTGAATCCGGATAATACAAAGGCGCAGGTAGAAGGAGCTGCAGTAATGGCCTTGACCGCTGCCATCAAGGGGGGAATTAGTTTTGATAAAGGAAGAACTGTTCAGTCTAATTACCACAACAATCCATTGGTACGCATTAATGAAATGCCCAAAGTAGAAGTGCATATACTGGCCAATGGCGGACCAACCATCAAGGGTGTGGGAGAGCCCGGCCTTCCTCCGTTTGCACCGGCGCTCTGCAATGCAATTTATGCAGCTACCGGAAAAAGGATCAGAAGACTGCCGTTTGATATCAATAAAATTGTTTAAGACCAGAAATACAGAATGATGATGCGTAGTATGAAGTTGATGAGTGCGTTGGTGGTGCTTCTGTTCACCGCAAGTGCTTTTGTACAGAATGATGGATTGCCAAAAAGTATTGCAAGAGGCAAAGATTTATACGTTACCAATTGTATGAACTGTCATATGGACAACGGAAAGGGGATGGAAGGCGTTTATCCACCGCTTGCAAAGTCGGATTTTTTAAAGCGTCCTGCTAAAGATATTATCGAAACCGTGTTGAAAGGGCAGTCTGGCGAGGTGAAAGTGAACGGTGTAGTGTACAATGCAGTGATGCCTGCACAGGATTATTTAACAGATGCCGAAATAGCGGATATACTTAATTACGTTAATAACAGCTGGGGTAATAAAAATCCCAAAGCCATTATACCTGCGCAGGTTAAAAAGTTACGGCCATAGGAGGTCGTCCCCCTATGAAAGAAATCAAAGACATTGTTCAGGCATTTGATGAAGCAGTTCAACTCGGAAAGAAAGCCGCACTGGCTACTGTTGTGCATGTATCAGGTTCTTCATACAGAAGACCGGGTGCGCGTATGCTTGTAACCGAGGATGGGATGCTCACCGGTGCCATCAGCGGAGGTTGTCTGGAAGGAGATGCTTTGCGCAAAGCAGTACTGGCCATTACACAAGGCCGGAAAAAACTAGTGATCTACGATACCACCGACGAGGACGATGCGCGCCTGGGAATACAACTGGGTTGCAATGGTATTGTATCTATTTTATTTGAACCGGTGGATGCAGACCATGCTGATCCTATTGAAATTTTACGAAGAGTGGCAGCGCAGCGAAAACCTGCGGTGATTGTTACCGGCTATGCCCCCGATAACCAAACACATCTGGGTACCATCGATCCTTTTTCCTGGAAGGGTGATGTGCAGGAGCTGATACGGGAAGAAGCAGACCGGGTAATGAATGCAGGAAAAACAGCGCATTGCGGGTTATTCATTACAAACAGCATGCAACAACTCTTTGTGGAATATTGTGCTCCTTCTATTGCCCTGGTGGTAGTTGGAGCGGGCAATGATGCTATTCCACTGGTACAGATGGCTGCATTGTTGGGATGGGAAGTTACGCTGGTGGATGGCAGGGCCACACATGCCAATTTGCAACGGTTTGGAACCGTGCAGCGCTTACTGGTAGGAAAGCCCGGAGTGATTTTTCCGGAACTGCAATTCGATTACAGAACAGCCATTGTACTGATGACCCATAATTACAATTACGATACTGAACTGCTGGGATTGCTGAGAGCGCATGATATCCCCTACATTGGCCTGTTGGGGCCAGCAGCCAAAAGAGACCGGATGCTGCAGGAGCTTTCCGAAAAAGGAATTCATTTTGCCGAAGCACAGCGCAGCAGCATCTATGGCCCTACCGGTTTAGACCTGGGTGCAGAAACGGCTGCGGAAATTGCCTTATCTGTTTGTTCAGAAATTATGGCGGTATTACAGGAGCGTAATCCGATGCACCTGAAACAAAAAAATGAACCGATCCATAGCCAGGTATGAAAACCGGTGCAATCATATTGGCGGCAGGCGCTGCTTCCCGAATGGGGAAGGCAAAAATGTTACTACCCTATCAGGGAATAACCATTCTGGAACAACTGATCAGTGAACTGAAAACCGTAGCACCGCAATCTATCTGCCTGGTAACCGGAAAGTACCACGAGGCAATTACACAAACCATCGGCGATCCTGCAATCAGTCTGGTGTACAATAAAGCATGGAGCAACGGAATGGCTGGTTCCATACAGGCAGGTATGAAGGCCCTGTTGCAGCAGATACCCGATCTCGACCTGGTATGGATTGTTGTGGGGGATCAACCTTTTCTTTGTAAAAGCGTATTACAGGAAATGTTGCGGATGCACCAGGAAACACATAAAGGAATTGTAGCAGCACAATACAAGGGCATTGCCGGAACACCTGTACTCTTCAGCGCTGTTTATTTTGCGGCCCTGCAAAAATTATCGGGCGATAAGGGTGCACGGGTTATATTGCAGGAACATCCGGAGGATATTGCTCTTGTGGCGTTTCCGCAGGGTGAACTGGATATTGATACGCCGGAAGATTATGAACGCTTCCTGCAACAACTAAACCAACAAGATGCTGAGAGACCAATACAACCGGGTTCATAATTATCTTCGGATATCGCTGACCGATAACTGCAACCTTCGTTGCTTTTATTGTATGCCCGAGGAGGATTATGCCTTCATGCCTGCACAGCAATTGATGCAGCAGGAAGAGATCCTGGCCCTGGCAAAAATCTTTGTGGCCAATGGAGTTAACAAGATCCGCCTGACCGGTGGCGAACCCCTGGTGCGCAAGGATGCAGCAGCTATCATACGGGCATTGGGCGCATTGGGAGTATCACTAACCATTACTACTAATGCAACCAGGGTACATCATTTTATAGATGATTTTACTGTTGCCGGTATCCGCTCCGTAAACATCAGCCTCGATACATTGCAGTCGGAGAAATTTCAACTAATTACCCGCCGCGACCAGTTTACCGTGGTCATGGACAATATTCATTTGTTATTGAGCAAAGGCTTTAAAGTGAAAGTAAATGTAGTGGTGGTGAAAGGTCTGAACGACGGGGAAATATTGGATTTCATTGAATGGACAAAGGAACTGCCAATACATGTGCGTTTTATTGAGTTCATGCCATTCGATGGCAATCGATGGAAAAGCGACAAGTTGGTTACGCTTCAGGAGATGATCGATCTGATTGCGCTGAACTACGATATCACTGCCGCAGAAAATGATCCGCACGATACCAGTAAGCAGTTCCATATCAGGAATCATGCAGGAAGTTTTGCCATGATCAGCACCATGAGCGCGCCGTTTTGCAGCAGCTGCAACCGGATCCGCTTAACGGCAGACGGAAAAATAAAAAACTGTTTGTTCTCTCAGGAGGAAACGGACTTGCTGCAGGCATTGCGCAGCGGACAAAATGTGCAGGAACTGATTGAACAATCCATCTATCACAAACACAAAGAACTGGGTGGCCAGTTCTCCAAAAATTTTGAACTGATCAATGCCAATGACCTGCACAACCGCAGTATGATTGCCATTGGTGGTTAAATGAGATGATGAAAACCGTACAAGAAGCCAGACAGATTGTTGGGGAACATGCTTCGCCATTGGGCGGCATCCTGCAGCCGGTTGCAACAGCCGCAGGTTATGTATTGTCGGCTCCTGTTTACAGCCCTGTTTCGGTGCCAGGCTTTCCGCAATCCTCTATGGATGGCTACGCACTGCGTGTTCAGGATCGTGGATTGGTATTGCCGGTTCAGGATGAATTACCGGCAGGAAGTACCAGGCAGGTGCAACTGATAGCGCAACAGGCAATCCGCGTGTTTACCGGCGGACCGGTTCCGGAAGGAGCGGATGCAATTGTACAGAAAGAATGGGTGGTCATAACCAATGAAGGTATCCGGATACAAGAGCCGGAACGCGTGGTAGCTGGCACCCATATCCGAATGCCGGGTGCAGATATACAGGCCGGAGATATGGCGCTTGCGGAAGGAACCCTGTTGCAGGCTTACATGGTGTCTTACCTGTCGGGTTTAGGCCTTACCCATGTGGAGGTATACAGCCGGCCGAAAGTATCTCTGGTGATCACCGGAAATGAACTGGTGCAGCCGGGCCATCCGCTGCAATACGGGCAGGTTTACGAATCCAATTCTTATGGACTAACCGCCGCATTATATCAGGCGGGTATAGAACAGGTTCAACAATGGCGGGCCGAAGATACACTGGCTGCAACCGAACAGGCAATTGCTGCTGCATTGAAGCAGACAGATGTATTGTTGTTAACAGGCGGGGTAAGTGTGGGGGAATACGATTATGTGGTGCAGGCCTGTTTGAACCAGGGTGTGGAGCTGTTATTTCATGGTGTGAAACAACGACCCGGGAAGCCGCTCTTCTTTGGAAAAAAAGGCCGGCAACTGGTATTCGGACTTCCGGGAAATCCGGCATCTGTACTGAGCTGCTATCAGCAATATGTGTTGCCTGCATTGCATCAGATTACGGGAAGAAAAACGCCTACGCCTCAAATGGCCAAACTTGCGCATGCCTATGAAAAGAAGGGCTCGTTAACGGTTTTTCTGAAAGGACATTATGATGCAGGAGTCGTTACTGTATTGCCTGCACAGGCATCTTTTCAGCTGAGCGCATTTGCAATGGCCAATTGCTGGATAGAATTGGATGAATCCGTGGATTGTTTTGCCGCATTGCAGCTGGTACCGGTTCATCTATTTTAAACTTGCGAAGAACAGGATATGCAGGAACTAATACTATACGGACTTTGTTTTTTTACAGTAGCATTTTTATACGCTTCTGTAGGACACGGTGGTGCCAGTGGTTACCTGGCCCTGATGGCTTTGTTTGGATTCAGCGCAGCTGTGATGAAGCCAACGGCTTTGTTGCTGAATGTGCTGGTATCGATGATTGCATTTGTTTCTTTTTACAGAGCCAAACATTTCAGAAAAGAATTGCTTTGGCCATTGATTGCTGCATCCATTCCCTTTGCCTATATCGGCAGTGTAATGCCGCTTTCGGAAATACTGTACAAGAAAATACTGGGGGCTGTGTTATTGCTTTCGGTGTTACGCCTGCTCTGGAACAGTGCAGAACGTCCTTTGCAGCCGGCGCCTAAGTGGTATGTACTAAGCACCATTGGTGCAGCTATCGGACTGCTGTCGGGAATGATTGGCATGGGGGGCGGAATTTTATTGTCTCCGGTTTTGTTGTTGATGGGATGGACCACACAAAAACAAACTGCCGCCATCAGCGCTATTTTTATTTTTCTAAATTCGGTTTCCGGATTCATCGGGCAGCTCAGAACCGGATTTACTCCGGAACCGCAAATCTGGGCCATTATTGTTTTTGTACTGGCAGGTGGATTCATTGGTGCTCATCTGGGAGCACAGCGATTACCGGCAAAAAACATGAAATTTATACTGGCAACTGTGTTGATACTGGCTGCCGGAAAACTCTTTTTTGTAAAATAGGAAACATGGGAATCAATGTATTGTTTTTTGGATCATTAACAGACGCTACAGCCGTTGCTGCATTGAATAATGTAGCTGCTGGTGATACTGCTGCTTTGCAGGAACTGCTGCATCAGCAATATCCGGCGTTGCGAACTGCTAAATATTTTATAGCAGTGAACCAACAGATGATTCGTGAAAATACAACCCTGAAAACAGGAGATGTGGTAGCCCTTATGCCGCCTTTCTCCGGAGGATAATTAAGTTATGAACGATCGATATATCAGACAAGTGATCCTTCCCGGATTTGGGATGGCAGCACAGGAAAAACTGCTCGCCGCCAAAGTGCTGATTGTAGGCATGGGCGGGCTGGGATGTCCTGCATTGCAATACCTGGTTGCTGCCGGAGTTGGAACCATCGGTATTATGGATGCAGATACGGTAAGCAGAAGCAACCTGCATCGCCAACTGTTGTTCAATACAGATGAGCTGGGTCAGCCAAAAGTGAAACTGGCAGCTGAAAAAATGAAGGCGCAAAATCCTTCCATTCAGGTGCAGGCCTATCCCTATGCATTAACCCGGAGCAATGCCGCGGAAATGATTGCAGATTACGATCTGGTTATAGATGCCACTGATCAGTTCATGAGCAAGTACCTGATCAACGATGTATGCGTGTTGCTGAAAAAGCCCTGGATTTATGGAGCAGTTTCGCAATACCAGGGACAGTTGTCTGTGTTCAATCTGCAGTTGGATTCGGATTCTGCTGAGCCCATTCATTACCGCGACCTGTTTCCGGTATCACCTGCGCCACATGAAATTGCCAGCTGCGAAGAGGGTGGTGTGCTTGGTGTATTGCCCGGTATCATCGGTACCATGCAGGCTGCTGAAGCCATCAAAATTATTACCGGCCTGGGCCATACGCTTTATGGCAGGTTGTATAATTATGATCTGTTGCAGGCCAGTGGATATGAAATTAATATTGTAAAGCAACGCGATCCAGTGAAAATAGACCAGGTATTTTTTGAAACGATGAACTACGATACCAATTGCGAAATGCCGGAAGAGGATCCGGATATGCACGATATTGAAGAAATAAATGTGGGTACCTTTATGCAGTTGCGGAAAGATCCGAATGTATTTGTGCTGGACGTGCGGGAAAAGCATGAGTATCCTCCGATTGACTTTGCCGATGCACAGATCCCGATGTCCGAATTGCATACTGGAATTTCCATGTTGCCGGAGAAAAGCATCTGTGTGATTTGTCACCAGGGTATCAGAAGTGTGTATGCCGCGCAGTTGATTAAAGCAAGAAGGAATTTAACCGTATACAGTCTGAAGGGCGGATTGACCGCTTATTTTAAACAGGAATCCCGATGAAAGAAAAAAAACTACGGAACATATTTACAGAAGGACCGATACCTGCACAGAAAATAGCGGATGATGTACAGCATCATTCTGGCAAAAACGATATCGGCGCACACAGCATCTTTCTGGGACAGGTACGTGCAGATGCAAAAGATGGAGGAACCGTAACTGCCATAGAATACACAGCCTATATAGAAATGGCTCTGGAGAAAATGGCTTTGATCCGCGAAAATCTTTTTGCCAAATATCCGCTCACCTGCATGCATGTGCACCATAGTTTAGGAACAGTTGCCGTGGGGGAAATCTGCCTGTTTGTATTTGTTTCCGCTGCGCACCGCAAAGCGGCCATAGATGCCTGCGAAGAGCTGGTGGAACAGATTAAACAGGAACTGCCCATTTGGGGAAAGGAAATCGTAAGCGAACAACTGAGTTACTGGAAAGAAAATAAATAACGAATATCCGTAAAAATCATGGTCAATATAACCCATAAATCCAACACATTGCGGAAAGCCATTGCAGGTGCAGTGGTGGTGGCGTCTTCTTCAAAAACCATTGAAGCAATTGAACAGAAACAGGTTCCCAAGGGAGATGTATTTTCCTTTGCCAAAGTGGCCGCACTTTTTGCTGTTAAGAAAACCAGTGATGTGATTCCCGATTGCCATCCTTTGCCGGTGGAGTACACCGATGTGCGTTTCAGGATCAATGGCCTTCAGATTGAAATTGAAGTAGAAGTGCATACGATTTATAAAACAGGGGTTGAAGTGGAAGCCATGCATGGAGCATCTGTTGCTGCACTTACCTTGTATGATATGTTGAAGCCGATTGACTCGCATATTGAAATACAACATATTCGCCTGATCCAGAAGAAAGGTGGAAAGAGTTCTTATCCGTTGAAAGAAGGCCGGCGCATTCAGGCAGCAGTGGTGGTTTGTTCGGATACAGTGTTTGCAAAAAAGGCAGAGGACAAAGCGGGTCTTGCTGTAGTAGAACAGTTGCGTAAATACGGCATTGAAACCGTTCAGTATAAAGTGATACCAGATGAAGCCGATGCCATTGTGCAGGAGGTGAATGATCATACCAACAAGCAAGTGCAGTTGCTTTTGTTTGTTGGAGGTACCGGTGTGTCACCAAGAGATATTACACCCGATACGGTGCAACCTTTGTTGCAACGTGAACTTGAAGGCGTAATGGAAGCGGCAAGGCGCTACGGGCAGGAACGAATGCCTTATGCCATGTTGTCCAGGAGTGTGGCAGGACTGATTGACCAAACCCTGGTGCTGACCCTGCCGGGTTCCACTTCAGGTTCCAAAGAATACCTCGATGCATTGTTTCCTTCCGTATTGCATGTATTTGATGTAGTGACGGGAGAACGACATGATTGATGCGGTCTTTCCTGTGTTTGCCAACCGCTTTTCAGATCGGAGGTAAAATCCTGCATTATTGCCGATAACGGCAATAATGCAGGCAAAAGAAGATTTATTTTGCATATTTTTGCCGATAACGGCAAATAATAAGAGGAGTTATGAACTATATCTCTGTAAGCGGGTTTGCAAAAAAATGGAGTATTCCGGAAAGAACAGCACGGAATTACTGTGCTATCGGGAAGATTAAAGGGGCTTTCCTAACTGGTAAAACATGGAATATTCCTGAGGACGCCACCTTACCCGAAAAAGGGAATAAGAAAAAATTCAGTAACAACTCCTTACTCAATCATCTCAAAGAGCAAAAGGATATGAGGCTCAAAGGCGGTATTTACCATCGCACGCAGATTGATCTTACTTATAATTCAAATTGTATAGAAGGAAGTAAGCTAACCCACGATCAAACCCGTTTTATTTTCGAAACCAACACCATTGGCGCATCCAAGGAAACTGTGAATGTAGATGACATCATAGAAACAACCAATCACTTTCGTTGTATTGATTTAATCATAGATAAAGCAAAAGCCAAACTAACTGAATCTGTTATTAAAGAATTACATTTTCTTTTGAAGTCAGGTACTTCCGATAGTCGAAAAGATTGGTTTAATGTTGGTGAATACAAAAAGCTTCCAAACGAAGTTGGCGGCAATGAAACTTGTCCGCCTAAAGAGGTGGCTGCAAAAATGAAAGCATTACTTTCTTATTATCACGGTATTGAAAAGAAAACGTTTGAAGATATTATCGACTTTCATTATCAGTTTGAAATGATTCATCCTTTTCAGGATGGTAATGGTCGGGTGGGGCGATTGATTATGTTTAAAGAATGCCTCGCCAATAATATCGTTCCGTTTATTATTGATGAAGGTCTAAAGCTTTTTTATTACAGAGGGCTACAGGAATGGGCGTATGTAAAAGAATATCTATTGGACACTTGTCTTAGCGCTCAAGACAGTTATATGGCTATTCTTCAATATTTTGAAACAGACTTCGATTGAAATCATCGTATCTTTCGGATAAGCAACGGATTACCCCAAAATAAAAACAGGAAAAACGATTGGTATAATCATTTTTCCTGTCTGGTAGCCGGTACGGGAATCGAACCCGTCTTTGCCCCGTGAAAGGGGGCTGTCCTAGCCGATAGACGAACCGGCCATCTTTTTTCAAAAGACCTTTTGTGTCAATCGGGATGCAAAAATAGGGGGGCAGAACAATTCAGCCAAACTTTTTTACCTGTTTATTTCAGATAATTTTAAATATCTATGGAGAAATAGTAGATTTGCCCCGCTAACAGCAATTTTCATCATTAAAAAGCATCCAAATGAGTACAGTTAAAGTTGCCATCAATGGCTTTGGCAGAATCGGGAGATTGGTTTTTCGTCAGATTTACAATATGAAAGGGATTGACGTTGTTGCGATCAATGACCTGACCAGCCCGAAGGTACTGGCTCATCTGCTGAAATACGATAGTGCACAGGGTCGTTTCGACGCTACTGTTACTGCAACGGAAGATTCCATCATTGTAAACGGTGAAACCGTTAAGATATATGCACAGAAAGATCCTGCTCAGATTCCATGGGGAAACCACGGTGTTGATGTAGTAATCGAATCCACCGGTTTCTTTGCCGATAAAGACAAGGCAGAAGCGCACCTGAAGGCCGGCGCTAAGCGTGTGGTGATTTCAGCCCCTGCTACCGGAGATCTCAAAACAGTTGTATTTAATGTGAACCACGCCATCCTGGATGGTTCTGAAACCATTATCTCCTGTGCTTCCTGCACTACCAACTGTCTGGCTCCAATGGCCAAAGTACTGAACGATCAGTTTGGTATTCAGACTGGTATCATGACCACTGTTCACGCATATACCAACGACCAGAATACCTTAGATGCTCCGCATCCGAAAGGAGACCTGAGAAGAGCAAGAGCAGCAGCCGCCAATATCGTGCCTAACAGCACCGGCGCTGCAAAAGCAATTGGACTGGTATTGCCCGAACTGAAAGGTAAACTGGATGGCAGCGCTCAGCGTGTTCCAACCATCACTGGTTCTCTTACAGAATTAACCACTATCCTGAATAAGAAAGTAACTGCTGAAGAAATCAATGCAGCTATGAAAGCAGCCAGCAACGAAAGCTTTGGTTACAACGAAGATGAAATTGTAAGCAGCGACATCATTGGTATTCACTTTGGTTCTCTGTTCGATGCAACTCAAACCAAAGTAATGACTGTTGGAGATGCGCAACTGGTTAAAACCGTGAGCTGGTACGATAACGAAATGAGTTATGTAAGCCAGTTGGTAAGAACCGTGCATTATTTTGCAGGACTGATCACTAAATAATTCAATTGAATATTGATGAATATCTGAATGCCGGCCCAGTTGCCGGCATTTTTGTTCTCAATTTTCAATAAATTGCCATTCATTCAAACTTAGATCTATGAGCCTTTTTTCCCAACACAATTTTTCCGGCCAGAAAGCCCTGATCCGTGTAGATTTTAACGTGCCCCTCGATAAACAAAGTTTTGCCATTGGCGATGATAACCGGATGCGTGCAGCCATCCCTACCATTGTGAAGATTTTAAAAGACGGAGGAAGCGTGATCCTGATGAGTCACCTCGGACGTCCGAAAGAAGGTCCTGAAACCAAGAGCTCTCTGATTCATATCGTGGGTCATTTGCAGGACTTGGTAACTGCTGCGATGGGAACTGATGTGTTTGTACAGTTTGCCAACGATTGTATTGGCAATGAGGCATATGAAAAGGCTGCTGCTTTAAGACCCGGGGAAGTGTTGTTGCTGGAAAATCTTCGCTTTTACAAAGAAGAAGAGAAAGGGAATACCGACTTTGCCGAAAAATTAAGCAGGTTGGGAGATGTTTATGTAAATGATGCATTTGGTACTGCTCACCGTGCCCATGCTTCCACCGCAGTGATTGCACAGTTCTTTCCAAAAGGGAAAAAAATGTTTGGTCTGTTAATGGAAGGTGAAGTGAAGGCAGCAGAACTGGTGCTGCACAAAGCAGAGAAACCATTCACTGCCATTATTGGCGGTGCCAAAGTGAGCGATAAGATCCTGATTATAGAAAACCTGCTGCAGCGTGCAACAGATATCATCATTGGTGGTGGTATGGCTTATACGTTCATGAAAGCAAAGGGAGGTCAGATAGGCAAAAGCCTCTGCGAAGACGATCGGTTGGAAACAGCTCTGGAGATTTTGAAAAAAGCGGCAGAAAAAGGGGTAACGATTCATCTTCCGGAAGACAGTATCATTGCAGATAATTTTGCAGCCGATGCCAATACCGATGTAGCTTCCTCCAATTCAATCCCCGACGGTTGGATGGGTCTGGATGTTGGCCCGAAAGCCTGTGAGCAGTTTGCTGCTGCCATCAAACGGTCTAAAACCATTCTCTGGAATGGTCCTATGGGTGTGTTTGAGATGGAAAAATTTCAAAACGGTACCAAAACCATTGCGGTGGCTGTGGCAGAAGCTACTGCCAGCGGAGCTTTCAGTCTGGTAGGTGGCGGCGACAGTGTTGCTGCTGTAAACCAGTTTGGTTTTGCAGATCAGGTAAGCTATGTAAGTACAGGTGGCGGCGCGATGCTCGAATACTTCGAAGGAAAAGTGCTGCCGGGTATTGCAGCAATCAGCGAATAATCCAATTTTATTTACGCTACATCTTCTCCACCATTAGCGGCTTTCAGGAGCATGAACCAGTCTTCGCGGGTCAGGTGGATACTGCCTGCTTTCCTGGCTTGTTCCAGCCGCTCCGGTCTGGTGGTTCCTATTACAGTAATAATATTGGAAGGATGCCTGTGCAGAAATGCCAGCAAAATTTCATTGATGCCCGTAGCATATTTCTCTGCCAGTTCTGCGGCGGTATGAGTAATGCTTCTGAAATGAGGGTGTAAATCGTCTGTGAGCAGTCCTCCTCCCAATGGCGCCCAGGCCATGGGCCGGATATGGTTCTCCATACAATTGTCCAGTATGCCATTGGTAAAGGGAGAAAGGTGAATAATAGAAAGTGCTATCTGGTTGTAGCTGATGGGAACATATTTTTTCAGCATGTTCACCTGGTGAGGTAAGAAATTGGATACGCCAAATTCCAGTACCTTACCCTGTTGCTGCAATTGCTGTACAGCTTCTGCAATTTCTTCGGGATCCATCAGCGGATCGGGCCTATGGATCAGGAATAGATCCAGGTAGTCGGTTCCAAAATGCTGAAGCGACTGTTCGGCAGACTGCAGTATATGTTTCTTTCCCGTATTGTACGATTTGATGTTGTGTAGCGGACGGTTCTCCGTGACCATCTGAATGCCGCACTTGGTAATCAGTTTGATCCTGGAACGAAGGGTCTTGTCTTCTTTCAGCGCAGCCCCAAATTCTTCTTCGGTGGTATAGTCTCCATATATATCGGCATGATCAAAGCTGTGAATACCCATGCTGATACACTGTTCTATCATGGCCCGGTAGGTAGCCGTATCAAAATTGGCTCCCCATTTGCCCCATCGCATACAGCCGGCCACCGGTGAACTGATTGGTTTGGATTTCATCTGACTGATTCTTTTGTCTTAAGTATCTAAAAATAAAAAAAAGTCCGTCCCGAAAACCGGAACGGACTTATGAATGAGCTGGTTAAATAGATTAATACCTATTGTATCCACCGCCGCCGTTTCCACGGTCGCGATTACCGCCACCGTATCCACCGCCGCCGCGATTTCCACCACCGTAGCCGCCACGGCTACCGCCGCCACCACCATATGGCTTCTTCTTAAAGCCACCTCTTTCACCTTCAGGGCGTGGAGTGGATTCGTTCACGACAATCTTACGATCCATCACATCAGTGTCATGGAGCGCTGCGATGGCAGCACGTGCTGCTTCATCATCAGGCATTTCAACGAAGCCAAAGCCTTTGCTGCGGTCGTTGTTAAATTTGTCGGTAACGATTTTGGCGCTGCTTACTTCACCGAATGGAGTAAACAGGTTCTGCAGGTCTTCACTGGTCATATTCCAGTTCAGATTTCCAACGTAAATGTTCATTTTTTTAGAAAATTAAGTGATCAAAAACCAAAGCGAAATCAGTTAACCAAAAACCCTGAACCATTTACGTAAAAACGTTCTGAGAACTGGAACTTCTGCATTTGGAACATTAAAGATAGGGGTTTTCGGTAAAAACCAAAAAAACCTGCCTTTTTGGGCAGGTTTTTTAAAAAACAGGTCAAAAACGGGTTATTCGCCCACTACTTCAAACTCAATTTCGGTGGTGTTACCGTTACCGAAGTCGATGGTAGCTTTGTATAAGCCCAGTTCTTTTACTTCTTCATTGATAGAAATCCGCTTACGGTCGATCTCATAACCTTTCTGGTCGCGGATCGCACGGGTAATCTGCAGGGCAGTAACTGCACCAAAGATTTTACCGCTGGTACCGGTTTTGGCGCCAATTTTAACAGGAGATGCCTTCAGTACATCGATCACTTTGTTGATCTCAGCCAGCATAGCAGCTTCTTTCTTGGCTTTCACCTTCAGTTTCTCTTCCAGTTGCTTCAGGTTAGAAGGATTGGCTTCTACCGCGTATTTCTGAGGGATCAGGTAGTTACGGGCATAACCGTTCTTTACGGTAACCAGTTCATTTCTGCCACCCAGATTGTCTACGTCTTGAATTAAAATTACTTGCATGTTTGTTTGTTTAGTCCCAGCGCCCAATCATTGTTTGTTGATTTGACTGTCCTCCCGTTGCCGGGGTTAGGGATGGTTAACTAATAAATCCTATTTGTATAAGTCTGTTACGTAAGGCATCAGAGACATCTGACGGGCTTTCTTAACAGCCTCAGTTACTTTACGCTGGTACTTCAGAGAGTTACCGCTTAAACGGCGAGGCAACAGTTTACCCTGCTCGTTCACGAATTTCTTCAGGAACTCGATGTCTTTGTAATCAACGTATTTGATACCGTATTTCTTGAAGCGGCAGAATTTTTTCTTAGGCTTCTCCTGCTTAATCGCAGTCAGGTATTTGATTTCGTTCTTTGCCATGATTATGCCTCCGCTTTATCTTGTTTAGCAAATCCGCCATTTCTCTTGGTGTAGTTGTACTCGACGGCGTATTTATCGAGACGGGTTACCATGTGACGCATTACCTGTTCGTCGCGTAACAGCTGGATTTTCAGCTTTTCAATACCTTCTGCAGGCAAAGTGAATTCCAGTACCCAGTAAATTCCAGTGGTTTTTTTCTGGATAGGGTAAGCCAGTGATTTCAATCCCCATGGATTGCTGTGAACGGTAGCACCGCCCAGTTCGGCAATCAGATCCTGGTATTTCTTCTGAGAAGCTTTGAAGTCTTCTTCAGAAAGAACCGGAGTGAAGATCACCATCAATTCGTAATTGTTCATTACTTGAATTTTTTTGGTTAAAAATTGGTTTTTTCCCAGTGGATTCCTGCAAGCAGGAAAATCTGCCAAATACAGATTTGGGGCTGCAAAGGTAAGTGATCTATAGGTTTTATCCAAATAAGTTGGATCCCGCACGCAGTAAAGCTATTATATTTTATTTATTGTAAATATGATCAGCTCCGGAAGAGCCGGACTGCGACGGTTTAGACAGTACAATATAGGTAGGAAAATGATCACTGTACCCGCCCCGGTAGCTATTGCCATTCCAGGTTCGCATGGGATAGCCCTTGAACAGACCAGAAGGTTCCGCCATAAGATGCCGGAAATAAATAAAGGATTGGCTGAAATGCAGGCCCTTTGAGCCGGAATCGACCAGAGAGCGGGAAACCAGGATCTGGTCAAAAAGTCCCCAAACATCGCGGTTGGCCAGGGTTCCAAAGCCCTGCAAATAATGTTTCACCCAAGGGTTAAACAGGGTGGAATTTGAGGGGCCAACTATCGAACCGGAGGCCCGCAGGGTTTGGGTAATGCTTGGATCGGTAGGATTATCGTTCAGGTCGCCCATCAGGATGATCCTGGCGGAAGGTGCAGTCAGGAGGATGGAATCCATATGAAGCCTGGCCACTTTTGCGGCTGCAGCACGAGCCGGGGCACTTCGTACTTCGCCCCCTCTTCTGCTGGGCCAGTGGTTCACATAAATATGAAACAGTTCCCCGGCAAGATATCCTTTCACATACAGGATATCCCTGGTGGCAGCGGCTTCCTTGCTTCCACCCGGCAATACCACCTGTAAGGGCCGGGCAGTAAGCGGAATAAACAGATCGGGGCGATAGAATAAAGCAACATCCACTCCACGGGCATCCCTGGAATCAAAATGAATGAATTTCAGGCGATGCGGGCGTAATAAAAAATGCCTGGTTAAATCGTAGAGTACAGTATCGTTTTCGATTTCTGCAACGCCAATCAGTGCAGCACCGTGCCGGGAATGCGTTTTCCCGATATCTTTTAAAACGGTAGCCAGTTGAAAGAGTTTGTTCCTGTAAATTTCACCTGTGTATTTTTTGGCCCCTTCGGGAATAAACTCATCATCATTCACCATCGGATTGTTTACGGTGTCGTAGAGATTTTCGAGGTTGTAAAAAGCAACCACCACTTGTTGCTGCCGATCTGGTTGCGTAACGCAAAAAAGAAAGCAGGCGGATAGCATTAAACAGGTACGCATTTTTTTTGCAAAAATAACCCTGCAGAACGGGCTGGAACAGGTGTTTACCGCATTAATCTGCGTGGGTTTCACGGAATTTTCAATGAACTATCCGCAAACGTTTTTTTGCTGAAGGAATCGCTGACAGCAGCTCCTATATTCGTGTTGTTTGTAACCCCATATTTCAATTGTTATGTACAAAATCCTGCCTGCACTCTGTTGTTTGCTGAGCTGTATATCGATCTTGTTTGCTCAATCTGTTGCGCTCCACAAAAAAGTGAAGAATCAGTTTGCAGACAGCGCTACACTGAATCAGTTGCTACTATCCACAACAGAAATAGATCTTACAGAACCTGCCAGTGGAACAGATGAAGGCTATACTGCCAGGCAACTTGTTCCATCGGTATTGCATTCGGGGAAAGATCTGTTTGCCTCAACAGCATCTTTTCATTTTAACGCAAGAAGATTTCGTATCAAAGGGCTGGACCAGCATTGGTTTCAGGTGCAACTCAATGGCGCTCCGGTAAATCAGTTGTACAATGGTCTTGCTGCCTGGAGCAGTTGGGGAGGGCTGAACGAAGTGATGAACAACAATACGAGTAGTATGGGCTGGCAGCAAACTGAATATGGGTTTGGCGGTCCGGGAAGCCTCAGCAGTTTCGATTTGCGGGCATCACACCTGCGGCCACAAACCAGGGTAACTTCAGCCGTATCTAACAGATCGTATCGCTACCGGCTTGCATACACTAAAATAGTTCCCATAACAGCAGGCGGATGGGCCTATGCCTGTTCCGTCAGTTACAGAACCGGTAATGATTTGCAGGTGCCCGGATCATTCTTGCATAGCCCTGCTTATTTTTTATCGGTTGATAAAAAAATCGGAGAACATCTTTTTTCCATTGTGCTGCTGGGAACAATGCTTCACAACAGCAGAACTGTTGCGGCAACTAAAGAAGCTGTAGCCATATCCGGTTCAGAATATTATAATTCAGGATGGGGCTATCAGAACGGTCAGAAAAGAAATGCCAATACGCAGCAACTTCATATGCCTCGCCTTTTGTTGTCGCATGAGTTTACCGCTCCGAATGCCACAACCTTATTGACCACGCTGATTTTTAGTTCAGGAGAGAGCGCCATGTCTGGCCTGGACTGGTACAAGGCAGCAGACCCGCGCCCGGATTATTATCGCTACTGGCCCGGGTTTCAGCAAAACGGCCTCTTGCAAACCGAGCTTCAGGCATGGTATGCGGCAGATCCTTTGCAGTTGCAAATCAATTGGAACCGGTTGTACGAAGCAAATCGAAACAGCCTCGAAGTGGTTCGGGATGCCGATGGAGTAGCAGGTAAACTGGCAGCCGGACGAAGGGCGCATTATGTTGTGCAGGAACGGGTGCAACAGAATAAAACGCTGGTGCTTAGCAGCAGACTGAATCAACCACTCACGAGCCGGCTTACTGTACATGCTGCTGGTATTTTTCAGTGGCAGCGTGTGCGTTTTTTTAAGCGGGTTAAAGATTTACTGGGAAGCGATTTTTTTGTAGACTGGAATCAGTTTGCAGAAGACCAGTTGGTCAATGCTGCCAGCTTGCAGAACGACCTGAACCGGCCCAACCGGATACTAACCATTGGAGACAGCTATGGTTATGATTATGCAATGGATTTTTTCCAATATACGGCAATGTTGCAGCTGTCTTATGCTGCCAACAGAATGGATGTTTTTGGTGCAGTTGAATTGTCTGAATCTGCGCAGTTCAGGACAGGCTATATGCGCAATGGTGTATTCCCGCTCAACTCCTTTGGCCGGTCTGCTACAGACCGCTTCAGCACATGGTCTGCGAAGGCCGGAATTACCTATAAGATCAATGGAAGGAAATATCTTTTTCTGCATCTTGGAACAAAACTGCGCCCACCTTTTACAGACGATTACTACCTGTCTCCGCAAACCCGGGATAGTCGGGTTCAGGAAATACAAATGGAACGGATCACTGGCATAGAGTTGGGGTATATCCTGCACGCACCAGGTTTGAAGTTTCGCTCCACTGCATATCTGACTTCCATCAAAAACGGAATGAACAGGATGAGTTTTTACCACGATGGATACCGCAATCTGGTGAATTATGCATTGTGGAATATCCATCAGTTGCATATCGGAGTAGAAGCTGCAGCAGAAATTCCCCTGTCTTTGCGCCTGCGCATCAACCTGGCTCTGGCTGCTGGCAGGTACCGATATACCAGCCGGCCTTTTTACAGTATATCCATCGACAACGAAGATAATGTAACCGAACAGGGCTTGGTCTACTGGAAACATTTTCCTGTTCCGGGTACCCCGCAACAGGCTTACAGTGCAGGCTGTACGCTCCAATTGCTGGAGCGGCTTTCGCTGAGTGTTACAGGTAATTATCTTGCGGATTACTGGGTTAGCTTCAATCCCATCAGAAGAACCTACGATGCATTAAGATCCCTTCCTCCCAACAGTGATCCGTTGTACGTCATCCATCCCGAAAAATTGCCGGATGTTTTTGTGGCAGATCTATCGGCATTCTGGTCGGTCATGGTTCACCGGAATCGCAAGGGTGAAGCCCGATACCTGCAATGCTTCCTGAGCATCGGAAATCTGTTGAACCGGTCCTTTATCAGCGGTGGATACGAACAATTGAGGTTTGATCTGAATAATGGCGATGCGGAAAAGTTTCCTTCAAAATATTATTATGCTGCCGGCACCAACTACCTCTTGATGGTACGGTATAAACTGTAAAATGCAGCTATGAATCAAATGTATGAATCCTGGATGGTCAGGCGGATATGCTTTGGATTGCTGGCCTGCTGTACTGCCTGTGCCGCAAAATTCGATCAGCCACCCGGGTATGCCGGAACGAATTTGCAGGCAACGATGAGCATTGCCAGTTTACAACAATCGCATATTCCAGGTAATGCAGAAAAAATGACCGATGGTCAGGTGATCTCGGGTATTGTTACAGCCAATGATGCCAACGATAATTTTTACAAGACCATCGTGATACAAGACAGTACAGCTGGTATTTCTATCCGGATGGACGGTTTTGGTCTTGCCGCAAATTATCCGTTGGGGCTGCACATTTTTATCCGGCTGAACGGATTGTGGATGGGAGAGTATGGGGGGATGTTGCAGCTCGGTGGATCTGCAGACTTCTCCAATCCTGCTTATCCGGAACTGCTCCCTATTCCGGCACCCTTGTTTACAAAATATATTGTTGCCGGCAGTATTGAGCCGCTTCCCCCACCGTTGAAACTTCGATACAACGAATTGGATCAGGAGATGCACAGCCGCCTGATAGAACTGGATTCCGCTGAGCTGGCTGCTTCTGATACAGGCAAGCCTTATGCGGATGCAGTAAACAAAGTAACCGTAAGTCATCGTGTTCGTTTTTGCGGTGGAGGCTCCCTCTATTTGCGTACCAGTGGTTACGCCAGTTTTGCCAAAGCAAAAACACCCGGAGGCAATGGTCGCATCCGGGGGATCTATACCGTGTTTGGTTCGCAGAAACAGCTGGTCATCAGGGATACTTCGGATCTGTTCATGCCTGGCCCCCGCTGCTTTTAGCAGATTGCGGCTATTTATCCTAATGCTACTTTAACAGGCAATGGGTGGAAAACTGCTGCAGAATACGTAAATTGCTGGTAAGATCCCCTGTAAAGACCTTTCAGGAACGTACGGGTGCAAATATTTTCCTATGAAGCTGGTCAATTGGATATTTGGTTCCGCCATTGTGCTATTACTGATTGTAATGGCATATGAAGCTGCACGTACCGAAACAGTACAGGATTGGCTGAACGGGTTGTCTGCCGAAGCACCCGCAGCGGCCACAACTGCATCCGGTTCCGGAGCAGCGCCAGAACAAGCCAGCACCAGCATTGCACAGCCGGCAGCTGTGGTTTCGGATAGCCTGTCTGATGCTTTACAGGCAGTAACTCCTGCGGCCAATCCAAACAGCCTGCAACAGACACAAAAAGAGCCAGAACAATTCCCCATTACATCAAGAGCAGCACTGGAAGATTCCATGCGCAGGGTAGAGCGGGAAGTCCGTGCGGTGGAAGCTTTAAAACCTCAATACCAGCCGGCACAAAATAATTACCGGATTAAAAATCCTGCAGACCAGATCCAGCCCAGAACCAAAGAAATTTCAGCTCCGCCACCGGTGAGCAAGGCTTCCAGTGAGCAGCCTCCGGTAGTATATCAAACGCCCTATAACAGCAGAACTTATAGAGCAGCTTCCAATCAGCCTGCTACTTCACCGGCTCCGGTCGCTTCCAATTATGCTCCCTCCAAACCGGCTCCTGCGGCCTCCGCTAACGAAGTGGAGTCTGCCGGCTCTTTTTCCCGTAAGTTTTCTCAATCGGAAATGAATGAATTCGTGAGCCAGTATCCGGATCGTTCCATCAACATTCGGTTTGTGCACTTCGGTGTATTGGACGCCGAAATGGAAACCGTAAAAAGCCAGATCATAGATGAACTGGTAAAAAAGGGCTACAAGGAAATCAACAGGAGCTGGGCTACCATGAGCGGTTATACCGCTACAGATGATGTACATTTTGGAATGAATGGTCCCCGGGGCGTGAATTTCTATATCCCCGCACTGCCGAAAAAATAGTCCCCCGAAGGTACTTCTGTCAAAAAAAACGGAAAAAGTTTCCCGAAAGGCGGCTGATTTGTCATGATGGCAGCAAAACCGAAACTGGTATTCTCTTTGACTACCAATCGGAAAATTAATTGCATATGCAAAAAGGACAGATCCGTGTACAAACGGAAAACATTTTTCCGATTATCAAGAAGTTCCTTTACAGTGACCACGAAATTTTCCTTCGTGAATTGGTGAGCAATGCTACAGATGCCACCCAAAAAATCAAAACCCTCTCTTCCATTGGCGAGGCCAAAGGGGAACTGGGAGATCTTAGAATAGATGTTACCCTTGATGCCAAAGAAAAAACCATCACCATCGAAGACCGTGGGGTGGGTATGACTAAGGAAGAAGTAGATAAGTACCTGAACCAGGTCGCGTTCAGCGGTGCGGAAGAGTTTTTAACCAAGTACAAAGACGCCAGCATTATCGGACATTTTGGTCTCGGTTTTTACAGTGCCTTCATGGTTGCTGAAAAAGTGGAGGTAATTACCCAGAGCTATCAGAACGAAGCCGCTACAGTTTACTGGAGTTGCGACGGCAGCCCGGAGTTTGAATTGTACGAGGTAGAGAAAAAACAGCGTGGTACCAGGATTATCCTGCATGTAAACGAAGAAAATAACGAGTTTCTGGAAGCCGGCAAGTTGAAAGGCATCCTGGATAAATTCTGTAAGTTCCTGCCGATTCCGATTTATTTCAACGATGTTGCCGCAGAACCGCGCAAAGAAGACGAAGCCGAAAAATCCATCAACAATACCAGCCCAATCTGGGTAAAGAAACCAAGCGAACTCACCAAGGAAGACTACGAGAACTTCTATCGTGAACTTTATCCGTTTGGTGAAACACCGCTGTTCTGGATTCACCTGAATGTAGACTATCCGTTCAACCTGACCGGTGTATTGTATTTCCCCAAGATTAAGCAGAGCTACGAAATTCAGAAAGACAAGATCCAGTTGTATTGCAACCAGGTGTTTGTAACGGATGAAGTAAAAGACATTGTTCCTGAATTCCTGATGTTGCTGCATGGTGTGATCGACAGTCCGGATATTCCGCTGAACGTGAGCAGAAGCTACCTGCAGGGTGATCCGAATGTGAAAAAGATCAATGCGCATATCACCAAGAAAGTAGCTGATAAACTGGAAGAGATTTTCAAAAATGAAAGGGCTTCCTTTGAAGAGAAGTGGGAGAGCCTGGGATTGTTTGTGAAGTATGGCATGATGACCGACGATAAGTTCCTGGAGAAAGCCAACAAGTTCCTGGTAATGGAAGATGTGAACAAGAAGTTCTATACCCTCGAAGAGTATAAAACTGCTACGGAAGCCAACCAGAAAAACAAAGACGGCAAGCACGTGATTTTGTATACCACTAATCCGGTTCAGCAGGATGCTTATATACAGGCATGTACGGCTAAAGGATATACCGTGGTAAAAATGGAAACCCTGGTAGATGCTGCGTTCCTGAATACCATGGAAATGAAATGGGACAATATAACCTTTGTTCGGGTAGATGCGGACATCGTAGATAACCTGATCGACAAGCAGGAAACCAACGATACCGTATTGAGTAAGGAAGAATCTGAGAAACTAAAAGAGCTGTTCACCCTCCAGATTCCGGAACTGCATGTTACTACAGAAGTGAAAGGCTTAAGCGTGGATTCTGCACCGGTGGTGGCAACCCGCCCGGAATTTATGCGTAGAATGAAAGATATGGGCGCTGCAGGAGGTGGTATGACTGCATTCTATGCGCAGATGCCCGATGAGGTAACGCTGACTGTAAATGGGAATCATCCCATTTATCAGACCTTACTGAAAGAATCTGATGAGGCCTTGAAAACCAAGCAGGTACGTAACCTTGCAGATCTGGCTTTGTTGTCTCAGGGGCTGCTGAAAGGCGCGGAGCTGACCAATTTCATTAACAGGTCTGTGGAAATGATGCAAACAAAATAAAATCAGCCGAGAATAAACAAGAGAGAACGGGCTGCCCAGATGGGCAGCCTTTTTTATGGCTTGAATTGCATGAATCACCGTATATTTTGTAGTTGTATATTTAATATTAATTTATTTAATAATGTTGTTGGATAGTTATGTAATATGAAAGTTCAAGAAACATCATGCCTATTTCCATACCTGCACATTCCTAAAATAACGAGGAGCCTGTGGAGCAATTTGTATCAATTAATATTGATGCTTTTGCTAAGTGTATTTATAAATAGTTGCACAAAAGATAATTTTTCGTCAACGGTAAAACAAAAGGAGAAAAGTATTGCAAAAGCAATTTCTATCAATGATTTACGTGAGGATTTGAATAGGAATACCTCGATTGATTTGAATAAAATTTCTGCTCAAAGTGCCATGGGGCAATCAATAGAAGATTTTATCATTGATACTACAAAGATATTATTGACAAATAATGATCGAAATGAATCATTCTATTCCATGAGATTGCATTCAAAAAAAAGAAATAGTCGGAAATATTTTTACAACTTGTTTATTATAAAAGATAGTATTGGGCAGTTCAAAAAATATATTATAAAATTTACCCCAACTTTAGAAACGATTAAGAATGGATATAAAAATTTTAAAGGAAGCTATGAGATACTAAAAGACGTGTCGTCTTCTTCAGGTCAAATAAAATCGAACTCCACTAATATAATTTCAAATTCTACTGGTTGTTATGAAGTTGCATATGATATCCCGTGCATATACGGTTATGTTCATGGAGAGGGTAACGGACCAGGCCCTTGGTGCGATGGTGGCGGATCGTATAAATTATTCCTTGATGTCTGCAGTGGTAGTGGGTCAGTAGGATATACAACAGGAACAACAAATAATGGCAGTAATAATGGTACCGGAGGTAATAATGTATTAATAACTCCAACTTACGAATATGATATCGTACATTGTGAAGATAGTAATGCGGATGATTTTATTTTTAATACATATCTTCAACATCAAACATGGGCAAATAGTAATATTAATGATTTTAATCAAATAGTTGGGAGTATTTGTGGAAATAGTTCTAGCCAAAGTATGGATATAGTATCTGGAATTTTAAATTTTTTAGAAGTAAATAGTGTTTCTTGGATTGAGTATAAAAATTGGTTTGCAGTTTCTAACGAAGGAAAAGATGGCTATAATGTTGAAGCTGATTTGGTAGAATATGAAACACCCATAGTCCCTCAGAATTTGCCGATGCTAAGTCAATGGATTTTCAATTTCCCTAAAATTAATAACACTACGCCAATGCCTTCGTACTCTGTTTATCAACTTGTTGGAGGATCTATTTATAATAGCTTTATCACTGATTCGGCAAATTATCGAAACGCTTGTGCGATACGTGGGTCAAGAGCCTTAATTTACTCTGGGATCACTATTCCAGTTCTTAAATATGGAAATCCACCTGTGCAAGTATCTCAAAAAGGAGGGGATAACAAAAATTACATACTTTCTGCTACTCATTTTAATAAATTTATGATAGATACTTTTGGTGATACACCACTTAAATTAGTAGGTCCTGATGCAAACAATCCTACTAAGGTTGCAGAATTACTGAGAGGGAAAAATGGTATTTATGTAATTGTAAATGCTAACCCAACCATTGCTGGCTATTCAGGTCATGTTGATGCAATAATCGAGGGACGATGTATTTCTAATGCATATGCATCACCGAATGGTGGTGTTAAATCTATTCGAATATGGCAACTAAACAATTAATTATGAACAGACTGTTACTTTTCTTGTTGTTTGGGATCATCTCTTTTCGTTGTCTTTCGCAGGACCCACTTACTGTTGGAGGACGTGTTTACCATTCAAAAGACATGCAGATCTTCCTGAAAGACGACAGCCTGAATGCGGTATGGCGTACTTTTTATACAACTGATCAAAGACCTGCTTTTTCCTATGAAACCCTGGCAACAAAAAATGAGCTTATTTACAGAAAAGGTTTTATTGAAGTAGACAGGCAGCAAAACATCATTAAAAACAGAGAACTGTTTTATTATGATCAGTTAGCGGCAAGCATACGACCGATCACCATAAACTGACAGAAATGAAGAACGCAATATTTATAAATCTGACTTTGATACTTTCATCGACACTTGGTTTCATATCTTGTAATCAACAGACAGAATCAAATAATCAGACTGCCGTAACTAAAGACAAGACTGACACTATCATTGTGAAACATAAAAATGACTTGAACAAATCTTATGAAGTAGGTTTTTTATCAAAATCGTATTCTTATTATTGGCTTGTAGGTAATGACACTTTGGATTTTTCAGTAAATGCTAGAGAATATGAAAAAGACAGCACTCTACATTTAAGCATATATCATAAAAAACCAATAATCTTTTCAACAGCCTTGACAAAAATAAAGGAATGTTTACCTCACATTCAAGAAGACTTCAAGTTGAAAAAACTCAATTCATTTTATTTTAGAGACCCAATTTATTATTTTGATTTAGTGAAGCAGCTATCAACTGAATATGAAAAACAATTTGGACGGAAGAACATTAGCTATGAGAAACTTAATGACTTTCTTTTAAAATCAAAACTGAATAAACAACTTGACAACTTTGTAAGCCCACTAGACAAGAAGATTAAGCGTTATAGTATTGAAAAATTCCACTTAACGGACAAAAAATATTTTGGAGAATACTTGCCAAATGTTGACCTGGCACAATATCCAGAATTTGCAATTAATGGGATGGGACTGTACATTCAACTGGAAACGAAAAGACAAAATGTAGATAATGCCAGCCACTAACAGCACCTACCCAAAAGGCGGGGTTTCGTGTTCCAATGACAGTTTTTTGGTTAATGAAACATTAGCTTTTCAAATCAAGTTTTGTGGTAAAAGTCCCGCCCTTCGGGTAGCTGCAAAACGTTGTATGCGGTTGATTCTGTTCACCGGTACTTAAAACTGCGAAAGAATGGCCTTTTTGAATTGGTTAAACAGGTTGAATTCAAAGCCGGGAAGCCTCAGATTATATTCCCTATAAAAAAAGATTAAAGGCTTGCTGCATTGGCCTCAGCGCTCCGCAGATCAATCACTTTAAGCTGCAAAGTAGTGTTGCCCTGAAATTCATTTTCGTCGATGGTGAAGACCAGGTCGAAGGGTTGCCCGCTTTGCAGTAACGGAAAATGATGGGCCAGGTTGAATCCGATTCCATTGAACGTGATATTGTTTTGTTTTACCACAAATTTCAGGTGCAGTTCTTTTACAATTTTGGAGAAACCGGTATCGGTTACATTCCGGGCTATGAATACCGGACGCATATTCTCGGGGCCAAAGGGTTCCATCTGGCTAAGAATCTTATAGAAACCGGGGGTGATTTCACTGAACTGGATAGGGGCGTCTATCACCAACTCCGGGATCAGTTGTTCCGCCGTAATTCTGGCACTCACTTCCCGCTCAAAAGCTTTGGTAAAAGCAGGAATATTGCCTATTTCCAGGGTCATGCCTGCTGCAGCAAAGTGCCCTCCATATCCAAGGAGATGTTCCCTGCAGGCATGCACGGCTTCGTACAGGTTAAACCCGATCACGCTGCGGGCACTGCCTGCTGCATATTCGCCGCTCCGGGTCAGTACTACAGTGGGGCGATAATAGGTTTCGGTTAAACGGCTGGCTACAATTCCCACTACCCCTTTGTGCCAGTGTTCCTGATAGAGTACGGTGGTTTTTTTGCTCCGGTTGTCCGGATCAGATTCCAGTATGGCCAGTGCTTCTTCGGTGATGTTGCTGTCTGCTTCCTTTCGGTCGGTATTGTCGCAGTGCAACATCCGGGCAAACTCCATTGCCTTTTCCGGATCCTGTTCAATGAACAGTTGTACGGCTTTTCTCGCATCGTCCATTCTGCCGGCTGCGTTCACCCTGGGGGCTATTACAAATACCAGGCTGGTAAGGCTCATTTTCTTTTTTACTGCTGCAAGTTCTATCAGTGACCGGATGCCCACAGCAGGATTGTTGTTGATTTTTTCGATTCCAAAGAAAGCCAGGGTTCGGTTTTCTCCCGTAACGGGAACAATATCTGCGGCTATGGCAATGGCTGCCAGGTCGATGTATTTCAGGTAGGCTTCTGCTGGCAGTTTGCATGCTTCGCTCAGGGCCATCATCAGTTTGAATCCAACGCCGCAACCACAAAGTTCTTTATACGGATACGGGCAATCAGATTGTTTGGGATTGAGAATGGCTACAGCAGGAGGGAGTACCTGATCCGGTAAGTGGTGGTCGCAAACAATGAAATCGATGCCCAGTGTTTGTGCATAGGTAATCAACTCGGCCGATTTAATACCGCAGTCCAGTGAAATGATCAGGGTATATCCTTTTTCTCTGGCAAAGTCGATTCCTGCCTTTGATACGCCATATCCTTCACGGTAGCGATGTGGTATGTAAAAATCGACCGGCTCGTGAAGTGCCGACAGGAACTGGTACATAGACGCTACGGAAGTGGTTCCGTCTACATCATAATCGCCGTATACCAGGATGGGTTCCTTGTTGCTGAAGGCTGCCAGAATTCTGTCCACTGCTTTTTGCATGTCCTTCATCAGCCAGGGGCTGTGCAGGTCTTCGAGGGAAGGCCGAAAAAAATGCCGGGCTTTTTCAAAATCATCAATTCCTCTTTGAACCAGGAGTCTGCAGAGTGTTGTGTTGATTTTGAGTGTGTTATGGAGAACAGCTATTTGCTTTTCATCGGCAGATAATATGTTCCATCGCTTCTGCATCAATATTTTCTATCGGTTGTATAACGTACCAGTTCTTCCAGCGCAGCCTGTACATCAGATTCAGGGAACTGATGCAGCAATGCCAACGCATCATCTCTGAACTCATTCATTTTACTGGTTGCATATGCAATGCCGCCGTATTTTTCCACTGTTTCAATTACAAAGGCAACTTTCTCTTTGTCGGTGTTCTCATTCTTTATAATATAGATGACCTTGCGCTTTACATCTGCCGGGCAGTTGTTGAGGGTATAGATCAGGGGCAGGGTCAGCTTTTTTTCCTTGATGTCGTTGCCGGTGGGTTTGCCTACATCTGCACTGCTGTAATCGAACAGGTCGTCTTTAATCTGAAACGCCATTCCCACTTTTTGTCCGAATACGCGCATTTTTTCTACGTCTTCAGGATTGCTGAATGTGGTGGAGGCGCCGGCTGCACAGGAAGAAGAAAGGAGTGAGGCGGTTTTTCCATTGATAATTTCATAATAAACCGACTCGCTGAGGTTCAGGTTCCTGGATTTTTCGATCTGAAGTAATTCTCCCTCACTCATTTGTCTTACTGCTTCGGAAAGAATTCTCAATACTTCGTGATCCTTGTTGTTGAGTGAGAGTAAAAGACCCTTAGAAAGTAGGTAATCACCTACAAGAACTGCGATTTTATTCTTCCACAGGGCATTGATCGAAAACATACCCCTTCTTTCCATCGATTCGTCTACCACATCGTCGTGCACAAGTGTGGCAGTATGCAAGAGTTCTACCAATGATGCAGCACGATACGTACTTTCTGTAATCTCCCCGCCCAGCTTGGCACTGAGCAAAACAAACATGGGGCGCATCTGCTTTCCTTTTCGCTTCACGATGTACTGCATGATGCGATCTAATAATGCAACCCTGCTCTTTACTGCCTCTCTGAAATGCGATTCAAATTGGACTAATTCGCTGCTGATAACTTTTTTTGCTAAATCCATGTTATAATTATCCTGCAATATATGCCTGATCGCCCCAAAAATAGCTATAAAGAGCAGCGTTTCACCTATATTTGTACTCTAATTTCGGAGTTGAACCTTCCCCCCCGCCTGTAAAATTGTTTTCTTTTATGATATGATGTAATTTTGCAGCATTAACCGAACTTTTTTATTTATTAAATCAAATACCTATTTTATGACAAGCAAGAAGATGTTTTTACTAGCGGCGTTCGCTGTGTTCGCACAGTGTTCGTTGTTTGCCCAATCGGATTGGGGTTGGGACTGGAAGGATTCTTCCAAAATAGCCGTGAAAAACCTGCCACAGTACAATGAGTTTTTGAACAACCAGTATCCTTACCCTGCTAAACCCCGCAATCAGTGGGAACTGGGCTTTGGACTGGGTACTTCTTCCATTGTAGGTGATGTAAAAGGCAAGATGGGTTTCACCGGTAATATTTCTTTGAGAAAATCACTGGGACATATATTCTCTTTCAGAGGATCTGTGAATGGTTTGTTGAACTCCGGTACACCTAGCAATTACGGTGTTGCTGTTGGTCAGCTGGCTTACAAAACACAGTCTTATATTTTGGGTGCTGATTTAATTGCATCCCTGAATACTGCCAGCCATTACAGAGGAAATCCTAAAACCAATCTCTATTTATTAGCTGGTTACAGCTTTATCGCCAGCCGTGTGCTCTATCAGCAGGCAGGTGGCGTTCAGGGTGGTGGCGGATACACTACCTTCTACGGACAGCGTCCTGGTATGGAGAATACCCAGCAGGGACTGATCACTACCGTTGGTTCTTCTACTGTAAACGGAAGAAAAGCATGGTCGTTGATGAATGGTCTGAACGTGGGCGCCGGTATTGCTTTCAAAGTGAGCGACAAAGTGAACATTGGTCTTGAGCAGAAATTTATTTTCACAGCTTCCGGATATGATTACCTGGATGCATGGAAAGCGGGTAACAGCAATGATTACTTTACCACCACTACTGCAAGACTGAACATCAACATTGGCAATTCTTCCAAAAGAGTGCAGCCTCTGTACTGGATCAATCCTAACAACTTTGTATACAATGAGCTGAACGCACCTAAGCACATGAAAATGCCTAAAGTGGTTCTGCCTGATGCGGATGGTGATGGTGTTACCGACCAGTTCGATATGGAACCAAACACTCCAAAAGGAGCTCCTGTTGATTCTCATGGTGTATCTAAAGATACCGATGGCGACGGAGTGCCTGATTTCAGAGACAAGGAATTGCTGACTCCACAAAAATGTTTCCCTGTAAACAACGATGGTATTGGTAATTGCCCTGAGCCTGCATGTTGCAAAGAAATTAAAGACATGATGGCCAACTGGCAGCCTAAGAAAGATTGCAATATTGGTGCTTTACCAAGCGTTCAATTTAAGAGCGGATCTAAGCTGAGCAAAGATGCACAGTCTGTACTGGCTGCTGCAGCTGCTACACTGAAAGCCAATCCTACTTGTAACGTTAAAGTAATCGGTTACGGTGCTTCCAGCAAATCTGCACAACAGCAGAGCTGGGATCGTGTAAACGCAGTAATTAAATACCTGGTTGAAAAGCAGGGTATTGCGGAAGGCCGATTGCTGTTTGTTTATGCACAGGATGGAGATGCAAGAACAGTAGACTTACAAGGTACTACTGAAGAAGGTCCAAACTCTGTACCTGCTCCACACCCAAACTTAAAAGGTAAGAACTAATAGATTCTTCTATAAGTGAAAGCCCCTTCTGATATTCAGAAGGGGCTTTTTATTTGATCAGACTTTTGTAAAGGAGGAATTGTTGCCTGCTTAGTTGTTCAGCATATTGAAATGCAGTTCACCAAAGTTCTGCAGGGAGGATAATTTGAGGTCTGCTGCAGCCCAGCGTTCTTCTTTACTCACTGCATTGTGAGGAATCACTACACATTTCATCCTCGCTGCTTTTGCAGCTATCATTCCGTTGAAGGAATCTTCGAAGCAAATGCACTCCAGCGGGTGGCTGTTCATTGCTTCTGCACAGTTCAGGTATACCTGTGGGTGCGGTTTGCCATACGGGAGATATTCTGCAGATGCAGTTGCATGTAAAAAAGGTCCGATACCAGTCATGCTCACTACAAGGTCGATCAGTGCAGGCGGGGAAGAAGTTGCCAGCCCGATTTTGAAATTTTTATTGGAGAAAAATTCAAATGCGTGTGCTACACCCGGAAGAATTTTAGCTTTCTCTTCAATTTTTTGCAGTACCAGCTGTACAATTTTGGCTTCTACGGCCGGTGCTTCCGACATAGGAATCTGAAAGACTGTAAACCACCAGTGAACAAACTCTTTTGTACGTAGACCAACACTGCTGTTGTACTGTTCACTGGTCATTTTAATACCATACTGCTGAAATACCTCGTATGCTGCTTCCTGCCACAATGGTTCACTGTCGATCAGTAGCCCGTCGATATCAAAAATTACAGTTGTAAGCGGCATAGATTTTTTTTTAATCTGTGCAAATTTATCGATCCCTGTTCATAGATTGCCAGCAACTTGCAGGCTATTTTTGAAATAAAAGCTCCGCTTTTTTGGTTAGTTTTGCTATTTTGCATCGATTGCTAATAAGCTGAAATGAATTTAACGGAGAAATTTAAACATATCAGGCTGGTTCGTTCGCTGGTGTACAGTGTGGTTGGAGTGGCAACTTATCCGGGTCTGGCAATGGTTAATAAAATCAACATTGAAGGAACGGAGCATTTGCGCAATCTGCCTAAGCGAAATGTATTGTTTGTAAGTAACCACCAAACCTATTTTGCCGACGTGATTACATTCATCCACATTTTTTGTGCGGTGAAGTGGCGCAAGGAAAATAAGCTGGGACTGCCTTACTATCTGCTGAATCCTTTTACCAATTTGTATTTTGTTGCCGCGGAAGAAACCATGAATGGCAGTCTGATCAGCCGCTTATTTAAAATGGCCGGTGCACTTACGGTTAAAAGAACCTGGCGTGCAGAGGGTAAAGATATCCATCGCAACAGAGAAGCGTCCGATACACAGAAAATTGATGAGGCACTGAACAGAAGCTGGGTGATCACTTTCCCACAGGGAACCACCAAACCCTTTGCTCCCGGCAGAAAAGGTACCGCACACATCATTAAAAACAACCAGCCGGTGGTGGTGCCGGTGGTGATCAACGGATTTTGGAGAGCCTTTAATAAAACGGGTCTCAGTTTTAAGAAGAGAGGTTCTAAACTGTCTATCCGGTTTAAAGAACCTATGGTGATCGACTATACCCGTCCGGTGGAAGAAATCCTGGATCAGGTAATGGAGGCCATAGAGCAAAGCAAGAACTACATGAATAAGGGTAAACACCATTTCATGAATCTGCTCGACAAATAATCCCGGTACTATTTTGTTTTTCCTGTTATGCCGTTTCCCCAGTATCAAAAAGGGCTTTGAGTTCATTGGCATCATGTGGTTTCATTTTACCTGCCAATACCAGCCTCAACTGCCTTCTTCTGAGTGCACCATCGTATAAGCGGGTATCTTCCGGTGTTTCCGGAATTACTTTGGGCACCGGTGTAGGTTTCCCTTCGGGATCCAGTGCTACGAAGGTGAAAAAAGCTTCATTGCTCTCATATCTATATTGGTGCATAAGGTCTTCGCCCCACACTTTCAGGTGAATTTCCATAGAAGTGTTGAAGGCTCTGCAAACCTTGGCCTCTATGCGTACCACATTGCCCAGTTTAATGGGGGTTTTGAAACTTAAATTGTCTACTGAAGCAGTCATGCCCGGCAAATTAGAATGTCTTCCTGCTGCAATGCCTGCGGCGATGTCCATCCAGTACATCAACCGTCCTCCCATCAGGTTTCCAAAAGTATTGGTATCGTTGGGAAGAACCAGTTCGGTCATTACGGTTCTGCTTTCACTCATTTTTTTTGCTTCCATTGTGCCTCATTTAGATGGTTACACCAACCAGTTTTTTTAAATAATCATCGGCTACGTCTGCGCCAATACCCGGCTTGTCGGGCAGGTGCAGCTTCATGCCTTCATATGTTACCCCTCCTGTTACCGGATCTTCCTTGTGACCGAGCAAACAGGTATCGAGATCGTAGAATTGTACATTGCTGAATGCTGTAGCAAAATGAACTTTCGCCGACAATGCCACCCGGCTTTCTAGCATGCCACCCATCATACAGGGCATTCCGGCCTGTTCTGCCACCCGGTTAATTTTGATGGCTTCCTGAATACCACCGCTTTTCGCAAATTTTATGTTGATATAGGTGCAGGCTTTGTTCCGGATCATTCTTTCCGCATCGTGGTGGGTATACACCGACTCATCTGCCATAACAGGAATGGGCGACTGTGCACAGAGTTGGGGCAGCAGTTCGTCGTTCCAGGTACGCATGGGCTGTTCGCAAAACTGTATATTGAACTGTCCCAGCCCGGTAAGTGCTTCCACCGCGCCTTCATAACTCCATCCCTGGTTGGCATCTATCCTGATTTCGGCTGCGTTGCCGATGGCAGCGCGGATGCTGCGGATTCTTTCAATATCGGTTGCCGGGTCCTTGCCCAGTTTTACCTTGATGACTTTAACCCCTTTTTCTACAAATTCCACTGCCTGGGCGGCCATGGATTCCGGAGTATCAATGCCAATGGTCAGATCACTTTCAATCTCTTTCTTTTCTCCGCCCAAAAAACGGTAAAGCGGGAGGCCAGCTTTTTTAGCAGCAATATCGTACAGGGCCAGGTCGAAGGCGCTTTTGGCAGTGTAGTTGCGGGCGGTAAACAGGTCCAGCTCCAGTAAACGTGCAGGAATATCTTCCGGATCCTTGCCTTTCCAAAGCGCCGCAAAATCTTTGGCCATCTCAAAGCAGGTGGCCTGTGTTTCTCCCACAATCATGGGAAAAGCAGAACATTCCCCCACTCCGGTAATGCCTTCGCTGGTATGAATGCGGATAAAGGTATTCTGGGCAAAATGCATGGTTCCGGTTGCAATGGTGAAAGGAACCATCGGAATGGAATACTTGTAGATTTCTGTATGGGTAATTTGCATGCGCAAAGGTCTATTTTTCCACGGTATCGGCCTGCTTTTTTTTGACCCCGACAGCAGTTTTTTACAAAAACGATTTTGGGTCCGCCGCCCGCGGATATCAGGTTTTATAAAATATTTTCAGAATTTCAGCAAAAGCTGATTATACTATTTCAGATGTTCCGATATTCGCAGTACGAACATCCGTTAGCATGAATATATCGTTTGATAACACCGAAAATGCCTTTGCATACAAAAGCGATAAGGAACTGAAAAGTGCCCGTCTTTTATTTAATACCATGGGTTTTCCCTGGTTTGTTCAGCTGGGTACCCGGCTCACGCCTTATATCATGAAAACCGGTGTGCCAATGGTGCACGGCCTTATCCGAAAAACCATTTTTAAACAGTTTGTAGGTGGTGAAACACTGGAAGAAACCGCTTCCGTTGGCAATACCCTGGGCCGTTATGGTATCCAGGTGATCCTGGATTATGGAGTGGAGGGAAAAGAAGGGGAGGAAAATTTCGATCGTGCTACAGAAGAGTTCATTCGGGTAATCAATTATGCTTCTACACAAACCAATATTCCGTTCATCAGTATCAAGGTAACCGGTCTTGCTCGTTTTGAATTGCTTCAGATACTGAACGAAGCACCCCGTTTACGCAGCGGCATCCACGACCACGAGGAAGAGATTGCGGAATGGGACAGGGTACGCGACAGAATGTATTCCATTTGCGAAGTAGCGGCCGAAAAAAACATCGGTGTGCTCATTGATGCAGAAGAAAGCTGGATACAGGATCCGATCGACCGTCTCACCATGGAAATGATGGAGGAGTTCAATAAAGAAAAAGTCATAGTATACAATACCATTCAACTCTATCGCCACGACAGGCTGAGTTTCCTGAAGCTCTCTCACAAAATTGCCCGTCAGCAGGGATTTAAGCTGGGCATGAAACTGGTCCGCGGAGCATATATGGAAAAAGAAAGAGAAAGAGCGCTGGACAAAGGCATGGCGTCTCCTATTCAGAAAGACAAGGAATCCACCGACCGAGACTTTGATGAATCGGTACGCTATTGCATCGAAAACATCGATGATATTTCTGTGATCATTGCGTCTCACAACGAAAACAGTAACCTCTTTGCTGCAAGTCTGCTCGAAGAAAAGGGCATCAGTCACAAACACCATCATGTGCACTTCTCTCAGCTGTTCGGCATGAGCGACAATATTACGTTTAACCTGGCCAAGGAAGGCTTCAATGTAAGCAAGTACCTTCCGTTTGGTCCTATTAAAGATGTGATCCCATACCTCATGCGCAGGGCAAAGGAAAACAGCAGTGTGAGCGGACAAACCGGTCGGGAATTGTCCCTGATTAAAAAGGAATTGCAACGCAGGCGGGCTTAAAATCCACCAGTTCTCCCCAACGGTAAAAAGGAAAGATGATTTCTCGGGCCAGAGGGTGTAATTTGCGTTGTTATGCAGCAATACCACGATTTATTGAAACATATACTCGCCAACGGTAGTGTAAAAACCGACCGTACGGGAACGGGTACTGTAAGCTGTTTTGGTTACCAGATGCGATTCAATCTGGCTGAAGGGTTTCCCTTGGTTACCACCAAAAAGCTTCATCTTAAAAGCATTATTTACGAATTGCTCTGGTTCCTGAAAGGGGATACAAATATTGCGTATCTCAAAGAGCACGGGGTAAGTATCTGGAATGAATGGGCCAATGAAGAGGGCAACCTGGGACCTGTATACGGAAAACAATGGCGGAGTTGGGCCGGCGCAGACGGAAAAACCTACGACCAGATCAAAGATGTGTTGTACCAGCTGAAAAACAATCCCGACAGCAGGAGAATGATTGTGAGCGCATGGAATGTGGCCGAACTGCCGCAGATGGCATTGATGCCTTGTCATAGCCTTTTCCAGTTTTATGTAGCAGATGGAAAACTGAGTTGTCAGTTGTACCAGCGTAGTGCTGATGTGTTCCTGGGTGTTCCGTTCAATATTGCCTCCTATGCTTTACTGACAATGATGATGGCACAGGTTTGCGGATTGCAGTATGGCGATTTTGTACACAGTTTTGGTGACGTACATATTTACAGTAATCATATGGAGCAGGTGAAACTGCAGTTGAGCAGGGAACCTTATCCGTTACCGGTGATGAAATTGAATCCGGAGGTAAAAGACCTTTTTGATTTTACCTTCGAAGATTTTACACTGGAAAATTATCAGTGCCACCCTGCCATAAAAGCACCGGTAGCCGTTTAGTTGTATCCTTAATAGAATCAGCATGGTTATTTCCCTGATAGTTGCAGTATCGTCTAACAATGCCATTGGTAAGGATAATCAGTTGCTCTGGCATTTACCCAACGATATGAAGTTCTTCAAGATGAGTACCTGGGCCATGCCTGTGGTCATGGGAAGAAAAACCTTTGAGTCGATGGGAAATAAACCCCTGAACGGAAGACCCAATATTATCATTACCCGTCAGCAGAATTGGACTGCAGAAGGAGTCCTGGTGGTGCATTCGCTGGAAGAAGCCATTGCGCTTGCTGAGGAGAAGGATTACAAGGAACTCTTTGTGATTGGTGGAGGAGAAATATACAAAGCGGCATTGCCGATTGCACATAAGATTTATTTAACAAGGGTAGAAACAACCCTGGATGCGGATACCTTCTTCCCCGAATGGAATGAGGAAAACTGGAAGCTGGTATACAACGATTATCATCCCGCAGATACCCGGCATGCTTATCCGTACCGCTTTCAGATATGGGAAAAACCGGTTGCATAAATGGACATTATCCCGGTTATTTATATTGTTTTATTGATCGCCTTGTTGCCGGCATACCGATTGGTTGCCCCATCGCAAAAGCCTTTCCTGACCAATATACTGGGTACAGCCAATCTGCTGCTTTGGTTTTATGCATTGTACAATATCCGCCGTTTAATCGGATTGATACAGCTGATCCGTTCCATCCGCGGTGCAGAAACACTCGAGATGCCCCTGATCAGCTGGACGGATGAATTTGTGCTGATACAGGCAGGCAGAACTCTGTTGCCTTTTCTGATGCTGTTTCCTGCAATCAGGAACAACTGGTGGAGTTCCGGAGCCTTGTTCCTGTTCTTCTTATGGAGTACAGGTTTTATATTCAACGGTTGGCCGGAACTCATTTCCGGAATTGCCTATACGATCAGTTTATATACCGCAACTTATGCTTTACTTTGGCTGCTGAAAATGCATCCTTCTCAAAAAAGTACCCGCTGATGTATACACCCGCGCAACTGGCTTTACGGTATATCCGGTATTATTGTACGGCTTCCAACGGAAAAGGCCATGGTGTGCATTCTCCCTTTGTTTTTGAGCTGATCACACGGGTACTGAACGATGATCGTGACTTTTATATGTATCAGCCCATTGAAGCCCTTCGAGAGGAACTGCTCACCTGGACATCCGAAATCACTATCGAAGATTTTGGAGCAGGTTCCCGGGTAAAAAAATCACCGGTGCGGAAAATAGCTGCAATTGCAGCCTCATCGCTCAAGCCGAAAAAGTTCGGACAATTGTTGTTCCGGCTGGTAAATCATTTATCGCCTCAAACCATACTGGAACTGGGTACTTCCCTCGGCATTACCACGTCTTATCTTGCGGCGGCCAACAGCAATGCACGGGTTATTACCATGGAGGGCTCTGCCGCTGTGGCGGATATTGCCGGAGCTAATTTCAGGCAACTGGGCCTGGGCAATATTGAGCTGGTTACCGGCAACTTTGACCAAACACTTGCGCCAACTCTGGCGAAGCTGGATCGAATCGACTTCGCCTTCCTGGACGGGAATCACCGCTACGAGCCTACGATACGCTACTTTAACCAGGTAATGGGAAAGGCACACGCCAATACCCTGATTATTCTGGACGATATTCATTGGAGCCGCGAAATGGAGCAGGCCTGGGAGGAAGTTAAGCGGGATCCGCGGGTAAGTTTGACCATCGATTTGTTTTACATCGGGCTGGTTTTTTTGCGAAGAGAGCATAAAGAAAAAGAAGACTTTATTGTCCGTTTTTAACGAAAAAAACATTCAAAAACATTTTTTTTGTTGGGCCAACCTGAGCTGGTTAATGCAAAAAATGGCTTAACTTTAAAGATGATAATTGGAATTCTCAAAGAGCAGAACGGAGAACAAAGAGTATCCATCCTTCCTGAACAGGCGGAAGTGCTCATCAAAAACGGAAATACGGTTTGGCTGGAATCGGGAGCGGGCGAAGCAGCTTATGCAGCAGATACAGCTTATACCGCAAAAAAAGTTTCCATCGAATCCCGCAATAAAATATTGAAAGAGGCAGATATCCTGCTGAGCTACTGGGCACCTCCGGAAGCTGCTGCAGGAACCATTCGTCCGGGCGCTGTGCTCATAGGCGTTTATCAGCCTTTGTTTCAGTACAGGTTAATGCAGAACTGGTCCGAACAAAAGCTCACCAGTTTCAGTATGGACATGATTCCGCGCACTACGCGTGCACAGGCAATGGATGTGTTAAGCAGCCAGGCCAATATTGCAGGATACAAAGCGGTGTTGCTTGCTGCCAATTTATTCCCGCGTTATTTTCCCATGTTCATGACAGCTGCCGGAAGTATTGCGCCAGCCAAGGTGTTGATCCTGGGCGCAGGGGTTGCCGGATTACAGGCTGTTGCTACAGCACGAAGGCTGGGTGCCGTAGTGGAAGTGTCGGATACCAGGCCGGCTGTGAAAGAAGAAGTAATGAGTCTGGGGGCAAAGTTTATAGAAGTAGAAGGCGCTGCGGATGCGTCAAAAGCCGGGGGATATGCAGTAGAGCAATCCGAAGAATACAAACAAAAACAAAAACAACGCCTTACCGAGGCAGTAGCCAAAGCAGATATTATTATTGCTACAGCACAGTTGCAGGGAAAAACTGCGCCGTTGCTGGTTACAGAAGAAATGTTGCAGCAAATGAAACCGGGTTCTGTGGTGATTGACCTGGCCGCAGCTACCGGTGGAAATGTGTTTGGTGTAAAGAACAATGCTACTGTAAAGCTGCATGGCGTAACCCTGGTGGGAAACAGCCAGCTGGCAAGCGATATGCCCTGGGATGCCAGTAAGATGTATGGTAAAAATGTATTGAACTTTCTGCAACTCATCATTGGTAAAGAGGCTCAGCTGAACCTGAATTTTGAAGATGATATTGTGAAAGGATGTTGCATTACGCACGATGGCAATGTGGTGAATCCGCGTATCAGTGAATTAAATAAACAGACAAACCCTTAGTACACATGGAAACCGTTTTAAGTTATATCCACCAGCACATCGATATCATCTACATTGTTGTACTCTCCGTTTTTCTGGGAATAGAGGTCATTGGCAGGGTGCCCAGCGTATTGCATACGCCGCTGATGAGTGGCGCCAATGCCATACATGGCGTGGTGATCATCGGTGCCATCATAGTGATGGGAAGGGTGGAAGCCGGAAATTATGCAGCACTGATCATCGGCTTTCTGGCCGTGGTGCTGGGTACATTGAATGTGGTGGGAGGGTTTGTGGTGACAGATAGAATGCTCGAAATGTTTAAGAAGAAAAAATAACAATGGAAATCAATCTGCTTACACTTTGTTACCTGATCGGTTCGGTCACGTTTATCATAGGATTAAAAATGTTGTCGCATCCGGAATCTGCCCGTAAAGGCAATCTGGTAGCAGCCGGCGGTATGGCTGTATCCATATTCGGAACCATTTTTCTGTATGAGGAGAATGGAGAGAAACTGCATAACTACGGATGGATTTTTGCAGCGCTGGTCATAGGTACCATCATTGGAACATTGGCTGCAAAGCGGGTGAAAATGACTGCAATGCCCGAGCTGGTGAGTCTCTTTAACGGAATGGGAGGCGCCTGTGCAGCCCTGATTTCCGTGATTGAGTTCAAGCATATTACTGCCGCGGTTCATGCAGATGCAGCAGTACCTTACGCTACATATCTCAGCATATTTGCCGGCCTGGTGATCGGATCCATTTCCTTTGCAGGAAGTATGATTGCCTGGGGAAAGCTGAATGGACGGGTGAAGGATTTTTCTTTCAGGGGCCAGCAGGTATTTAATATGGTGTTGTTCGCCGGTATCATTCTTTTATCTGCCTATCTCATTATTGGTCTTACTCCTGAGAATCAGTTTCTCTTTTACCTGATATTGCTGGGGGCACTGGTTTATGGTGTCTTGTTTGTACTTCCGATCGGTGGCGCAGATATGCCCGTGGTGATTTCTTTGCTGAACTCTTTTACCGGTGTGGCTGCTGCCTGTGGAGGATTCCTCTACAGCAACCAGGTGATGCTCACCGGAGGTATATTGGTGGGAGCGGCAGGAACCCTGCTGACCATCCTGATGTGTAAGGCCATGAACCGGAGTCTGCTGAATGTATTAATCGGTTCTTTCGGCGGAGGTGCAACAGGCACACAGCAGGCAGTGACCGGTAATTATAAGGAAATTTCACTGAGTGATGCGGCCGTATGCATGAGCTATGCGCATAAAGTGATGATCGTTCCCGGATACGGACTGGCAGTGGCACAGGCACAACACGTATGTCATGAACTGGAAAAGCTGCTGGAAGAAAAAGGTGTGGAAGTAAGTTATGCCATCCATCCGGTTGCGGGAAGAATGCCAGGACACATGAACGTGCTGCTGGCAGAAGCCGATGTGAACTACGACAAGCTCATGGAAATGGAGCAGGCCAACGACGAATTCAAATCAACCGATGTGGTACTGATACTGGGTGCAAATGATGTGGTGAATCCCGCAGCCAAAACAGATCCTGCATCGCCTATTTATGGCATGCCGATCCTGGAAGTGGAGCAGGCTAAAACCGTTATCGTGAACAAGCGAAGCATGAAACCCGGATATGCCGGTATAGAAAATGCCCTGTTCTTCCAGCCCAAAACCTCCATGCTTTTTGGTGATGCAAAAGCTGCACTGCAAAAATTGGTGGCAGAAATCAAGAGTTTGTAGCTTGCATAAAAAATAGCATTTGCAATTACCCAACGAATTACTTTCGGCCTTAAGCCATGTAAAAGGATTTGATCGTTCCGCCTTCGAAGCGGTACATCAGTCGGGGGAACAGGTAACGTCCATCCGTTTAAATCCGTTCAAGCCATCGGATACCCTGAAAGAGGTATACGATCGCAGCCTGCCCTGGTGCGATCATGCCTGGTATTTAAAGGAACGTCCTTTTTTTACCTTTGATCCTGCATTTCATGGCGGCGCCTATTATGTGCAGGAAGCCAGCAGTATGTTTTTATGGTATATCCTCCAGCAACTCGCAGGTACGGATACGGCAGGAAAAAAAGTACTGGATCTCTGTGCGGCTCCCGGAGGAAAGAGCACACTGCTCTCCACCTATTTTGCAGACGGTCTGGTGGTATCGAATGAAGTCATTAAATCACGCTCGGCTATACTGGTAGAGAACCTGACCAAATGGGGGCAGCCCAATGTGGTGGCCACCAACAATGATCCGGATCATTTTGCCAAACTGGAGGGATTCTTTGATGTGATTGTGGTGGATGCTCCCTGCAGCGGAAGTGGCCTGTTCAGAAAAGATCCTTCTGCCATAGCAGAGTGGAGTGAACAGAACGTGCTGCATTGCAGCCAGCGACAGGAAAGAATCCTGGCTTCAGTTTTACCTGCATTGAAAGAAGGCGGTCTGCTGATTTATTCTACCTGTTCTTATTCCGAGGAAGAAGATGAACAGATTGCCGACTGGCTGGTTGCGGAAAAAGGAATGAAATCCTTGCAGGTGCCTGTTCCTGCAGCATGGAATATTATAGAAACCACTTCGGACAAAAGCGGCGCAGCCGGATTTCGTTTTTATCCCAATCGGGTAGCGGGAGAAGGGTTCTTTGCAGCAGCCTTTCGTAAAACAGTGGTAGAAACTGGTTCCCGCCTGAAGGAACAACAGCTGGTTAAGCCCTCCCGGGCAGAAGCAGCCACCCTGGAAGCATTTTATCCGATACCCGACGGATATACCACTTTTAAACAGCAGGAAGCCATCCGGCTCTTCCCTTCCGGGTTCCAGAACAACCTCCAGCAACTGGCTTCGACCCTGTACATTAAAAAAGCTGGCACTGAAATTGGTAGCATCAAGGGAAAGGACCTGATTCCTGCCCATGAACTGGCCGTATCTATATTGGATAAGACCAGCTTGCGGATGACTGTCGTGGATAAGGATCAGGCCCTGCAATACCTCCGCAGAAAAGAGCTGCAACTGGAAGCCCCGGTGGGTTGGAGCCTGCTTCAATACAGCGGGGTTTGCCTGGGTTGGGTAAAAGTTTTGCCGAACAGGGTGAATAATTACTACCCTGCGGAGTGGAGAATATTAAAAGATTAACTTTACACATATTCGAAGATTCATGGTGTTGAAAAAAATACTTTTATTGGTACTGTTGTGTGGGATCACCTTCCTGCAGGCCCAGGATAAACTGGTGGTTCAGGGAAGTGCCGGAAACTATTATGTAATTCATCAGGTGATGGAGAAGGAATCTTTGTCGAGCATTGGAAGGTTATATGGCTTTACGCCCCGGCAACTGGCCCAATACAACAACATGAACGCCAATGCAGGACTGCAATTGGGCAGCCGCCTTAAGATTCAGCTTACTGCAGAAAACCTGGGCCATAGTCCGGAAGACGAAAACAGCATACCGGTTTACCATATTGCACGGAAGGGAGACAACCTGTTCCGCCTTAGCCAGCAGTATTTTAAAGTACCGGTTGCTTCCATGCGGACCTGGAACGACCTTAAAACTGATATCGTAAAAGATGGCCAGGCGATAATTGTGGGTTATGTTAACGGAACGGCCCAGTCTGTTTTGCAGCATACCGTGGCCAAAGATCCTTTTCCGGTGGTAAAGCCACAGGCAGTTACACCAGCCAAAGTACAGCCGGTTCAACCCCTGCCTTTGCCTGGTAATAAACGTCCGGCAGATACGGTGGTTGCTCCGTTGAAAAACCCCAATGTGATGGATGCAGTTGTGGATGGGGCCAGGGAACTCAAGGGCGAAATGAAACCACTCTCCGAGAATGAATTGTTGTTGCTGGCTGCAGCGCAGGAAAAAGCCAGAAAGGAAGCGGAGGCAGCTGCCAACACCAAAAACAATGCAGCCGGAAATCAGGTGCAGGCTCCTACCGATGAAGTGAGAATCTCCGAAGAAGAAATTGCCTATACACCCAAGACCAACGATGAGGGCTTTTTTGGCGCTTATTATGCAGGAAGTGCACAAACAGGCACAGCCTATGCAGGCAGCGGACAGGCCGGTGTTTTTAAAACCCTGAGCGGAGTTACAGACCGGAAATTTTATGTACTCATGAACAATGTGCTTCCCGGTACCATTGTCCGAATTACTGCTGCCAATAAGAAATCCATCTGTGCAAGGGTTTTGGGACCACTGCCGGGTATCAGGGGAGCAGATGATATGCTGCTTCGCATGAGCAATGCAGCCGCGCAGGCGCTGGGTATGAGCGCAGCGGTATTTACCATCAACATTACTTATTACCAATAACATGAAATATTTATCCCTCTTATTTGCAGCAATTTTTTCGCTGGCTTGTAGCAGCAACAGTCAGCCCCAGGAGGCAGGTGTAGAACAGGCACAGACCGGTACACTTGGTACTGCGGAGTTTGAGCAGAAAATGAAGGATCCCAATGTACAGATCCTCGACGTACGTACCGCAGCAGAATACAAAAATGCGCATATGAAAAATGCCCTCCAGGCCAATTGGATGGACAAGGCACAGTTCGAAGACAGAACACAGTACCTCGATAAAAACAGGCCTGTATTATTGTACTGCGCTTCCGGTATAAGAAGTGCGCAGGCCATGGAAGAACTGGCCCAGAAAGGATTTAAACAGTTGTACAATTTAAAAGGAGGTATTGCACTCTGGAAAATGGACAATAAACCATTGATTGCACAGGAGGCTGTTGCAGAATTGTCGCTGGCTGCTTTTGAATCGATGGTCAAGGGAGCAAAAGTTGCCCTGGTAGATATTGGTGCAGAATGGTGTCCGCCCTGTGTAAAAATGGAGCCGGTATTGCAGCAATTGCAAAAAGACCTGCCCAATGCCTATAACCTCATTAAAGTAGATGGTGGAAATGATGTAACAGTGATGAAAGCGCTGAAATTCGAGTCACTGCCAACTTTCATTGTGTTTAAGGATGGTAAGGAAACTTGGCGTAAACAGGGTATCGTATCCCTCGAAGAGCTGAAAGCTGCTATCGCTAAATAAACCTCGCGCCTGTTTAATTACAGACTGCCGGGTCGGTATCCTCTCAGAAAATCTGTGGTCTGCATTCTTTTTTTTCCTTCCAGCTGAAGGTCATTCACCAGTAGGTATCCGTCGGCGCAGGCAAATTTCAGAAAGGATTTTCCATCCGTTACAACAGTGCCAGGCGCATCTCCGTGTGATTTGATTTCCGGAAGGCTGCTGTATATTTTCAGAATCTTTCCATCCAGTTTGGTCAATGCTCCCGGAAAAACAGCGAGTCCGCGCACCTGGTTGTGAATGGCTTGTACCGGTCTGTTCCAGTCAATTTCACAATCTTTGGTAAATAGTTTGGGTGCGTGTTTGGGTTCGGTTTTTTGTTGTTGGGGTTGTTCAGTTATATTGCCTGCTTCCAGTTCGCGGATGGTTTTTACCAGCAGATTGGCCCCGATGATTTTCATCCTGTCGTGTACTTCTGTAGCAGTTTCATTTTCGCCAATATCCATACGCTCCTGCAACAGAATATCGCCCGTATCTATTTCATGTTTTAATTTGAAGGTAGTAACGCCGGTTGTTTTTTCACCATTGATTACTGCCCAGTTGATGGGCGCCGCTCCCCGGTAATCGGGCAGTAAAGAGCCATGTACATTGATGGTGCCCATGGGCGGCATGTTCCAGACCATTTCCGGGAGCATTCTGAACGCAACCACTACCTGCAGGTCGGCCTTTAAATTACGCAAAGCTTCAATAAATGCAGGGTCCCTCAGCTTTTCCGGTTGCAGTACCGGCAGGTTTTTCTCCACTGCATATTTTTTTACAGCGCTCTCTGTTAATTTCATGCCTCTTCCTGCCGGTTTATCCGGTGCAGTTACCACACCAACAATCCGATAACCTGCATTCACCAGTGCATCCAGTGAAGCAACCGCAAAATCAGGGGTACCCATAAAAACAATCCGCAGATCAGCCATAGTTCCGTTCTTCATTTGCTGCAAATGTACTGCTAAGCAAATCGCTCCCTGCATTAAAAATCCTGATAGAGCAGGTATTTCTTCCGGATTTTCTTAAACTCGTTCAGTTGAGGTTGCCAGCTGGCACGAATGGCTGTAGCAGAAGTACCAGCAATCAGTTGCTGTCTTAATGCATCGCTGCCGGCCAATTTGTTGAAGAAATAGTTCAGCGGTTGTCCGTTTTTGGGCCGGATGAAAAAGCTGTCTTTCTGTGGAAATAATCTGTAGGCATCCACCAGAAATTCGATGTGCAGGCGGTTGTTTAATTTTTTCAGAACATCCTTGCTGTTGCCATGAATATTCCAACCATAGCTGAGCTGATTTTTAAGTTTGGGCTCTTTGGCGCCGTCTCTGCTGCTTGGCGTAAATGCATAGAGGGAAGCGGGCAGAGATGGGTGTCCGAAAATGGCAAAAGGATGATCGGTGCCTCTTCCTTCGCTTAGTACGGTGCCTTCAAAAAAACAAGTGCTGGCATACCAGTAAATGGCCGACATATCGGGCAGGTTCGGGGATGGCTTAACAGGCAGTTCGTATTTGCTCTTGTGCGTATAGTTGGCGCATTTGATTACCTGAAAATGAAATGCAGTGTCTTTGGTCTTTGCTGCTCTTTTATAGTATTCATACTGGGTATTGGCTTTTGGAGTAAGCCATTTTTCTCCCGCAATCATCAGCGCATATTCTCCGATGGTCATGCCATAAACAACAGGAACCGGTTGCATGCCCACAAAACTTCTGTAGGCGGTATCCAGTACGGGGCCATCTACATAAAATCCATTGGGATTGGGTCTGTCGAGTACCAGCAGTGGCTTATTGTTTTCAAAGGCAGCTTCCATGAATTCCTGCAGGGAGGAGATGAATGTATAGAAGCGTACGCCCACATCCTGTATATCGAAGAGCAGCACATCTACATTTTTCAGGTCCTCCGCAGAAGGCTTTCTTTTTTTGCCATACAGCGAAATAACCGGAATACCGGTAGCCGGATCGGTGTAGTTGTCTACTTTTTCACCGGCATCTGCCGTACCCCTGAATCCATGTTCGGGGCCAAATGCCACAGTGATGTTGATGCCCAGTTTTTGGAGGCTGTCTACCAGGTGGGTTTTACCAATGGTTGCAGTATGATTGGCGAAAATGCCCACTTTTTTACCTTTTAACAGTGGAAGATAGGCCTCCGTGCGATGTGCAGCGGGTAAAATTGGCAGATTCTGTGCCTGTAAAAGGATATTTCCTGTGAAACCGATCAAAAAGCAGATAAGCAATAATTTCTTCATGTGTTTATTTCTTAACGGTAAGTTAGGTAAAAATACTAGGGCTTTTACCTGGAGGATTGTACTTTTGCTGTTTAAGCCATTCATTCAGCTGGCTGTAAACAAAAATAACATGCAACAAGCAAAAAAAGGTGATAAAGTAAAAGTACATTATCACGGTAAGTTAACCAATGGAAATACATTCGATTCTTCCGAAGGAAGAGAACCACTGGAGTTTGAGATCGGTGGAGGAATGGTGATCGCCGGATTTGATGAGGGCGTAACCGGAATGGTCATTGGTGAAAAGAAAACAATCAATATCCCTGCCGATCAGGCCTATGGCCCAAAGCAGGAAGAAATGATCATGGAGTTTCCAAGAGATCGCTTCCCTGCAGATATGGTACCTGAAGTGGGCATGCAGTTGAATATGAGCAACGGATCAGGTCAGAACTTTCCCGTAATCATTGCGGAAGTGAAAGATACCGTTGTGGTATTGGATGCCAACCACCCGTTGGCAGGAGAAGAGCTGGTATTTGATCTGGAGCTGGTAGCCATTGAAGGTCCTGCTTCTCTGATCATTACCCCATAAGCTATTGGGTAGTAACGTAAAGTCAACAGGGTTTATAGTGTTGTTTCAACAGCTATAAACCCTGTTCTTTTTTATTGATCTGCAGATCCGGGTTCAATTCAGGCTTTCTTTCGGTTCAGCCACCAGCCCAGCCAGATACCTGTAAGTCCCCAGGCAACCACTGCATCAATCAGGTAGGCCCGGATATCGAACATCGGGTACCATATATGCAGCGTATAATTGCTGTTGAGATAAACAAATATGCCGATAATCAGGGAGGCAAATAAGCTGGTGGTGAAATCGTTTTCAGCAAATTTACCAAGGATCCAGATGAGCATCCATACCAGCAAAACATCTACCAGAAAGGCCCTTGCCATGCTGAGGCCCATGTTGTACTCCAGTGCCTGGTGGTATTGAAGGGATACCCAGGGTTTGCCCACACTTTCGGCAGTGAGTTTTTCCATTTCCTCAAAGGAAGTACCCTTTGGTACGCCTGGCATGTAGTAGCCGCCCTCTTTTTCCAGATTGGCGCTGAGGAATGCCAGGATGCTGTCTTGTTTGGGTGTATAGTCCTGCATGGGACGGTGCAGGTCGAGGGTGGTCCAAGACAGGAACTGCCACATGAATAAAATAACTGCACCCACGATCGAACCGATGATTGTTTTTTTCATGAAGGTTGATTTGTTTGCTCTAATATATTCTTTTGTTTTCCCATTTGCAATAGGGTTCCCCAACTAATATTATCTTGTGCAAAAACAATCATGCTTCCGAACTATACGTCTGCTGTGGCCTCAAGACTGATGCGGTATGTACAGATTGATACCCAGAGTGATCCGCAGGCAACCACTTTTCCCAGTACCGAAAAACAAAAAGACCTTTCCCGCATCTTGGTGCAGGAGTTACAGGCCATGGGTATTGCCGATGCAGCAATGGACGAATACGGATATGTGTATGCCACCATTCCTGCCACAACTACCAAAAAAATACCGGTACTCTGTTTTTGCAGCCATGTAGATACCGCACCCGATTGTAGTGGTACCGGGGTAAAGCCCATTCTGCACAGGAACTACAACGGCCAACCCCTTGTACTGCCCCTCGACGCCACACAGGTAGTCTCGGTCGAAAAATATCCCTATCTGCAGGAGCATATCGGCAAAGACATCATCACTGCCAGCGGAGATACCTTACTGGGTGCGGACGACAAGGCAGGGGTTTCTATCATCATGGATTTTGCACAATACCTGGTGAGCCATCCTCAGGTAAAACATGGTACCATCAAAATATTGTTCACCCCCGACGAAGAAGTGGGAAGAGGTACGGAGAAACTGGATATAGCCAGACTGGGTGCAGATTTTGCCTATACGCTGGATGGCGGAAAGCTGGGGAGTTTTGAAGACGAAACCTTTAGTGCAGATGGGGTAACCATACAGATCAATGGAGTGATTGCGCATCCGGGCTATGCAAAGGGAAAAATGGTGAATGCACTGAAGATTGCCGGCGATATCATCAGCGCATTGCCTAAAACACATCTCACGCCGGAAACCACAGAGGGTCGTGCAGGGTTTATTCATCCGCTTCGTATAGAAGGACTGGCCGAAAAAGCTACGCTGGAGTTTTTAATCCGCGATTTTGAAACCGCCAGGCTGGAAGCGCACGAAAGCCTTCTGCGAGAGCTCACCGACCGGGTGATGGCCGATTATCCGGGTGCTTCGTATTATTTTGTTGTACAGGAACAATACAGGAACATGAAAGAAGTACTGCAACAATATCCGTTTGCCGCCGACTATGCAGCAGAAGCCTACCGCAGAGCCAAACTGCCTTTTATACAGGAGCCCGTGCGTGGTGGAACCGACGGCAGCAGGCTGAGTTTCATGGGATTACCCTGTCCGAATATTTTCACGGGTATGCAGGCCATCCACAGCAAGGAAGAGTGGGTGGGTGTTCACGATATGGAGCGGGCAGTGGAAGCCCTGGTGCAACTGGTACAGGTGTGGGAAGAAAACCACGGAGACCTTGCATAAGATTGTATCTTTAAAATATAAATGAAAACAATATGGCTTTTTTAACTCAGTTCTGGTGGTTGATCCTGTTGCTGCTGATTCTGTTTACCGGATTGGTAACCGTAACCCAGGGAACCATTGCAGTGATTACTCTTTTTGGAAAGTACCGCAGAATATTGCGTCCGGGTCTGAATTTTAAAATTCCCCTGATCGAGCAGGTGTATAAAATCGTGAGCATCCAGAACCGTTCGGTTGAGCTGGAGTTTCAGGCGGTAACCGTAGACCAGGCCAATGTGTATTTCAAAAGCATGTTGTTGTATTCTGTGATCAACCAGAACGAAGAGACCATCAAAAACGTGGCATTCAAATTTATCAGCGATAAAGATCTGATGCAGGCGCTGATCCGTACGGTGGAAGGTTCCATCCGTGCATTTGTGGCTACCAAGAAACAGGCGGAAATTTTATTGCTTCGCAGAGAAATCGTAGAGTTTGTAAAAGAACAGATCGATCATTCTCTCGAAGACTGGGGCTACCATTTGCAGGATCTGCAGATCAATGATATCACATTCGACCAGCAAATTATGGAGAGCATGAGCAAGGTGGTGGCCAGCAACAACTTAAAAGCTGCAGCTGAAAATGAAGGACAGGCGTTGCTGATCACCAAGACCAAGGGTGCAGAAGCCGAGGGTAATGCCATTAAGATTGCCGCAGAAGCAGAACGCGAAGCTGCAAGACTGCGTGGCCAGGGTGTGGCTTTGTTCCGGGAGGAAGTGGCCAAGGGTATGAGCCAGGCGGCAGAACAGATGAAGCAGGCTAATCTCGATACCAATGTAATATTGTTCAGCATGTGGACCGAAGCGGTGAAGAATTTTGCTGAATTCGGGAAGGGCAATATCATTTTTCTCGACGGCAGCCCCGACGGCATGCAGAACAATATGCGCCAGATCATGGCTATGATGCAGATGAAGGATCCGTCCAGAAAAGATTAATCTGTAAAAGCTTTCTTAAATAATGAAGCATCCGGTACTTTATTGGTTGGGGATGCGTTCTTTTGTAACAATATCAGGGCTATAAAACCATTACCCCATGTTTTATTTACTACAGGCAGACAGTTTACAACAGGCAGCAGCAGGAGTGGCTGTTGCCGCCGAAAAAATATCTTTATGGAGCCTGCTCGAAAAGGGCGGCTGGATCATGTATCCATTATATATCTTACTGATAGCAGCCATTTTTGTTTTTATAGAGCGATTGATTGCCATTCGCAAAGCTTCGCGGATTGATCCCAATTTTATGGGCATTATCCGGGATCATATTCTTACCGGAAATGTGCAGGCTGCCAGAAGTGTATCTAAAAATACAGATAATCCGGTAGCCCGCATGATCGACAAGGGCATCCAGCGAATCGGCAAGCCCATCGATGCCATTGAAAAAAGCATGGAGAATGTAGGTAAGCTCGAAATGTATAGTATGGAAAGAAACCTCTCCGTATTGTCGCTGATTGCCGGTATTGCACCGATGTTTGGATTCCTCGGAACCATTATTGGTATGGTGCAGCTGTTCTATGGTATTGCATCCACCGGAGAGTACACACTGAATACCATCGCTGGCGGTATTTATACCAAGATGATCACTTCTGCAACGGGTCTGATGATTGGTATGATTGCTTATGTGGGCTATAATTTCCTGAGCACACAGATAGACAAAACCGCCAACAAAATGGAAGCAGCCAGTGCAGACTTTATTGATGTATTGCAGGAGCCAACCCGATAGCCATGAATATCCGTAAACGACTTAGAAATCATCCGGAAATGCACACCGGTGCATTGAACGATATCCTGTTTATCCTGCTGTTGTTCTTCCTGATTGTTTCCACGCTGGCCAATCCCAATGTGATCAAGGTATCCAATCCAAAAGCAAAGGCAGATACCAAGGCCAAGCAAACTGTTGTTATAACAGTGGATCAGGCGCAGCAACTGTATATTGGGTCGGAGCCTGTAGCGATACAGGACCTGGAAGCCAAACTGAAATTGTTTCTCGACAAAGAAACCGAAAAACCTTCTGTGGTAATCAACGGCGACAGTACAGCTCACCTGGGTACTGCCATTCAGGTAATGCAGGTAATCAAGAAACTGGGTGCAACGCCGGTAATGGCAGTAGACAATAGTGGCCTGAAATAAGGTCGTTATTGCTTCGCAGATTCTTAAGCCAGGCGGATGGCCCGGACCATCCGGTCGTTTCCATGCAGGTCTTTCTGTAGTACAGCGCTGAATCTATTGCTGTTAAAGAGCTGTAGCACATCCTGCCCCAGTTGCTGGTTGATTTCGAGATAAATTTTTCCGTTGTGTGTTAAATGTGTTTCACTGAACTTGCGGATGGCTTTGTAAAAAACCAATGCATCCTGATCGGGTACAAACAAAGCAGTAGCCGGCTCAAATTCCACCACATTCCTATGCATGGTATTGCGCTCTGATGCTTTTATATAGGGCGGATTACTCACAACAAGGTCTACCTGTTCCAGCTGATCCCAGTTACTGCTGTTGAGAAAATCCATTTGTATAAAGTCTACTGAAGTGTTTAATCGGACAGCATTTTCCCGGGCTGTATGAATGGCGCCACTGCTGATGTCTACAGATTGTATCTGAAGCTCCGGAACTTTTTTCTTGAGGCTGATGGGAATGCAGCCGGTGCCACTTCCTACTTCCAATATCCGCAGTTTAGCGCTGGCTTCCTGCGAAAGGTCCCGGATGATCCATTCCACCAGTTCTTCTGTTTCGGGTCGGGGAATCAGCGTGTTGCAATTAACGAGAAAGGGCATTCCCATGAACCAGGCTTCCCCGGTAATATACTGAACTGGTTCTCCGGTGCTTAGTTTTGCAATGGCTTCCTGTAACTGCACGGTCTGTTGGGTGTTGAGGACGAGATCTTTGTTCATCAATTGTTCCATGCGGTTTTTTCCGCAGATCCATTCCATCAGAAGGGTGGCAATATTGCCTGCTTCCCGCTCATCGTACAACGCTAAGATGGCTTCTTTGATCAATTGTTTTCCTTCACGGATTGTCATGCTGCAATGTACCCATCATTTGGCTATTTTTGTACATACTGCAAGAATGAGCAACCACGAACAATATATGGCCCGGTGCATTGAACTGGCTTCGAAAGGAGCAGGACATGTTGCGCCCAATCCCATGGTGGGTGCGGTGCTGGTTCATGCCGGCCGGATCATCGGAGAAGGGTATCACCGGCAGTACGGAGGTCCACATGCAGAGGTGAATTGCTTTAATGCCGTAGCATCTTCGGATGAAGCGTTGCTGCCGGAATCCACGCTCTATGTTTCGCTGGAACCTTGTGCGCATTTTGGAAAAACACCGCCCTGTGCCGACCTGATTGTTCGGAAAGGGGTACAAAAAGTAGTGATTGGTTGTCGGGATCCCTTTGAATCGGTGAATGGAAAGGGTATAGAACGGCTGAGAGGTGCCGGCATTGATGTGGTGGAAGGCGTTCTGGAAAAGGGTTGTGCGGAACTCAATAGAAGATTCTTTACGTTTCATCAAAAGCAACGGCCGTATATTATTTTGAAGTGGGCCCAAACCTCCGATGGAAAAATTGCTGCCGCTTCAACGGAAAGACTGCTGATCAGTAATGCTGTGGTGAATACATTGGTACATCGCTGGAGAAGCGAGGAGGCTGCCATACTGGTGGGAACGAATACCGCCCTGCTCGATGATCCCTTACTGAGTAACCGCTTGTGGATCGGTCCTTCGCCCCTGCGCATGGTAGTAGACATGCAGCTGCGATTGCCCCGAACGCTGCAACTCTTTACAGACGGGCATCCGGTGGTAGTTTACAACGGAAAGCAAACAGCAACCGAGGGCGTTGTAATCTATCAGCAACTCCTCACTCATCAACCTGTTCTGCCGCAGCTGCTGGAACATTCTTACCAAAACCGGATACAGAGTATATTGGTAGAAGGAGGCGCTCAGCTTTTACAATCGTTCATGGCAGAAGGTTTGTACGATGAGGTTCGCATCATTACCAACACGGACCTTACAATCGGAAATGGACTTGCAGCCCCTGTAGCAGGTGAAATGAACTTGTACAAAGAGGAACTTATTTTAAATAACCGAATTCAATATTATTACGCGAATCAGTAAACATTGCTCATGATTTATTTAATCGGAAGTATTGTATTAACCAGTTACCTTACCCTTGCATTCAAAGCCTGTGAACGGTTTAAGATTCCGGTATTCCCGGCCATTGTATTCAATTATATCACCTGCGTTGTTACCGGTTCTGTGGTGAATGGCTCTTTTCCTGTGAATGCGTCTTCAATGGGTACGCCCTGGTTTCAGTGGGCTTGCGTAATGGGTGTATTGTTCGTGTCAATTTTTAACCTGATCGGCATCACCACCCAAAAAAACGGAGTGGCTGTTGCATCGGTGGCCAATAAATTATCGTTGATCATACCTGTAGTTCTTTCGGTGTACCTGTATCAGGAAACCGTTGCAGGATGGAAGCTGGTGGGCGTATTGTTGGCACTGGCTGCTGTGATATTGACCTGTTATCCTGCTGCTCACAACGCAGAAAAGGAGCACAAAACCGGAAACAGTTTGCAGTTCATATTGCCACTGGCCCTGTTCCTGGGAAGTGGTTTGCTGGATGCACTCATCAACCATGTGCAGCAAACCTATGTAAACAACGAAAACAGCAATGCATACCTGATCAGCGGTTTTCTTTCTGCGGCTACCATTGGCTCTGCCTTGTTGTTCTATCAATATATTTCGGGTAAAAGAAAATTTGAAGCAAAGCATGTGCTGGCCGGGGTGCTGATTGGCATTCCCAACTACTTCTCCATCTGGTGTTTGATTCGTTTCTTAAAAGCAAGCCCATGGGAGAGTAGTGCAAGCATACCGATGAACAATATGGGGATTGTGCTGTTCAGTACACTGGCCGCAGCTATATTATTCCGGGAAAAATTGTCTTCCATCAATCGCTGGGGCATTGCCTTATCGGTGGTAGCTATTTACCTGATTGCATTCGGTAACCGCATCTGATGAAAACTACTGCTGCTAAGCTTTTCCTGTTAGCCGGTAAACGACAAGGCCTACCATTTCTTTGATCAGATATTTCCAATCGCTGATATAGGTAATATCAGGAATGATGAGATCATTCAGGTTGAATCGGGTGTCGATCACTTTGTAATCGCAGGGATAAGGTAATGGCTGCTGATATCCTGCTTTCCGAAATACCTGAATGGCGCGTGGCATATGCTGTGCAGAAGTTACAATAATATAGGGCCCGGGTATTTGCAGGGAGTCCAGTAAACGTTTGGATAACACTGCATTTTCATAAGTATTCCTTGATTTGCTTTCTACCAGAATATCTTCTTTCGGAATTCCGTTGCGCAGTAATTCTTTGTACAGAAAATCGGTTTCGGCAGGCTCTTGCAACAACAGGTTGCCACTGCCTCCGCTGATCACAATTTTTTTGATCTGCATGCTGTGGTACAGATTCACTGTTTGAATAAAGCGATCTGCATTGTTGCCAAAATAACCGGTATCGGATTTGTCGTACATCGACAAACCACCCAGGAGAATACCAGCGCTGTACTGCGCATTGGCTGGAAGTATTGTTCGGTCAGGCTGCCACCATTTATTGGCGGTGCGATACAGCCATGGATTGGAGAATGCCAGGCCAATCAGCAGAGCTGCTATACGCAGGCGTTTTCGCAACTGAGATCCCTTTGCCAGGAAACTTGCCAGCAAAACGAGTACAAGCCAGCTTTCCGGTGAAAGCAGGAAATAAAGCAGCTTGGAAAGAATGAAGAACATGTTTATTTTTTAAAGCTTGCGCTCACAACCAGCTCTTTGCTTCCGGGTGTATGCACATAAAAGCCTTCTCCGGATTTTACCCCCAGTTTTCCGGCAGTTACCATGTTCACCAGTAAAGGACATGGAGCGTATTTTGGATTGCCATATCCGTAGTACAGAACATTCATGATGCTCAGACAAACATCCAGCCCAATGAAATCGGCCAGTTGCAGCGGACCCATCGGATGTGCCATACCCAGCTTCATAATGGTGTCGATCGATTCCACATCGGCAATGCTTTCATAAAGGCTGTAAATGGCTTCATTGATCATCGGCATCAACACTTTGTTGGCAATAAAGCCCGGATAATCGTTTACCACGCAGGGAATCTTGCCCAGTTGTTTGCTGAGTTCCACGATGGTATTGGTAACGCCTGCGTCAGTTGCATATCCGTTGATGATTTCCACCAGTTTCATTACAGGAACCGGGTTCATGAAATGCATTCCGATCACTTTCTCGGGGCGTTTGGTTGCCGCGGCAATCTTTGTGATGGAAATGGAAGAGGTATTGGTGGCAAGTATGGCGCCTGCGGGAGCAGAGGCATCAATCTCCCCAAAAATTTTCAGTTTCAGGTCTACGTTTTCGGTGGCAGCTTCTACTACAATATCTGCAGCAGATACCCCGGAAGCAATGCTTGTAGCCGTGGTTAAATTAGCCAGAGTAGCGGTTTTGTCTGCTTCAGTAAGGGCGCCCTTGCTAACCTGTCTGTCCAGGTTTTTGCTGATGGTCTGAAGGGCTTTGTCCAGTTGCGATTGCTGAACATCCACCAGGGTTACTTTGAAGCCTGTTTGAGCAAAAACATGCGCAATACCATTTCCCATGGTGCCTGCTCCGATAACTGTTACCTGCTTTAAAGACATAACTGCTTTGTTTTAATGGGGGTTATTTTTTTCGTTTAAAGTCGCCTCGTTTCCAGGCGCTGATAAAGTCTGCCCATGCAGCAGGGTTCATGATATTCATCGGAGGAACCTGGCCTGCATAGTAGTATTTATTGGTTTGTTGTTTCAACTGAAAATTCACTGCTTCTCTGCCATCTGCCGGCAAACTGTTCAACAGAATTCTGCGCTGTGCTTCGTCTGTATTTTTACGGGCAATTTCATATGCATCGTCGGGCAGTCGGTTGTTGAGAAAATCCCGTTCAAACTGTTCCCGGGTTGGCCTGGGTTTTAGAATGGTGGCAGGCAGGTAGGTCGTATCGCTGATCAAGAGCTGGATTACGCTGTATTGATTGCCTGCAAGGTTTGCCGGAATCCGGATCGTATTATTCTTATATCCAATACTTGAAAAAGTGATTTTGTCGCCCTTCATCACCGCAATGGAAAATACCCCGTCTGCTGTGGTAATGGTCCCTCTTCCTTTTCCTTCCACAATTACACTGGCAGCAGGCACTCCCCGTAGGCTGTCGGCAGTCATTACCACCCCAAAAAGCTGTACAATGGAGTCCCTGTAAGGGTTTTCCTTTTCCTGCGCTATGACTGTACGCATATTGAGGCAACAAAAAAGGAGCAGTGAGAAAAAAAGTAAATTTTTATTCATATGCGGTTCAGGGGCAATCTTCCGGCAAATGTACAAATTTGCCAACGATCGGTGTTATTATAAGGAATTTCCAACAAAGTAAGGTGCTTGGTTGTTAACTTTGCGCTCTGTTTTCTTTTTTAACAAAAACTTTCCTGATGACAACCGATGATATTTTAAAAGCCCTCAGCAATGTACAGGAGCCCGATCTTGGCAAGGATCTGGTGACCCTGAATATGGTAAAAGACATTGTGATTGATGGCAACAATGTAAGTTTTACTATTGTGCTAACCACACCGGCCTGCCCAATGAAAGATATGATGCAGCGTGCCAGTGAAAATGCCGTGAAATTGTTGGTAAACAAAGAGGCCAATGTAACCGTCAATTTTACTTCCAATACATCCACCAATCGAAAAGATGATCAGCAGGTACTTACAGGCGTTAAAAACATCATCGTTGTGGTGAGTGGTAAAGGGGGCGTGGGAAAAAGTACTGTTTCCGGAAACCTGGCGCTGGCGCTTGCCGAAGGCGGGGCAGCCGTAGGACTGATGGATGCCGATATTTACGGACCCAGTGTACCCATCATGTTTGGGGTGCGCGGGGAGCGTCCTATGATGAAAGATGTGAACGGGAAGGGCATGATTATTCCGCTTGAAAAATACGGCATTAAGCTAATGAGCATCGGATTACTCGTAGACGAAAAGAATGCAGTAGTGTGGAGAGGACCCATGGCCAGCAGCGCCATTCGCCAGTTTGTAACAGACGTGGATTGGGGTAATCTTGATTATCTTATTATTGATATGCCTCCGGGAACCGGAGATATTCACCTGACCCTCATGCAAACCGTACCAGTTACAGGAGCGGTAATTGTAACAACGCCACAAAATGTAGCTTTGGCAGATGCCAAGAAGGCGATTGCGATGTTTGGGCAGGCACAGATTAATGTGCCCATCATTGGGCTTGTAGAGAACATGGCTTATTTCACACCGGCCGAATTGCCAGAAAACAAGTATTTCCTTTTTGGCAAGGAAGGGGGCAAGAACCTTGCAGAGGAATACGATCTGCCGTTTTTAGGACAGATCCCGCTTGTTCAGACCATCCGCGAAGGAGGGGACGAAGGCGTACCTGCAATGGTGGGCAAGGATGAAGTGAGCAAACAGGCATTCCGGAATTTCGCCGCAATGGCTGTTCGGAATATTGCACTCAGAAATGCCAATCTGCCTACCACGCAAGTGATAGAAATAGCAGAATAGACATGTATAAAAACGCAAAATTTACAACAGACAACCAAAAGGAAGTGCTTGATTTTATGAAAGCACATCCTTTTGTGCTTTTATGTGGAATCGGTGCAGACGGAAAGCCCGTTGCAACCCATATTCCGGTATTAATTGAAGAAAGGGAAGGTCGTATTTTTTTACAGGCCCATACCATGCGAAAGCAACAGCATACACTTGCTTTTGAACAAAATTCGAATGTGCTTGCCGTGTTTCAGGGAGCGCATTGTTATATCAGCGCACAGTGGTATGAACCACAGAATGTGGCCAGTACCTGGAACTATTCTGCTGTACACGCAACAGGTACACTCCGGTTAATGGACGATGATGGTTTGTATATGTTACTGAAAAATATGACCAGTCATTTTGAGGGTAGTCCGCATACCCCGGCAAGTATGGACAAAATGGACGACGCTTATATCCGTTCCAACATGAAAGCCATCATTGCATTTGAAATAGAAGTTACTCAACTGGAACATGCTTTTAAGCTGAGCCAGAATAAACCGGCAAAAACACAGGAGAATATTGTGCAGCACCTGCAACGGGGAAATAGTGATGAACAGGCCGTTGCGGCAGATATGAAACGGGTGTTGCAGCAGGCCAAGCCATCAAAATAATCAGTATGTTTAAGTACAGTTTGTTGATTTCTTTGTTGTTCATCGCCTGTAATGCAGGCATTCAAAAAGCCAGTACCCATATGCCGGTTCAATCATTCGACCAACAGGGACACAGGGGAAGCCGGGGCCTGATGCCGGAGAATACCATTCCCGCCATGCTCAAAGCCATTGATCTGGGCGTAACTACGCTGGAAACAGATGCCGTGATTACGAAGGATCATCAGGTGGTCTTGAGTCATGAGCCTTTTTTCAACCACGAAATCAGTACCCGGCCGGATGGCAGCAAAGTAACTGCCGCAGAAGAAAAATCACTGAACATCTATCAGATGGATTATGCCGAAGTAAAGCGATACGATGTAGGTATGCAGCCGCATCCCCGCTTTCCCCATCAGCAAAGAATGGCCGTTGCCAAGCCATTGCTGGCCGATATGATTGATGCGGCAGAAGCCTATTGTACAGCACAAAAAAAGCCGGCGATTCATTATAATATTGAAACCAAGTCTGCAGCCCAGACAGACGGAATTTTTCATCCTGCACCTGCATCGTTTGTAGAGTTGCTGGTAGGGGTGATCCGTTCCAAAAAAGTAGAAGACCGGGTTACCATCCAGTCTTTTGATATCCGTACTTTACAGTACCTGCACCAGCAGTACCCGGCTATTCATACGGCCCTGCTGATAGAAGATTATGACACGAGGCCCCTGCCTGATCAGCTGAAGGAACTGGGATTTATTCCAACCATTTACAGCCCCCATTATTCACTGGTAACACCAGCCCTGGTAAAAGCCTGCAAAGACAATGGTATGAAACTGGTTCCCTGGACGATTAACGACGAGCCCACCATTCGTAAACTGAAGCAAATGGGCGTGGATGGCATCATCTCCGATTACCCCAATTTATTTGCAGGTCTTTAATCCTACACAAGCTGGGGCATCTTTGTATACCTTTGTATTCTGAAACCATCGGTTATGAAAAAGATCATCATTACGCTCGACGGATATTCTTCCTGCGGAAAGAGTACCCTGGCCAAACAACTGGCCCGTGAGCTCAATTATATATTTGTAGACAGTGGCGCTATGTACCGCGCTATCACCCTGTATTTTTTGCGCAACCATGTAGACCTGACCAATGATGCGGAAGTGAAGCAGGCTTTGTCGGAAATCAATCTCGATTTTGAATACAATGATGCCAGCGGCACCAGTGATATATTGTTAAATGACGAAAATGTAGAAGCCATGATTCGTGACATGCTGGTAAGCGAGCATGTAAGTGAAGTGGCGGCCAATCGCTACGTACGTGATTTTGGAGTAGCACAGCAGCAGAAGCTGGGCCAGAAAAAAGGAATTGTAATGGATGGAAGGGATATTGGTACCACCGTGTTCCCGCATGCCGAACTAAAAATCTTCGTAACGGCAGATCCTGCGGTAAGGGCGGAGAGAAGATTCAAGGAAATGTACGAGCGCAATCCGAACATTACCATTGAAGAAGTAACCCATAATCTGGAGATGCGTGATTATATGGACAGCAACCGCGAGTTCAGTCCGCTACGGAAGGCAGAAGATGCTGTAGTGCTCGACAACAGTAACCTAACAAAAGAAGAGCAGTTGGAAACTGCTCTTCGATGGGCAAAAGAAAAAATCGGGCAGTAAGTACTGCCGGTATCTTTAATCGATAATTTGTTCGGTGATTTTTCCGGTGGTCTTGTTTTTCAGGATCAGCTTTTTGGCGCCATAATGGGTCATTTCCTCTTTTACCAGGTAATGATCGTTGTCGTAAGACACCAGGTGGCTCTCTTTGGTCAGGCCGGATTTTCCTCTCCAGATATCCAGTTGAACGGGTTCCCATAGTTTTGTCTTTGCAGACTTGTAAGCCGCATCCAGTATGGCGTTCACCACATAGCCATCGTAGAAGGTTTCTTTGGGAGCAGTGCCTTTTTCCAGTGCATTAAACATGTCCATGAACATATGGTTGTAGCCCAGTTCGTTGAGTTCATCTCCCACAGGAAATAACCAGCCGGTATTGCTTTCTGCTTTTTCCGCTACATAGTCGGCGCCTTTGCCTGTGGTGAACATATCGAAGCCGGTACGCAGAAAACTGTTGATCCAGATGGTACCTTCTGAGCCCATTACTTCGTCGCGCAGGTCGAGGCCGCCGCGGAAAGTCCAGCTTACTTCAAACTGGCCGATGGCACCATTTTCGTATTTTACCAGACCAATGGCATGATCTTCGGCATCAATGGGTTTCACCTGGGTGTCGGCCCAGCACATTACTTCAACGGGTTTAATGTCTTTACCAATATAGCTGCGGGTGATCTCCACACAATGACAGCCCAGGTCGAGTATACAACCACCGCCGGCCTGTTCAATATCCCAGAACCATTCGCTGTGCGGGCCGGGATGGGTTTCGCGGGATTTGGCCCAAAGGACCCTGCCCAAAGCACCATTTTGAACGCTTTCGTGAGCCTTGATGAATTTGGGAGTGTACACAAGGTCTTCGAGGTAACCATTAAAAATACCGGCGGCTTCCACCGCTTCCAGCATTCTCTTCGCTTCAGCGGCATTCCTGCCCAATGGTTTGGTGGTCATCACGGCTTTCTTGTGCTTGCAGCAAAGCAACACCGCTTCCTCGTGCAGGTTGTTGGGAAGCGCAATGCAAACAATATCTACATCTTCTCTTGAAATAGCTTCCTCCATCTGGGTGGTCCAGTGATGGCAGTTGTAGTCGGCGGCAAATTTTTTGGCACTTTCTTCCCTTCTGGAATAAATACTCACAATACGGTCTCTGCTTCTGTAACCCTGCAGGGAATCTGCATAAAATCGTCCGATGAAACCGGACCCTAACATAGCGATGCGTTGCATATAAATGAATTGTTTTTTAGAATTGAACAGTTTACTGAACTGCAGCGGTTTCTTTCTTTTCTTTAAAGAAAATGATGAAGAATATCAGTACCGCAGCGGCAATATAGGCTGGCATCATCCAAACGCCCTGCCAGTTGTGCGCAGTATCGCTGATTTTGTAGCTGTTGGCAATGTATCCGGAATAGCTGGTACCAATCACCATACCCAAACCATAGGTAGCGAAGGTGAAGAGCCCCTGAGCGGCGTTCTTGATTTTTTCACCTGCTTTTTTCTCTGTGTACATATAACCGGTAACAAAGAAGAAATCGTAGCAGATGCCGTGCAGGATAATGCCTGCATACAACATCCAGCTGCTGCTTTCCACATTGCCATAGGCAAAACAGATGTAGCGAAGAATCCAGGCCGACATACCAAAGATCAGCATGTTCTTAACACCTACCCGGTTAAACAGGAAGGGGATGGCCAGGATGAACACGGCCTCTGAAACCTGACCCAGCGTCATTTTGCTGGCCGCATTCGGGAAGCCTATCTCGTTGAGGAAAGGATTGGCAAAGCCATAGTAAAAAGACAACGGAATGCAGATCAGGATGGCTGCAATAAAGAAAACCAGGTAAGATTTATTCTTCAGCAATACAAAGGCTTCCGTTCCCAGTGCAGAAGAAGCATCGGCTGTTTGCGCCTTGGGAGGGGTGTGTGGTAATATAAAACTGAACAGTCCCAGCCCGCCGGAAACCGCAGCAGCCAGGTAAAAAGTAGTGGAGCTTTTTTCGATGCCCATCTGACCCACCAGCACACCGGCAACGATCCAGCCAATGGTGCCGAAAACACGGATCCAGGGGAATTGCTTGCCGGGATCGGTCATTTGAGAGAATGCCACGCTGTTGCTGAGGGCAATGGTAGGCATGTACAGGAGAGAGTAGATCAGGATGACCCAGTAAAAGGAGTTGCTGTTTTCAATTTTAGTGGCCAGGAAGAGGAGCGCAGCGCCAATCAGGTGCAATACCCCCATAATCTTTTCGGCAGCAAAAAAACGGTCGGCGATCAGCCCTACAAAGAAGGGGGAAATCATGGTGGCGATGGCCAGTGCGCCATAAGTTGCGCCAATTTGAACATCAGTAGCTTGTAAGGGGGCCTGGCCCATATAGGTTCCGAGGGTTACATACCAGGCACTCCAGATGAAGTACTGCATAAACATCATAATACCGAGCGATACTCCGGTGGTCATTTTCATGTGGCAATTTTTTTGGTAGCCCAATATAAATATATTTTATGATTCAACTCCTGCCGTCCGGTGAAAGAGGGGGTAGTTTACTCAAAGACCATTCAAATAAAAAAAACGAACATTTCGGAGCTTTTTTATATTTTGCAAATATCATATATGTTTTGCTCCCCCTCTATGATGCTGTAAAAACAGCAATGTCGGTTCCCTGGCATTCGCTCTCGAAAAGAATTAAAATCAGAGAAATGAACCAGTTGAGGTTAACACTTCTTTTTTGCATAATAGCAGTTGCCGTACAAGCACAAGAATTTTATAAAGATGCTAATGGTAAATGGGGGCTTAAGAGTGAATCTGGCAATATTATACTTGCCGGAAAGTATGATGATATACTGGAATTTTCTGAAGAACTTGCTGCGGTGTGCCTGAACAAGAAATGGGGCTATATCGATAAAAAAGGAAAAGAGGTAATTCCGTTAAAGTATAGTTATGTGTATTCTTTTAAAAATGGTGTTGCAAAAGTGGAATTGAATGACAGAGTGATTTATATAAATAAGTACGGAAGAGAATTAAAATAAAAATCAATCATGATGAGGTATTTTTTTGTTCTGTTGTTAAGTGTCATTGGTTCTGCTGCTTTCGGGCAGGAAGTTGATTCTGCTTTTATAGCAAAAACATACTTTCCAAGGTTTGCACAGGATACCGGAAAGTTGTTACCTGATTTTCGGCTCGTAGACGAAAAGGGAAGGGAGAGGACAATGGCTTCCTTCAGAGGTAAAATATTATACATAGATGTTTGGGAAACCTCCTGCAAACCTTGCATAGGCAATTTTCCTTATGCCAAACAGCTTAGGAAAAGGCTGAAGGCTGCTCAAATTGATACCCTGATTGAGTTTGTTACAGTTTGTACCGGTGATTCAAAAATCGAATGGAAAAAGAAATTGAAAGAGCATAAACCAGATGGCGTTCATCTTTACGCAAATGATACCCTGTTACTGGACTCATGGAAAGTAAATGCGTTTCCCACATATATACTCGTGGATCCGGCCGGTAGAATCATGTGTAATGGACTTTATAGCCCCGATGAAGCCTTTGTAGATTATGCTTTGTACGCCGCTACAAAAGGGATTAAGCCTGCACAATCTGTATGGACCAACCTGCGGCAGTATCAATATTTTAGAGAACATAAAAAATATACCGACGATGCAGAAGGGAAGGACTATACCCGGTGGTATAATTCAGTTGTTAAAGAGTTGGTTGCTTTTTTTCAATGGAGACAGAAATGGGAAAATCGTTAACACTCCGGCTTAACATCAGTTTTTAAAAAATTACATATATGTCTATCAGCAAAGAATCAGAACTGATCGGAATGCAAAAAGCAAGTGAAGCAGTTGCCTGTACATTAAAGGCCATGCAGCACTATGCCCGTCCTGGCATGAGCACCAAAGAGTTGGACGATTATGGCGCATCGTTGCTTTCGGGCTTTGGTGCAAGGTCTGCACCTTTTTTAGCTTATCGTTTTCCAGGGTGGACCTGCATCAGTGTAAACAAGGAGTTTTGCCATGGGATTCCTTCCAACAATACAATATTGAAAGAAGGCGACCTGATCAATATCGATGTTCCTGCCGAACTGAATGGCTTTTGGTCCGACAACGGATGTTCGTTTGTACTGGGCAATGATGTATACGGACATCAAAAACTCATCAATGCGTCAAAGCAGGTTTTGCATAAAGCCATCCGCAATATTCAGGAAGGGGTACTCATTTCCGATATCGGTTACCTGATGGAAACAGAAGCCAAAAAACATGGATACAAAGTGATCAAAAATCTTACCGGGCACGGTATTGGAAGAAGCCTTCACGAAAAGCCGAGCGAGATTGCCAATTACAGAGATCGCTATAATAAGGAACGATTCAAAAAGAATTCAGTGGTTGCCATCGAAACTTTTATTTCAACAGATTCCAGTCTTGCAGTTACCCTGAAGGATGGCTGGACCATGGTAGGGAATAAGGGTGGTTTTATGGCGCAGCACGAACACACTATTGTGGTTACAGACTCCAGCCCGATGGTTTTAACGGAGATGAATGGGATTTGGAATTAATATTTATCAATTGATTTTTATGAAAAAGAGCACTGTTATTCTTTTTTTCCTATTGGCCTGTACAACCCCCTTTGCCCAATACAGAACAATTCAGGATATGCTGAATACTTTTAACCCTTTGCAAATGGTGCATTTAACGGGGTCTTCCTTTTTGAAATACCACAATTACCAGTTGGTTAAACACGAAGATTTTTTGGATAAGCTGATGATTTACCAGCATACATCTAAAAAACTGGCTGAAGATATTGCGAAACGACTTACGAACAAAGATTGGCCAGCCTGGATCAAAGACGGTATCTCACCTGAAGAAGAAGCAGTGTTTTGTTCCATGGTAGGGGTGTATGTGCCGAATGTATATACCTATAATGCAAATGCCCTGATTGCATTTGTTCCTGAGTTGAATTTTATGCTTCCTGAAGCGTATAAATTTAAAAATCCTTTTTATTTTTTTCTACCCAGCGATTATTATTTCGACAAATTCGATCCCCGGTACAGCGACAGTACAACCATCAATCAGACCAATATCGACCGATGGAATCAGGAATTATTGAAAAAATATGCTTACAAACTGCCCTATGTGTTTGATGGAAAAAAAGACTTCTTCAACAGTTACGGTCGACTCAGCCAATTTCAGGATGGTACTTACTTTATGGCATCTGATCTCAATTTGATGGATGCAGTTCATCTGACAAAAAATACGAGCATCAACCCGCAATGGCTCGAATATTTTTCTAAGGATAAAAATTTACCGGCTGGTTTAACCAGTTTAAACGCAGAGGAGTATAAGCAGTTGAAAGCGTACGAACTCTACTCCGAAATGGCTGGTTACAGTTACGATAGGACCAAAGACCGATTCTCCATTATTAAAAATACGTACTACTATATACCAGAGGCCGATAACAAACACATGTTCGATAAAATTGGATTTGTTTCCAATCGCGGTGTTTTGGGTAAAATTCAGGGGTACTATAATACTACTCATGAATATGTGAAGTACGACAAAATGGATACCACTAAATTCATCAAGTTTAAGGATAATTATACCGAGTACTTATTGCCTCCTTCCAAGGAAGGAAAAATGGCCGCCATTTTAAGAGATTATGTAAACGGGTTTAATAATATCGGAAAGGGTGGTGGAGCTACCGGAGAAACGAATGAGGTATTCTATCGTGAAGTGTATTGGTACGATCAGCTCAGTGATTACGGACCTGAATCAGTCATGCGAAAAAAAGTGGATGGAAAACTTACTTACAATTCTATTATGACTCCTATGGGTGCAAAAGCCTGGACCTATGAGCATTGCAAAAAATATTCTGATCAACTGTATTATTTTTTAACCAGGAATGATTTTTTCAGGGGAATGAAAGGCTTCAGTAGTTTAAGGAAGCCAAAGATTAAATATGATTTTGAGAAAACCCTGACCGGTCAGGAGGCCAATGCCGGAAAATTTGTTACCCAATACAATTTAGTACACTCGGATAATTATGAAAGTCAATATGAATATGATAAAGCGCTGGCTAGTCGCTATGTAAACAACCTGGCCATTCGGGTAGTCATTCGCGAAGAACCTAAGTATCCCAATAAATACTTTGTGATGCTCCTGATCTTCGAAAAATAATTATTCGATCCTGATATGGTCTTACGCTTGTTTCTTTGCTTTCTCTTCATTAAATCCATTTCCTACGGCCAGTTTCAGCCACTGCAGTCGTATATACCAAAGGGATTTACCCTGATGGATACAGCCTCCGGATACTTAAACAAGGATGGCTATAGAGATCTGGTGATGATTTTAAAAAATGACCTTGAAAATGAAGTAGGAGATACTTCTCGTCCGCTCCTTTTGTTGGAAGGAAGCAAGGATGGGCAGTACAGGCTATTTGCCAGAAACGACAATGTAGTATTGTGTAAGGAATGCGGAGGTGTTTTTGGTGATCCTTATGACGGCATCACGATCAAAAAGGGTTTCTTTTCCATAGCGCATTATGGTGGTAGTAGTTGGAGGTGGTCCCGAATCATCACTTTTAAATTTAATAAAGAGAAAAATCAATTCATACTCAGCCGTGATGCAGGAGTCTCCTATCATTCGTCTAATCCAAATAAAATCACTACTGAATTATACAATAAAAAAGATTTTCACCGAGTAACCTTTCTGCAGTATACCAACACAGAGTAAATTTTTAAACTGTTGAATGCCAATAACACCAATTGTTCTATCTAACCCAACGCCTGCAATATATCAGCCAAAATATCATCCCGGTGTTCCAGCCCTGCGCTGATGCGGATCAGGCCGGGGGTGATGTTCACCGCCTGTCTTTCCGCTTCGCTGAGTTTGGCATGTGTGGTACTGGCCGGATGTGAGGCAATGCTCCTGGTATCGCCCAGGTTGGCAGTGAGTGAAAGCATCTTTAGCTTGTTTAAAAAGTTCCTTCCTGCTTCCAGTCCGCCTTTTAGTTCAAAGCATACAATGCCCCCGCCGTTCTGCATCTGCCGGATGGCAATGGAATGGTGTGGATGAGAGGGCAGAAAAGGATAACGCAGGGTGGCTATTGCCGGATGGTTTTCCAGTTGCTGAGCCAGGAACAAAGCATTGGCTGCATGCCGTTCCATTCTTACGTCCAGGGTTTCCAGGCTCTTGCTGAGTACCCAGGCATTAAAAGGAGATAAAGCGGGTCCGGTGCTTCTGCAGAATCCATAGATTTCTTTGATCAGGTCTTTGCGGCCTACCACCACTCCTCCCAGTACACGTCCCTGTCCGTCGATCCATTTAGTTGCGGAATGTACCACCAGATCTGCGCCGTATTCAATCGGGCATTGGTTCACCGGTGTGGCAAAACAATTGTCTACGTTTAGGATGATCTTGTGTTTTTTAGCCAGCCTGCCAATCATTTCCAGGTCCAGTACCTCCAGGCCCGGATTGGTAGGGGTTTCCAGGTAAATCATTTTGGTATTGGGGGTGATGGCCGCTTCCCATTCTGCATCTGTTGCGCTGGCGCCAACATATCCGTATTCAATGCCGTATTTGGGAAGGTATTTGGAGATGATGGTATGGGTGCTGCCAAAAATAGAATTGCAGGAAAGCAGGCGGTCGCCCTGTTTCAGCAATGCCATGAAAGAACCAAATACCGCGCTCATGCCCGATGCTGTGGCATAGCCCGATTCCGCACCTTCCAGCGCGACCATCTTGTCGGTAAATTCCTGCACACCCGGATTGCTGAACCTGCTGTAGATATTGTCGTCGGTTTCATCTGCAAAAGCCGCACGCATGTCTTCTGCATTGTCGAAACAAAAACTACTGGTTAAAAACATTGGGGTGGAATGCTCCATCTCGTTGGTTCTTTGTGTCTGAATGCGGATGGCCTGTGTTTCTTTCTTCATGGTCTTTTTTTAAAATATTATGCTACAGTGATGGTCCAGCTGATGGTACAACCGCCAGCCCTCAGGGTTGCAGCTACCGAACAGTATTTATTCAAAGACAGCGCTACTGCTTTCTCTGCTTTGTCCGGATCTACCTGCCCGGACAAATAAAAATGGATATGAACTTCTTTCCATAATGCAGGTTCCTTGTCTTTTTCTCTTTCTCCTTCTATCACCATTCTGAAGCCGCTGAGTTCCTGTTTCTGCTTTTTCAGAATCGAAACAATGTCTACACCGCCGCAACCTCCCAGCCCCATCAGCAGGGTTTGCATGGGTCTTACCCCCGAGTTGTGCCCGCCAATGGCCGCTGCTGCGTCCATCCGGATGGCATGTCCATTGCTGTCCAGGCCTTCAAAGGCATAGGCATCGTCCACTCTTTTTACCTCAATGCGATCCATTTTACAATATTTCAACAAATGTACGCAGCACATGCCTTTATTTTGCAGCTGAAACACGGAAATAACCCCATGCCTACATTTTGCTATAATCGCCCCCTTGTGCTGGAGAACGGAAAGGAATTGCCTGGTCTGGAAATTGCTTACCAAACCTATGGTACCCTTAACCAATCCCGGAACAATGTTGTCTGGATCTGTCATGCCTTAACGGCCAATGCCGACGTGACCGATTGGTGGAAGGGCCTGGTGGGCGAACACTGTTTAATTGATCCTGATAAATACTTTATTGTTTGTGCCAATATCATTGGTTCCTGCTATGGTTCAACCGGCCCAGCCAATGTGAACCCCGCAAGCGGAAAAGTATATTATTCCGATTTTCCGCAGGTGACCATCCGCGATATGGTGGCTGCGCATATTTTGTTGAGACAGCACCTGGGCATTGATTCTATTTATTTACTAATGGGTGGAAGCATGGGTGGTTATCAGGTATTGGAATGGGCCGTAATGGAACCGGCAGTGATGCAGAAAATATTCCTGATTGCCACTTCTCCATCGGAAAGCGCCTGGGGTGTAGCGGTGCATACGGCACAAAGACTGGCCATTGAAGCCGACCAGAGCTGGAAAGACCATACCCCAACAGCGGGTGCCAGGGGATTAAAGGCTGCCCGGGCTATTGGTATGCTAACCTATCGCAACTATACCACGTTCCAGGAAAAGCAAACAGATCCTGATCCGGAAAAGATCGACAACTTTAAAGCGTCTTCTTACCTGAACTACCAGGGCGATAAACTGGTGAATCGATTCAACGCCTACAGTTACTGGCTACTGACCAAGGCCATGGATAGCCATCACCTGGGCCGCGGCAGGGGAGGTAACCTGATTGAAGTATTGAAGACCATCCAACAACCTACGTTCATCATTGGCATCAACAGCGATATTCTTTGTCCGCTCGATGAACAGCAGTTTATGGCCGATCATATGCCCAATGCAGAACTCTATGCCATCGACTCCACGTACGGGCACGATGGATTTATTATAGAAACACAACAGATCACGGAGTTACTGAAAGACTGGATCTGATGCAGATTCAATTGAAGTGCACTTATTACCTTTAATGCAAATAAACCGATATGGGTATCTGGAAACAAATAGGAGAGTACCTCTACCTCAAAAAAAAGGATCCGAACGAAAAGCCAACCCAGTGGATGAAGTATATGCACCGGATGAACCGCTTATCACTGTTCATGTTTCTTGCAGCCCTTCTGTACATTATCTTTAAGCAGCTGATTCTTCCACTGTTTAAGTAGTGCTGCCGCTTTGTTGTTTGGCAATGAATGAACGCCTGAGGTAGGCCAGGATTTTTTCTGCAGCCTGTTCAGATGCGTTTCCTCCGGCAGTCAGTACTTTCTTCAACTCCCCGTAATCCTGTTGAAGTGCTGCTTTAGCGTTTTCATTGAACAGCAGTTCGTTTAATGCGGCTACGAGGTTTTGGGTGTTCAGTTCCTCCTGTATCAGTTCCTTCACCACCAACTTGTCCATGATCAGGTTCACCAGCGATATGTATTTGATTTTAATCAGCCTTTTGGCAATCTGATAACTGATGGCGCTTCCCTTGTAACAAACCACTTCCGGCACTCCAAATAAAGCGGTTTCCAGGGTGGCTGTACCGCTGGTTACCAGAGCGGCTTTCGCTTTCAGCAGCAATGCATAAGTGCTGTTTTTTACAACGGATACATTGGGGTGCCCTTCCAGGAATGGCGCGTAAAACGCATCTTCCTGCCCGGGCGCTTTGGCTACTACAAAACAATAATCGGGGAACCGATCGGCCACGGTTAGCATAATGGGCAGCTTTTTGGCAATCTCCTGTTTGCGGCTTCCCGGCAGCAGTGCAATGATATTGGCGTTGTTCAGGTCTATATTACCCGAAGGGTTGCTCAACTGCTCCCGGGGTTGTTGGCTGTACCGGTCAATCACTTCTATCAGGGGATGCCCCACATAGTCCACATCCCAGTTCCAGGTATTTTTATAATAAGCTTTCTCAAAAGGTAAAATACAAAGCATGAGGTCGATGCAGGTCTTCATTTTCTTTACCCGGTTGGCTTTCCAGGCCCATACCTGCGGAGAAATATAATAGATCACTGTAAGGCCCTGCTGTTTGGCCCATTCGGCAATCCGGAGGTTAAAACCGGGATAGTCGATCAGGATCAGGGCATCGGGCCGGAACTGAAGAATATCCTGCTTGCACCATTTCAGGTTCCCCAGGATGGTCGGCAGGTTTTTGACCACTTCCGCAAATCCCATGAATGCCAGATCGCGGTAATGTTTTACCAGCTCTCCACCAGCCTGTTGCATCAGGTCGCCGCCCCAGCAGCGGATCCTGGCCACTCCATCTTTTTGCTGCAACTGTTTTATCAGGTTGCTTCCATGAAGGTCTCCGCTGGCTTCTCCTGCAATGATATAATACTTCATATACCCGCAAATTACGAATGTTCAGGAGATTGAGCGGCAGTTCCATGCGGCCCCGGTTTCTTAAAAAAAGTATAAAACTAAAAAAATAGTTTTATAACTAAATAATTAGTTGTAGGTTTATCTGGTCAATATATACCCCATAACCCGATGATATGAAACAGTTAACCAAGGCAGAAGAGCAGATCATGCAAAGTATCTGGAACCTGGACCAGGCTTTCCTTAAGGATATTATTGAAGCCCAGCCTGAACCAAGGCCGCACAACAATACCATTGCTACCATTGTGAAAATACTGGTAGAAAAAGGATTTGTAGGCGTAAAACAAATTGGCAGGGTACACCAGTATTACCCGCTTGTTTCCAAAGACAAATATTCTTCCAATTCGATCCGCAACCTGGTGGATGGTTATTTTGAAGGATCATTTGCCGATGCAGTTTCCTTTATGGTTAAACAAAAAGACATCAGTGTGAAGGAACTGGAAATGTTGTTACAGGAAATTAAAAAAGCTAAAAAATAACTTATATGCTTACCACAGTCTATTATTTTTTACAAGTGATCTTGTGCAGCGGCATCATGATGGGCTATTACTGGCTGGTGTTGCGCAACAAACGCTTTCATCAATACAACCGCTTTTATTTGCTGGCGGTTGCCCTGTTGTCCTGGCTGGTTCCGTTGATCAAGATTCAATGGAGTGAACCGGTAGTTCAGGCCGACCAGCAACTGATCCGGTTTATTTCCCTGATTGCACAGAACAATTCCGAAATTGAATCCGGTCTGCAAAGCGGTACTGGCAATTCGAACTGGCCAATTGTTTTGATTGCAGTTTATGCGCTGGGAGCGATGGTACTGCTGACCGGTATGATCCGTGCTGTGTATCGTATTTACCGGTTGTTGCAAACCCATTCCTGCAAAACAGTTGGAGATGTTTATCTGATATTTACCAGGGCTGCAGGTGCCCCATTTTCTTTCTTCCGGTATATTTTCTGGCATGAATCCATCGACCTCAAAAGCGAAGCCGGCAAGCAGATGATGCAGCATGAACTGACCCATGTTCAGCAGAAACACAGCATCGACAAACTGCTGATGCAACTGGTGCTGATTGCCGGATGGCTCAATCCATTTTTTTGGCTGATGAAAAAAGAAATGGAAATAATCCATGAATTTATCGCAGATCATAAGGCCGTCAGAGAAGGAGATGCGGCATCTCTTGCACAGATGCTGCTGACCGCCAGCTATCCGCAACAACAGCATTTGCTAACCAATCCCTTTTTCTTTTCTCCTATTAAAAGAAGACTTCAAATGATATCCAATCAGCATCATCCTTCCTTCAGTTACCTGCGTCGCCTGGTGGTACTGCCTCTGCTTGCAGTGGTGGTAATCTGCTTCTCCTTCCGGAACAAAGAGCTCGGCACTACTATGCCAATTTCTATGTCGACTGTTCTGGAGCAGGTGTACGATGAAGTGCCGGCAGCATTGAAGCCCGCAATAGTCAAAGCCAAACAGGTCAAAGCAAAACCGGTTAAAGATACCATTATCCTTAACCCTGATTCTGTTTATCGCCTTCCCAAAGGGAAGCCGGTGAAGCTGGTTCAGCCGAATGGCAAAACAGCTACTGTGGTGATCGACGACAATCGCTTAGAACTCCAGGAAAAAGAGCAGGGCAGCAATCTGCTGAGTTCTTTTCCGAAGGGAAAGAAGCCGGTGATTATCCTGAATGGGGAAAAGATCACCGAAAGCGAACTGTCGGCTATTTCACCCACCGATATAGCTACCATTAATGTAATGAAGGGAGGATCAGCCAATGCATTCTTTAAAGAGGAAGTAGCAGAAAATGGGGTGATTATGATTGCCACCAAAAATGCCGGTTCCGGCGAGCTAAAAGTGAAAATTCGCAATGAACAGGGAACAGCAGCAAATCTTAAAGAAAAAGTGCTTGTGGTGCTGGATGGCGTTGTGCAGGATAAATCTCTGGGAGAGTTAAATATCCTTCCCGAAAAAATAGCTTCGGTTTCTGTATTGAAAGGAAAAATGGCCACTCAGTCGTATGGTGAGCGCGCAAGCGGAGGAGCCATCTTGATTAAAACCAAAGACGGCACCCCTGCAGTAAGGGAATACAATGAAAAGCCGCAGGAGTTCCGGATAGTTCCATTTCAGGGGTATCGCTTTGTAAAAGAAAGTCCCGAAGCAAAACCATCAAAGGAACCACTTAAACAATAAGGTCACCACAGCATAAAGACAGGTCGTAATGAATATACCTTTTGCGGTACTGTCTTTATGCTGATTGATATAAATGGTGAACAGAATGGCATTGGCCACCAACGCTACACTGATGATGCCACTCAACAATGATTTTTGCATGTTCAGTACCTGAAAGAATTCATTCAGGGTGAACAGGCGGAACTTCCAGAAATAATAACCAAAGATTCCTGCAATCGGCGCTAAAAAGCCCAGGATCAGTCCGAGCCGGATATCGTCTTTTTTCAACATTAGAATTTCCAGGTTTTTTCCAGTTCTTTCTTCAGGGTATAATTGGTCAGGTCGAACTGTACGGGTACTACACTCACATAATTGTTCTTCAAAGCCCATACATCGCTTTCCTTGCTTTTGTCGAAATTCACGAACTCACCGGTTAGCCAGAAATACTTTTTGCCGTGCGGGTCTTTGCGCTCGTCGAATTTTTCTTCGTATTTAGCATAGGCCTGGTGACAAACTTTGATGCCCTTAATGAGTTTTTCACTTACATAAGGGATGTTTACGTTCAGGCAGAGGTGTTTGTTGATCTTTTTAGATTTCAATATCTGTTCCACAATCATGCGAACATATTTTTTCGCTGCTGTGAAATCTGCTTCGATGCTGAACTCCAGGAGGCTGAATCCAATACTCGGAATGCTTTCAATCGATGCTTCCAGCGCTGCCGACATGGTGCCGGAATAAATTACATTGATGGAATTGTTGGCGCCATGGTTGATACCACTTAAACAGATATCCGGTTTGCGATGCAAGACTTTATCTACAGATAATTTTACACAGTCTACCGGTGTACCACTGCAACTCCAGCATTCAACACCATCTACGATGGGTGCTGCTCTGTGTAAACGCAAGGGTTCCCCGATGGTAATGGCATGTCCCATACCACTTTGGGGTTTGTCTGGAGCTACCACTACAATTTTTCCCAATCCTGCCACTGCTTCTGTAAGTGCTTTGATACCCGGTGCAGTTATACCGTCGTCGTTGGTGATGAGGATCACCGGTTCCTGCTTCGTTTTTTTGCTTGTTTTTGTTGCCATGGTTGCAAGGTACTGTTTAGTAAAGCCTGTTATTTCTTTTTGCCTGTTGTTTTTGTGCTAAAATATTTGAATACCGGAAATTCAACGGGGGAGGTGGCTACTCCTTTTGATTCCAGGTATTCATCAAAGAAGTTCCAGGTTAAGAGGCCATCGTCCGATTGAGGTTCAAGGGTATAAAAAATCAGGTTGGCCAATGGTTGGGCCAGGTCGATGATGAAGTCTCCTTTTTGTACGGCAAATTCTTTTTGCTGGTACCTTCCTTCGGCAGAAGCCATCTGGTGCCCTTCAAATTTGCGGGGAGATTTACTAAACTTTTCTATTAGGAATACCTCTCCGCTGTATACCTGTTTTTTATCTGCCTGTACCACTACGGCCCCCTGTTGTTTCAGGTGAGCGGCAATATGAGCAAACGCGGCAGGAATAATATAACCCCTCGGCAGCGTTGCCTGTACGGTATCTTTAAAATCGGCATAATAATTTACGTTGTCGTAATGCACAATCTTGCCGGTTTTGGTGTAGGTGGTACTTCCATCCGGTTTGGTATAGCTGATGTAATCGTAGGTTCTGAAATGATTCAGCGGTTTGGCCTGGGGCACCATTTTGTAGCGCACTCCTTTCTGTATTTTACCGGCATTGTCCAGTACGTTTTGAATGGCATTAGCTTCGGCCTCACGGTTGATGCGCAGGATCTCCGATGCATTTTTATTACAGTAGTCCAGGATCTCGTATACAAAATGATAAGTGCTGTTGATGCGCTGGTAAAAACGCTCATGCGCAAATGCTTCACTTAAAATAGACATTCGGTTCCTGAGTCCGATCTGGTTGATAATGTAACGGGGATGATGGTTGTAGGTATAGAAAAACTTCAATGGCCATCCTTCTCTCACATTGAAATCACCAAATGGTCCAAAAAAGAGATCGTTCTTTTCTTTTACCTGTTGGGTGATGTATGGGAGCATTTTATTGTATGTATACTCGTATGGTCCGGCCTGTCCTGCATAGCGGTATCCGGGCGCCCAGGTAAGTGAATAGCCATGCCAGGTACCATTAGTGGTGTGCAGGTCTACCACCATCTGCGGGTCCCATGCATTTAGGATGTTTTGCACCATTGCTTTAGTTTCGGGTGCTTCCATTTTAATACCATCCCGATTCAGGTCCAGCCCCTGTCCGTTTTCGCGGGTACCTGTTTCCAGCGGGCTGTTTTCCTGACTGGGTCGGAGGCCCTTGGCCATTTTATCGTTTCCGTCTGTATTGTACATGGGAACGAATACAATGATCTGGTTGTTGAGCAGTTCTTTTTTGCTTCCGAGTAAAATATCACGCATCAGCATCATGCACACTTCTTTGCCTTCCACTTCACCACCGTGAATATTTCCCTGAATATATACCACGGGTTTGCCGGAAGCCTTTGCCTGTTCGGGGCTGCTAACAGCGGGTTGCGCCAGTACTGCCATTGGAATGTCTTTTCCCAGCGTGCTGGTACCAATACTACCCAGGTATACGTTGGGGCTCATGGTTTTGATGCTGTTGAGGAACTGCATCATATCTGCGTAGCTGCTTGTTTTTTCGAAGTTGGATTTTTCGGGAACCAGTAAGAGCGATTCGGGATAGCTGCCATTGGTTTGTGCAGTAAGGTTCATGGTACCTGCTAACAACAGCAGGGAGAAGAGTTTTTTCATGAAGTTGATTTACGGTATGGTTACAGGTGGAAAAGTACTGCAATGCAGGGAATAAAAATAAATTTTGAAAAACTAAAAAAATTAGTATTTTGCAGCTAAATACATTAGTTATGTCAAACGCTGGAAAAAATTTACGTTACCTGCGCAAGCTGCGTGGCTGGACCCAGGAAGAGTTTGCCAACAAGTTAAAAATCAAAAGATCCCTGGTGGGGGCCTACGAAGAAGAAAGAGCGGAACCCAAGCTGGAAGTGCTCGAGCAGGTTTGTGCCATCTTTAAACTGAGCCTGGAAGAACTGCTCTTCAACGACCTGAGTGAAGCGAGGGGAGGAGGTTCCTACCTCGACAAGCGCCGCCAGATGAAGATGGTGGCCGAATCCGCCGAAGTGAGGTTTGTACCGGTGAAAGCTGCTGCCGGTTACCTGACAGGTTACGCTGATCCGGAGTTTATAGACGAACTGAATACATTTACCCTGCCCATGCTGGCCCCCGGTCAGTACCGTGCATTTGAAATTGTGGGAGACAGTATGCTGCCTACGCCCAGCGGAAGTGTTATTGTAGGAGAGAAGGTAGAAGGACTGGACGAATTAAAGAGCAGCAATACTTATGTGGTATTGTCCCGTACCGAAGGGGTTGCTTATAAGCGGGTGATGAAAAACAACCGCCTTAAGAATAAGATTACCCTGATCAGCGATAATCCGATTTACGAGCCCTATCATGTTAGTGCAGAAGATGTATTGGAAATATGGAAAGCCGTATACATTCTGCAGAAAGCAAATGCGGCACCTCGCTGGGATGTGAATCAGCTTGCAGGCATGGTGAATAACCTGCAGGAGCAGGTTAGCAGCCTGAAGAAAAAAATGAACTAGAATAGCTTAAGAAGCAAGGTCATTGGCCAGACGGAACGTATTGCAGTGGGCTTCTACAATTACCCTGATGTCGGGGGAATAACCACCACCCATTGCAACAGTAACGGGTATGCCGGCCTCCTGCAACAGGCCGAAGACGATTTCATCGCGTTGTTTGCATTCATCCAGAGAGATGTTGAACTTGCCAAATTTATCGGTGGAGAGGATGTCTACTCCGGATAAGAAAAAAGCAAAGTCGGGTTTTACTTCTCTGATGAGTTGTGGTAAAACATTCCGGAGTGTATTTAGGTAAGTGCGTCCATTTGTGCCGTCTTTCAGGCCAATATCCAAATCTGATTTTTCTTTGTGAAATGGGTAGTTGTGTTCTCCGTGCATGCTGAACGTGAATACCCTTTCTTCTTTTTCCATCAATTTGGCAGTGCCGTTTCCCTGATGCACATCCAGGTCGATAATTAAAATTTTACGCGCGTCTTTTTGGTGCAGGAGGAAGTTGGCAGCAACGGCCATATCATTCAGTAAACAAAATCCTTCCCCCCTGTCTGCAAATGCATGGTGTGTGCCTCCTGCAACGTTCATGGCTACTCCATGCTCCAGGGCATAATAGCAGCAGTCGATCGTGCCCTGTGCTATCACCAGTTCCCTGTGTGTTAGTTCGGGGGACTGCGGAAACCCGATTTTTCTTTGTTCGGATGCAGATAAGGTTTGTGTGACCAGTTTTTGAAAATAGTCCGGATCGTGCGTCAGCAAAATATCGGCTGCTTTGCAGGCTTCCGGCCTGAACAGATTGCTTTCGGTAATGGTTCCCTCATACATCAACTGTTCCGGAATTAATTCGTATTTCAGCATGGGAAAACGGTGTCCTTCCGGAAGCGGGTGCGCATAAATGGGATCAAAAGCTATCTTCAACATAGGGGCTTTATAATTTCAATAAGCGGCCTTCCGCTATGGCATAAACGGAATCTGTTTTCTTGCTGCGCATCATTTTTAATCCACTGAACCGGCTGAATGCAGGCAGTATGCATGCCTCTTTGCCAAAGAAAAAACAGGGAAACTGTAAACTTTGTTTAGCTGTTCCTTTCAGGGATACACCGGGATGGATGTGTCCGGAAAAAAAGTACCGCCCCGTTCCGGAGCCTTCATAAGCTGCAGGATCGTGCACAAAATCGAATGCGCCCAGTGTATAAATGCCTTCTCTTACTTCTATATCTGCATTGGCATACCAATTCTCGTGGAGGATATCGTGATTGCCTTTTACCAGGATCATTCGGGTTTGGCCAACATCTTTTCTCCACTTTAGAAACAGTTCCAGCTCTTTGTTCTCTGTGCTGTGAAACAGATCCCCTACTACAATCAACTGTTCTGGTTTAAAATGCATCACCTGGTGCAGGAGTCGTTGCAGGTCTTCCTTAAATACCTGCTGGGGAACGGCAATGCCGTTTTTGCGAAAATGCCCGGTTTTGCCAAAATGGGTGTCGGATAAAATCAGTGTTTGTGCTTCCTCCCAAAAAATACAGCGCTCCGGACTGAGCCAGAAATGATCTTGGTGAATGCGGTGTAACAGGGGTGCCAACATGGTGTGCAAAGATAAGCCAGACAATGATTATTGGGCGTTCAGCTGTTCCTGCATTTTTTTGATGCGGTCTTCCAGTCTTTCTGTTGAGAGGTTGTTCCGGTTCAGTCCGTCTACAATAATCGGGAATGAAAGCGGTGTTAGTTTTGAGGGAAAGCTGAGCAGAATTCTGCTGTGTGAAATTCGCTGCAGCGCCTGTCGCAACCGCACTTCATCCATCTGTTGTACCAGTACTTCGTTGTATGCCTGGCGGAGTAAAATATTCCCCGGATCATACTCTTCAAATACTTTAAACAACAGCGAAGCAGAAGATTGCAGATGCCGTGCTTTCTGGTGCTGCCCGGGAAATCCCTGAAAAATCAGACCGCCAATTACGGCAATATCCCTGAACTTTCTCTTGGCCATTTCCGTGCTGTTGATGCTCTTCTGTATATCTGCCAGCAGGTTTTCCGAACTAAACAATGCAGCTGCATTGCTGTCGTCTACGGGTATGGGTTGATCGCTCAGCAATTCAAATCCGTAATCATTCATCGAAATGGAAAAACTGATGGGCATGATCTGCCCGATCCGGTAAGCCAGTATGGCGCTCATGGCCTCGTGTACCTGACGGCCCTCAAACGGGTATACCAGCAAATGAAATCCGTCTTTGTCTTCGATCTGTTCTATCAGCAACTCGTTTTCGCGGGGTATATGTGAAAGTTCTCTTTGCAATTCGAACAATCCCTCCAGGCTTTGCAGTTCAATGCCTGCATCGGGTGTAAGCGCCTGAGAAAAAGTCTGGCGCAGGATATGACCCAGATTGGCAGTTAAACTCATCCTGCCACCCATCCAGGAGGGAACGATCGATTTTTTTGCCGCGGATTTTCTTACCAATACAGTCATGTCTTTGATCATCACCAGTTCCAGGTTTCTTCCGGCCAGGGTAAACACTTCTCCGGGCTCAAGTCGGCTGATAAACCATTCTTCTATTACACCAACATAACCACCACTCATGAATTTAACCTTCAGCATGGCATCGCTTACAATCGTGCCTATGTGCATCCGGTGCCGCATGGCCATTCCTTTGTGCCGCATGTGGTAAACACCATCCTCCTGTATCACTTTATGGTATTCATCGTATTGCTGCAATGCATTGCCTCCATGTGTTAAGTGGTGCAAGAGTTCCTGCCATTCATTTTCCTGAAGATCGGCATAACACCAGGTAGATTTGATTTCTGCATAGATTTCTTCTGCACGGAAACCTTCTCCGATAGCCAGGGTACAGAGGTATTGCAGCAATACATCGTAGCAAAGCAACATGGGCTCTTTGCTTTCGATGGCTTCTGCTGCAATAGCTGTTTTCAGCGCTGCTGCTTCCACCAGCTCCAGGCTATGCGTGGGCAGAAAATATATTTTACTCACTTCGCCCGGCCGGTGCCCGCTTCTTCCCGCTCTTTGCAGAAAACGGGCAACACCCTTGGGTGAACCTACCTGTATTACTGTATCCACCGGTCGGAAATCCACGCCAAGATCCAGGCTGGCCGTACAAACCACGGCCTTGAGTTTTTCTGTATGCAGGGCTTCCTCTACCCACAAGCGCAGCTCCTGTTCAATGCTTCCATGATGCAATGCAATGGCGCCTGCCAGCTGAGGTGCAATCTGGAGCAGGGTCTGGTACCAGGTCTCGCTCATTCCCCGGGTATTGATGAAGATCAGGCATGTTTTGCTTTGTTCTATAATGGGTATCAGTTTGGCCGCCAGTTTAATACCCAGGTGCCCGGCCCAGGGATAACGTTCTGTTTCATCCGGAATAATGGTGTGTACTTCGATAGGCTTATGAATCTCAGCCCTTACAATTGCACCGCTTTGGTTGAGCGAACTCAGCAACACATCTTTGGCTTCTGTTAGGTTGCCAATGGTGGCGCTGATGCCCCAAACCTGAACTTTGCCGGATGGCTTAATGGTTCCCGTTTCATTCGCAGCAGCGCTGCGCAACGCAACGATTCTGCTGATGGCCAGTTCGGTCTGTACCCCTCGCTTGCTGCCCATTAATTCGTGCCATTCATCTACAGCAATGATGCGGAGTGTTTTAAAAAGTTCGGGGTAGTTTTTTTGCGTAAGGATCAGGTGCAGGCTTTCCGGAGTAATGATGAGTACTTCGGGCATATTTTTTTTTTGTTTCGCCCGCTCTGCTGTTGGTGTGTCTCCGTTGCGAATGGCTACCTTCCATTGCATTCCAAGCGATTCAATCACTTCTTCCATGGCCCTGCCAATATCCTTGGCCAGTGCCCTAAGCGGGGTGATCCACAACAATTGCAGGCCATTGTTTTTTTGCTGTTGATAATTGTTGGGGTGGTTGTTGATGAATTGCATCAGGGCTCCTAAGAAAACAGAATAGGTTTTTCCGCATCCTGTGGGAGCATTCACCAGTCCGCTTTCTCCGTTCAGGATATGTTGCCAGGTTGCTTCCTGAAAAGGGAAGGGGCTGAAAGATTGCGCTTTCAACCATGCCTCCATCAGCTGATATCCTTTGGTACGGTTTTTCAGTTGTAAGAATTTGAAGGAAAGTTAGGCGGATTTATTGAACAGACTTGATCTGCCCATCCAGTTTGCGGACAAAATAAACTTTTTTGTTCTCGAGGTAATCGGCCACAAAACTGTCTTTTCGAAGCTTCACCGGCTGAAAGTCGTACTCGTTAAACAATTTAAAGTCCTGGTCCGAAAGCCGATCGATCAGATTGTTCTGGTGTTTGATCAGGAGTCGTCCAAAATGATACAAGGCTTCAAATCCCTTGTACACCATGTCGCTGGGCCTTCCGATATATTTACTTCGGTAAGTGGTATTGATGTACTGTCCCAGTTTATCGGTTCTGCTATAATTGTAGGGGGTTGTATAAATGATTTCGGCATCCTTGCCTAAATCGCGGATGGCATCCCAGGTAGGCATGCCAATGGTTATTGTCTTATAGCTTTTGGAACTGGCAATGGCTTTCACCAGATTGGTGCCAAAATTTTCATTGAGGCTGCTGCAGAAAACAATGTTCTGTCTGGTACTGTCCAGTTGCAACAGCACCTGATCGGTGGAGAAACTATCCGTCAGTTCCACCGATTTAATTTTCAGTGGCAGGCCGGGTGTTTTCTTGTTCATATCTGCAAGCATCCCTGCAATCATATCCTCTGCACCGCCTTTTCTTTTGAAAAGGGTGATGGTTTCTGTTGGATAGGTTTTGTGCATGAATTTATACAGGGCTTCAATATGTGTGCCAAGCGTTGGGTTAACTAACGCAAAATACGGATTGGCGGTTAGCCCGCCGTCGTTGGGATAGGTCATGGAAATCAGCGGAATCCGTTGCTGCTGTGCAAAACTGGCCAGGGGTTTAATTTCTGCCCTGTTATTGAAGGAGGCAATGATCAGGGAAACCTGTTTCATCAATTCGTTCTTCAGCACTTTCTCCAGCGGCTCCTGAATACTCTTGGTATCATAGAAATACACTTCCAGGTTCTGGCGTTCCGCATTCAGAGAATCCACTGCCAGCATGATGCCGTTGTAGAACTCCAGTCCCGGAAGAATGATGCGCGGAAGTGCGTTGTTGCCGTGCTTGTATTCCTGTGCGTCGAAGGCAGAATCGAGGTATACCGGTGCAAAAACAGCTACTTTCAGCGGGGTGCCGGTCTGAGCCATACCTGCCACAAACAACAACAAGGCAATCGCGGTGGTACAGAAATTTTTAAAATGGCTCATTCGGTTGATTTTATTCCCACTCAATGGTAGCGGGCGGTTTACTGCTGATATCATACACAACCCTGTTAATTCCTCTTACATTATTAATGATTTCATTGGAAATATCTGCCAGGAACTCATATGGTAAATGTGCCCAGTCTGCAGTCATTCCATCCACAGAAGTTACGGCCCTCAGTGCTACCGTAAATTCATAGGTTCTTTCATCGCCCATTACGCCAACACTTTTTACCGGGAGGAGAATGGTTCCGGCCTGCCATACCTTGGTATAAAGTCCGGCTGCTTTGAGGCCATTGATAAAGATGGCGTCTGCGCGTTGCAGCAGGTCTACCCGTTCTGCGTTCACTTCGCCCAATATACGGATGGCCAATCCCGGTCCGGGGAACGGATGCCTGTTGATCATGTCGGCAGGAATGCCCAGGGCCAGCCCTACTTTTCTTACCTCATCCTTGAACAGGTAGCGCAAAGGCTCTACCAGCGAAAGGTGCATGGTGTCGGGCAATCCACCTACGTTGTGGTGCGATTTAATGGTTTGTGAAGGACCGTGTACGCTTACACTTTCAATCACATCCGGATAAATGGTGCCCTGTCCCAGGAAAGAAATATTTTCCAGCTGTTGGGCTTCATCCTGAAATACGTCTATGAACAGCTTTCCAATGGCTTTGCGTTTGGCTTCCGGATCAACCTGTCCTTTGAGTGCATCATAGAACAGTTGTTTGGCATCCACGCCTTTCACATTTAAACCAATGGTTTTATAGGTATCCAGCACCTGCTGGAATTCATCCTTCCTTAATACTCCATTATCAACAAATATGCCATGTAAGCGATTTCCGATGGCGCGGGAAATTAAAGTGGCTGCAACCGTGCTGTCTACTCCTCCGCTCAGTGCCATGATCACCTGTTTGTCGCCGATCTCGGCTTTCAGGCGGGCTACGGTTTCGTCTACAAAGGAATTGGGGGTCCAGTTCTGGGAACATCCGCAGATATCTACCAGAAAGTTTCGAATCAGTTGTTTGCCCTCTGTGGAATGGTATACTTCCGGATGGAACTGAAAACAGTAGAGGGGATGGGTATCGGTGGTATCTTTCTTGAATGCCGCAATCGGGTTGGTTTCGGTAACCGCCAGTACGGAAAATACCTCGGGCAATTCTTTGATGGAATCACTGTGGCTCATCCACACCTGCGATTTGGGAGAAACATTGTTGAAAATCCGGTCGGGTTGGGTGATTTCCATGGTTGCCCGGCCGTATTCCCGGGTATTGGATTTGTCTACCCGTCCGCCAAAAGCTTTCGCCGTCATCTGGGCGCCGTAACAAATGCCCAGTACAGGCAGTTGCTTTACAAAGCCCTGTACATCTACCATTGGCGCTTTTTCCTCGTTCACACTAAAGGGAGAACCACTCAGGATGATGCCCTTCAGTGTGGGGTCTATTTCAAATTTTTTGTGAAAGGGGATAATTTCACAATATATATTCGCTTCACGTACTGCTCTTGCGATCAACTGTGTGAATTGACTACCGAAATCGAGGATCAATATTTTCTCTGTCATGGGGGCGAAGTTAAATCAATTTTGGCAGTGCCGAAACCCCGGAGCGGTTCTGTGTTTGGATATTTTGTTATATTACAGCTATAAATCAAACAAAATGAAACAGCTTTTTCTGCTCCTCATATTTCCCCTGGTACTGGTTTCCTGTAAATGGAGGCATAAAACCATTGAGGGAAACGGTAATATCATTACCGAGAGCAGAAAGGTAAGCAGGGCAGAAAACATCAAGCTGGCCGGCAGCTACGATGTGTTCATTACACAGGGTAATGAAACCAAAATCACCATTGAAGCGGATGAAAATCTGATGGATTATATTATTTTAAGTGAGGGGCCGGATCAACTGGTGCTGAAAGAAAAGAACAATTATAACCTGAAAAGTGATCATCCTATTAAAGTATACATAACCACGCCACGCCTGTCTGGTATTAAGCTGGCCGGAGCGGGTTCTGTAACTGGAAAGGGCAAGTTCACCGGAAGCGAGAAACTTTCTATTGATATTGCCGGAAGCGGAGATATGAATTTTGAAGTGAATGCGCCGGAAGTGGATGTGGATATAGCCGGGGTGGGGTCGCTCACGCTGGCAGGTGAAACCCGGAATGCCCGTTATGAAATTGCCGGTTCGGGCGATTGCGATGCGCTGAACCTGAAATCGGAGAATGCGAAAGTAAAAGTGGCGGGTATCGGAACCGTAAAAGTATTTGCCGATGTATCTCTCGACGTAAACGTTGCAGGGAGCGGTACAGTATATTATAAAGGTGCTGCAACTGTTAAACAAAAAATTGCAGGTGTAGGCTCCATCAAAAAAATGGAATAAATTAGTTGTACAGCAAGATGGAAAAAAAATACAGGATACTGTTGGTGGAGGATGAGGTTAAACTGGCTCAGATCATTAAAGATGAATTGTCCCGTGCCGGTTACCGGATCGATATTGCTTCTGACGGAAATGAAGCCTCCAGGCTTTTTGCACAAGCCGAATATGCTTTGGTGATTCTGGATATCAATATCCCTGCCAAAAGCGGCCTGGTACTTTGCAAAGAGTTCCGTGAAGTGAATAAAAAAGTGCCCATCATCATGCTCACTGCGGTGGGCGAGATTCAGGATAAAATTGAAGCCTTCAATATCGGGGCAGATGATTACCTCGTGAAGCCTTTTCATTTTGATGAACTCTTCGTGCGCGTAAAAGCGTTGCTGAAGCGATCTGAGCCGATGGACGAAGCAGACCGGATTGTAGTGGAAGACCTCGTGATCGATTTTAGGAACAAGTCTGTGGAAAGGGGAGGTAATATCATCAACCTGACTGCAAAGGAATTCACGCTGCTGGTGCTGCTGGCCAGGAACAAGGAGCGGGTGATTTCTAAGCAGGAGATACTGGAAAAAGTATGGGACCTGAGCTTTGATACCGGAACCAATACCATTGAAGTGTACATCAGTTTTCTGCGCAATAAGATCGATAAGCCTTACGAACGGAAACTGATCTATACCAAGCCGGGATTCGGGTACTATATTAAATAGCAGGTATGAATATCAAACTCCGGTTCGCACTGCTTTTTACTTCCTTTGTTGCCATCATTCTGCTGACTTCTGCTACGGCCATTTACTTATTGTATTCGAGTTACCGTTCAGAAGATTATTACAACAGGGTGAATTTTGAGGCCAATGAAGTACACCGGATTTTCAATGAAATCAGAAAACCCGACCGGGAAGTGACCGTTGATCTGGTTAAAGATGTACACGACAAGGCCCTCTACAACGAGGAATTGTTTATCGAGGATTCATTGGGCAATACCCTGTTTAAAATGCCCGATACTGCACAGAACAATGTGGAAATTCCGAGGGAACAGATCCTTAAGAAAAATGAGTATGAATTTACCGACGATCAGCAGGTACAGCATGTAATTCTTTACAAGCCCGATACCAAGCTGTTCGTGCATGCTTCCGGCTATGACCGGAGCGGTCTGGGTAAACAGCGGACCTTGCAACTTATCCTATTGGTTGTTTTCTTTGGCGGACTCCTGTTAACGGCAGTGATGTCGTTTCTCTTTGTGCAGCAGGCCATCAAACCCATTCTCCGCCTGAGTTTGCAGATGCAGCGGACCAACGAACAAAACCTTTCCGACCGAATCGAAGTTAAGCCGGCCAACGACGAAATCAACGCCATCGCGAGGAACTTCAATGCCATGCTGGAACGTCTGCGAAAAGCCTTTGAATCACAAAAAAGTTTTGTACAGCACGCGTCTCACGAATTGCGCACCCCATTGTCGGTGATGCTTTCACAAACAGAAGCCGCATTGAACAGAAGCTGTACCGAAGAAGAATACAAACTCATTCTGGAATCGCTTAAGGAGGAACAACAGCACATGGTGCAGCTAACCAATTCCCTGCTGGCCATTTCACAATATGAGTCTCTGGAATACATGGCAGACTGGCCGCAGATCCGCATCGATGAACTGTTGTACGAAACCATCGCCATGTCTAAGCGGATGTACCCCGGAATCCGCATCAGCTTTGCATTTGAACAACCTCCCGCCAGCGACGCATCGCTTACGGTAAGGGGCAATGACACCCTGCTTCGCTCTGCGCTGATGAACCTGATCAAGAATGCATTTAAATACTCGGTAGATCAGCAGGTGAATATGCTCCTGATTACCCGGGTCCATGAAGTGGAAATCAGTATCGAAAACAGGGGGCCGCAGTTAACACCGTCGGAGTTGGAGAAAATCATGATTCCTTTCTTCCGGGGCGAAAATGCAGCCAACAAGAAGGGTTTTGGACTTGGGCTTTCCATTGTAGACCGGATCGTTTCCCTGCACAAGGGCAGGGTGTCTTACCGGCCGGTGGGTGAGGACCGGAATGTGTTCAGTATTATCCTCCGGAACTTTCAGGAATCATAAAAGGGCATTACCAGGGGCAATAAAAAAAGCCGGTAAAAATTACCGGCTTGAATATGTTGAGGTATAACAGCTGATTAAGCTACTGCTACAGTCTTCTTTGCTAACTTGCTCTTCAGGTTGGCAGCTTTGTTTTTGTGGATGATTCCACGCTTAGCCAACTTATCGATCATAGAAACAACGTCTGGTAATTGCTCTGTATACGCTTTTTGATCTGTGCTGGATTTCAGGTCACGGATGGCATTACGGGTGGTTTTACCATAGTAACGGTTTCTATCGCGGCGCTTAGAGGCTTGTCTTACGTCTTTCTTTGTAGCTGAATGATTTGCCATTTTCTAATTTTTTCAGGACGGCAAAGGTAAGGACTGGAGCGCAAACTTGGAAATTAAATCTGAAAAAAAACAAAAAAAGCTGTTTTTCAGGGTCGGGAGCAGGAATGTATTGTTACAAATTTACCGCTTTTTGACAATCTTTTACTGTGGTTTCTGCGTTCAAACAACGATATTTGCCCTCCATTTTAGATACTAAGTTCCATTAAAAGAGACCAATGAAGGATTTTTCATATATCACCAATTCTCATCCGGCATTTATTGAATCCCTTTACCAGGATTTTTTAAAGAATCCCGACAGTGTAGACCCCGATTTAAAGAAGTTTTTTGAGGGATTCGACTTTGCAGTATCCAACCATGCTGCCGGAAGTACCGGAGCAGCGCCGGTTTCCGCCAGCGGAATCGACTGGATGAACGAAATCAAAGTGTACCGCCTCATCCTGGGATACAGGAATAAGGCCCACCTGATTGCCACCACCAACCCCATCCGGAGCAGAAAAGACCGGGGAGCCAACCTCGATCTGGCCTTTTTTGGCCTGTCGGATGCCGACCTGAATACGGTTTTCCAGGCAGGAAACCTGGTAGGATTGGGTGCTACCACTTTGCAGCATATCCTGACCCATCTGCAAAATGCCTATGCCAAAAATGTAGGTGTTGAGTTCAAATACATCGGAGACCAGAAAAAAATAGACTGGCTCACCCGCGAAATGGAACAGAACTTTTCCTCGCAGTTGTCCATTGAAAAAAGAAGAAGGATACTGGAGAAACTGAACCAGGGGGTAATTTTCGAAAAATTCCTGCACACCAAATATGTGGGCCAGAAGCGGTTTTCCCTGGAAGGAGGCGAAACCACCATTGCAGCACTTGATGCCATGATTAATGTGGCTGGCGACAATGGAGTGGAAGAAGTGGTGATTGGTATGGCGCACAGAGGACGTTTGAATGTGCTGGCCAATATTATGGGTAAAACCTATGAGCAGATTTTTAGTGAGTTTGAGGGAACTGCGGCCATCGACCAGACCATGGGCAGCGGCGACGTAAAATACCATATGGGTTTTGGTAGTGAAGTGCTTACCGAATCCGGCAAAGACATTTACCTGAAACTGATGCCCAATCCATCGCACCTGGAAGCGGTAGATCCGGTGGTGTTGGGTTTTGCCAGAGCCAAGGCAGACGTAATGCAGCACAGTGAGTTCGATAAGATCCTGCCGATCCTGATCCACGGAGACGCTTCGGTAGCCGGTCAGGGCATTGTGTATGAAGTATTGCAGATGTCTAACCTTCGCGGTTATTACACAGGTGGAACCATCCATTTCGTGATCAACAACCAGATCGGATTTACCACCGATTTTGATGATGCGAGAAGTGCGGTGTATTCAACTTCTGTAGCAGCCATGATTCAGGCGCCGGTATTGCATGTAAATGGCGACGACGCAGAAGCCGTGGTGAAGTGCGCAGAAATTGCCACCCGTTACCGTCAGGAATTCAATAGTGATATTTTCATCGACATGGTTTGCTATCGCAAACACGGACACAACGAAGGAGATGATCCCAAATATACCCAGCCGCAGTTGTATGCGCTGATCGACAAGCACCAGAATCCAAGAGAAATCTATACCAAATACCTGATGGAAAACGGCAAACCCGAAGCACAGGAGCTTGCTAAAGAAATGGAACGGAAGTTCTGGGCCGATCTGCAGGAACGTTTGGATGAAATCAAGCAGAACCCGCTGCCATATAAGTACCAGCCACCCGAACTGGTATGGAAGAGCATGGTAAAAGCGACGGCTGCAGATTTTGAGCATTCACCCGATACAGCCATTGATGAAGCAACTTTTCATCTGCTGTTCAACGGGTTGATGAAATGGCCGGAAGGATTTAAGCCATTGAAAAAGATTGAAAAATTATTACAGGATAAAATTAAACTGCTCGAAACAGAAGGAAAGGTAGACTGGGCTACGGCAGAACTGATGGCCTATGGCTCGCTGCTGATCAATGGAAATATTGTTCGGATGAGCGGACAGGATGTACAGCGCGGGACCTTTAGTCACCGGCATGCGATTCTGCGCGATGAAGTAACCAATAAAGGATACAACCGCCTGAATCATTTCCAGGAATCACAGGAAAAATTCAGGATTTATAATTCACTCCTGAGCGAGTACGGAGTACTGGGCTTTGAATATGGGTATGCCATGGCCAATCCGCAGGCCCTGGTTTTGTGGGAAGCACAGTTTGGTGATTTCTGCAATGGCGCCCAAACCATGATCGATCAGTTTATTGCAGCCGGAGAACAAAAATGGCAGAGACAGAATGGACTCATCATGTTGCTGCCACATGGATATGAAGGACAGGGCCCTGAGCACAGCAGTGCCAGAATGGAGCGTTTCCTGCAAATGTGCGCGGAACTGAATATGGTGATCACCAATGTAACTACGGCGGCCAACCTCTTCCATATGTTCAGAAGACAGCTTGCATGGCATTTCCGCAAGCCATTGATCAACTTCTCACCAAAGGCCAATCTGAGAAACCCGGGTACTTACAGTCCTGTGGCCGATTTCCTTACCGGCGGATTTAAAGAAGTGATCGACGATGTATTTGTAACCAATCCATCCGATGTAAAGAAAGTACTGTTCTGCAGCGGTAAACTGTATTATGAACTGGCAGATAAACAGGCAAAGGAAAACAGAAAAGATGTTGCCATCATTCGCCTGGAACAGATCTATCCACTGCCATTCCAGCAACTGGATGCCCTACATAAAAAATACAGCAAAGCTACCTGGTTCTGGGTACAGGAAGAACCGATGAACATGGGTGCCGCAGGCTTCCTGCAAATGAACCTGAAGAGCATCAACTTTGGCATCATCAGCAGAAATGCCAGCGCAGCAACGGCTACAGGTTATGCTAAAATACATGCAAAAGAACAGGCAGAAATTATTGAAACCGCATTTACGATTTAATGTTTACCCGGAAATAAAAAATTATGATCGAGATAAAAGTACCAACAGTAGGAGAGTCTATCAGCGAAGTAACGCTGTTGAAATGGACTAAGAAAGACGGCGAGTGGGTTGAACGCGACGAAGTGATTGCCGAGCTGGAAAGCGAAAAAGCCACTTTTGAAGTGAATGCCGAAAAAGCCGGTATCCTGACCACTGTTGGTAAGGAAGGAGATACACTGCATATCGGAGATGTGCTGGCTAAGATTGATGAAAGCGCTGCTAAGCCCGAAGGTGCTGCCGCACCTGCTGCTCCCAAGGCCGAAGCGGCCAAACCTGTTGCGAATGAAGCGCCGGTAACGGCTGTTCCCAACGAGGTAAAAGCTACTCCGGTTGCTTCCGCCATCATTGCAGATAAGAAAGTAGATACCAAATCCATTACACCTTCCGGTGTGGGTGGAAAAATCATGAAGCAGGATGTGCTGGAAGCTATTTCCAATCCGGGTAAAAAAGCATTTGTGGAAGGTGGCACGCTTTTCAGCAGAAATGTTCGCCAGGAAAAAATGAGCGCATTGCGCAAAACCATCAGCAGAAGACTGGTGGAATCCAAGAACACTACAGCCATGCTCACTACATTCAATGAAGTGGACATGACCCGCATCATGGAGGTTCGTAAAACATTCAAGGATAAATTCAAGGAAAGCCATGGTGTAAACCTGGGTTTCATGAGTTTCTTTGCCAAAGCCTGTGCCATTGCACTGGGTGAATGGCCTTCTGTAAATGCCTATATAGACGGAGACCAGATTATTTATCACGACTATGCAGATATCAGCATTGCCGTTAGTACCCCAAGAGGACTTACCGTACCGGTAATCCGCAACGTGGAAAGCCTGAGTATGGCGGATATTGAGAAAGCCGTACTGGTACTTGCCGGAAAAGCAAGAGACAGCAAACTGACCGCAGAAGAACTGCAGGGCGGAACCTTCACCATTACCAATGGGGGGGTGTTTGGAAGCCTGATGAGTACACCAATCATCAATATTCCGCAGAGCGCCATTTTGGGTATGCACAAGATTCAGGAACGTCCGATGGCTGTGAACGGTCAGGTGGTGATCCGCCCCATGATGTACATTGCCTTGAGCTATGATCACCGCATTATCGACGGAAGAGAAAGTGTGAGCTTCCTGGTAAGGGTGAAAGAATTACTGGAAAGTCCTGAACTGCTGCTGATGGGCAAGGACCCGGTGAAAGCATTGCTGGAATTATAATTCAATACAGGTTATTCTAAAATATTTAAAGCTCACTCACCGGTGAGCTTTAATTTTATCGGAGAATGAGGTACGCACATCAATACGTAAAATCGGCGGTTGCGCTTTTGCAGGCTTACGACGGATCTGTTCCGCTGGCTGCTTTCCTGAAGCAATATTTTGCACAGCATAAAAAGTTTGGTTCCAAAGACCGGAAGCATATTGCCCGGCTTTGCTATTGTTATTTCAGGCTGGGGCATGCTGCAAGAACGCTTCCTGCAGAAGATGCCATCCGCCTGGCTGTTTATTGTTGCAATGATGCCTCTTCCGAATGGGCAGCGCTCTACAGCGAAAGCTGGTTGGGGCATTGGCCTTCTTTGTTGCAGCAAAGGCTGGACTATGCCGCTACCCTATATCCAGGATTTAGTGCTAAAAATATATTTCCGTTCCACGAAGCACTTTCCAAAGAAATAGATCCTGATTTGTTCAGCGCTTCGCACCTGGTGCAGCCAGATCTGTTTCTTCGAATACGTCCGGGTAAATCTAAATTGTTGCAGGCTTCATTAATCACTTCGGGTGTTCCATTTGTTCCCCTGTCCGAAACCGCGCTGGCCCTGCCCAATGGTACCAATCTTGTAGGAGTCATTGAAACAGACCGCGAAGCGGTTGTGCAGGATTACAGCTCACAACGGGTAGGTGAATTACTGAAACTGGTAAAGGAAGAATGGGCTATACATGCGGAAGCCGTTGAGTCAAAGCCTGCACCCATGGCAGTATGGGACTGCTGTGCAGCCAGTGGAGGGAAATCCATTTTAGCAAAAGACCTGTTGGGCAATATCCGTTTAACTGTTTCTGATCTGAGGCCCTCCATGCTGCACAACCTGGAGCAACGCTTCTATCGCGCGGGAATCAATACCTACAGAAAGTTCAGCGCCGATCTCACCAAACAGGATCAGCTGCCATCCGAACGCTTTGATCTGATCATCTGCGATGCCCCCTGTTCCGGCAGCGGAACCTGGGGACGTACCCCCGAACAGCTTTATTTTTTTGAAGAAGCGGAAATTGCTCATTTTCAGGAGTTGCAACAGAAAATCAGTTCCAATGTGGCAGCTGCTTTGAAGCCGGGCGGCTATCTTTTGTACATTACCTGTTCTGTTTTTGCAAAAGAGAATGAAGGCATTGTGGCACAGTTGAACGAAAAGCAGGGGCTGGAACTGGTGCAGCAACAATTGATCAAAGGATATACCCAAAAGGCAGATACCATGTTTGCTGCTTTGTTGCGCAAACGGTAAGGATCAGAAAAATAAACCGGGTGCAGGATGATTGTTAAGAAAGTACCAGTTCACCTCGCTGGATAATTCCGCCGCCAATCACATCATTGCCTTCGTAGAATACCGCACTTTGTCCGGGAGCAATGCTCTTTACGTTTTCATAAAAACGAACCCGAAGCCCGTTTTCGGAATTATACAGGTGACTCAGGGACCCTCTGTCTTTGTAACGGATCCTTGTGATGGCTTCCATACCCTCGGTGATGCATTCGTACTTGATCATGTTCAATTTGCCCACCAGCATATCATTTTGTTCCAGATCGGCTTCTTCTCCCAATACAACGGTATTGGTATCCGGATCGATGGCAGTAACATAAACGGGTTTGCCCATGGCAATCTCCAGGCCTTTGCGCTGGCCAATGGTATAAAAAGGATAGCCCTTGTGTTGTCCGAGTTTTTTTCCGGCTTTGTTTACAAACCAGCCACCCGCTACTTTTTCTTCCAGACCGGGCACGCGGTTCTTTAAAAAGCCACGGTAGTCGTTGTCGGGTACAAAACAGATTTCATAACTCTCGCTTTTTTTGGCGAGTTCAGGATAGCCCATGTCCATGGCCATCTGGCGGATCTCGGTTTTGTGGTAGCCACCGAGGGGGAGCATGGTCCTGCTCAGCAGTTCCTGGTCCAGCCCCCAAAGCACATAGCTCTGGTCTTTGGTTTCGTCCAGTCCTTTGCTGATATAATAACGGTCGTTGGTATGCCGGTGAATTTTGGCATAATGTCCTGTGGCAATGAATTCACAATCCAGTGCATTGGCCCTTTTCAGCAATGCACGCCATTTAATATGGGTATTGCACATCACACAGGGGTTGGGAGTGCGTCCTGCAATGTATTCGTCTACAAAATTCTCAATCACAAAATCGCCAAACTCTTCACGGATATCCAGGATAAAATGCGGAAACCCATGATGCACAGCAGCCTGACGGGCATCATTGAAAGAATCAATATTGCAGCAGCCGGTTTCCTTGCTGCTGGTACCGCTGCTGGCATAATCCCATGTTTTCATGGTAATGCCAATCACTTCATATCCTTCGTTGTGGAGCATGAGGGCCGTAACAGTACTATCAATACCACCACTCATGGCTACCAACACTTTTCCTTTACGACTCATGGTAACTTAACTTTATGCAAAAGTAGAACAACTGAACTAATAAAGCCGGTCTGTGAGGCTACTCCGGGCTGCTCCACCCTGTCGAAAAGCGAAAAAAATACAGTTCCGGGGCTCAAAACCGGCCCATTTAGGAGCTTTAAGGGCCTGGTATGTGAAAAATTAGCAGAAACCATGTTAAAAAACTTTTAGACGGGGTTAATACGCATTTACTTAATTTCATTTTTCGAATTTTTATAAAAACAACACTATGATCAAGTTAACAGCAATCGGTAATCTGGGCAGGGATGCAGTTTTGAATACCGTTAGTGGTAAGAATGTAATCAACTTCACCGTAGCTCATACAGAGCGCTATAAGGATGCACAGGGTAACCAGAAAGACAAAACCATTTGGGTGGATTGTGCTTATTGGACCGAAAGAACCGGTATTGCTCCTTACCTGAAAAAAGGCACACAGGTTTATGTAGAAGGGCAGCCCGATGTAAGAACCTATACTACTAAGGAAGGGGTAAATGGTGCAACCCTCTCTTTACGCGTTTCAAGCGTGCAGTTACTGGGTGGACGTTCCAATGAAGGTGGCAGTACAGGCGGATATCAGCCAGCCCCTGCTGTAGCTTCACAGCCTTCTGCACCGGCAGCCTCCGATATCACAGAGGCATTCGACGATCTTCCTTTCTAATCTGCATTGGACAGATGCAATGACTTATACAAAAAGGATGGCTTGCCATCCTTTTTTATTTGCAGCAGCGATTCGGTAACAGAACGGTAAATTTGCCAAACATAAATGAACGGCATGCAGGTATTTTCCTACGAACAATTGTACCGGTTTACAGAGGATGTTTTCATGGCAATGGGATGCAGTAAAACAGATGCAACCAAGGCAACGGAAGTATTGTTGTCGGCCGATCTCAGGGGCATCGACAGCCATGGTGTGGCAAGGCTTAGCGGTTATGTACGCCTCTGGCAATCCAGGCGCATCAATGCAACTCCTTCTATACGCATCATTCATGAAACGCCCTCTACTGCTGTGATAGACGGGGATGCGGGTCTCGGCCTGGTGGTGGCACCCTTTGCTATGCAGGTGGCCATCGAAAAGGCCAAACAGGTAGGTACCGGATGGGTAAGTGTGCAAAACTCCAATCATTTTGGGATAGCGGGATACCATGCCATGATGGCCCTGCAACAGGATATGATCGGGATGGCGATGACCAATGCCAGTGCATTGGTAGCCCCTACTTTTTCCGTGGAAAAAATGCTGGGCACCAATCCGATTGCGGTGGCTGTGCCTGCCGGTACGGAACCTCCCTTTGTTGCCGATATGGCTACTACTACTGCGGCCAATGGTAAACTGGAAATCCTGCAGCGCAAGCAGGCAGAAGCGCCCCTTGGTTGGGTGCAGGACGAAGATGGTCAACCCAGTACCGATGCCAATATCCTAAAGAAAAAAGGGGCACTTCTTCCGTTGGGAAGCGACCGTGAACACGGCAGCCACAAGGGTTATGCATTGGGCAGCATTGTAGATATTTTTTCTGCTGTACTGAGCGGGGCATCCTATGGTCCCTGGGCGCCGCCGTTCCCTGCATATGTGCCTATGCCCGAAAACATGCCAGGCAAAGGGCTGGGACATTTCTTTGGTGCAATGCGCGTGGATGCATTTCGTCCTGCCGATGAATTCAAACAGCACATGGATCACTGGATCAAACGCTTCCGCCAGGCCAAACCCGCACCGGGACAGGATCGGGTTTTGATACCGGGAGATCCCGAACGGGAAATGGAATCCGAAAGAAGAACGGCCGGCATACCTTTACTGGATCCCGTGGTGGAAGACCTGAAACAAACTGGCATGCTATTTAGTATTAAAGGATTGTAATGATTCGTTTATTCCGATATGTTTTTCTTCTGGTTGGCTGTATGGCCCTGGTATTCCTGCATGCGCAATCCCTGCCGCCGGTAAGCAAATACCTGAGCAGAAAACAATGGAATCAACTGTTCCCGCATCGTTATGCGATTTCAAAAAACAGGGTTGGCTACGATGCTTCCGTTCCTGCAAAAGATTTTTATTCTTATGATGCTTTTATAAAGGCAGCCAGGCGGTTCCCCGATTTTCTTGCAAAGGGTTCAGCCGTTCAGAAAAAAAGAGAGCTGGCTGCATTTCTGGCCAATATTGCCCATGAAACCAGCGGAGGATGGGATGACGCGCCGGATGGCTATTTTGCCTGGGGACTTTATTTTGTGGAAGAGAAAGGCTGTTCGGGGGGATGCCCGCATTACAGCGATACCACTAAAAAATTATTTCCGCCCGTTGCCGGACAATCTTATCATGGAAGGGGGCCTATTCAGCTGAGTTGGAACTATAATTATGCGCAATTCAGCAGCTTTTATTTTAAAAACCAGCAGGTACTCCTGAACAATCCCGCATTGCTGGCAACCGATCCGTTGCTGAGTTTTGCTTCGGCCATCTGGTTCTGGATTACCCCGCAATATCCCAAGCCTTCCTGCCATGAAATCATGTCTGGTAAATGGATTCCGCAACAAAAGGACAGCATTGCCGGAAGGCTTCCCGGCTTTGGCGCTGTGATGAATGTGATCAATGGGGGCATTGAATGTGGCGGAACAAACTCGCAGAAAGCAGCATACAGATTAAATTATTACAAATATTTCTGCCGTTATTTTAAAGTGGATCCTGGTCCGGTCGTGAGCTGTGAAAACCAACGCCCATTTGGATTATAGCCTGTTAATCTCACGCAGGTAAGTTACATTTGCAATCCATATCCATTTTACCAATACAAAATTGAAGGATCTTATGAAAGTTATGAAGTTCGGAGGCACCAGTGTGGGAAAGCCGGAACGTATGCACGAAGTAGCACAGTTGATTACCAAAGATAATACACAGAAGATCGTTGTATTGAGTGCTCTGAGCGGTACCACCAATGCCCTGGTGGAAATCAGCAATTACCTGGCAGCAGGGGATCGTTCAGCTGCAGAAAACAGGATCGACCTGTTGCTGGAACACTATAAAAAATTTATTCAGGAGCTGGTGCTTACAGAAGCATGCAGGGCAAAAGCAAATGCAGTTGTTGCAGAGCATTTTGAATTTCTGCGTATCATCCTGCGCATCTCTTTCAGTGAAGCATTGAACAAAGATATCCTGGCACAGGGCGAGTTGATGAGTACCAAACTGTTCTGTGTATATCTCGAAGAAAAAGGAATTGATCATGCGTTGTTGCCTGCACTGGAGTTCATGCTGATTGATGCCAATGAAGAACCGCAGCTGGATATGATTAAAGTGAAACTGGCAGAACAGCTGAAGCTGCATGGAGATAAAAAAATACTGGTAACTCAGGGTTACATCTGCCGCAATGCAAGGGGAGAAGTAGACAACCTGAAAAGAGGCGGAAGCGATTACACAGCTTCGCTCGTTGCAGCAGCCTGTCATGCAACTGTATGTGAAATCTGGACCGACATCGATGGCATGCACAACAATGATCCCCGTGTGGTATCCAAAACCGTAGCCATTGAGCAACTGAGTTTTGATGAAGCTGCCGAGCTGGCTTACTTCGGTGCTAAGATTCTTCACCCTACCTGTATCTGGCCTGCACAGCAGGAAAATGTTCCCGTTCGTTTGCTGAATACCATGCAGCCTGATGCAGCCGGTACGGTAATCACCAAGGAAGCCGGCAGTGTTGGTGTTAAAGCAGTAGCAGCCAAAGACGGCATCATTGCCATTAAGATCAAGAGCAGCAGAATGTTGCTGGCATACGGATTCCTGCGGAAGGTATTTGAAGTGTTTGAGAAGTACAAGACCTCCATCGATATGATTACTACATCGGAAGTGGCGGTATCAGTTACCATCGACAACGATCAGTTCCTGGCACAAATTATCAAGGAACTGGAACCATTTGGAACAGTTGATGTAGAAAAAAATCAGACCATTGTATCGATTGTTGGAAATGAAATTGCCCAGACCGAACATGTATTGCAGTTGCTCTTTGATGCGTTGAGCGATGTGCCTGTAACCATGGTTAGCTATGGTGGCAGCCCCCACAATATTTCTTTACTGGTTCCCGGAAATGAAAAAAACAAAACCCTTCAACTGCTGAACAGCGGTCTGTTTGGATTGTAATACCGGTTCTATACAACGCTATTGATAGGCGAAGGGTATGTTCTGAAAGGGCATACCCTTTTTATGTGATTGGTATGAACGGTTCATAGGGCGGATGCAGAATGGTTAAATTGCAGCCCTATTAATCAGCAGCAGAACATGAATGAATTATTGAAGCAGGATGCAGCAGCACTCGAAACCTTACTCGAAAAGGTAAAACAGAAGGGCGTTCAATACCTTGAACAAATTAACGAGCGCTCTACCAATGCAGAGCAGGTTCCTGTGATCGAAGGCCACCTGCCTGCAACAGGTGTGGGGGCTGAAGCAACCCTCTATGAATTCTACCGTCGTTTTGAACCACTGATGGTAGCAGCCGGTGGCCCGCGTTACTGGGGCTTTGTAACGGGTGGAGCAACGCCCGCGGCCATTGCAGGCGACTGGCTCACCAGTATTTACGATCAGAACAGCTTTGCTGTAAAAGGACAAGGCGATATCTCTGCCAACATTGAACTGGAAACCATTCAGCTGCTGCTGGATCTGCTGGGCTTACCCGGGGATTTCTTAGGTGGCTTTGTGACCGGTGCAACCATGTCTAATTTCACCTGTCTGGCAGTGGCTCGTCAATGGATTGGTCAACAGGCCGGAAAAGATATTGCCAGAGAAGGTCTGCATATGCCGGTACCCGTGTTGGCTGCAACACCACATTCTTCTGCTATCAAATCGCTTTCCTTACTGGGGATTGGCAGCAGTCAAATCATTGTAGTACAAACCGAGGAGGGCAACCGTGAGTCCATGCAAATGGCAGACCTGGAAAAGAAAATTGAAGCTTTGCAGGGCCAGCCCTTTATCCTGGTCTCCAGCGGAGGAACGGTGAATACCGTAGATTTTGATGATTTTACAGCCATTGCTGCGTTGAAAAAGAAATACCATTTCTGGTGGCATATTGATGCTGCTTTCGGGGGCTTTGCAGCCTGTTCCGATCAATACAAACAACTGTTGAAGGGTTGGGAAGACGCAGACAGCATTACGGTGGATTGCCACAAATGGCTGAATGTGCCGTATGAGAGTGCAGTATTCCTGGTGAAAGACCGGCATCGCTTATTGCAGGTGGCCACTTTTCAAAACTCCAATGCACCCTACCTGGGAGACCCTCTGGAAAATTTCAGTTTCATGAATTTTTTACCGGAGAATTCCCGCAGGCTCAAAGCATTGCCTGCCTGGTTTACCCTAAAAGCCTATGGGAAGAACGGATACAAATACATTGTTGAAAACTGTATAGCGCTAGCGCAGCAATTGGGCAATTATATTGAGGTTAGTCCTCATTTTGAATTACTGGCTCCGGTAAGACTCAATACGGTTTGTTTTACATTGAAAAATACTGCAACGGAAAATGATACCGCTGCATTTTTACAAGAACTGAACAGCACAGGAAAAGTATTTATGACTGCAACGGTATACAAAGGCAAGAAAGGTATCCGGGCTGCCATGGTGAACTGGCGCAGTACTGCTGCAGATGTGGAACTGGTTATTTCACTGATGGAACAGCTGGCAGCAAAGCGATAAGCTTTTCTCCATTGCTGTTGTTGCAGGTATTCGTAAATTTACCGCAATGAAGCCTTTGATCAGAGAAAGAATCATCAACCGGATCCTCAGAAGCAAATACAAACATGCTACTGAGAAAACATCCTATTCCGGTTATGAAATTGCCAAATCTGTACGGGAGTTTAAGTATTATCTGCTTGCTCAGTTCAGAGACATGATCTATATCGTCATTGGCATTTTTTCCGCAGCTTTTGGTTTGGAAAGTTTTTTGCTGCCCAACAGTTTTATTGATGGCGGTGCAACCGGCATTTCCCTGCTTGCGGCACGCATGTTTCATATACCGGTATATGTATTCATTGTACTGGTGAATATTCCTTTTCTGATCATGGGATTGAATGTGATCAGTAAGCAGTTTGCCATTAAAGCCAGCATGGCCATTGTAGGACTTGCGGTAGTGCTGGCGACTGTGCATTTTCCGGAAGTAACACACGATAAACTGCTGGTAGCCGTATTCGGGGGGTTCTTCCTTGGTGCAGGAATCGGGTTGTCTGTAAGAGGCGGTGGTGTGCTGGATGGTACGGAAGTACTGGCCATTCACCTGAGCCGGAAATTCGGTACCACCATTGGCGATATCATTACGCTGATCAACATCATTATTTTTTCCGCGGCAGCTTACCTGCTCTCGATGGAAACAGCCTTGTACTCTATGCTTACTTACCTCGCAGCATCCAAAACACTCGATTTTATTATTGTGGGTGTGGAAGAATACACCGGTGTAACGATTGTATCTGTTCACAGCGATAAGATTCGTTCCATGATCATCGATGTGCTGGGCAGGGGTGTTACTGTTTATCGCGGCAAACGTGGATTTGGCAAACACGGACATACCCACGAAACCGATATCGTGTACACAGTTATCACCAGGCTGGAGATCAGCAAGCTCAATGGAGAAATTGCCAAGATCGACCCCAATGCTTTTGTGGTGATGAACAGCATCAAAGATACCCGGGGTGGTATGATTAAGAAAAGGGCGATCCACTAGGTTCCATTAGCTGTACCAGAGCAGTATCCATACACAAACCGGCTCCGATCCGAGGCATACAAAAAAAGCGGGGAGGTCCCCGCTTTTCAATTTGATCAATTACAATATTTAGATAATCAGCAACGCATCTCCATAGCTGAAGAAACGGTATTTATCTTTGATGGCTTTCTTATATGCTTCAATGGCCAGATCGTATCCTGCAAAAGCGCAGGTCATGATCAGGAGGCTGGTTTTAGGCAGGTGGAAATTGGTCACCAGGCTGTCTGCTACGTTGAAGTTGTAAGGAGGATGAATAAAGTGATTGGTCCATCCTTCGCTGGGCTTCAGTAATTTCTGTGCAGTGAAGCTGCTTTCCATCGCACGCATGGTGGTGGTGCCGATAGAGCAAATGCGGTGACCACTTTGCTTGGCCTTGTTCACGATGTCGCATGCCTGTTGATCAATGGCGTAGTATTCTGCATCCATTTTGTGTTTGCTCAGGTCTTCCACTTCAATCGGACGGAACGTACCCAAACCGGTATGAAGGGTTACTTCAGCAAAACGAATACCCTGAATTTCGCAACGCTTGATCAGTTCCTTGCTGAAGTGTAAACCGGCAGTAGGCGCTGCAACGGCACCTTCGTGTTTGGCATATACGGTTTGGTATCTTTCCTTGTCTTCTTCATCTGGCTTGCGCTTGATGTATTTGGGCAGTGGAGTTTCACCTAAGAATTCCAGCATTTTTTTGAAACTCTCATCATCGTCGTCCCATAAGAAACGGATGGTACGGCCCCTGCTGGTTGTGTTGTCTATTACTTCGGCAACCAGTTCTTCGTTGTCTCCGAAATAAAGTTTGTTTCCAACACGAATTTTTCTTGCGGGATCAACAATCACATCCCATAAGCGGTTGGGCTTGTTGAGCTCGCGCAACAAGAACACCTCAATTTTAGCGCCGGTCTTTTCTTTGCGGCCATACATTCTGGCAGGAAATACCTTGGTGTTGTTTACTACAAATACATCTTTATCGTCGTAGTATTCCAGGATATCCTTGAAATGACGATTCTCCATGTGCCCACTCTTGCGGTCAACAACCATCAGACGGCTGTCTTCTCTTCTTTTGGTGGGGTTCTGGGCAATGAGGTTCAGTGGAAGATCAAACTTGAACTGGGATAATTTCATGTAACTAATCTGTTTTAAGATGATAGCCACATTCAGTTGGCCGGCCCGCGGCTGCGGGTAGCGATAACTTCATGTTACGGCATGAATTTTAGAGGCGCAAAGTTACAAAATTAAACCGAATACCTGTAGTTTGAATAAATCGGGTGTAATTTATTGATAATCAAAGGAAGTTTTGGGGTCATGTTCTACCATCCCGAGGGTATAGGAGGGCAATTCCGGGCTGCTATTTTTGACCCTTAAATGATGATTATGAAAAAAACATCCGTTGTTTTTCTGGTGCAAGGGCTGCTTTTCCTTGCCCTTATTGGCCGTATTCAGGCGCAAACGAATCCTGCTGACTATCTCTACCCGGTATTGGTAAAGGGTAAATTGGGGTATATAGACAACAAGGGGGTGTTGCAGATTAAAGCCAGCCTGAATAAACAGGCTGCATATGAACTGGAAAATGTGAAAACACCTTTTATTATTGTAAAGAACGGCACTGAGTCTGGCTTATACAGCAGAAAAACCCAAAAAATGATTCTCGAAACCAAGTATAAAAATATAGTAGTAGATGAAACGGTTAAGCGTATTAAGGTTGGCTTGGGTGGGGGCTTCTTCAATACCTTATACGGATATGTGGATTACGATGGTAAGCCGGTGATACCCATGGAATATAAAACCCAGTTGCTGACCGGGGGATATCGGTTCAAAGAAGGTTTATGGTGTTTTGAAAAAGACGGAAAGCAGGGCTATATGGATCCCAATGGCCATATCGTGATTACCCCGCAATTTGAATCTGCCGGTGATTTTACCAACGGGATGGCATTTGTTCGAAAGCCCGGTGAAACCCTTTATGGATACATTGATACCAAAGGGAACTATGAGATCAAGCCACAGTTTTATGATGCCGGTGCGTTTGATGAAAACGGATTTGCGTTGGTGCGGTTTAAAAAAACTGATCCTACACAAAGCATCATCGACAGAAAGGGCAGACTCGTTGTAAAAGGTATTCCATATCCTGCACAGGAAAATGGTTTTGGGGGCAATATTCATTTTACCAGCGGTCTGGCACTTGTAAAAGATACCGTTACCAATAAATACGGTTATATAGACCTGTCGGGTAAGCTGGTTATTCCTGTACAGTTTAGTTCTGCTGAGGAATTTACCAAAGAAGGCAGGGCCCTCGTTAGTGTGGGGGGGCTGCTGGATGGAGAAGGACTGTTTGGTAAAATGCTGGGCGCAAAATGGACATTCATAGATACCAGGGGCAACCCGCTGATGCCTTATTTCAGGGCCGATGAAGTGGGGCGTTTCTCCGAAGGGCTGGCGGCTGTAAAATTCAATGGCTTATGGGGATTCATCAACCTGAAGGGCGAAGTAGTGATTGAACCGCAGTGGACAGAACGCCCTAGTCTTTTTGAAGGAGGTATTGCCCGGGTCATGATGAAATCTGCAGCTGAGAGCGATAAACCTTACAGCTCGGATGTGGCCGTTGGATACATCAACCAGCAAGGCCGGTATGTATGGAACATGCAGAAATAAACCTTCATTGGTTTATGCAATAATGCCCTTGGGGATGGCGGCAATCAGCTGTTGGGTATAGGCTTCCTGCGGATGATAATACACATCGGAGGCTTCACCGGATTCTACGATTTTGCCTTTTTGCATCACCAGGATACGGTCGCTGATATAGCGCACCACCGAGAGGTCGTGAGAAATAAATACAGCCGTGAAGCCGAATTCGGCCTTGAGGTCGTTGAGCAGGTTCAGTACCTGGGCCTGCACACTAACATCCAATGCAGATACGCTTTCGTCGCAGATCACAAATGAAGGGTTCAGTGCAAGGGCGCGGGCAATTACGATTCGTTGCCGCTGACCTCCACTGAATTCGTGCGGGAAACGCTCGTAGTGTTCGGGCAGTAGGTTCACTTTTTCCAGTAGGTGCACCACTTTGTCTCTTGCCTCATTTTTATTCCGTACCAGCTGGTGCACGAGCAAGGGCTCTGCAATAGCTTCTCCGATCCGCATCCTGGGATTGAGCGAAGAATAGGGGTCCTGGAAAATGATCTGCATTTCCCTGCGCAGTTTCTTCAGGGTAGGGGCATCGGCCTTGGTGAGGTCTGTGCCCTTATACAGCACCTGACCATCTGTAGCAGGAATCAGTTGCAGCAGGGTTCTGCCGAGGGTGCTTTTTCCACAGCCCGATTCTCCCACCAGGCCCAGTGTTTCACCCGGATAAATATCGAAGCTTACATCATCCACCGCCCTGGTAAAGGCCAGCGTTTTTCCGAGAAAGGATTTTTTGGTGGGGAAATATACCCGGAGATTGCGTACGGAAACCAGGGGTTCCCTCGCAGTAAGCGGCTGCTCCGGTTGAACAGGAACTGTTTCCGGGGGCATGGATGTATAGGTTTTGGGTTGCACCGTGTTTACCATTTTTAATCCGTTTCCGTCCTCCTGCATAAAATCACTCACCACAGGCAATCGTTCTCCCTTGGGATGCAATACCGGCCTGCAGGCCAGCAGGGCCCTGGTATAGGGATGCTGTGGCTCCCGGAACAAGGCTTCGGTGGTATTTTCTTCCACCAGTTGTCCTTTGTAGAGTACCACCACCCGGTCGGCAATTTCTGCCACCACGCCCAGGTCGTGGGTGATAAAAATCACGCCCATCTGCTGTTCCAGCTGTAAAGACCGAATCAGTTGCAGAATATTTTTCTGAACGGTTACGTCCAGCGCAGTGGTTGGTTCGTCGCAGATCAGCAATGCTGGTTCGCAGCTGATGGCCATGGCAATCATGACCCTTTGTTTCTGGCCCCCGCTGATCTGGTGCGGATACCTGTTGAATATACCGGCCGGATCGGGTAACTGCACTTTTTCAAAAAGCGCAATGGTCCTGGCTTTTGCGGCTTCGGGATCCAATTTTAAATGGGTGCTGATGGCTTCCATGACCTGGAAACCACAGGTGAGTACCGGGTTCAGTGAGGTCATGGGTTCCTGAAAAATCATGGCAATCTTATTGCCCCTCAATGCTTCCATGGTTTCCCGGGAGGCTTTGAGCAGGTCGCCGGTCTGGTTTCCCTGCGTAAACAGGATGGAACCCTGCGTGTATTGAGCCGGCGGGCTTGCCAGCAGTCCCAGAACCGAAAGGGAGGTAATGGATTTTCCGGAACCGGATTCTCCCACAATGGCTACGGTTTCGCCCTTGTTTACCCGGATATGGATGTGCTGCAAAGCAGGTCTCGATCCCCCGGGGCCCTGAAAAGAAATACAGAGATCATTGATCTGTAAAAGGGTTGCTGACATATCGTCCACAAGTTAAGCGGATTTAACAATCAGGTGCGTAAATTTTACACTTTCATTCGCTTTATTGAGGTGGTTTCACCTAATTTTGCCATCACGTTTATTGAAACGTAATTTCTGGCTAAATACATCGTAATGATTCGACAATCCTGGTGGAAAATATTGGCATTTTGTTTATTGCTCTACACCTGTGTTTACGGCTTCTATGTAAAAGTGCCAAAGCTGGATGATCGAATGCAGGAATCCATCCGGAATTTCTTCTTTCACGTACCCATGTGGTTTGGGATGATGATCCTTTTGCTGGTTTCACTGATCTATGCCATCCGTTACCTCAAAAATCCTACACTTAAGAACGACGCATATTCATCTGCCTATGCAGCTACCGGAATTATTTTTGGTATGCTGGGACTGGTAACCGGAGCCATCTGGGCCAACTACCAGTGGGGCAGTCCCTGGAGCGGAGATCCCAAACAGAACGGCGCCGCCATTGCCATGCTGATTTACCTGGCATACTTTGTATTGCGGGGCAGTATGAACGACGAAGAAAAGAAAGCACGGATTGGTGCTGTTTATAACATTTTTGCCTTTTTTATGCTTTTTCCAACCCTGTGGATCCTGCCCCGTTTAACGGAGTCGCTGCATCCCGGCGGGCAGGGCAGCGAAGGCAATCCGGGTGTGAATGGAAAAGACCTGGATATTCAGATGCGCCTGGTATTTTATCCTGCCGTGATTGGCTGGACCTTGCTGGGAGTATGGATCAGTACGCTGAAAATCAGGTACACAATATTGGCAGAGCAAAAATTATCCAATGAATAAGTTCAAACATTATATGCTGCTTATTGCGGCTTTTCTTGTTAGTGCATCAGCCCGGGCTCAGGAGGTTCCTCCTGCCGATCTGATGCGCAGTAACGGAAAAATATTTGTGGTAATGGCAGTGGTGGTTACCATCCTGGTAGGCCTCTTCATTTATGTTGCTGCCATCGACCGTAAAATATCCCGTCTCGAAAAAGGGGAGACGGCTAAATAGTATTCAAATTCACGATTGTAATAAACCTATAAATTGATTGCCAATGTCAAATCAACATGAGTACAGCTTTTTTCAGAGTGTTGAAAAAAGTTTTGAAAAGGCGACTAAGTTTACCAAATGGGAAAAGGGTCTGCTCGAACAAATCAAGGCATGTAATAGCATCTACAGCATGCGTTTTCCTGTAAAAATGGACGACGGTAGAATTGAAGTAATTGAAGCATATCGTGTGCAGCATTCTCAGCACAAATCTCCCTGCAAGGGCGGTATCCGTTTCAGTGATGCCGTTAACCAGGACGAGGTAATGGCGCTTGCATCTCTGATGACCTACAAGTGTGCTATTGTAAACGTTCCGTTTGGTGGTGCAAAAGGTGGTATCAAGATCAACCCACGTAACCACAGCGTATACGAACTGGAAAAAATAACCCGTCGTTATACCAGTGAACTGGTAAAGAAAAATTTTATCGGACCCGGCATTGATGTTCCTGCTCCCGACTACGGAACCGGTGAACGCGAAATGGCCTGGATCGTAGATACCTATGCTTCCCTGAAGCCAGGTGATATTGATGCTGCTGGTTGTGTAACCGGTAAGCCTATCACGCAGGGTGGTGTACGCGGAAGAAAAGAAGCAACCGGATTGGGCGTTTTCTTTGGTATCAGAGAAGTGTGTAACATGCCGGATGTAATGAAGCGGCTGGGTCTTACCACAGGAGTGGAAGGCAAGCGCGTGATTGTGCAGGGTATGGGTAACGTGGGTTACCACTGCGCAAAATTCTTCCGTGAACATGGATCTAAAGTAATTGCCATTGCAGAATACGAAGGCGCTATTTACAATGCCGACGGATTGAACGAAGAAGAAGTATTCCAGCACAGAAAAGCAACCGGCTCTATCCTGAACTTCCCTGGTGCAACCAACCTGGCGAAGAGCAGCGATGCACTGGAAACAGAATGTGATATCCTGATTCCTGCCGCACTGGAGAATGTAATCAACGGAAGCAATGCGGATCGCGTAAAAGCGAAAATTATCGGAGAAGCTGCCAACGGTCCTTTAACACCGGAAGCTGATGAAGTATTTGCAAAGAAAGGTATCCTGGTAGTTCCCGATATGTATTTGAACGCAGGTGGTGTAACCGTGTCTTATTTTGAGTGGTTGAAAAACCTGAGCCACGTTCGTTACGGACGGATGGAAAAGCGGTTCACTGAAAACATGAATGGAAAAATCCTGGAGCAGATTGAATCCCTGACCGGTAATAAAGTATCCGATGCAGAAAGAAAAGTGATTCAGCATGGTCCTGAAGAAGTGGATCTGGTACACAGTGGTCTGGAAGAAACCATGATCTCTGCAACCCGCGAAATCATGGATATCTGGCACAATAATCCGGAGATTCCTGATATGCGTACCGCAGCTTATGTATGTGCCATCAACAAGGTTGGTACTTCTTATGCTGAACTGGGTATTTTCCCTTAATCGATTCAATTTCCGGTTATCCGGAATCCAATACACTCATCCGGGAGCAGGCAACTGCTTCCGGATTTTTTATGGAATATAATCGGGAATAGCGGGTTCGTTAACAACCTCATTGGCCTGTACACCAAAGCAATGGGTATAGTGCCCGTTGGTAATAACCATATAACTGGTTTGTACCACCGAATAGTAGCCCAGCAGTTGTTTGATCACTGCTTCGGTCAGCGCTACGTTTTGCTCCTTACATTCAATAATCATCCAGGGTTTGCTGTTTTGGTACACCAGGATATCGAAGCGTTTTTTCATTTCGCCCACCAGGATTTCTTTTTCTACCGCAATCAGCGAGGGTGGATATTTTTTTACCTGTACCAGGTAGTTGAGAAAATTTTGCCGTACCCATTCTTCGGGGGTCAGCTTTACCCATTGTTTCCGGATTTCATCAAAGATCAGTTCCCTGCCTGCGCTTCTTTTTATTTTGGGCTGGTATTCCGGATACTGTATGGTCATTGCAGGTTGGATAAAATGGTGAACAGGGATTCCGGTTGGCCGGGCCGTAAAAATAAGGAATGCCGGGGTCAGCTGCATGGATTGCCTATTGATAGATCATTTTTTTTGTATATTTACAGATTAACCATCGGACAACGACCCCGTAAGGGCGTCCGGAATGATCCCTCTGGTACGCTCTTTCAGCAGGTTGTCCGTGTACAAAGCAAAGCATTATGAAAACGAAAGAGGAAATTGTAAACAACTGGTTGCCCAGGTACACAGGAGAAAAACTCGAAAATTTTGGCAAGTATATTCTGCTGACCAACTTCAGCAATTATGTAACCATGTTTGCGAAGTGGAACAAGGTTAAAGTGGTTGGATTAGACCGATCCATGCAATGCGCCACTGCCGATGGTATTACCATCATCAATTTTGGAATGGGTAGCCCGGGTGCTGCCACCATCATGGATTTGCTGACGGCCATTGAGCCCGAAGCAGTGCTCTTTCTTGGAAAATGTGGTGGTCTCAAGAAAAGAAATAAACTGGGCGACCTGATTTTGCCCATCGGCGCCATACGCGGCGAGGGTACTTCCAACGACTATTTTCCGCCGGAAGTGCCTGCGATGCCGGCATTTGCATTGCAGAAAGCCATTTCTACCACGATCCGCGATTATAAAGTAGACTACTGGACCGGAACTGTGTACACCACCAACAGAAGGGTATGGGAACACGATGAGGCATTCAAAGAATACCTGACCAGGGTAAGGGCCTATGCCATTGATATGGAAACAGCCACCATCTTTACCGTGGGTTTTTACAATAAAATTCCGACCGGCGCATTATTGCTGGTAAGCGATCAGCCCATGATTCCGGAAGGGGTTAAAACAGAAGCCAGCGACAAGCAGATTACGGCACAGTTTGTAGAAAGGCATCTGAAAATTGGGGTTGATTCCCTGAAACAGCTGATCAGCAACGGGCTTACTGTTCGCCACCTGCGATTCTGATTTAAATGAATCAATCTTTCCAGAGAAAGGGGAAAAGGATATAGGCCAGGGCAATGATCATCAGGTCCAGGCCACCCAGCATGGCTACCATATTCCACCAGCCGTCCTGTATTACAGAAGAAAAAGCAGAAGACGTAATCTTCATCAGCAGCAATAGCTGGGGGATGATGATGGGGAAACCCATAATGGCCATCAGGGCTGCCTGTTGCTGTGCCTTGGCTGCAATTGCCGCCAGGAAGGTGAAGACCAGGCTCAGGCTGATGCCCCCCAGCATACTGATGAGCACGAATTCAGTCATTTTAGTGATGGGGTTACCCAGTAAAAGCGTGAACACCCCCAGGCTCAGCAGGTTCATCAGCAACATCAGGATGGCATTGAACAGGAGCTTAGATAAAATGAAATCGGTAGGGCCTGCAATGGAATAGAAGTAGAGCATCCTTCCCCTGCTGTCTTGCAGAAAGCTTTTGGCTACTGCATTGATGCACACAAAGAGCTGCAATACCCAGAACAGGCCGTTCCAGACCTTATCTTCCGGCTGCCCCATGGAAAGATACACCACAAAAGTGGTGGAAGCGATGTAGAGTAATACCCCATAAAACGTATACTGCTGCCGGGTTTCCAGCAAAAAGTCTTTACGGATCAGGGACAGTATGGTTGTTCTGCTATTCATGGGCGCAGTTTCTGCAACGGGGTTCGTAGGTTTCCTTTTCTCCCAATAATACCTGCCCCTTGGCAGCCGTTTTGCGATAGGAGATATTGGCAATGCTGCCACATTTTACACAGATTGCATGCAGCTTGGTAATGTAGTCGGCAGTGGCCAGCAGGTTGGGCATCTGGCCAAAAGGCTTACCCTGGTAATCCATGTCGAGCCCTGCTACAATTACCCGTACCCCTCTCAGGGCCAGGGTTTCGCAAACGTTAACTACTTCCTGGTCAAAAAACTGGGCCTCGTCGATCCCCACCACATCCACGTCCTGCGACATGAGCAGGATAGTCTGGGAATTATCGATGGGGGTAGAAGCTATGGCATTGGAATCGTGACTCACCACTTTGGTTTCGTCGTAACGCACGTCTATGGCAGGTTTGAAGATTTCCACCCTCAGGTTGGCAATCCTGGCCCTTTTCAGCCTGCGGATCAGTTCCTCTGTTTTTCCACTGAACATACTCCCACAGATTACTTCAATCCATCCCCTTCGCTCACCCCGCAAGTTTGGTTCTATAAACATCCTGCAAAATAAATTATAAGTTTTAGCGTTAGTTACTCAATTACGATCGCTCATCTGGTAACTCCCCAAAAGTATCATATCCTATGGAAAGAGTGGGCACTTTAATTCATAAATTGAAAGATCAGTTCGATCAACAGGCTGATCCGGAAAAGCTGGTGCTAACGGCCCAGCTGATCCTGGCGGAACTGCAATGCAAAAGAACCGCAGAACAGGTAGGCAGTGGGGTATCTGTTCAACTGCCCACTGTGGTGGTTACAGGTACGGTATCCGAAGTGCCGTCTGCTGCCGAAGCAAGCACTGTACCCACGGCAGCTCCTGTTGCCGAAGCTCCGTCCACTCCCGAATCCCAACCTGCTTATGTTCCTCCGGTAAAACCGGCACCAAAAAAAGAAGACTTCTCAGGATGGTTGTTTGATACCCCGGTTGAAATACCCACATTGGTACATCAGGATTACACTTCATCCGGATCTGTTGTTCCGATTAATGAAGCCATTGGTACCAAAAGAACCGAGCTGAACGACCATTTAAAAGAAGAACGGGTGGAGGTTGCGGCCAAACTGGAGGAAACCCCGATCCGTGATTTGAGAAAAGCCATCAGTGTGAACGACCGATACCTGTTTACCCACACCCTGTTCCGGGGTGATGAAAACATGTATGAGCGCAGCATCAAAACCATCAATAGCTTCTCTATTTATCCCGAAGCGCAATACTGGATTCAGCGTGAATTAAAAGTAAAACTGGGTTGGCCCGAAAATCATGATGCGGTGAAACTCTTTGATCACCTGATCAGGCGCAGATTTTCCTGAATATACCTCAATACTTTATCAGTAGCACCGGCATGATTGCGCACGTAGTTTCTGGCAGCAGTTCCTGCAACAGAGCGCTTTTCTTTGTGGGCCAGCAGATCGTTGATGATCTCTTCGAGTTCTACCACATCCAATGCAGTAAATGCAGCTCCGGCTTCAATTAAATCGATGGCCTCGAGGTATTTTTCGTAAACGGGACCAAACACCACCGGCACGCCGTAAACGGCAGCTTCCAGCGAGTTGTGAATGCCATCATCTGTAAATCCACCTCCGATAAATGCAATCTGGGCATAGTGATACAGGCTGCTGAGCATGCCCATATTGTTGATGATCAGCGAGCGAACCTGTTTAGGAGGGTTACCCTGTTCAAAAGCCGCCTGGTATTCGCTGTAGAGCATGGCATCGGGATAAAACCGCAAACATTCATCCAGCCGGTCGGGTTGGATATCGTGCGGTGCAACGATCATACGCAGTTCCTTATGTTGCAGGGCCAGATGGTGCAGGGCTTTATCGTCTTCACTCCAGGTACTGCCAGCCACAATGGTGGTATGTGTAGCGCAGAAATGGGTGATGGCCGGATACTCCCGGAACTGGTGCGCAATATCAATGACCCGGTCGAAACGGGTATCACCCGAAACCGTGGTTCGGTTGCCGTATCCAACGGAGTCCAGCAGTTTTTTGGAATGCTCGTCCTGTACAAAGAATTGCGTGAAATACGAAAGCATATTCCGGTAAAACCCGCCGTAGCTGCGGAAAAACAGCTGATCCGGACGAAAAATGCCCGATACCAGCAGGGTGGGAATCTGTCGTTCTTTTAAATTGGAAAGATAAAAATACCAGAACTCATATTTAATGAAAACAGCCAGTTGTGGTTTTACCAGCAGCAGGAACTGACGTGCATTGCTGTGGCTGTCCATTGGCAGGTAAGTTACATAATCGGCAATGGGATGGTTTTTTCTGACCTGGTAGCCCGAAGGCGAAAAAAAGCTCACGAGTAAACGATGGGATGGATATTCCTTTTTCAGTGCAGTAGCTACGGGTAAACCCTGTTCAAACTCGCCCAGCGAGGAGCAGTGCATCCAGATCACCGGGTCTTTGGATGCCGCTGCAAATTTGCTCAAACCGGCAAACACATCCTGTCTGCCCCGGATCCATTCTTTTGCTTTTGGATTGAATGGGGCAATCACCCTGGCACCAATCGGATAAAGTGCAATAAACAGTCTGTAAAACAGCTTCATCGGCTGTAAAGGTACGGCTGTTCCGGCCAGGATTGGGCGAATGTCCAAATTCTTTCTTGACCTTTTTTATGCTAATTTTGCACCATATAAAAATCGACTTATGCGGCCTATCCAGATGGTAGACACCAAAACCCAGTATTTGCATATTAAAGAAGCAGTAGACCAGGCCATTCACGAAGTATTAGACTCAGCGGCATACATTAACGGAAAACCGGTTCAGGATTTCAGCGCAGCACTCAGCAGCTACCTGAATGTGAAGCATACCATCCCCTGTGCCAACGGAACCGATGCTTTGCAGATAGCCATGATGGCATTGGATCTGCAGCCAGGAGATGAAGTGATCACCCCTTCCTTTACCTATATTGCCACAACCGAAGTGGTGGCTTTGCTGAAGCTCACACCCGTGTTTGTAGAAGTGGATCCAAAAACATTCTGTATTGATCCTGAATCTGTGCGTAAAGCCATTACACCAAAAACAAAGGCGATTGTACCCGTCCATTTGTATGGACAGGCAGCACCGATGGAAGCCATCCTGCAGATAGCGAAAGAATTCAACCTCTATGTGATCGAAGACAATGCACAGGCCATTGGTTGTGATTATACCTTTTCGGATGGCACTAAAAAGAAAACAGGTACAATCGGCGATATAGGTGCAACCTCTTTTTACCCTTCCAAAAACCTGGGAGCTTACGGAGACGGCGGCGCCATCTTCACCAACAACGATGCGCTGGCACATAAAATGAAAATGATTGCGAACCACGGTCAGCAAAAAAGATATTACCACGAAGTAGTGGGGTGCAATTCCAGACTGGATTCTATTCAGGCAGCCATATTGAATATTAAGCTGAAACACCTGGACGAATACAATGCGGCACGCAGGGCGGTGGCAGCTCATTACGATCAGGCATTTGCCAATAACCCCAAAATCACAACGCCTTATGTGGCGCCCTACAGCACGCATGTGTACCACCAGTATACTTTGCAACTGAATGGTGTGAGCAGAGACGGACTGAACGAATACCTGGCAAGTAAAAAAATTCCATCGATGATCTACTATCCTGTACCCGGACATAAGCAGGATATGTTTGCTTCCTTTGGATTGCCCAAACTGAGCATGCCGGTGACCGACCAGTTAACGGCTGCGGTTATCTCTTTGCCGGTACATACCGAAATGGACGAAGAACAACTGAATTATATCTGCACGGAAGTGTTAAATTACGTAAATCAATAAATCATGAGAATTGCTGTAGTAGGAACCGGATATGTAGGACTGGTAACCGGTACCTGTTTTTCCGAAACCGGTAACAAAGTAACCTGCATCGACATAGATCAATCCAAAGTAGACAGATTGTCTGGCGGAGAAATCACTATTTATGAGCCAGGCCTGGAAAAAATATTTCTCCGGAACCTGAAAGAAGGCCGTTTGAAGTTTACCACCAATCTGGCCGAAGGCGTGAAGGATGCGGAGATTGTATTCCTTGCGCTGCCTACACCTCCCGGAGAAGGTGGAGCAGCAGACCTGCGTTATGTATTGGGCGTAGCCAAAGACCTGGGTAAAATCCTGACCGATTATAAAGTGATTGTAGATAAAAGCACGGTGCCGGTAGGAACAGCCGAGAAAGTATATGCAGCCATTGCAGAAAATTTCAAAGGAGAGTTTGATGTGGTGAGCAATCCGGAATTCCTGCGCGAAGGGGTGGCTGTAGACGACTTTATGAAACCCGACCGCGTAGTGGTGGGAACCCGTTCTGAGCGTGCGAAGAAAGTAATGTCCGATTTATATGGCCCATTTGTACGCCAGGGTAATCCGGTGATCTTCATGGACGAGAAATCTGCAGAGTTGACCAAGTATGCAGCCAATTCCTTCCTCGCAACCAAGATCTCTTTCATGAATGAAATTGCGCAGCTTTGTGAAAGACTGGGTGCTGATGTGGATATGGTCAGAAGGGGAATCGGAAGCGACGACCGGATTGGTAAGCGCTTTTTATTTCCCGGTATTGGTTATGGTGGCAGCTGCTTCCCCAAAGACGTACAGGCGCTGATTATGAGTGCGGAAGAAGTGAACTACGATTTCAAGATTTTGAAATCGGTAGAAGCGGTGAACGATGCACAGAAGCTGCACCTGATGCCGAAGATTCTGAAATACTTCCATGGCGATATCAAGGGCAAACATTTTGCCTTGTGGGGACTGGCTTTTAAACCCAATACAGACGATATCCGTGAAGCACCGGCATTGTACCTGATTGATGCATTAACCGCACAGGGTGCAACCGTTACCGCATTTGATCCGGAGGCCATGCCAAATGTGAAGAAAACCATCGGTGATAAAATTCAGTATGCAGAAAACCAGTACAAAGCCCTGGAGAATGCAGATGCACTGATTATTGCAACGGAGTGGAGCGAGTTCAGAACACCGGATTTTGAACAGATCAACAGTATCCTGAAAGGCAAAGCCATCTTTGATGGAAGAAATCTGTTTGATGTTAAATTTATTACAGACATGGGCTACCATTACGAAAGTGTGGGCCGCAAATAATTTACCATGGCAAAGAAACGCATACTGATTACAGGTGCAGCCGGATTCCTGGGCTCACATCTCTGCGATCGTTTTATCCGCGAAGGATATCATGTAATTGCAATGGACAACCTGATCACCGGAGATCTGCGCAACATAGAACACCTGTTTAAGCTGGAAGATTTTGAGTTTTATCACCACGATGTAACCAAGTTTATCCATGTACCGGGTCACCTGGATTATATCCTGCATTTTGCTTCTCCAGCAAGTCCGATTGATTATTTAAAGATCCCGATTCAAACCCTGAAAGTGGGCGCGTTGGGAACCCATAACTGCCTCGGTCTGGCTAAAGCAAAGGGTGCCAGGATGCTGGTAGCATCTACCAGTGAAGTGTATGGAGATCCGCTGGTACATCCGCAAACAGAGGAATACTGGGGCAATGTAAACCCGGTAGGACCAAGGGGTGTGTACGACGAAGCCAAACGGTTCATGGAATCCATCACCAGGGCTTATTATACTTTTCACGGAGTGGAAACCAGGATTGTGCGCATATTCAATACCTATGGTCCAAGAATGCGACTGAACGACGGAAGAGCATTACCTGCATTCATCGGACAGGCGCTTCGGGGAGAAGACCTGACCGTATTCGGAGATGGCAGCCAGACCCGTTCATTCTGTTATGTAGACGACCTGATCGAAGGAATTTATCGTCTGCTGATGAGCGACTATACCATGCCGGTAAATATTGGAAACCCCAATGAAATTACTCTGAAAGATTTTGCAGAAGAAGTGTTGAAACTCACTGGTTCTGCTGTTAAGATTGTATATAAGCCTTTGCCGGTAGACGATCCAAAGCAGCGTCAGCCGGATATTACCAAAGCTAAGGAACTGCTGGGTTGGGAACCAAAAATAGATCGTGCAGAAGGATTGAAAAGAACCTATGCGTATTTCAAATCACTGCCGAAAGAAGAATGGTCTAAGCAACCAAAAGAATTTTATACTGGAAAATAACTTGTATGAAGCCAATTGTTGTAGTAACAGGAAAGAGCGGACAGCTGGGTTGGGAGTTGCAGCAATTGGCTTCCTCTTTTGAAAGCAGGTACGAGTTTGTTTTTGCAGACCGGGCCATGCTGGATCTTTCACAACCAGAAACCATTGCGCCCTTTATTGCACAATACCGCCCGCAGTATGTTTTGAACTGTGGGGCTTATACTGCGGTAGACAAGGCGGAATCGGAACAGCTGGAAGCCATGACCATCAACGGAATTTCTGTGGGAGAACTGGCAACCGCCTGTGAGCAGCATCATTGTAAACTGATTACCATTTCTACAGATTATGTATTTGATGGAAATGGGACCAGCCCATACCAGCCTGATACTCCCACCGATCCGGTAAACTATTATGGCTACTCAAAATGCATTGGGGAACAATTGGCACAGCAGAACAATCCATCTTCCATCATTGTACGAACCTCCTGGGTTTATAGCGTACATGGTCATAACTTTGTGAAGACGATGTTGCGGTTAATGAAGGAACGTTCTGAATTAAAAGTGGTAAGTGATCAGGTAGGCTCACCTACTTATGCAGCCGACCTTGCAGCAGCGCTGATGCAGATATTAGAAGAAGACCAGCGGGGAAATCATCATTCGGGAATTTATCATTACAGCAACACAGGGGTGATTTCCTGGTACGAATTTGCAGTGGCCATCCGGGATATGGCAAAGCTTACGACCCAGGTCTTGCCCATACCGGGAACAGCTTATCCAACTCCGGCCAGCAGGCCAGCTTATTCGGTGATGGATACGGCAAAAATACAGTCCGATTTTGGGATAATTTTAAAGCCCTGGGAGGAGAGTCTGGAGCAATGTTTGAAACAGCTTTTATAAGCGTTACCCCCAATAAAGCTAAAATGCATTCTTATGAAAAAGACGTTTGTAGTTACCCTTGCATTGGTTACCGTAGTAATTGTAATGAATGCCTGCGATCAGTCCGGATCCAAAGAGGCAGCCATTCTGGAAAGCTACCGCTTAAAAGGAGATTCCATCAGTACCACTGCGCAGCAAACCATTTTTAAAAACCTGACCAGTGCGGTAGACAGCGGTGGTCTGGTATATGCCATCGACTTTTGCAACAGGAATGCCATGCGCATTACTGATTCTCTGTCGCAACTTGCAGGATCAAGAATAGAGCGGTTGACTAACCGGAATCGCAATTCTCAGAACCGGATTAAAGAAGAAGGTGACCGGGTGATCTGGGAACATTTTGAAAGTCATGGAGATGGAAATGTAGATGATACATTGATTCACACCAGCGATAGTTACACATATTATAAACCCATCCGGATTGCCATGCCTGCCTGCCTCAATTGCCATGGTAAAAAGGATAAGGACCTCGATCCATTGGTAGCCAAAGTAATTGCAGAAAAATATCCCAACGACCTGGCAACCGGTTACCAGATGAATGATCTGCGCGGAATCTGGAAAATCACTTTCCGAAAGTAATCACCTGTAAAACAATTTTCCAGCCCCGATCGGTGGCCTGCCAGAAGCGGAAGTAGCCGTCTTTTTTTTCATCCAGCGCTGTAATGCCATAGGTAACAGCAGATTGCCGATCGGCCGAAAACTGGCCACCGGAAGGAGTTAGCTGCATATTGTTGGGCAGTAATGCGGTAAAATGATCGACGGCATTTGCACCCTGCATGGGGAAATGGCCGGAAAGGTTGAAAATGGTTGCTGCGGTACAAACTTTGTTCCAATATGTTTTTCCTTCGGCTAACAAGCGGGTATTGAAATCAATATCAAGTTGAATGGCGCTGTCCGGAGCAGCAGCCGATTGTTTACTTTTTTGTTTTAAGGAGATCACCTGCACATTGTCGGGTTGTTCACTGAGGGCGGGTAATTCAATGCCCAGGTCTACCAGAAATTTCCATTCACCGGCAGTATTTTTTTTCCATACGGTTGCATACTGCCCAAACCCTAAAACAGCAGCAGTATCGGAAAGGTGCTGCTTCATTTTATAAGGGCCGGTGGTGAAACCAAAATCACCGGCTTCGTTCATGCCGGCAATGGCAGGACCCCAGATGAGTTTCATTGGGCTCTCGGGCATTCTGCTCCAAAAACGTTTGGCATTCAAAGCATTGCCCCTTGCAAAAACAACCGCAGTTGAATCCATATATTGTAAGAAAGCAGATTTGGTAGAATGCGTCAGTGCATGTGCGGCGAAGCTTCGTTCTGCAAGGATCACAGGATCAGCTTTTTGTGCAGAACTGCTGTTGAATAAAAAGCCTGTGAACAGCAGAAAAAAGAAGGATCTCATATTTAAAACAGATTAGTGTAAAACAGGTTAGCGTAAAAAAGATTGGTGTATCCTATTAACGCAACCGAAAATAAGCTTGCGGAATTGCAGCGGATATGGCAAAAAGGATGAGCGGTTTTTCGGAGCGATTGCAGGTAAACAGCAAAGGTTACCGTTTAACATATGCTATTTTGAAAAGGCAGCTTTCAGCAGTTTTTAATTGTCATACAACAAACGGAATATTATTTTCCCATCTCAATGATCGACTATACCACATACGACGATACAGATCTGATTCGCGCAATTGCGCTGGAAGAAACAGATACTCAGGCATTTACGATCTTCTATAACCGACACCTGGCAAGGGTTTACAAGAAAATGCTGGTATTCCTGAAAAGTACCGAAGAAGCAGAGGAGGCCGTACAGGAAGTATTTATACGTATCTGGAAAAGAAAAGATTTTTTACTGCAGGTTAATAATATAGAGGCCTATTTTAATACGGTCTGCCGGAATCTGGTATATGATCGGTTTCGGAAAGCCAGGAACAACAAACATTTGCTGGAGAAATTGCAAGCTGCCGCAATTGAATATCCTGAGCTTGCAGCTGGTGCAGATACACAGCTGTTGGTGAAGCAAGAATGGGAGTTGCTGCAAAGAGCCCTGGACACCCTGCCGCCACAACGACGCAAAGTATTTGAGTTGTGTAAAGTGGAGGGGAGAAGTTATGATGAAGTGTGCGCCGAATTGGGAATTAGCCTGCCCACAGCCAAAGAACATGTAATGAGGGCGAAGCGAGACATCCGGGATTATCTGAGTAACGAGGGAGAGATCGCCGTTAGTCTGCTGATCCTGTTGGATATGCTTTGTGAATAGGGTGGGCCAAAAGTCAGGAAAAAAAATTAGCAAAAAGTTCACATTAGAACCCTACGCTTTTTCCTCAGCCACGTCTTACTTATAAACACCTCTTTGGAACCCCGCTATACACCTGAAGAATTTGCTATTCTGCTGCAGCGATTTATCGAAAACCGCTACAGCCGTGAAGATTTGCTCCTGCTTACCGAATTGATTGATGAGCCGGCCTACCATGGCCTTGCCATGGAGTTGATGGAAGGAACGCTGCACAAAATAAAGGTGGAGGAGGGAGAAATTGCACCTGATGTACTGGAACGCTTACGAAGCAAGCTTCCCCAAATACTGGGGGGTGCGCAAAGTAAGGGAGCATCATTCAGAAAAAGCAGTTCGTTGTTCCGAAGGATTCGTTGGGCAGCCGCTGCTGCGATCCTTTTGGTTGCGGGTACGGCTGCTTATTTTTTATTACAGCCGAAACAACCGGCCGGAACAACCGCTGCGCCAATTGCAGCTGTGAAAGCGCCGGAGAAGAACCGGGCCATGATTACACTGGAGAACGGAAAAACCATTTACCTGGACAGTGCAAACAACGGCCAATTGGCTGCAATGGGAGCAGTGAAATTGGTGAAACTGGCCAATGGACAGATTCGTTATTCCGGCGAGGCAGCAGCCATTGCATATCATACGCTCACCAACCCGCGCGGCAGTCAGCCGATCAATATGACGTTAAGCGATGGAAGCAGGGTATGGCTGAACGCAGCTTCTTCCATTACTTATCCGATTGCTTTTGTAGCAGGGCAAACCAGAAAAGTGAACATGACCGGCGAAGCCTATTTTGAAGTGGCGCATGATGCGGCCAGGCCTTTTTATGTGTTACACAATGGAATGGATATTAAAGTGCTGGGTACGCATTTTAATGTGAATGCCTACGATAATGAAGCCGCCTATAAAGTGACTTTACTGGAGGGCGCAGTGGAAGTGCAAAAATTAAGTGGCAGACTACGTTTGAAACCAGGACAGCAGGCGCAGGTAAATCAAACTGTTACATTGGAGACCTCGGTTGATTTAGAACAGGTGATGGCCTGGAAAAATGGTGCGACCTATTTTACCAATGCAGATCTGGGTGTGGTACTTCGGGAACTGGAACGGTGGTACGATATACATGCCGAAGTGAAGGGAAGCCTGGGCAATAAACGATTTTACCTGGATGCGCCAAGAAGTGCTTCCCTGCAGGATGTGTTGAAGTCGATACTGGAAGACAATCAGCTGCGCTATACGTATGATGCAACGAAGAGAACACTAACGGTTCATCCGTAAAACAATATTGCTCAATAAAAAACCGTAAGCGGAGGCACCCACTTACGGCAATGATTTGAGCAGGCAACCAATATCTACGAAGGAATCATCATTGCTTAACCGCCTGTGAAGAACGGGCTCAAACCACATGCAAAGTATGCATTCAACTGCTTTTGGCCATCAAATTAATTTTGGGCCATTTACCCAAATGCTGCGCATCATGAAAATGTCAGCCTTAATGATCCTGCTTGTATTGCAGGTAGTCGCCCGACCCAATGCCGTTGCCCAGGTTACCCTGAAGGAAAAGGCAGCCCCATTGGAGAAGGTGCTGAAATTGATTAAGAAGCAATCAGCCTATGGGCTGGTGTTTGATGAAACCCTGGTAAAGGCCAAGGGAAGGCCTGTATCCATTGAAGTAGCTGATACGCCAGTGGAAGAAGTGCTGGCAGAAATCTTCAGGCACCAGGACCAACTCACTTATACGCTCAATGGAAAAATTATTAGCGTAAAAGAGCGATCCATGGGAAAGTTGCCAGCGGCAACAAAGGCCGCACAAAACAGTGAAGCCGCACAACCCATTACCGTTAAGGGTAGGGTAGTGAATGAGAAAGGAGAGCCTGCTGTTGGGGTTTCTGTAAGGGTAAAAGGAGTGAACAAAGGGACTTATACAAATGATCATGGAGAATTTGAACTCAAAGGTGTGGAGGATAACGCGATTCTGGTATTCAGTAGTGTTAATCTGCAGACCTTTGAAATGAGGGTACAGTCAGGGAAATCGAATAGCATCGCTGTAACACTGAAAGGGAAGATCAATAATTTAGAAGAAATCGTTGTAAATACCCCAGTGAACACAGGAATTCAGGAAATTCCAAAGGAACGTGCCACTGGTAGTTTTGGGTTTATCAATAATCAAATCATTGATCGGACCGTATCCACCGATATTATTTCACGGATCAATGGAACAACTTCTGGTTTACTTATTTCTCCGAAAACGGATCCAAGAAATGCAGCGTCTATACGAAGTGCGAGTACAATTGTAGCAAATAACCAGCCGCTTATTGTCTTAGATAATTTTCCTTTTGATGGAGACCTCAACAGCATCAATCCCAATGATATAGAAAATATTACTGTATTGAAAGATGCGTCTGCTGCTTCCATCTGGGGAGTATTGGCAGGAAATGGTGTAATAGTGATTACTACCAAGAAAGGAAAATACAATCAGAGCGCAAGGTTAACATTTAATACAAATGTTCGATTCACTGACAAACCCAACTTATATATACCGAACGCACAGTTGACTGGTAGTGACTATGTTGATCTTGAAATTTATTTATTTAGCAAAGGCTATTATAACAATATCATAACTTCTACGCAAAAACCCCGGTTGACTCCGGTTGTAGAAACATTGTTAAACAAGAGAAATGGATTAATATCCGCAAGTGATTCGTCTCGTCAAATTGATGATTTCAAGCGTTACGATCTTAGAAATGATCTTTTAAAGCATTATTACCGACAGTCAGTAAATCAGCAATACGCATTAAATATTTCTGGTGGTAGTGCTAGTCAAAAATATTTCGTATCAATCGGGTTAGATAAAAACTTAAACGGAACAGTTTTGAACGATTACCAGCGCTTCACTATTAGCGCCAATAATACATACTCACTTTTAAAAAATAAGGTAGAAATTAGCCTCTCGTTATGGTATGTGCAAACAAAAGTTAACTCTCCTGGTTCTATTACGTCTACTTACCCATACGCAAGGTTGGCTGATGAAAATGGCCGCCCGCTTTCAATTGGTCGGTATCGAGATACTTATACTGATACTGCAGGTGGAGGCAGATTGCTGAACTGGAAATATTATCCACTGGATGATATGCTACATTCAATGAGTAGAACTGTTAGTAACTCTTTGCGACTAAACTCAGAATTTAGATATCGAATAACCAAGTCGCTTTCTGCATCACTCAGATATTCTTACGAAAAGGGAAACACCGATGACCGCACATTAAATGATGAGCAATCTTTTTTTACAAGAGATCTGATAAACCGATATTCAAGCATTAATTATGTTTCTGGAGTAGTGACTAGAGCAATTCCAAATGGAGGGATTTTAGACATATCAAATGCTATTTATACTTCTCAAGGTTTACGAGGTCAGTTAACCTATTCTAATAACTGGCAAGGGGTACATGCTTTGAATGGGCTAGTCGCTGCCGAGACTCGTGAATTAATTAATAACGGCTATAATTTCCGCACATACGGCTATAATCAAGATAATTTAACAAGTGTTCCTGTAGATTATGTAAATGTTTTCCCCAACTTTATAACTGGCACTAGTCAGGCTATTCCTAACAGTTATGGTAATTATGATCGTACACAAAGGGCTGTATCCATATTTGGAAATGCCGCCTATACTTACAAAGGCAGGTATACATTTAGTGCCAGTGTGAGGAGAGACGGATCAAATCAATTCGGTGTAAGCACCAATAATAAATGGAAACCATTATGGTCTTCAGGTATTGCCTGGGATATCTCAAGGGAATTATTTTATAAAGTCAAATGGCTACCTTCACTTCGTTTCAGGGCAACATACGGGTTTCAAGGTAATATCGATTATAGTACGGCTGCACTGTTGACAATCAGACAGGTTGCAACGAATATTTTCAATATTCCTTATAGCCAGGTAAATAACTCACCTAATCCCGATTTAGGATGGGAGCAAGTCCGAACCTTCAATGTTGGAGTCGATTTTGGAACTGTAAGTAACAAACTTTCAGGTTCAATCGAATATTTTACCAAAAAGGGAAATGAACTTATTGGCGTAACAACACTCCCACAATCAGCAGGTATAACCAGCTTTAAAACTAATAGTGCGGATATCCGGGGTGAAGGGTGGGAACTTTCACTTAATTATCGCGATCATTTCGGCAAAATAGAGTGGATTAGTAACTTGAATTTTTCCTATTCGCATGACTGGGTTACTGATTTTAAAAATAAACTTTCCAGTATCAATGCTTATGTTGTTTCTAGTAGTGGCGCTGGTTCTGGTGGATTTAGTCCCATAATTGGAAATCCTGTATCTGCTGTTTATAGTTACAGGTGGGCTGGTCTTGATCCAGCTACAGGAGATCCTCAGGGTATATTCAATAAGGCTATATCGAAAAATTATACTTCGATCGTTAACTCTGTAGATATTTCTGATATGGTATATAGCGGGCGATCTGTGCCACCTTTCTTTGGAAACCTCCTGAATACACTTAATTACAGGAATTTGTCTGTATCCTTTAATATTATCTACAAACTCGGATTTGTGTTTAGGAAATCATCAGTAAATTATGGCAACCTTTTTTCTGGCTCTTCCGCAGGTGCTCAGGATTATCTTTCTCGCTGGCAAAAAACAGGTGATGAACTGAAAGCGAACATTCCATCGATGGTTTACCCTGTAAATTCCAACCGAGATATTTTTTATAATTATTCAGAAGTGCTTATTGAAAAGGGCGATTACCTACGTTTACATGATATTAGATTAGCTTACTCAATTTTACCTAAAAGTGAGCGTGGCAAAGACTTTATTCAAAGCATACAGATATATTCAACAGTTTCTAATGTTGGATACCTATATAAAGCTAGCGAAAAGGGTATAGATCCAGAGGATCCCAACTCAACACAAAAAAAACAAACATCTTACGCTGTAGGTGTAAAGATTGAATTCTGAACATATTAAACTTTATCTGTCATGAAACCTATCATCTATATTATAATATTTTTTTTCTTTTTTTTTATCGGATGTCAAAAATACCTCGAAAAAAAACCAGATCAGTCATTGGTTATACCAAAAACTTTTGAAGATTACAATAGTCTTCTGGAAGCAAATAACGTTTTTCAATCTGTATATCCATATCTGCCGGATCAAGGCTGTGATGACTATTACCTTGATTCCAGCTATTTTTTAACTCTTAGTCCTACCAATCGTGCATCCTATATTTGGGAAAGAGACATATATAAAGGCTTAAATATCTCGGACTGGAGCCGTGTATATTCGACCATTTACATAGCCAATATTGTCCTTGATGGAATTAATAGAATCAATATAACTAACTCAGGTGACTTAGAGCAAAAAAATAATCTCATAGGAAGGGCATTGTTTATACGTTCATTTGGGCATTTTACAATTGAAGAAGGATGGGGCCAGCCTTATAATCCAACTAGCAGTTCTAAAGATCTTGGTATACCATTAAAATTAACAACAAATCTTTCGGAGAAGTCAACTAGGGCTAGTGTTAAGGAAGTGTTTGACCAGATCTTGTCAGATTTGAAGCTGAGTGCCAGTTTATTGCCTACCACTACGCAAAATGCTAATTACCCGACAAAAGCAACTGCTTATGGGATGCTTGCAAGAGTTTGTCTCACTATGCATGATTTTGTTCAAGCCGGCAAATATGCAGATAGTTCCCTGCAGATAAATAATACACTTGTTGACTATAATACATTAAGCGCAAGTTCAAATAGTCCCTTTATTGCAAACTCTAGAGTTTTTTCTGAAGCTCTTTATGCTTCTTCGTTAGCCTCATCTCCGATTACTCTGACTAATCAAAGGATAGATACTTTCTTGTTTAATTCTTACACTAGTAACGATTTGAGAAAGTTGTTATTTTTCAGACTGAATACAACGAATAATACTTACAGCTTCAAAGGTATCTATGCCAATAACTTTGCAAATGGTCCAGCTATTGATGAAATGTACCTGGTGCGAGCTGAATGCTATGCACGGTATGGAAATACGGCATCTGCCATGAAAGATTTGAATGATTTGTTAAAAACCAGATGGAGGAAAAATACTAATGGGACTACTACCTATGTAAATCAAACAGCTATAAGTTCGAATGAGGCATTAATAAAAATCCTAACAGAAAGGCGGAAGGAATTATGTTTTAGGGGATTGCGGTGGATGGATTTAAGAAGACTGAACCAGGAGCCCCAATTTGCAATTACGATTAAACGTATCGTCAGTGGTGTGACTTATACATTAGCTCCTAATGACCCCAAATATGCATTGCCAATACCACCTGATGAAATTCAGCTATCTGGTCTTGTGCAGAATCCGAGGTAATGACATATTTCAATTTATATTATCCCCAACCTTGTGGGTACTTAGTTAATAAACTTAATTACAACTATTAATCCTTGTCATATGAAATATTATGCCCTTTTACTAATATACTTTATAGTAACTATTGGTACATCATTCGCTCAGACTACGTCAAATTTGCCTTCGAAAAGTGTAAGACTGACTGTCAATATTACAGATGATCAGCAACCTGATAGTGTTAATTTGTATCTATATGACGGATCAGGCGATATAAACTACCCTGACAGAAAATATAATTTAAGAAAAAGCGAAAACGGAAAATATGTTTTTGTTATAGAAGGGATTGATCATCCAGTGCACTTCAGTCTTTTCGTTGATAAAACAGGTTTGTCATATCCAAATTTTATTATAAATCATTTTCTGGCTGAACCAAGTGACGATGTAATGATTCAAATGCAAAATAATCCCGATGTTAGCCGTCCGGTATCATATATTAATTATTACCATTATTTTCCTTATGAGCATAAATTGAAAAATGGTAAGCAAACTCATTACGAGCCTTTGTTTCAATTTTCTGGAAAGGGGTCTGAGAAGTATGCATGCCGTTATGAGGCGGATTTAAAAGTGCTTGCATTTAGATCTACTGTTGGTATTGTTGTAAATAAACATGGAATATTTCAAGACAATAATCACTGCGATTCTGCAAAGCAGGCAGCCTTTGAGATTATTGAAAAATACAAGCATAAATTGTCTATTCATGCGTATCAAATCCTACAAGCGGATGCAGAGGCGGATTACGAAAGAGAACGAATATTCTGGTTTAAAAACTATATGAGAGCCAGTCATCCTGATTCTGATACAACATTTTATGGCAATGCTTATCGTTCTTATGTTTCTAAAATGAAAAAATCAACCTTGAGTGTATCGTATGAAGCAAAAAAACGATCATTCAATTTTGCACCTTTGGCTGCAGAGTATTATTATTATTTTAAAGCCGGCTTGTTTGCAAACAAGGCTAACATTAATATAAATAAGAATGTACTCAATACCTATGACACAATTAAACTACATTATAATAGTGAGCTTCGAGATAAGATATTAACCGCATATTTGAAACTGACGTATCAAACAATTTTATCCAGAAGCGAAGCAGGGATGGCTCTTGTGAAAGAAGCTCAACAAATAATAAACACTTCTAATTGCCTGACAGAATTAAATGATTTCCTTGTTGCTTATTCAAATGGCACTAAAGCTTATGATTTTCAGCTTCGTGACGCTACGGGTAGTTTGGTTAAGCTTTCTGACTACCTGGGGAAAGTGGTATTTATTGATTATTGGTTTACGGGATGTACGGCTTGTGCGCATTATTATAAATCCACAGTTTCAAAAGTGGAGAAAAAGTTTGCAAATAACGATAAAGTTGTTTTTATGACGATATGTGTTGATAGTAATAAGGATCAATGGTTGAATTCAATTAAAAAAGGAATCTATACCTCATCTAAAATGATCAACCTCTATACTGATGGGAAAGGATACGATCATCCCGCTTGCAAATTTTACCAGGTGACCGGTGCTCCCAGACCTATTTTAGTTGGCAAAAATGGCTTTATTTTTAGTAATAATAGAGTAGATTTAAGGCAGGGAGGAGTCGAAGGACTCACAAGAACTATAGAGTTGGCATTAGCAGAGAAGTAAAAACTTGTCCGGTTAGGTGGGCATAACGTGACGATAGACTCTCTAATTAAGTACGAACGTGCCCTCCTCTACAACGTCATAGGTGCCGTCTTCAACGGTAAATTTTCTTTCGTCATCAGGGTCTTGTATGGGCGTTCCAGAGGTTAGGGTAATTTTACAATCCCCTTGATTAACGCAGTCATAGTCGCCCGTTGGGCCTTGAGTTAGTCCTGTCAAATCATAAATAATAAGGTCGCCATTATTGTTTAATAGCAAGCCGTAGACAGTGCCGGCTGGTTTATCCTGCGATTTAAAGGAACTAGTACCAACTAATACAATAGCAATAAAGGCGGCAAAAAACGATAATCTTTTCATGACAAAAAAATTAGTAGTTAACAAAATTGCCTACTTTTTTAAAGGGTTTTCGGCTGTTCCCTTTTGTTTGCAAACAATATTTTATAGTTGTCCTTCTTATTTTGCAGGCGTAAAGCGATTATTGCCAAAGTGGTGAATACGATATTAAATACAAGGTGCTGCTGCCAGCTTAGCGAGCGGATAACGCCACCGCAACCGCATGGTGTTTTGGCAAAAGCACCAGCCAGTATAGCTATGGCGTAAATGGTAAATAGCAGCATCAATATCAAAGAAATCCATAACCCTGTTCGTATTGTTCTGTTAAAGAGTAACAATAATGTTGTGATGATTTCAATGGGAGGAAGCAGTGCAATTACAATGTTCTCAAACCAATGCGGAAATGGCTGGTTATACATATCGTGTTTGAAGGAGTCAAAGGCGATGTATTTAGAAAGCCCGGTATACAACCATAACAGCACAAATAGGCTAATAATGCCTTCCAGCCAGATTGACTTTTTCATACAATTTGTATTTATTAAATCAATGTGCGGGTAAGGAGGTAATTAAGATAGGGGAGCGGTTGTGAGGGATCGTTCTACTAAGTTAACACTATGGTATGAGATTTTCGCATTCTTGCAAATGTATTTTACAATGCTAAGTGTTTTTACTTATGGTGTTTTGTAAATGCTGTTTTTCTCAAACTATTTTTATTGCTGTTTTCTGCTGATTCAAAAATGCAAAATCGTTTTTGCTTTTTTGAATATCTAATCGTTGCGTTTTGCTTGTATGTTTTGTTCAAAATAGTGGCTTCTGAAAACGGTGTAGGGTTATGCAGTAGCTTGATAATCGAAACCTAATTTCTATCTTGCTGTCTCAAAGGATAAAGTTTAATGGCTATGGTATTTGATTAGTGCGCCCTCCCTGTGTAACAGGCAGGGAGGGTTTTTAAAATCAAGTGAGATGCTTAGTTTCCTTGATGTTAACAAAGATCAAACCGTTATAGTATGGTTGTAAAAGTACTGGCTGTTTCTAAGAATTTTACTGCATTGAAATTTTTGACAGGTCTTTTGGATACTCATATTGAGATCATTGATTACTGTGTGCTTTCGGAAGCCTATAAGCAATATGAGTTATTTAACCCAGATGTATTGCTATTGGAGATCAACTGGCCAAGACCACATCAGCCGAAAGCAGCATATGAAGTAATAGAAAAGTTGTTGCAGGCAAATCCGTTGGCCAGGATTGTTGCCATGACCCATTTTTATGATAAGGCAACGCAGCAGACACTTATATCTGCGGGTGTATTGGGTTATGTTTACTTAGCGTCAGCGGGTATGAGTAGTAAGGAAATATTGGTTCATTTTAATCAAACGATACTGGCTGTGGGAACCGGGGAATCTTTTTTTATGAAAGAATCCCCAATAATTCAATGATGTGACAAACAATCCGTAACCATTCCGCCCCCTTTTAAACAATCCTTAATCTTTACCAACAGGATTTGATTTGTTCGGCGATGCGGCGTTAACATGCAACCCTGATGTATGTCGGGGTTGCTTCCTGAGAAACTTACTTTGGTTAAGGTTCTTTTTTTCGGGAAAGAAGAACAGGAGCTGCCGGATTTCCGGCAGCTTATTTTAAAGAAAGATTATTAACTGCGTTTCCTGCATCAAATAAGGGTATATCATATCAAATTAAGTCGCGGTATGTCTATACAGCGGCATTTTAAAAACTACCGCCCTTACCCCAACCAACAGTGCGAAAATTCGGTTTAATGGTTATGATCGTGGGTAATAGGATGCCTGCAGATCAACATTACGGGGGCCTGTTCTCAGGCCCCTTTTTCGTTATGGATGTGTAGAAACAATGCTTATTTAAGTAAGTTGTTCAAACAGGTATATACATGCCAATTTGGGATGATGATAGCAGTTTGGACGGGCAAGGTTAGAAAAAAGCCCGCCGGTAATGTCCGGCGGGCTTAACCGGATTTGAATTGCTGATGTAAGAATCATTGTTAAACATTTATCGGGTATCCCGTGCTTTGTCAGGCCTGCACGTACCTGATTAGGTAAAGCTGCCTGTAACCCCGGTATACATTCGTATCCATGAATACCGAAAAGCCATCTACCGTAAATGGTGATACACTGGAAGCAATGAACGTATTTGCCATGCTGCTCTGCGAGATTGTTCTCTGTACTGAAACGATGGCCGATAATACAATCCCGGAATTATGAAACTGCATCTCTTTGAAAAATGGGCCCGAAAGGGTGATGAAACTCCTAATACGTGTTCCCTTCACAATGCAGTTATTTATACAAGAGTGTCGAGTAAGGAGCAGGCCGAAAAGAACCTTAGCCTCGATTTTCAGATGCGTGCTATCAAAACTTTCGCGCAGCGCAACCAGTTCACGATCGATGATTGTTTCGGCGGAACTTTTGAATCGGCTAAAACAGACGGGCGAAAAGAATTTTGCCGCATGCTGGAATATGTTGCTGCAAATAAGGGAAGAGTCAGTCACATACTGGTCTATACACTGGATCGCTTCAGTCGCACCGGGGGCGGTGCCATCAAGTTGTGCGACGATCTGCGCAATGAATACGGTGTGTCGGTACTGGCCGTTACGCAACCTACGGACAACAGCAACCCGAGCGGTATTTTTCAGCAGAACATACAACTATTGTTTAGTGAATTCGATAACCAGCTTCGCCGTCAGCGAGCTATGGCCGGTATGCGGGAAAAATTTGAAAGAGGAATATGGTGCATACGCCCTCCTATGGGATATACTATTATTAGGGAGCACGGACAGCGAAAGATTATTGTTAATAAAGAAGGAGATTTGCTCCGAAATGCGTTTGAATGGAAGGCCCGGGGAATGAAGAACCAGACCATACTGGAAAAACTGCAATTGCTGGGACTTGATATCTACAAGCAGAAACTGAGTGCAATTTTGTCCAATCCCTTCTATGCCGGTATCGTGTCTACCAAAATGCTGAACGGCAGATTGGTGGAAGGAACGCATGAGAAACTGATACGGCCGGAACTCTTTCTTAAAATACACAGGGAAAAACCGGCCAGAAAAGTTTACAGTACAGCTAAGAAAAGCGAACATGCGGAACTTCCGCTAAAAACATTTGTACGCTGCGCCGAATGCGGGGAACCGTTCACCGGTTATGGGGTACATAAGGATGGGAAGTCTTTTCATTACTATAAGTGCCGCACACAGGGATGCAGGTGTAGTGCAAACGCAGGAATGCTGAATAATCGCTTTGCCCTGTTGCTGAAATCCTTTATTATCCCTGATGAATACAAATCCGGTTTACAGCGGTTGTTGAAAAAAAACCTGAAACAGCTTGTTAAAGAAAAAGAGAAAGAGCTGGAGCAATATACCAGGAGATTGGAGACTGTCAATGGCAGGATGGAGAAACTGCTGGAACAGTACCATGTAAACAAAACAATCGAAATAGCTGTATTTGAAAAATTGCAGAACAAATACAGCTGCGAAAAATCTGATTTGGAAAAAGCCATTGCAGGATGTGGTATCATAACGGATAGTTCCGCTCAGGAAGCGTCTTTCTGTTATTTGATAAACTCACCAGAGGCTTGCTGGCTTAATGCACCTTTGCCGCTGCGAATGCGGCTACAGCAGTTGATCTTCCCGCAAGGAATAACCTATAGCAAAGTCTCTGGTTTTAGTTACCCTTTGCTCAACCCCCTCTTTATACCTATATCGGATACAACGCAAAGCATGGTACCCCTATGAAGGCCGTTGCAACAAAGTTTGTACCCGTGGTATTTAACGGGCTGCCGGAATTGTTTGATCAATTTAAAAATCCCGACATATGCGCTGCCTATTTAAAGCGAATGAGGTGGCAACATGGCTACTATTGCCCGCATTGCGGTGTTATGCAGGAGCCTTACCTGTTGAAATCAGGATATAAGTGTTCAGAGCCAGGCTGTGGCAAAAAGTTTAGCGACCTGAAAGGAACCATTTTTGAAAATACCAAGATCAGCCTGCGATTGTGGTTTGCTGCCACCTACCTGATGGTTTCCCGTAGTTATGGTATCAGCTCAGCCCAATTGGCTAAAGATCTTGTGATTACACAGAAAACTGCCTGGTTCCTGTTACATCGCATACGTGAGGTTTTTAACCTGCCTTATGCAAGTTTGCCGTATAAGAAACTGACGGATATTGTGGAAGTTGATGAAACTTTTTTAGGCGGAAAAACATCCAACAGGCCATGGGGAAGAAGAAAAGACCGAACGCAGGGGCGCAGTCTTGTTTCTAAAACTGCGGTGTTTGGTGCTCTGCAGCGTGGGGGAGAACTAAGGGCCGCTGTAGTCCCCGATACAAGCGGCGCTACGCTAAAGACCATGATTACGGCCTGGGTATCGAGGGATGCCCTCATTATGAGTGATGAATGGAAAGGCTATAGTTGGGTAAGTACCATGTATCGTCATCTGCAGGTTCAGCACAAGAAAAAAGAAATGACCTACATGGAGGCGCATTTGAATGGTATAGAGGGTGCATGGGCCAATCTGAAACGGAGATGGGCTATGCTGCATTCCATCGACAGGAAATATCTGCAACGCATCGTGGATGAATTTGTATGGAGCTATAATCATCGCCAACTCAGTAGCCAGGAACGATTTCACCGTGTACTGGAAATGGCTTGTAATAAAAGGATTACTCTGGAACAATTAAGGCGCTCGGCGCCACCCATGCCCAACCGCGAAACGAATTACCTGTTCGCTATTCAGCATGCGGTTGATAAAATGCGAATCCTCGAGATTGAGTATATCAACAATAATAAGGAAAAAAGCCTGCGAAAGGTTGAGCCTGTGGGTCTTGCAATATATAAAGATAACTGGCACATGATTGCCTGGTGTCATAAACGTAAGGATTACCGCGATTTTAAGGTACTACGCATTACAAGGTTGAAAGACACAGGCAAGCCCTTTGCTCATTATGATCATCCCAACCTGGTGCAATACCTCAAAAGAAATTCACTGCCTTATTCTTTCAAAGAATACAGGCAGACGGGTTAATGATTTATAATGTATGTGTAAGGAAAGATTAGGATGTGGTATCAGGCCACTTTGAGTGCATACAACTCTTCCGGAGCATATTTTCGAACTGCACCACGCACGAGTTCGGCTTCTTTTTCTCTTCTGCTGGCTACACCAGGTGTGGCCGATCCAACCCATAAGCGCCTGCTGGCCAAAATCTGGGCTGCAATACCCGGATAGTCTTTGTTGGCGATCAATGGAATAATTGCTTTCATTTCTCTTCTTCGATCTCCCTCCAGCGCTGTTCCTCTGTTGTAAACCATGCTTATAATAGCACCAACTGCATCTGGCTCCAGTTGATCAAGGCCGGGATATATTTTTAAGGCTGCTCTGGCAAAACGAGGCAGACTTTTTTCAAGGAATACTTTAATTGCGGCTTCATAGGGTATAAATATGGAGCGGAGCGCTTCATTGCCTTTTAAAAGCGATTGTGCAATATTGCCGGTTTTCCCGGCCGCGGTTAACAGAACTGAGAGGTCTTTTACTGCCAGCATGTTCCAGTCTTGCAGAATTTGTTTTGAGGAATGGTATCCAAGGTCGTATCCAATGCCAATGGTAATACCACTATCGCCCTGTGGCCAAACAGGATGTTTGTATAAACGGTTGTATCGATCCTTACTGCTGATTTCTTCCTGTATAATAAAATCAATGGAACTGAGTGATGCGATCATGGTTTTTGATTGTAAAGAGCGGTAAACAAAGTAGGTCCCCAGGGCAGCCACCAATAGCATGGATCCCATCAAAACCAATTCTCCGGTGAGATCTTCATCCGAAGTGGCAACGCCCTCTAAAGCATACTCGTTTTTTTTCTGGTATTGAATGCCCGGCATGCTAATGGAAGGTTACAATATTAATAGTCATCTTCGTTGCAAAGATTAAGCCCGTTCAGCTGATCGGCACTTTTAAGGTCATCCGGCAGTTCATCAAGACCATAAAGTTCGGCTTCAACAATCGGCAGCGTTTTGCGGGCAGAACGCAGGAATGCCTGCAGTGTTTTTCGGGCATCTTTTACCTCTTCATAAAAAGGGTCATCAGTTGTGATTCTGTTTCCCTGTAAGGCATTAGCTATCGCTTGCGACAGTCCCCTGGCTTTTTCTTTAGCATCTTTTGTCTTTTTATCTCCCAGGCTAATATATCGTTTAAGAAGCTGTACAGATGGCCTCAGCCTGATGGGATGTGTCAACAGGATCAGTACTGAGTGGTTTTCAAGCTTAAAGAATGTGGCAGTACTCATTTTTTTATGAGCGGCTACTAACTTCTGCTGTATGCTCTTTACCTCTTCGTAGAACTCCGAATTTAGACTGATCTCGCCTCTTAGTCTTGCTCTTCTTATATAATTGAGCAGGGAACGTACTTCCTCTCTTGATACTTTACGTTCATGGAAAGAGAGATATCTTTTTAAGACAACCACATCCGGAGGTATATCATCTACCAGGCGGTTATCTAATATCGCACTGCGTTTTTTTTCAATGCGGGTTGGGGCGTTTAGGGGAGAATCTTTTAATGTATTGTGGTCTGTGTTATCTTTTTGCAACCGGTAGGCTTCAATTCGGTCGAGGTATTCTTTTACAAGAACCTGTGTGCGGGGGTAGTTGCTGAGGTCATCTAACCGGAACGCAAGTGCCAGATAATCGTGGGCCACACGTAGGTGCTCCGGGTAAGTGGCTACAGTATCGGGATCCAGGAACTCAAAATATTCAGAGATCGTCATAGAATGTTGGTTTAATCAGTGTGGAATTAGTCCGCCGGAGGTGGATCAGTACTAGCAGCGCATACGCAGTCCGTGATATAATTATTCAGTTGAACGGCCAAATCATGAATGGACGAGGAAGAAGGAATCCATATGTCTATATAAGGCAGATAGATATGCTTTCCCGAAGAAACTTCAATCTTAATTTTATCATTATTGATTGTTGTAAGACCGGTTATATCCTGTTTTAGTACGTACTTGACGATGGTGGCATCAAAAGCAATCATGAGGCTGGCCCCACGGTCATAGATTTGAATATAATATGCCATCTTTTACATGGTTTAATGTGTAACCAGATAGCCGGCTGCTGCTCCGCTGAGCAAGGCCAGTCCAAAAGTCAATAGCTTTTGTTTTCGCTTTGTTTTTCTGGCCTCTTCTTTGAGTGAAAAATTTTCGGTTTCCAGCCAACTGTACTGCAATAGCGTCTGATTAAGTATTAGCCTGATCTGCTGCTGTGTATTTGCGCTTATTTCCAGTGCGGAATCCTTTAATGTAACGGTACTTTCCAGTAAATTGATTTTGGAATCATACAGGCTGTCTTTCAGAGCGTTTTCATCCAGGTACCCTTTAACATATTCCCGTAAAGTATCACAGGAACTTAGCTCGTCTGCAGAATCATTCGTTACATTCTCTATAAGTAAATGCCTGATGTTTTGCTGTGCTGCTGATAGGTTTGCTTTACTTTTTCGAAGTAATTCACTGGTTTTTGATAGTGAATGTTGCAGCGCTTCATTTCTCCTGTTGAGGAGTTCAATCTGTTCCTGTTGCCGGTGTTCAATTGTGTCGGCTTTTTGTGTAAGCGCTTTGGCAGAAAAAATGCCTGCAGGTAACAGCGTTGCATTCCTGTTGCCGCTTATGAATAAAGAACTGAGACCGATTCCTGAGAGCAAACAGAGTATAGCAATGAGCAGTGTTTTACGAAGACTGATCTGTATCATGGTCTGGATTTTTTTTATTAGTTGTTGTTCTTTCCAGTGAATAGCCGAAACAGGCTGCGCCTATAAGGCTGATAACGGAGTAAAACATGAATTCAGGAATATCTCTTGATAAGAACTGTTGCCCTATCCAACTGAATATTACTATTAGTGTTAGTATTCCAATGATTACTTCGCGTAGAGAGTAATTGCCGTTTTTGTCTTTGAATAAGTCTTTTAGAAATTGTTTCATAGAACTGGTCTGTTTTTTTAAACATAGCGTACTGTCTGAGCATCAACCAGGTATTTTTTTCCATTGTTCTCAAAACAGGTGTAGCCGAAGCGCTCCATGACCATTTTCCCAAGTAAGGTGCCGGCATCAACGGCTACAGTATTTTCTGCCGTAACCCAAATATGGGTTTGGCAGGTGGTAATCAGATTGTAGGTGTCCAGTCCATCAAGAACTGCCGGAAGGCTCCATACGCTACCATCATAGATTAACCCGATGCGTAAAAACTCATTCCGCAGTTCTGTTCGCTGGCTTTCGGAAGAAAATTTCTGAAGCAGCCCTTCTACAATGGATTTTGTATTTGAGAAAATGCCAAATTTCGCTTTGAATGCTTTGCTGGCTATATCGTATTCTCCTGCTGTCTTAACTTTTGCCAGCAGTTCTGTAGCAAGTGAATAGTTTCCGATCTCAACCGCATTGTATAGTTCCTGTCCCAGTGTCTTTAGTATATCTGCAGCCCGGGCTATGATGAGGTTAAACCGGCTTTCTTCTATTATTGTTGGTGAACCATCTTTTTGCAGGGCGGTTTCAGTTTCACTTCCAAAGTCTCCGTCGGCACCGTATTTTGGCAGAATGGATTTCCCGTGAATTGTCATAAGCGCATTTTGTAACTTTTTTACCAATTTTCCCTTGCTTCCCTTTTGCAACGGAAATCCCGAATCCATAGGTAAAATCTCGGAAGGTAAACTGGTCTTGCTTAATGAGCTGTTATTTGTTGAAGGGGCGGGGAGTGTTGCCGAAGGAGATGGCGAAGTATTGATTATCCGCTCCATATCCGAATTAGATACGCTATTCGTTTCTTTTTTACGCAACCGGTAAATCATATAGATTCCAACTCCGGCCAACACTACGGAGCCTCCTATCAGGAACGCTTTTGTTTTATTGATCATCTTTTATTTTTTAATACGTTTATAAAGACGGTTTATCATAGATAATGCGCATCATTTCAGGATATTCAAAAATGGATAGTTCGCTTTTCAGCTCATCCGGTAAAGACGCTGCATAATGTGCTGCATATACCTGTTTTAGCCGATCAAATGCTGCCTGAGTTGGGATTTCCGTAAATACTGATCTGATTGCTGCTTCATCTGTAGCAGGAAAAGGCCCCCATGAGTCATTAAATGCTGCCTGTAACCTTTTGGCCCAGGATACATATTGTTCCTGAGTAAGGGTAATCGGTTGAAGAGAAGTTCCTTTTTCTGGTTTTGCAGAAAGTATTGCCAGCATTTCACTGTACTCCATGCTATCTAAGTCGTCCTTTAAATCACGCATCATATTGGAATTATAAAGGGCCTGATAAGCTGCAATTATCTTAGCAAAATGTTCTTTACTGGGCACTTCCAGCCATACACTTCGGAGCAGTTCATTATCTGTTCCCCAGTGAAACCAGTTGTCATTTTCTATAGCCATCCTGATTTGTTTGGCATGGGCCTGAGGGCTGCCATCTACAAACGAAAGGTTTTCGTTCCTGTTGGCACGGATCCGCTTGATGATCAGCCATCCGATTAATGTGCACCCACCTGCTGCTAAAAAACCATAGAGTGCATAACGCAATGTATTGTCCTGTTCAGCAGTTTTTTCTGGCTGCCGATGCTCAAGTGAACTTGTCAGGTTTTTTTTTATTCTGGCAGCCTGAAGCAGGTTGTTGATTTGATTGCCTTTCATACACCAAGATATCTTTTAGCCAGGGCTGTTTTAATCGGATCGTTTTTTATGATATCGGCCAATTGTGCAAGTTCTTTTGTACTAAGCTTTGAGGCCAGCACCGCAAGGGCTTTCATCTTATTTTCGGCCTGCATATCTGTTTTTGCTTCGATGCAGATCTCGTAACAGAATTTTTGCATGGTCATGGTCTTTATACATTCAGTTGTTGAGCAACGAACTGTACCTGCGCCGGTTGCTCTATAAACTTCCTTATTATCTGCATTACAGTTTGGAGCTCCTGTTCTTCGAAGCTTTCATCCAATTGCTCCAAAAGCGGCAAATAGCGTCTGTGAGATTCGCTGAGCGGAGGGTCTGTTTGGCGGTGGAAAGACACTTCAGTTTCATCTGGCACTGATGCAGGGAGGCTCTCGGGTATTTCAATATTGCCCAGCCCAATCTTACCCAGCAGGCTGTTGTTTTTGCTGGCCAGGTTCTCTAACAATACTCCTCCTAGCTCTACCAGATCCAGTTTGCCTAATTTGTATTTTGTATCAGTCGCATGCCTGCGTGCTTCATCGAGTTGTTCTTCCAACTGACCAATGTACTGTTCTGCCTCTTCCAGTTTTTTCTTGGTTTCGATGTTCTCTCGAGCTGCCAGTTCTTTTTCTACTATACCCTCCAGATCTCCAAGACCACTGAGCGACTGCCCAGACTTCATTTTACTTTTCACAAGGAAACAATACTGGTCGTTGCGCGGCGAGGAAGCAGAATTGTAGAGTAGTATGCGTAATTTCTCCGTATCCTCGTCCATATAATAGTCAAAACTATCAAATTCAGATACGTCTTCTGTTCTCGCAACAACTTTAAGATTGTCTACAAAAACCTCGTACTGCCTTGCTTGTCCCTTAGCGGCCATTTCTTCCAGCAGGTGCCTGATTTTAGAAACTTTTAGCGGATCGTATTCCATTATCTTGATTACCATACTATTTAATTATCGGGATCGCTTCTATCATTTTTACATCATTGATGAGTAATGACTGGTTGATGATGATAAGCCTGCCGGAGTGTTCATATTGCAGCTCGTTGATTTTGTCGTCGCTCAGATCGAAAATTCCCTTATGGCTTTCGATCCTTATTTCTTCTGCCGGTTCTACCAGTAGGTAGAGTTGTTGCGGACTGCCTTTCAATTCCAGGGTTTCTGCAGGTTGTAGGCGGATGTGTTTGAAACGGAGACTGTAATGGTTTTCAAAACCCAGGTCTTTCATTCTGCATGCTATATATCCAAGCGCCAATTGCTCATTCATATTTTGTTCTTTTTCGGATCCATATACATACGGAAAGCTCATAGGAAACCATGCCTCCAATCATTTCTGACCATCGGTCGCGATAATGCGCTTTAATCAGTGCTGCACGAACAGGTATGTCAACTTTTTCTTCAAAAGCCTTGCTGCCATGCGTATAGGGCATGCCGCCAAAATGGATATCTGCTATTTGAAGAAATTGCAGGTTGTGATTATGAGGTTTTACAAATCCTGAATACAATATATCTTCAGATCCAAAATGCATGAGGGTAAGTTCTCCTATCGTAAAGTCTCTTATACACCTAAAAGCAGGGGCGGGGGAGGGAAAGATAGCCGGATAAGTAAAAGCATGCTGACAACCGACTTCTATGCCAATTATTTTTTCTGCATCTTCCGGTAAGGGTATCTGGAATGAACGACATAGTCCGCCGGATGCAATTTCCAATCTGTGTATGATTGCTTCCTCTCGCATGTCAGATTTCTGTTATTTCACAATCCAGATAAAGCGATACCCGATAAATCTCAAAGTCCACTGTTATATGACTGGTATCGGTAAAGTCTACTTTTACTTTATAGTTTCCGGGTTCCAGTTTGCCCAGTGAATAGAACCGCTCATCCGGTGCAACTCCCAGCCCCGACATCAGTAATTTACTCTCGTATTTTTCCGGAAATATCTCTTCCCGGTTGATCTCAATGCGCTGTGAACCTCGATAATACAGCAGATCGTCTTTGTCGGAAGTAACCAGCAGGCCATGAATGGCCGATACGTTTTTGTCCAGCTCGAAAGTGGAAGTGAACGTTCTCTCAGGAAAATTTACTGTTATATCAAAGCGTTTTTTGATTCGTTTGAGCATAAAAAAAATTTAAGGAAGGTGAGAGATCTTACGGGATCAGCTCACCTTTTGAATCACCATCCAGCTGTTATGGCGTGGTGATTGTTCCGTGTAAGCCCACATAAACGTGGGTAAAAGCAGCGATACCATCCAAAGAGCCTAATTCAATCGTGAATTCGATCTGTATGTCGTCCTGGATCAGGCGCGGGTTAGCGAGCTTATAGTAACCCAGCGGCACAGTGTGATAGCTGGCAGTTTTGAATACAGCGTTGCCTGTGGCAGGAACGATCTGCTTGCGGTTTGAGGTTAATGTGAATTCTCCGTTGGCGATGGCGTGGAAATTCTCCAACCCCTTGTATTCCGCTGCTGTTACTTTATCTTTAGTTGCATCAGCGGACACGCCTGCCAGCATGTAGATGCCGCTGACGAGCATGGCCTGGTTTTTGGGCAATTTGGCATTGGAGATATTTCTCAAGCCTACATCTTTATCGTCCTGAGGTTCAAACATCTTGATGGTTTTAGAACTTGCCGGCTTAATAGAGTAAATTGTTGCGTCTGCCAAACGTAATTCTCCCTTTTTCAGGCCATCTTTGATAGACTGTGGCAATTCATTGAAGAATTTTTCCATTTCAGCGCGTGATCCCCGACTGGCAATAGGGGGGCGCGTAAGTTTGTTGATGACCCACTGCCGTTGAACGGGATTCATCTTTCGCAGTGCTGCGAGCAGTTCGGGATCCTCAGCTACATCTATGCCGAGCAGTGCTCCCTGATTGTTGTATTCTTCTGTAGCCTCAATTAATCCTAACATAGTTTAGAGTTTTATGTGCGTAAATAAGGTGTCGTTTTAGTAATTGTGCGCTTCTGTGTCCAGGTACTGAACCAGGGTATCGGCTTGTGTTGCGCCAGGACCGGAAACTGTGACAGATTGGGATATTTCATAAGCCTGAACTGTTTGGAGTAGCCCTTCCTTGTTCATCTGGTCAATATGATTTTCTGCGTTTTGTGTTAATTGAAGTTCTATATAGTCAAGCAGATCCATAGGGGTTGTATTTTCGGATGGAACACTTTGTTGTACCTCCATTGGACGAACTACGGTAGCTATTTTTTCTACTGTAGGAGTTTCGGGATAACTGAAATATTCTATTGCGCCTAAACCGGCAACTGTATTACCTGGAGTATTGGTTTCCTTGGAGCCGTTATCATTCGAGCCATTATCAAAAGGTAGCTTAGCCAGTAGTGCCTGCTTAGCTGTAGTCATTTTGGCACTAATGGTATCTGATGATTTTACAGCTGGTGCCAGCAGTAAGCCATACCCTAAGCCCCTGATTGCAGGACTCGCATAGGGGTGTTCGAGGAAACGGCTGCCTACGATACCGGCCAGACCCACCAGTGATGCTTTGGGAACAGCAACTCCTAAAAGCGTACCGCCACCAGCCGCCAGTAATTCAACGATGAGTTGTGTCCATTTGTTTGCTTTGGGGTCCTCAATACCGCCCAGCAGTCTTGTTTTGTTAGCCATTCGGGCATAACTATTTTGTTTGGCATTCATATAATTGCAGTTATAGGGTCAGTGTTTTTTTATGTGTACTGCGCTTTTTTCCGTAAGATGTTTTTGTTCCATGCATTGCCTGCTGAGGAGGCCCATTGTGTCGATTTCGTTTGCTAAGCCATATCACAAGTGCTAATCCTGCCAGCGAACCGCCAACTATTATTGGAACTTTGTATTTATCCCAGAAGCCAGGTTGTTTATTTGGGTCTGTGGGAGCAGCCGTATTGGCAGGTGTAGTGGCACCAGTAGCCGTTTTTGTAACTGCTGTTGATGCTCTTGAAAGAAGGTTTTCTCGTATATTGGCAGATGTTGTGGTTGCAGTGTTTGCAGGCGTAGGTGTTGTTGTAGCAGGAGTGGTAGGCTCAGGGCTGGTTGTTGTGGCTACGTCTGAAGTCTGAGGTACATAAAGTTCTCCTGAATTGTTAGGCGGTAAGGATTTTACCGCTTCATCGTAATAAGCCCTTAATTCGGGATCGTCTATGCCAAAACTATTGGGGTCCTGAGTAGGGTCGGTTACACCTGTTGCATTGCCTTGTTTCAGGGGAAGGATCTTTTTGATCATTTCCCAAATTGCTACAATGGTACTCATGATGGCTGCTATGGAAGCAGCAGTAACAGGTTCTCCCAAAGCACCTAAGGTATTTAGTTGTTCCTGGCTAAGATCCTGTGTTTCCTGCTCGTAGGTTTCGTTTCCGAGTATCTCCCGAAGGGTCATTTTGGAATTAAGTGTTGCGGTGCTTCCCAGTATCCAGCTAGTATATCCAAAGCCATTAAGATTATCAAAGTCGATTCTATCGCTACCATCATTGCCTTTTCCGTTAATGATGGCTGGTCGGATATTATCCAAATTGCCTCCCATTTGCCAGAAAATCTTTTTTATTTTTTCTATCAGATCTCCCATTTTCTTGTGTTTCTCCGGATCTATGCCATATCGCAAAGCCTGTTCAGGTGTGAGGTAAGCATAGCGCAAGTGTTCGGAAACTTTAAGGAGATTTAGTTTTAGTGCCGTTAAAAAGCCCAGGCGCAACAATGCAGTTGTAGGAAGTACCTTGTTAATAACATGTACTACTGTCTTGGCAACTTTTACAACTGCTTCTCCTACATTTTTTACCACTTTGCCAACGCCTTGTACTACACTTTTTGCAATATCACCAATCTTGGAAAAAATGCTTCCTAACTCTTCTTCGCTGTAAGTGTAGGTAACCCCATTGATGGTGCAGGTACATGTAGCTGATTGTGGTAAAGTTGGCGTAATAGTATCGGGTTGAGGAACAAACAATTGCTGCGGCTCTGCAATTGTTGCAATAATAGGCCTTGGTTCGGGTGCAACTGTTGGTATTGGAACCATTGTTGTGGGAGGAGGAACCGGGGGTGCTGTACTCGTGCCTGAGGGTAATACTTGTACTAATGGTACTTCCGGGAGTATGGAAGATAGTTTGGTGGTAGCAGGTACATCTGTAGTGCTATCCACATTTTCTATCAGTCTCACATCATAGTTTATTGGTGTGAGTTCGCTGGGTAACAATAGCCGATCGGTGGGAAGAATTCCCATGCCTTCCCAGTTGCCTTCTGGTTCATAGCCGAAGAGTATAAGTGAAGATTGATTGGCAGTTGTTTTTGGCTTTTGCGCCGGTCCGTTTAAATATTGTAATTCCATAGTGTAGTCCTTTTTTTCAGTATAGGGAACCTCGTAATCAAAAAATTCAGTTACGCAGTCCAGTATAATCGGGTCGCTATCTTTTGTTAGCACTACAGGATAAATGTGCTGGAAACTATCGCCCCTGTATTTGGCTATTCGTAAAACGTGTGGAATTGAAAGATTGCATAAAATACTGGATATAAATACGGTATAACAATCGCAATCCACCCCTTGTAGCCGATCCATCCAGCTTCGCGCCGGGCTTCGAATCTGTTCTTTTCCATCTTCGTCCTTTCGATAAGCAATGTGATCATAAACAAACTGCCAGATGTTGCGGCAGGTTGCTTCAAGATCTTGTTTTTCCAGGATAGAACTTATACGCCTCGTATGATCTAATGTGCGAAGCACAATTCTTGGAATAAGCTCCATCGTATCATCCAGATCTGCCTTTTTAAGTACGGTAGTATCCTCTCCGTTTGCTTTAGGGAAGAGCGAGTCGTACCGGGTGGTTCTTCGTATTGTTCTGTTTGCAGTTACTATCATATTGCTTTAACTTTTCCAGGGCAATATTTTTTCCAGCTCACTTAGTTCGAGTAATTTTTTTTGTGTGGTCCACATTGGAAGAAAGCCCCAGCCATACATATTGATCCTCGTTTGAATCTCCAGTTGCGGAAGCGTCTTGTTTTCGCCTGTAGTGTTGCCGGCGAGATTTTTAGTGCTTTCAACCATTGGCTTATTTATTCCTGTTAACAGGTTGATGATGTCAAATCCAAGAGTGGCCAGATGTTCATAGGGGATGTCTATTTTCAGTCCATCGAGTGTTACTTCACTGTCGTTGGTTATCCGTGTAATTGTGGCGTCTGCTTTTGAATGCGCTATCAGTATTCCGTTTCGATAAATTCGAAGAAAGGGAGACTTGATATCCATTCTTGTCCCTGTTGGATTTTTAATAACCAGTCGGAAGGTAATTACAGCCGTGCGGTCTGTGAGTTGGAATGCCCTGGGAGTGGGCAGCACAATGAGTTGTTGCGCTTTATGAATCAAAAAAGCGTAGCTGGCCGCAATACTGCCGAGTAGTATTCCGCCTCCGATTTTCAATGTACTTGCCGTACTCATTTTTTTTCTTTCTTTTTTTGATCTAAATAATCACCTGCTATCTTGTAAATCAGCCATATGCCCCCACCTATGGTTGCTTTAAGCGCATAGTCGAGCAGGTCTGCCAGGTTGATATTTGCCAATAATATGCAACTGGTAAGCATAATATTGGAGCCTATTGTTTTTATCATTCCACTTTTCAGTTTTATAATGTTTGTATTCATTGTTCTTGTTTTATGCAGCTTTCTGAACTGATGCCAGCTTTACTACCGGAGAGATCTTCTGGGGCAGGCCAAATAATTCAATACAATGTTGTACCTGGTGTATGGTAAAATATTTTCCTTCGTGCTCCAACAGTTCAGGATGTTTCAGCATCCAGCGCTTGAGCGTTTGTACATTTACATCGAAGATGGCAGCCAGATCCTTGAGTCTGTATGGTTTAATGATTAGTCGACCTTCTGTGTCGAAATATTCTTTGGGTATGTGTGCTGCCATTTAGTATATTTTTAAAAAATGATTACAGGTATAAGTGGTTAACAGTTGGAGAGATTCCCATTGCTGATGGCTGATAAAATAATGTCTCCAGTAGCGAAAGTTATTCTCGCTGGTATGCTCGCTGATCTCCAGTACAGCTTCGGCCAGGGAGCGAATATCCTCTCTGTAAGCAGGCAGCGCATACCTTGTCTTTTTAATGTTCTCCATCCATAAGCCAGATAAAATAAATCCCTGCAAATTGGTTGTGCTAAGCCAATTGGATGGTAGCATGGAAATAGGGGTAAGTCCGTTTTCACAGCAGAGCAGCAGTCTTTCCACATATTCCAAAAAACCTTTTCGACTATCGGTCGACAAAAGAATCCAGTGTTTGATACAGTCTTTGGCTTTTGAGGTTTCTGAAAATGAAAAATGTAAATGAGGGAAAAGCAGTGTGCAGGTAAAAGACCAGGCAAAACACGAAAGCTTATCCAGCCTGTCGTCTGCTTTTCCCCCTCGAAGTACACTGAAGGTGGGACAGGTGCTGTTACAGCTATTGGTAGACATAGTTAAGCTTTTAAATGTGTATTGCCTGGTTGCTGTGTAGCGTTGGCAGAACAAACATAGTTCTGCTTCAAAACGGAATGGGGCCATTAAGGTGCGTGACAGTATGAAAGGGAATACGAAAGCTCAAAAAGCAGGGTAATTGCGCAGAAAAAACCGAGTGCAAAGGCAGGATATTTTCAAATTTCTTCAATACGGGAAGGAAGTCCCAGTTTATCGAAGATTGTTTTTACCTGCAAGGCCGTATAATAGAGGCCTTCGCGTCTGCCGATTGTTTCGCGATGTGGTTTGAGCCAGGTATTGAGTGTTCGCTTGGATACACCATAGACTCGGGCCAGTTCGGAGGGAGAAAAAGGTCTCACCTCAGTCACGTAGACTGTGTTTCTCATAATGATAGGCGTTTTGGTTAAAAAAAATTGCCATCAATCTAGTTAACTTCTGTAAGTAGATTTTATCCAAGACGGAATATTTCGTGGACAAGTGTTTTTGTTCCTTTGTGATTTACCGCTCTTCACATTCAGTATTGATTAACTTATTCATAACCATGCTTGTAGCTTTTTAAGCTTATCTACTCCAACTCGAGCGGTCAAAAATTACTGTATTTTAATTCCGTACTAACTGTGAGAATGTTATGAATTTTAAAATCCTATCCGAGGAAGGTCGGCCTTTTGAATTTTTATACCAACGAAATGAGCGGATGGCCAGGTTCAATCTGGCTGGATCGGTCTTCCTTTCTGTTTCAGAGCCTTTTGGTACAATGCTTTTTCAGCAATATTTTAGCAAAGCATTCAGTATATCCTATTCGGTATTTTTAATGGAATACAGTTATCGGCCATTGATTTATTTTGATGAGCCTACGCTTTATCTGAATCTCATACAACACAATGATTTATATATAGAAGGATTGGGTATTGGGGGGCATACGTTAAAAGATGGCTACTTTAATATCCGTTATCTGCCCTATACGAATTGTAGATTGTGTTTGTTGCCTGGTTTAAGTTCTGAGTTTGGATTGTATTACGACCCTGCATATTTGCAACGTTATGCAGGACATTATCCTGCTGTGTGTCAGCTACTAGATAAAGTTAGTCTGGGTCATCCGGGATATTTGTTGCCTTCATATGTTCCGGCAGATAAGCATGTGCTGAACGCAGTAGATCAGGTGCTTAAGAGTGAATATGATGGAGAAATGCGGGACCTGTTTTTGGAATATAAGGCACTGGAAATTTTGAGCCTTTCATTGCGATCTGCCAATCTTACGTCTGCACATGCTCCTCCTTCGAGGAAAGAGGTTGAACAGATGGAAGAAGCACGGACCTGGTTGGCCGCTCACGCAGACAATCCAGGTACACTCTCAGAAATTGCACGAAGAGTTGGTACCAATGAGTTTGCACTCAAAAAGAACTTCAAGCGATATTATCATTTTACTGTTTTTGAATATGTGCTTAAGCTTAAAATGGATCATGCCATGCAGCTTTTGCAGGATACGAAACTGCCAGTCACAGATATTGCCTATCAGTCTGGTTACAGCAGTATACCCTCTTTTAGTAAAGCATTTAGACGATATTTTAATATTTCGCCGTCGCAGGTAAGGAAGAAGTAAAGATATAACACAAGGCAGGGCTTAGTTTGTTGACTTACATGGTTATTGTAAGCCTCTTGCCCATAAAAGAAAAACCCGCAGCTATTGCTGCGGGTTTTTTGTTGCCCGACCTGGATTCGAACCAAGACATACTGAACCAAAATCAGTTGTACTACCCTTATACTATCAGGCAATCCTTCCGATACTTTCGTATTGGGCTGCAAAAATAAGGCTAGGGGGTAAACGCTCCAAATTTTTTAAGGATTTTCATGCCAATTTTTTAGTTTTTTAACCGGATTCCGGCTGCAGCCTGCCGTGAAGTACAGCTGGAAATAGCAGAACCACCTTGCCAAATAATTTAACTATCTTGTATGCCAATCTCAAAAGCAATACAAATATCTCACAATGAACAAAATTTTCCTGCTCGCCCTCTTTGTTGGCTCCATGCTCCTGATGTCTTTTAACTATACCAAGAAACGCAAAGTGGTTTTCTTTGGCGATTCGATCACAGAAATGGGGGCGCAACCTGGTGGGTACATCCGTTTGCTCGAGCAGATATTGGGTAAGGAAAACCTCGCAGACCAGTACGAGCTGGTGGGTGCGGGCATTGGCGGCAACAAAGTTACCGACCTCTACCTCCGGATGGAAGAAGATGTTCTCAAAAAGAATCCCGACATCGTTGTATTGTACGTGGGTATCAATGATGTATGGCACAAGCGCCTGGCGGGTACCGGTACCGATTATATGAAGTATGGCCAGTTTTATGAAGCCATTGTTAAAAAACTCCAGTCTGCCGGCATCAAAGTAATTGTTTGTACACCTTCTGTGATTGGTGAGCGCAAGGATTTTTCCAATGAGCAGGATGGTGAACTGAATATGTACAGCAACTGGTTGCGCTACTACGCTAAAACCAACCAGCTTCCCTGTGTAGACTTAAGAACAGCCTTTACCAACTACCTGATTGCGAACAATCCCAACAACCAGGAAAAAGGTATCCTGACCACCGACAGGGTTCACCTGAATGCAGCCGGCAACCAGTTTTTGGCCGAGGAAATCTGGAAAGTGCTGAAAACCGTTAAATAGCTTTCACCAGGAAATAATTCTTCTTCCCTTTTTGTACAAGCAGGTATTTGTTTTGTAACAGATCGGCTGTGCCTACCGTTGTTTTATCGGGGCTCAGCTTGTTTTTGTTAATAGCAATACCTCCGGCCTGTACCATTTTCTTTGCTTCGCCCTTGCTGGGGAAGATGGCGGTATCTGCCAGGAAACTGATCAGGTCATATCCTGCCTCAAGTGCACTGTACGCCACTTCTGCGGTGGGTACTCCGTCCATTACCTGCAACAATTGTTTTTCGTTCAGGCTGGCCAGTACTTCTGTTGCGGCATTACCGAATAATATTTCAGATGCTTTTACGGCAAACTCATAGTCTTCGCGGCTGTGCACAAAACAGGTGATTTCTTCCGCCAGTTTTTTCTGCAATGCCCTGGCATGGGGTGCGGCTGCATGCGCTTCAATCAGCGCATCTATTTCGGCTTTTCCCAGCAGGGTAAATATCTTGATCCACCTGGTGGCGTCTTCGTCGCTGGCATTCAGCCAGAACTGGTAGAACTGGTAAGGAGAGGTTTTCTCCGGATCCAGCCATACATTGCCTCTTTCTGTTTTTCCAAACTTGCCGCCGTCGGCCTTGGTCAGCAGCGGACAAGTAAAGGCAAATGCTTCTCCGCCTGCTTTTCTGCGGATGATTTCTGTTCCGGTTACTATATTCCCCCACTGGTCACTACCACCCATCTGGAGTTTGCAGTTTTTGTTCTGGTAGAGCCAGTAAAAATCGTATCCCTGTATCAGCTGATAAGTAAACTCGGTAAAGCTCATGCCGCTGTCTCCTTCCAAACGCTTGCGCACACTGTCTTTGCTCATCATGTAGTTCACGGTAATATGCTTACCTACATCGCGGATGAAGTTCAGGAAACTGAAATCTTTGAACCAGTCGTAGTTGTTCACCATCTCGGCCTTGTTCGGCTGATCGGAGCTGAAATCGAGGAATTTGCCCAGTTGTTTTTTGATTCCTGCCAGGTTGTGCTGCAGGGTTTCTTCGCTCAGCAGGTTTCTTTCTTCACTCTTAAAGCTGGGGTCGCCAATCATGCCCGTGGCGCCGCCTACCAGCGCATACGGTTTGTGGCCGGCTCTTTGTAAATGAACAAGTAATAAAATGGGAACCAGGCTGCCAATGTGCAGGCTGTCTGAAGTAGGATCAAATCCAATATACCCGCTTACCATTTCTTTGGCCAGCAATTCTTCTGTACCGGGCATGATGTCCTGGATCATTCCCCTCCACTTTAATTCTTCCACTAAGTTCATCTGAGTCAAATTTGCGCAAATGTAAGAAAGATGTGGGCATCATTGTAATGCCTTAATTTTGTCCGAAAGGAAACTGATTATGCGCAAAGTGGGCGACGGTACCAGGGCTTTGAATTTTTTTATTGATACGGTGCTCATCATGGTCATTGCCATGTTGCTGTTCAGATGGTACAACTGGTATGTAATGTACTGGCGCTATGCTCCCCTTAACTTTGGCTGGTTCTTCTTTGGTACGGTAATGGTGTATTACACCCTGCTGGAAGGTATTTTTGGTAAAACGCCGGGCAAATGGTTCACCCGCAGCAGGGTAGTAACCCTGGCGGGCAAACGGCCCAATATAGCCCTGATCCTTTGGAGAAGCCTGTTGCGCCTGACCATCATCGACCTGTTTTTCGGCCCTTTTTTAAATGGCCCCCTGCACGACTATGCCAGCAAAACCACGGTGGTAGAAGATTAGCGCAGACTGGGCCCCCATCTTCGTGGCATTGGGCTGTGATTACACTTGCCTGCGATTGATTTCGTAAATCGCAACCATAGGGCAACCGCTTTGTTATACATTTGTATTTCCTCCGGGAAGAAAGTTTGAATTATGGCAAAAATTGGAATTAATATAGCAACCGGCAGTTTGCAGCAGGCCGAAATGATTGTGGGAATCGACCTTGGAACCACCAACAGCCTGGTGGCTATTATTCACCCCGAGAGCGGCAAACCCACTGCACTCAAGGAGTTCGACAGCAGCAGCCTGGTGCCCAGTGTGGTTCATTTTGACGGGTTTGGAAATGCAGAAGTGGGCGATGCCGCACGTGCTTACCTGGAAACGGATCCGTCCAATACCATCTTCAGCGCCAAACGCCTGATGGGAAAGAGTTTCAACGACCTGAAATCCAATGCGGGTTTCTTTACCTATAAAGTAATCGACGACGATACCGACAGCCTGGTAAAAATTCAGGTAGGCGATCGTTTTTATTCGCCCATTGAACTGTCTTCCTTTATTCTGAAGGAACTGAAGAACCGGGCCGAACATATTCTGAAAACCCCGGTAACCAAGGCCGTGATTACCGTGCCGGCTTATTTCAACGATGCGCAGCGCCAGGCTACCCGCGATGCCGGAAAGCTGGCCGGGCTCGATGTTTTACGGATTGTGAACGAGCCAACTGCAGCCAGTCTGGCTTATGGGCTGGGCCTGCACAAAGACGAAGAAAAAACCATTGCCGTATATGATCTCGGCGGCGGCACCTTTGATATTTCCATTCTTAAAATTGCCGGTGGTATTTTTGAAGTGCTCAGCACCAATGGAGATACCTATCTGGGTGGTGATGATTTTGACCGGGCTGTGATGGAATTTTTTCTGCAACAGGTGGGCATTCCATTCCATGAAATCAAGAACGATAAATCGCAGTTGCAATCGCTGCGCCTGATGGCCGAAGCGGCTAAGAAAACCCTGAGCAGCGAGGAACAGTTCAACGGTAAATGGAACGAATACCAGTTAACCATCAGCAAGTCCGAATTCAATTCCATCATTGAACCGCTGGTGAACAGAACCAAAGACTGTTGCGCCAAAGCCTTGTCCGATGCAGGTTTAGGCGTGGAGCAAATTGATGCGGTGATCATGGTAGGCGGCAGTACCCGCGTGCCACTGGTGAAAGCATCCATCAGCGATTTTTTTGGAAAGCAGGTGAACGACAGCGTAAATCCCGATGAAGTGGTGGCGCTGGGTGCAGCAGTGCAGGCCGATATTTTAGCAGGCAATAACAAAGACTTTTTATTGCTCGATATTACGCCGCTCAGCCTGGGTATTGAAACCATGGGCGGCCTGATGGATGTGCTGATTCCCCGCAATGCCAAGATCCCGAACAGGGCTTCACGCCAGTACACCACCCAGAAAGACGGGCAGGGCAGTATGCGGATTTCCGTGTTCCAGGGAGAACGTGATTTAGTGCAGCACAACCGAAAACTCGCCGAATTTAATTTTACAGGTATCCCCGGTATGCCGGCTGGATTGCCCAAGGTAGAAGTGAGCTTTCTGATTAATGCCGATGGTATTTTATCGGTAAGGGCGAAAGAGCTCAGAAGCGGTGTGGAGCAAAGTATTGAGGTAAAACCGCAATACGGGTTAACCGATGAAGAAGTAGAAAAAATGCTGCTCGATAGTATCACTCACGCCAAAGAAGATATGACCGTTCGCGCACTGGTAGAAGCCAGAACAGAAGGAGAGCAGATCCTGGAAGTAACCGAGAAATTCATTGCGAAAAACCCTGAACTCCTGTCTTCGGAGGAACTGGTGCAAACCGCTGCTGCCATGCAGAACCTGCAGCTGGCACTGACCATGGACGATAAAAACCTGATCCAGACCAAGATTGAGGAACTGAACGAAATCAGCCGTCCGTTTGCGGAACGTGCCATGGATGCCGCAGTGAGCGGCGCCCTGAAAGGAAAGAAAGTATAGGGTTACTGTTTCAGTTCCAGACTGCGTTGTACATATTTTCCCAGCAGATCAAACTCAATGTTCACCACTGTTCCGGGAACCACCTGCTGTATACTGGTGTGCTCGAATGTGTACGGGATAATGGCTACTTTAAAGCTGTTCCGGGTAATACCAAAACAGGTGAGGCTGGTACCATTTACGGCAATCGAGCCTTTTTCGATGACCAGGGCGGCAAATTGTTCCGGGAACTCAAAACAAAACTCCCAGCTGCCATTGGCATCTGTCCGCTCCAGGCATACAGCCGTACAATCCACATGGCCCTGCACAATATGCCCATCCAGCCGGCCATTCATGATCATACAGCGTTCCAGGTTGATCCTGCTACCGGTAATCCAACCTGCCAGATTGGTTTTGCGGATGGTTTCTGCAATAGCGATAACCCGGTGGGTTGCGCCGTTGACCGCTTCCACGGTAAGGCAAACGCCATCGTGGGCCACACTCTGGTCTATTTTAAGCGCCTCGCTGATGGGGGAGCTGATGGTATAACTGATATTGGTTCCCTGGCGGGTGATTTCCGTTACCCTGCCCATGGTTTCGATGATTCCTGTAAACATGCGGCAAAAATACGCGGAATCGCCGGCAAAGCCGGCAGGAGCCGATTTCTTAAATAATTTTGTTAATTAACAACGGCTGCTTATCTTCGCGGTCCTAAAAACGCCTGAGGAGGTATATAATTATGTTAGTTATCGATTCTAAAGACTGCGAAAACATCGACAAAGCGCTGAAAAAGTACAAGAAGAAATTCGAGAAAAGTAAGACTTTGTTGCAACTGAGATCACGTCAAGCATTCACCAAGCCGTCTGTAGCACGTCGCGAGGTAGTGTTGAAAGCAATCTACAAGCAGCAGATAGCCAGCGGAAAAATTGAGGGATAATTAAATTCCCCTTTTCATACGATTGAGTAGTCTTGGTTCGTTTAACCATAGACTACTTTTTTTATGCCCATACCGCAATATCCACAGATCGACCCATTCCTCGACTACCTCAAGTTTGAGAAGCGGTTTTCGCAGCACACCCTCATTTCTTACCAGAACGACCTGGAACAGTTCCTCCAGTTTATGGTAAGCCAGTTCGATGCCCCTCCGCTGGAATCCATTACTGCCCTGATGGTGCGCAGCTGGCTGGCGGAAATGAAAGAAGAAGGGGTCAGTTCCAAAACAATCAATCGCAAAATTTCTTCCCTCCGTTCCTTTTTTAAATACCAGCTGAAAACGGGAGCACTGGCCCAGACTCCCATGACCACCATTGTTGCGCCCAAAGTGAGCAAAAGACTGCCCATGTTTGTGGAACAAACGGATATGGATCAGTTGTTCCGGTACCTGCCCTTTTCCGACGACTGGCAGGGCAGAACCGAACGCCTGGTGATCCTGTTGTTTTACAGTACCGGTATGCGCTTGAGTGAACTGATTCAACTGAAGGAATCGCAGATCGATGTTGCTTCCTGCCAGGTGAAAGTAGTGGGTAAGGGCAACAAGGAACGCATCATTCCGGTAAGTGCCGAGCTGATGGGTCAGCTGAAAGCCTATATACAGGACAAACCCGAACGGAAGGAAGGCGTAAATCAGCTTTTTATTACCAATAAAGGAATGCCCTTGCAGCCCAGATCTGTATACGCATTTGTTAAAGAAAAGCTGGCCCGGGTTACGACCATTCAGAAAAAAAGTCCGCATATTCTCCGGCACAGTTTTGCAACCCATTTAATGAACAACGGAGCCGATCTCAATGCAGTAAAAGAATTGCTCGGACACAGCAGCCTTGCTGCAACGCAGATATACACGCACAATACTATTGAGCAACTGAAAGAAGTGTTTAAGAAAGCCCATCCAAAGGCATAAACAAAGGCCTTTTTACATGCTATTTATTTTTATCATAACAAATAAACGTGTACCTTAGAAGTACAGAATCAGAACAGCATTCAGCAGTTGTATCTGATACCATCTAGTTCTTTTAAAAAAATCTATTTTTCACAGATTAAAGCTTTCTATCATGAACGTTAACATTCAAACTGTTCACTTTGATGCGGACGAAAAGTTAGTTGATTATGTAACTAAAAAACTGCAAAAATTACCCACTTTTCACGACACCATCCTTAAGGTAGATGTTTTCCTGAAGCTGGATAATGTAGTGCACAACATCAAAGACAAAGTTGCTGAGATCAAGGTACATGTACCCAAACACGAATTCTTTGTAAAAGCCTCTTCAAAATCATTTGAAGAATCCTTCGACGATGCGCTGGATTCCATTATTAACCAGATTAAGAAACGAAAAGAGAAATTATCTGCATGATAAAAGGCTCCCGAAAGGGAGCTTTTTTAGTTTTATACCCTCCCGAAAGCCCCGTCCGGAGCGATTTTTTTTGTATCTGATTGATTTTGTGGATAATCATCAGAAAAAAAGTATTTCAAAATTTTGCCAAATAAAGTTTTCCATTACCTTTGCCATCCCAAAAACGGGGAAGGTCTTATTTTTGCCGAAGTAGCTCAGTTGGTAGAGCAGCTGATTTGTAATCAGCAGGTCGCGGGTTCGAGTCCCATCTTCGGCTCAGAAATGAGTGGTTTTTCTGAACGAAACAGCCTATTTTTGCTGTCCGTTACAAAACCGGGCTCTTGGAAAAGTTTAATGGGCAGATGGCCGAGCGGTTAAAGGCGACAGACTGTAAATCTGTTCTCTCACGAGTACGTAGGTTCGAACCCTACTCTGCCCACAGCAATCGAAAGATTGAAGTTCTTTTAAATGTATTACCCGATTCGTCGGGTAATACGGGTTAAGCGGAAGTAGCTCAATTGGTAGAGCGATAGCCTTCCAAGCTATAGGTCGCGAGTTCGACCCTCGTCTTCCGCTCATATTTGGTTCTGCCGTTGTAGCTCAGTGGTAGAGCACTTCCTTGGTAGGGAAGAGGTCGTGAGTTCGATTCTCACTAACGGCTCCATTTTGCCGTTTACCTTTGCCGGTCAGGGGAAATGGCGCAGAACTGGAGGGTGCCTCCGGGTGGGAGGCAAAAAGCATAAAATTTAAAACTGGTCTGAAAAGGCCGATAATTTTTTAAACACAACTAAAAAACAATAAAAATGGCAAAAGAGACCTTTAAGAGGGAGAAACCTCACGTAAACGTAGGTACCATTGGTCACGTTGACCATGGTAAGACTACTTTAACTGCAGCTATCACAATGACCTTAGCTAAAAAAGGTCTGGCTCAGGCTAAGAAATACGATGAGATCGATGGTGCTCCTGAAGAAAAAGAACGTGGTATCACTATCAACACTGCTCACGTAGAGTATCAGACTGATAACCGTCACTATGCGCACGTTGACTGTCCTGGTCACGCTGACTATGTGAAGAATATGATTACCGGTGCTGCTCAGATGGACGGTGCAATTTTAGTTGTGGCTGCTACCGATGGTCCTATGCCTCAAACAAAAGAGCACATCCTGCTGGCTCGTCAGGTAGGTGTACCTCGTATCGTTGTTTTCATGAACAAAGTAGACCTGGTAGACGATCCTGAGTTATTAGAATTAGTAGAAATGGAAATTCGTGAGTTGCTGACTTCTTACGGTTTCGATGGCGATAATACTCCAATCATTCAGGGTTCTGCAACTGGCGCTCTGGCTGAAGATCCAAAATGGGTTGCTAAGATCGACGAACTGATGGAAGCTGTAGATAGCTATATCCCACTGCCTCCTCGTCCAATCGATATGCCATTCCTGATGTCTGTTGAAGACGTGTTCTCTATCACTGGTCGTGGTACTGTTGCTACCGGTCGTATTGAGCGTGGTATCATCAAAGTTGGTGAAGCTGTAGAAATCGTAGGTCTGATGGAATCTCCACTGTCTTCTACTGTAACTGGTGTTGAAATGTTCAAGAAGTTGCTGGACGAAGGTCAGGCTGGTGACAACGCAGGTCTGTTGCTGCGTGGTATCGAGAAAAAAGATATCCGTCGTGGTATGGTAATCTGTAAGCCAGGTTCTATTACTCCGCACACCGAATTCAAAGGTGAAGTATACGTACTGAGCAAAGAAGAAGGTGGTCGTCACACTCCATTCTTTAACAAATACCGTCCTCAGTTCTATTTCCGTACTACAGACGTAACTGGTGAAGTTACACTGCCAGAAGGAACAGAAATGGTAATGCCTGGTGATAACATTGGTCTGACTGTTAAGCTGATTCAGCCAATCGCTATGGAAAAAGGTCTGAAATTCGCTATCCGTGAGGGTGGTAGAACAGTAGGTGCCGGACAGGTTACTGAAATCATAAAATAAGCTTAAGCCGGTGGCTTTTAGCTTTTAAGCAAATATTTTACTATATTTGCGATACCACTAAAAGCTGTCTTGATTGTATCAGGATAGCTTTTAGTTTTCTACGGGCATGGTGCAATGGTAGCATACGGGTCTCCAAAACCTTTGATCTGGGTTCGAATCCTAGTGCCCGTGCGAACAGACTAATATCAACAAAATGAACAAAATAGCATTGTATTTTAAAGAAAGCTACAAAGAGCTGTTGGAAAAGGTAACCTGGCCTAGCTGGATGCAATTGCAACAGAGCACGGTGATCGTGTTGGTAGCAACTGTTATTATCACTGCTATGGTTTGGGTAATGGATTTTTCCAGCAACCAATTATTAAAGTTGATTTACTCATTATTCAAGTAAGATACTCATGGAAGAAGCAGTTGTAACTACAGAAACCCCTTCAGTACCTCAGCCCGATACCAAATGGTATGTGTTGCGGGTAGTGAGTGGCAAGGAGCGCAAGGTGAAAGAGTATCTGGACAAAGATATTATTCGTAACGGCTGGCAGGAGATCATCAAACAGATCTTCCTTCCAATGGAGAAGGTTTACAAAGTGCAGAACGGTAAAAAAGTAATGCGCGAAAAGAACTACTTCCCCGGTTATGTAATGATGGAAGTACTGGAAGGCAAACTGAACGATGATATGGTTCAGCACATCAGCAATATCAGCAATGTAATGCACTTCCTCACAGACGGTAAAGGTTCAAAAGGCAATATCATTTGTTTGCGTAAATCTGAAGTGAACAAAATGCTGGGTAAAGTTGATGAGATGAACGATCAGGGTGTTACCATGAGCGAACCGTTCATTGTTGGTGAAACCATCAAGATCATCGAAGGACCTTTCAACGATTTCAACGGTGTAATCGAAGACGTAAACGACGAGAAGAAGAAATTAAAGGTTACTGTAAAGATCTTCGGACGTTCCACTCCGGTAGAACTGAACTATATGCAGGTAGAAAAAATTTCCTAAGCCTGCTCCACCATACTTCAAAAGCCACCTTCGGGTGGCTTTTTTGTTGTCCCCATCCCTGTCGTCACAGGTACTAATACCTGATTTTACCGATTTCTTTAAATTTTTTTTTAATCGGTATCATGTGTGTAAAATTTATTATATACATTGGCTGCAACGTTCAACAAAAGTTCTTTTTCGAATATGCGCATAGCCCATCTGATTATTACGTACACCAATCCGAAGCAGACAGAGCGGATGATCCGGCGTATGCAAGATCCCAAATTTGATTTTTACATTCATGTAGACGCCAAGCTTCCGCTTTCCAGCCACGCATACCTCAAAAAGATCCCCAATGTGTACCTGATCAAAAACAGGATCAAAGTGCAGTGGGCGGCTTATAGCACCGTTCAGGCTGCGTTCAATTCGATCAGGGAAATACTGGAATCTGGTCGTTCCTACGATTTTATTACGCTGATGAGCGGGCAGGATTACCCTATTAAATCCATCGCCGAAATCAAACAGTTTTATGCGGATCGGAAAGGCAAACTCCTGTTGAAATACCGCAAGTTCGAAGGAGAATGGGAGGAGGGAATGCTTCGCGTTTCCCGTTATTTTCTGACCGATTTTAAGTTCAAGGGTCAGCATTTTCTGGAGCGGGTCATCAATCGGATTATGCCGCCTAAAAAGTTGCCGGCCGGCCTTCAATTTTATGGCAGTTCCATGTTCTGGTCGCTTTCTCCGGATGTACTGGAATATGTGTTGCAACAGTTTTCGGAGAACAAAAGACTTGTACGGTTCTTTAAATTTTGCTGGGCACCGGATGAGTTCCTGTTTCAGACAATGATCCTGAATTCGCCCTTTGCGGGAAGGGTTATCAACGAGAACGCTTTTTTTTACAAGCATATTCCGCAAACACCCAATCCAAAAATACTTGGCATGGAAGACTGGAACGATATCCGGGATTCCGACAGGATTATCGCAAGAAAATTTGATTGTATAAAATCACCGGAAATACTCAACAGAATTGATGCGGAGCTGCTTTCAGGAGAAAGATAGTGCAACGCTGTACATTGTTAAAACAGAACAGGATGGCCTATTTGATCAATTTGGTTAATTTCAAAGACAACAGGGGCGAACTCACGGTACTGGATAACGCAGCACGTTTGTTGCCCTTCACCATACGACGGGTATTTTACATTTACAATGTAGATGCTTCCGCACGCGGCGGACATCGTCATCACGAAACCATACAGGCTGCAATCTGCATCCGCGGGCATTGCATGGTATGGAATGATGATGGTGAAAAGCAGGAAGTCTTTCAGCTCAATGATCCTTCCAAATGCCTGATCCTGGAACCCAAAGACTGGCATAAAATGTATGGGTTTTCCGACGATGCCATCCTGATCGTATTTGCCTCCACCACCTTCGATTCATCCGATTATATTTATGAACCCTATCCACCCAGAGCATGATTCCCTACGAAAACCTTGCGAAAGTAAACGAGCCCTTTCACCGGGAATTTGAAAAAAGGTTCAGCCGTTTTTTGCAAAAGGGTTGGTATGTGCTGGGAGCGGAAGTGCAACGCTTTGAACAGGCTTTTGCTGCTTACCACGGAATGCAGCATTGTATTGGTGTGGCCAACGGACTGGATGCATTGGTACTCGCTCTTACTGCATTGAACCTGCCGGAGCGCTCCGAAGTAATTGTTCCTTCTAACACCTATATAGCTTCCATCCTGGCCATTCTTCGTAGCGGCCATATCCCTGTTCTGGTAGAACCGGATATTCGTACCTGCAATATTGATCCGGCTTTAATTGAAGCTGCGGTTACCCGCAACACCAGGGCCATAATGGTAGTACACCTCTATGGTAAGTGCTGTGATATGGACCCGATAGAAGCCATTGCTGAAAAACACGGACTGGCCATTCTGGAGGATTGTGCCCAATCTCATGGAGCCCGATACAAGGATAAGGTGGCGGGTAGCTTTGGTATCATGAGCGCGTTCAGTTTTTATCCCAGCAAAAACCTGGGCGCCCTGGGGGATGCAGGTGCGGTACTTACCAATAGCGATGCGCTGAAAACGGAGTTACAGTTGCTGCGCAACTATGGTTCTCAAAAAAAATATTACAACGAACGTGTTGGCTTCAACAGCCGCCTCGACGAACTGCAGGCCATCTTTCTGCAGGTAAAACTGGCCGGCCTGGGGCAGATCAACCAACACAAAAGAAAGCTGGCCGGTTTGTACCTCAGCCAGCTCAAATCGGATTTTATTGTACCTGTGACAGAAGAAGGGTACGAGGACGTATATCATATTTTCAATATCCGTCATCCTGAACGGGACCGCCTGCGGAGCTACCTGCTGGAAAAGGGTATTGGTGCAGAAATTCACTATCCGGTACCACCACACCGTCAAAATGCCCTGAAAAGCCTGCTGCAGGGGGCGAAATTCCCTATTTCGGAGGAAATTCATGCTACCACACTCAGTTTGCCCGTATCTTGCTGCCATTCCGAGGCGGATATTGAACGGGTAATTGCTGTTTTGAACGCATTTTAGTTTGGTGGGTTCAACCTTTTCCTTACCTTTGCCGCCCCAAAAGTTCTTTTTCGAAAGAGCGATTGAATTTGGGAGTCCCCGTAAAACGGGACGCTATTACCAATTAAATCAAATAAAATGGCAAAAGAAATCTCAGGCTTTGTGAAGCTGCAGGTTAAAGGTGGTCAAGCCAATCCTGCGCCTCCGGTAGGCCCCGCACTCGGTTCTAAGGGTGTAAACATTATGGAGTTCTGTAAGCAGTTTAATGCCAGAACCCAGGACAAAATGGGAAAAGTTGTTCCTGTTTTGATCACTGTTTATTCTGATAAGTCTTTCGACTTCATCATTAAAACAGCTCCAGCCGCAGTTCAGTTAATGGAGGCTGCAAAAATTCAGAAAGGTTCCAAGGAAAGTAACCGTTCCAAAGTAGGTAAAGTAAGCTGGGATCAGGTTGAGGCGATTGCCAAAGACAAGATGTCTGATCTGAACGCATTTACTTTGAACAGCGCCATGAGTATGGTTGCCGGTACTGCTCGCAGTATGGGTATCACCGTTGAAGGTAAAGCTCCCTGGGAAAACTAATTATTCACCTCATTAACTAAAGAAAAATGTCACTTACTAAGAAAAGAAAAGTAGCAGTTACTAAGGTGGATAAGACAAAGATTTATTCCCTTAAAGAAGCTTCTGCGCTGGTTAAAGAAATCAACTGTACCAAATTCGACAGCTCTGTAGACTTACACATTCGTTTGGGTGTGGATCCTAAGAAAGCTGATCAGCAGGTACGTGGTACCGTATCCTTACCACACGGTACTGGTAAAACTAAAAAAGTATTGGTGCTCTGCACTCCCGATAAAGAAGCTGCTGCTAACGAAGCAGGTGCTGATTATGTAGGTCTGGATGAGTTCATTGCAAAGATCGAAAGCGGTTGGGTAGATATCGATGTAATCATCGCTACTCCTTCTGTTATGCCTAAAATCGGTAAACTGGGTAAGGTTCTCGGACCTCGTAACCTGATGCCGAACCCTAAAACCGGTACTGTAACCAACGATGTTGCAGCTGCTGTAAACGAGGTGAAAGGTGGTAAGATCGCTTTCAAAGTAGATAAATCCGGTATCGTTCACGCTTCTGTAGGACGCATCTCTTTCTCTCCTGAGAAAATTGCTGAAAACAGCGCTGAACTGATCAACGCAATCATTAAGCTGAAACCATCTACCGCAAAAGGGGTTTACCTGAAAGGTGTAAGCATGGCCAGCACAATGAGTCCGGGTATTACCTTAGACACTAAATCATTAATGAACTAATCCTGGTGATCAATCCGCTCAGCGGAATGAAATGACCCGGGTTTTAAAAAAAATTAGTTATGACCAAAGATCAAAAAAATGAAGTGATTGAAGTACTGAAGGAGAAGTTCTCTCAGTACAACAACTTCTATATCACCGATACAGAAGCCCTTTCTGTAGAGCAGGTTTCTACTTTGCGCAGAAGCTGCTTCGACAAGCAGGTTGAAATGAAAGTTGCAAAGAACACCCTTATCAAAAAGGCATTGGAAGCACTCGATGCAGAAAAATATGCAGGTATCTATGATGCACTGCACAATGTAACTGCCCTGATGTTCTCTGAGAACCCTAAAGAACCAGCTTTGATCATCAGCTCTTTCCGTAAGAGCAGCAATGGTGAAAAGCCCGTACTGAAGGCAGCCTTCATCAACGGTGAAGTTTACACCGGCGATAACAATCTCAAAGCGCTCACTCAGATCAAGACCAAGAACGAGCTCATCGGAGAAGTTATCGGATTGCTGCAATCTCCTGCCAAGCGTGTATTGGCTGGCTTGTTACAGCACCACGAAAAGCAGGCTGAAGCTGCTGCAGCTGAATAATTTCAGCAAACAATGTATCATCCCAACGCCACTGAGGTTAAAATGTGGCATTATTTATAACCATCCGCTGGAGCAAATAGCTTTGAAAGCGGTTAAAATGTAAAAAAATGGCAGACGTAAAAGCATTAGCCGAACAATTAGTAGGCTTAACAGTAAAAGAAGTTCAGGAATTAGCTGATGTATTGAAAGCTGATTACGGTATTGAACCAGCTGCTGCTGCAGTTGTAGTAAGTGCAGGTGATGGCGGTGGCGCTGCTGCTGCTGAAGAGAAAACATCTTTCGATGTAATCCTCGTTAGCGGTGGTGCTAGCAAACTGGGCGTGGTTAAGATTGTTAAAGAATTGACCGGCTTAGGTTTGAAAGAAGCAAAAGACCTCGTAGACGGTGCTCCAAAACCAGTTAAAGAAGGTGTTTCTAAAGCTGAAGCTGATGATTTAGCTGCTAAGCTGAAAGAAGCTGGTGCTGAAGTAGAAGTGAAATAATTTCAACGACTTCAATATAAGGCCGGTAAGATTTAATCTTACCGGCTTTTTTTGTGGATAAACGGTTTTGTGCAGTTCCGGAAAAACGTAAATTGTATCTCCTAAAAATCACATATGAAAAGAATCGCCGGTATCTTCACCTTACTGATTGTATCACTAGCGGCCTGCAAGAGCAAGTCGGATAAAGACACTGTTTTCTTCGACCGGTCCGGAATGGATACCTCCGTTCATCCGGGAGACAATTTCTTTCGCTATGCCAATGGTACCTGGATCAAGAACACCAAAATACCCGACGATCAGAGCGGCTGGGGCAGCTTCAATACCCTCTACGACAATAACCTGAAAAAACTCCGGACCATCCTGGAAGAAACCGCTGCAAAAACCGATCATCCCAAGGGCAGTGCTGCTCAGAAAGTGGGCGATTTTTATGCCAGTGGTATGGATACGGTTGCCATTGAGAAAAAAGGCATTACCCCCATACAGCCCATGCTGGCAAAGATTGATGCTATTACCGATTATAAGTCTATGATGAACCTGATTGCTTCCTCTTATGCAGAAGGAGAAGGAGATGAGCTGATCGGTTATTATGTGGGGCCCGACGAAAAGAACAGTGCAAAGAATATGCTGGTGCTGTACCAGACCGGCCTCAGCCTGCCCGAAAAGGATTATTATACCAAGGGTGATTCCATTACCGTGAACCAGCGGAAGAAACTTGTGGAACACGCTGCAAAATATTTTGAACTGGTGGGCATGGATGCAGCAACAGCCGCCAAAAACGCTGCCGATGTGCTGGCCATCGAAACCGCTATTGCACAATCGCATCTGTCTCCGGTAGAACTGAGAGACCCGGTAAAGAATTACAACAAAATGTCGGTGGCCGATCTGGAGAAAAGGGCGCCGAACATCGGCTGGTCTGCTTTCCTGGCTAAAATGGGAATTAAAACAGACAGCATCAACCTGTCTCAGCCCCGTTATTACGAAGCACTCAGTGTACTCCTGGCCAAACAGCCCATTCAGGTTTGGAAGAATAAACTGAAGTTCGATTACATTGCCTCCAAAGCCAGTTTGCTGGGCAAGGCTTTCCGCGATGAGCGCTTTGCTTTCAACGCCCTGTTCTCCGGGGCCAAAGTACAGCCGGAAAGATGGAAATCGATGGTGAGCAGAACCGACAACAACCTGAAAGACCTGCTGGGTCAGGTGTATGTACAGAAATACTTTCCTCCGGAAGCAAAGCAGCGCATGGACGAACTGGTAAACAACCTGCAGGTTGCGTTTAAAGCCAGGATCAGCAAGCTCGACTGGATGAGCGATTCCACCAAACAGCGCGCCCAGGAAAAACTGGCGGCCTTCCTTAAAAAAATCGGCTATCCGGATAAATGGAAAAACTACGACGATGTAACCATTTCCAGAAACGACCTCTTTGGCAATGTGCAGAATGTGGCCAAACACGATTACAAGGAAAATATTGCCAAGATTGGCAAGCCGGTTGACCGCACCGAATGGGGGATGACCGCGCCCACCGTGAACGCATATTACAATCCTACCGTAAATGAAATTGTATTTCCGGCCGGTATTCTGCAGTTTCCTTTCTTCGACCTGAATGCCGATGATGCCATCAATTACGGCGGTATCGGTATGGTGATTGGCCATGAAATGACGCATGGCTTCGACGACCAGGGGCGCCAGTACGATGCGCAGGGCAATATGAAAGACTGGTGGACCAAATCCGACGGCGAGAAATTTACAGCCAAGGCCAAGGGCGTGATCGACCAGTACAACGGCTATGTGGTACTCGACAGTCTCCATGTAAACGGAGCCTTAACCCTCGGAGAGAACCTGGCCGATATCGGCGGCCTGGCCATTGCCTGGGATGCCTTTAAACTCACCAAACAAGGCCAGGGAAAGGAAAAAATCGACGGATTTACCCCTGATGAACGGTTTTTCCTTGGATTTGCCCAGGTTTGGCGCCTGGTGAACCGCCCGGAGATCGTTCGGACCGGTATTTCCACCGATCCGCATTCGCCCGAAGAGTTCCGGGTGAATGGGCCATTGTCTAACTTTGATCCCTTTTATCAGACTTTTGGTGTAACAGAAAAGCACCGACTCTGGCGGAAGCCCGAAGAGAGAGCAAGAATCTGGTAAGTTAATTTATCCCCAAAGGGCAGTTTGGCGCAAAATTTGTTTTTGCGGTTTCTGCCCTTTCCTTACCTTTGCCATCCTTTATTTTGGGCTAGCTAGCATATAGACATACTTTATCATGGCCATGTTTTCGATAAGTATCTCGTTTTCAATGCATTGAGAACCTGTAAGTTCTCCCCAAATATTTTGTACAAAAACCGGTTTTACATACATATGTCTACTACAACATTGAACAACAGGGTCGGCTTCGGTAAAACTAAACATTTGGCTGATGCCCCTGACCTCCTCGACATCCAGTTAGAATCCTTTAAAGAGTTTTTTCAGTTAGAGACTACGCCTGATAAGCGTAACGTGGAAGGACTGTTCCGTGTGTTTAAGGAAAACTTTCCGATCACAGACACGCGCAACATCTTTGTACTGGAATTTCTGGATTACTTCATTGATCCGCCCCGTTACACCATCGAAGAGTGTATGGAGCGTGGTTTAACTTACGCGGTGCCTTTGAAGGCAAAACTGCGTTTGAGTTGTAACGATGAAGAGCACGTGGATTTCCAAACCATCGTACAGGATGTGTTCTTAGGAAACATCCCTTACATGACTCCTCGTGGAACATTTGTGATTAATGGTGCTGAGCGGGTAGTCGTTTCCCAGCTGCACCGTTCTCCCGGTGTTTTCTTTGGTCAGTCTGTTCACCCGAACGGAACAAAGATCTACTCTGCCCGTGTGATTCCTTTCAAGGGAGCATGGATGGAGTTTGCTACCGACATCAACAATGTAATGTATGCATACATCGACCGTAAGAAGAAATTCCCGGTAACGACTTTGCTGCGTTCTATAGGTTTTGAAACCGATAAGGACATTCTGGAATTATTCGGAATGGCCGATGAGGTGAAAGCCGATAAGAAATCCCTGGCCAACCAGGTTGGTAAAAAATTAGCTGCCCGCGTTCTGAGAACCTGGGTAGAAGACTTCGTAGATGAAGATACCGGTGAAGTAGTGAGCATTGAGCGGAACGAAATTGTGATGGAGCGCGACACAGTACTGGACGAAGAAGCTATTGCTACCATTATTGAAATGGAAGTGAAGAGCGTATTCATTCAGAAAGAAGATGTGGGCGGCGACTATGCCATCATCTACAATACTTTAAACAAAGATACCTCTAACAGTGAACTGGAAGCGGTTCAGCACATTTATCGCCAGCTGCGTGGTGCGGATGCTCCGGATAACGAAACTGCCCGCGGTATCATCGATAAATTGTTCTTCAGCGATAAGCGCTATGATCTGGGAGAAGTTGGTCGTTATAAGATCAACCGCAAACTGGGTCTGGAATATCCGCTGACCAAGAAAGTACTGACCAAGCAGGACATCATTGAAATCATCAAATACCTGGTTCGTTTAACCAACGCCAAGGCGGAGATTGATGATATTGATCACCTGAGCAACCGTCGTGTTCGTACCGTAGGAGAGCAGTTGTATGCTCAGTTCGGTGTTGGTCTGGCCCGTATGGCCCGTACCATCAGAGAGCGTATGAACGTGCGCGATAATGAAGTGTTTACCCCGGTAGACCTGATCAATGCAAGAACATTGTCTTCTGTGATCAACTCTTTCTTCGGAACTTCTCAGTTGTCTCAGTTCCTCGACCAAACCAACCCATTGAGTGAGATCACGCACAAGCGTCGTATCTCCGCACTCGGACCAGGCGGTTTGAGCAGGGAGCGTGCGGGCTTTGAGGTTCGTGACGTACACTATTCTCACTATGGTCGTTTGTGTACCATTGAAACACCGGAAGGACCAAACATCGGTTTGATCTCTACCCTGTGCGTACATGCTGCCATCAACGATATGGGCTTCATCGAAACCCCATACCGTAAAGTAGAGAACGGTAAAGTGAACATGAAGGAACTGACCTTCCTGAGCGCTGAAGAAGAAGATACTGCCAAGATTGCACAGAGCAACTCTCCACTGAAAGAGAACGGTGAGTTTGCTGAAGAGAAGGTAGTATCCCGTCAAACAGGTGATTTCCCGATTTTAGATAAAGAAGAAGTGGAATACATGGACGTTGCGCCTAACCAGATCGTTGGTTTGAGTGCTTCCCTGATTCCATTCCTTGAGCACGATGACGCCAACCGTGCGTTGATGGGATCCAACATGCAACGTCAGGCTGTTCCGCTGATCGTTCCTGAAGTGCCAATTGTAGGTACTGGTCTGGAAGGTAAAGCTGCCCGAGATGCACGTATCCAGATTCACGCAGAAGGAAATGGTGTGGTTGAGTTTGTTGATGCCAACGAAATTCACGTTCGTTACGACAGAAACGACCTGGATCGTCTGGTAAGTTTCAACGACGATTTACAGATTTACAAACTGACCAAATTCATCAAAACCAACCAGGCTACCTGTATCAACCTCAACCCTGCTGTGAAGAAGGGTCAGAAGGTGAAAAAAGGAGACTTCCTGACCGAAGGTTATGCAACCAAGGACGGAGAACTGGCACTGGGTCGTAACCTGCAGGTGGCCTTCATGCCATGGAAGGGTTACAACTTTGAGGATGCGATTGTAATCAGCGAAAAAGTGGTGCGTGAAGATTTATTTACTTCCGTACACATTGATGAATATGAACTGGAAGTTCGCGACACCAAACTGGGTGAAGAAGAACTGACTCCGGATATTCCGAACGTTTCTGAAGAAGCAACCAAGGATCTGGATGAGAACGGTATCATCAGAATTGGCGCCACCATTAAGGAAGGCGACATTCTGATCGGTAAGATTACTCCTAAAGGAGAATCTGATCCTACTCCGGAAGAAAAACTGTTGCGTGCCATCTTTGGAGACAAAGCAGGTGATGCAAAAGATGCTTCTCTGAAAGCACCGAACGGAACTGAAGGTGTGGTAATTGATAAAAAATTATTCCAGCGTGCCAAGAAAGACAAGAACGGTAAGATCCGTGAAAAAGCTTTGTTGGAGAAAGTGGAAAAAGTGCATCAGCAAAATGTAGAGTCTATCAAGGAACTGTTACTGGATAAGTTACAGACCCTGCTGAAAGACAAAGCTTCTGCCGGTGTAAGCAACAACTTTGGTGAAATGCTGATTGGTAAAGGCGCCAAGTTCAATCAAAAGAACCTGAGTACCATCGACTATCAGAACGTAAATCCATTGGGTTGGACCGGTGATGCAAAAACCGACGAGCAAATCAATATCCTGTTGCACAACTACAGCATCAAGTACAACGAAGAGCTGGGTAGATACAAGCGCGAGAAATTCAATATTTCCATTGGTGACGAGTTACCAGCAGGGGTATTGAAACTGGCCAAGGTTTATCTCGCTGTGAAGCGTAAGCTGAAAGTAGGTGATAAGATGGCGGGTCGCCACGGTAACAAAGGTATCGTTGCAAAAATTGTACGTGCAGAAGATATGCCATTCATGGAAGACGGTACACCGGTTGATATTGTACTGAATCCATTGGGGGTACCTTCCCGTATGAACCTCGGTCAGATTTATGAAACCATCCTCGGATGGACCGGTAAGCGCCTGGGTGTTCGCTTTGCGACTCCAATCTTTGACGGAGCGTCTACCGATCAGATCGAACAATACTGTAAAGATGCAGGCATTCCTAAAAACGGACACACTTACCTGTATGATGGTGAAACCGGAGAACGTTTCCACCAGAAAGCAACCGTAGGGGTGATCTATATGATCAAGTTACACCACATGGTGGATGATAAGATGCACGCCCGTTCTATCGGACCGTACAGCTTAATTACCCAGCAGCCATTGGGTGGTAAGGCACAGTTTGGTGGTCAGCGTTTTGGTGAGATGGAAGTGTGGGCACTGGAAGCGTATGGTGCAGCCAATATTCTGCAGGAATTACTGACCCTTAAATCGGATGATATCATTGGTCGTGCGAAGACTTATGAGGCCATCGTTAAAGGCGATAATATTCCAAGAGCAGGGGTTCCTGAATCATTCAATGTACTGGTGCATGAACTGAGAGGTCTGGGTCTGGATCTGAAGTTCGATTAACAACAAACAATTCAAATTCTCAACAGCGATATGGCAATCAAAAGAGAAAACAAACAACGACCTACTTTTTCGCAAATCACTATTAGTCTGGCATCGCCCGATAGTATTTTGGAAAGAAGTTTTGGCGAAGTATTAAAACCCGAAACCATTAACTACCGGACGTATAAGCCGGAGCGTGATGGCTTGTTCTGCGAAAGAATTTTCGGGCCTGTTAAAGATTACGAGTGTGCTTGTGGTAAGTACAAGCGTATCCGTTATAAAGGAATCGTGTGCGACCGTTGCGGTGTTGAAGTAACCGAGAAGAAAGTACGTCGCGAGCGCATGGGACATATTAAACTGGTTGTGCCTGTAGTGCATATCTGGTATTTCAAGAGCTTGCCAAATAAAATTGGTTATCTCCTTGGAATGAGTTCCAAGAAATTGGAAACCATTATTTACTATGAGCGCTATGTGGTATTGCAGGGCGGCGTAAAAGAGAACCTGAGCATGGGTGATCTGCTGACCGAAGAAGAATACCTCGATATCCTCGACAATTTGCCCAAAGACAACCAATACCTGCCGGATGAAGATCCGCAGAAATTCATCGCCAAAATGGGTGCTGAAGCTGTACATGGTTTGCTGGAAAGAATTGATCTGGATGAGTTGAGTTTCTCCCTGCGTAATGCTGCAGCTACCGAAACTTCCCAACAGCGTAAAGCAGATGCCTTAAAGCGTCTGAGCGTTGTAGAATCTTTCCGTGATGCAGGTACCAGGATCACCAACCGCCCTGAGTGGATGGTGATGCAGTACGTTCCTGTTATTCCACCGGAATTGCGTCCGTTGGTTCCATTGGATGGTGGCCGTTTTGCGTCTTCCGACCTGAACGATCTGTACCGTCGTGTAATCATCCGCAACAACCGTCTGAAGCGTTTGCTCGAGATCAAAGCCCCTGAAGTAATCCTTCGCAACGAAAAGAGGATGCTGCAGGAAGCAATCGACAGCTTATTCGATAACTCCCGTAAATCCAATGCCGTAAAAGCGGAAGGCGGACGTGCCCTGAAATCCTTGTCAGATGTTCTGAAAGGTAAACAAGGTCGTTTCCGTCAGAACCTCCTCGGTAAGCGTGTAGACTACTCCGGTCGTTCTGTAATTGTGGTAGGACCTGAACTGAGAATCCACGAGTGCGGATTGCCAAAAGATATGGCTGCTGAACTGTTCAAGCCATTTATCATCAGAAAACTGATTGAGAGAGGTATTGTTAAAACCGTGAAGTCTGCCAAGAAACTGGTAGATCGCAAAGAAGCGGTGATTTGGGATATCCTCGAAAATATATTGAAAGGTCATCCGGTTCTCCTGAACCGTGCCCCTACGCTGCACCGCTTGTCTATCCAGGCTTTCCAGCCTAAACTGGTAGAAGGTAAAGCGATTCAGCTGCACCCGCTGGTAACCTCTTCCTTCAACGCGGACTTTGATGGTGACCAGATGGCGGTACACGTACCGTTGAGCAATGCGGCTATCCTGGAAGCACAGTTGCTGATGCTTTCTTCGCACAACATCCTGAACCCTCAGAATGGTACACCAATTACCCTGCCTTCTCAGGACATGGTACTGGGTCTGTATTACATTACCAAGGGTAAGAAAACCACCGACACCGAGATCATCAAAGGTGAAGGCATGGCTTTCTACAGCATGGATGAAGTGGTGATTGCCTACAACGAAGGCAAGGTAGACCTCCATGCGAATATCCGGGTGAAAACCAATGTGCGTGAAAAAGGTACACTGGTGAAGAAGCTGATCGAAACTACAGTGGGTCGCGTACTGTTCAACCAGTATGTTCCTGTAGAAGTAGGTTTCATCAATGCCCTGCTGACCAAGAAAAGTTTGAGAGAAATCATCGGTGACATCATCAAGATCACAGATGTGCCTAAAACAGCTAAATTCCTCGACGATATCAAAACACTCGGATTCCGTATGGCCTTCCGTGGTGGATTGTCCTTCAGCGTAAACGACCTGATCGTTCCTGAAATCAGAAACGAACTCCTCGAAAACGCCAAGTCTGAAGTTGAAGAGGTTTGGGACAGCTATAACATGGGATTGATCACCAACAACGAACGTTACAACCAGGTAATTGATATCTGGGGTCGTGTGGATATGAAGATCACTGAATCCCTGATTCGTGAAATGACCATCGATAAGCAGGGCTTCAACTCTGTATTCATGATGCTGGATTCCGGTGCCCGTGGTAGTAAAACACAGGTTAAGCAGCTGGTAGGTATTCGTGGTCTGATGGCCAAGCCCCGTAAGAGCGGCAGCTCCGGATCTGAGGTAATTGAGAATCCGATCCTGTCTAACTTTAAAGGTGGTCTGAACGTATTGGATTACTTTATCTCTACGCACGGTGCCCGTAAGGGTCTTGCGGATACCGCATTGAAAACGGCGGATGCAGGTTACCTGACCCGTCGTCTGGTAGACGTATCTCAGGACGTGGTAATTAGCGAAGAAGATTGCGGTACACTGCGCGGAAATGCAACTACAGCATTAAAAGACAACGAAGATATTATTGAACCACTGGCAGACAGAATTGAAGGTCGTACTTCCCTGCACAACATCTATCATCCGATCACGGAAGAACTGATTATTCCTGCAGGCGAAGAGATTTCTTCCGACATCGCCAAGTACATTGAGGAAGTAGGTATCGAAACCGTTGAGATCCGTTCTGTACTGACCTGCGAAAGCAAGCGTGGTGTTTGTGTGAAGTGTTATGGTAAGAACCTGGCTACAGGTTACCTGGCACAGAAAGGTGATGCAGTTGGTATCATCGCTGCACAGTCCATCGGTGAACCTGGTACTCAGTTGACCCTGCGTACCTTCCACGTGGGTGGTGTTGCGGGCTCTTCCAACATTGAATCTACCTTACAAGCCAAGTTCGACGGTACTATCCAGTTCGATGGTTTGAGAACCGTAGACGTGGTGAACAATGAAGGTGCTAAAGCCAAGATCGTTATTGGTCGTACCGGTGAGGTAAGGATCATGGACGTTAAGAACGACCGTCTGCTGATCACCAGCAACGTACCTTACGGTGCTACCCTGAATGTGAAAGATGGTGCACAGGTGAAGAAAGGAGATGTGATCTGTACATGGGATCCGTTCAACAACGTGATCGTTGCGGAAACAAACGGTTCTATCAAGTTCGAAAATATCCTCGATGGTATTACCTACCGTGATGAGGCTGATGAACAAACAGGTCACCGCGAGAAAGTGGTTATTGAAACAAAAGATAAGACCAAGATTCCTACCATCATTGTAGAAGGAAAAGAAGTTAAGCAATACAACCTTCCTGTAGGATCTCACATTGGTGTGGAAGAAGGAGACGAAGTGAAAGCCGGTCAGGTGTTGGTGAAAATCCCTCGTATCTTAGGAAAACTGAGAGATATCACCGGAGGTCTGCCTCGTGTAACTGAACTCTTCGAAGCACGTAATCCGGGTAACCCTGCGATTGTTTGTGAAATCGATGGTGTGGTATCCTTTGGTAACGTGAAGCGTGGTAACCGGGAGATCATTGTTGAATCCCGCGATGGCATGCTGAAGAAATACCTGGTTCCACTGACCCGTCAGATCCTGGTTCAGGATGGCGACTTCGTAAAAGCCGGTACACCAATGTCCGACGGACAAATTGCACCAGCCGATATCCTCGCAATCAAAGGACCATTTGCTGTTCAGGAATATGTGGTGAATGAAATCCAGGAAGTATACCGTTTACAGGGTGTAAAAATCAACGACAAGCACGTAGAAGTAATCGTTCGTCAGATGATGAAGAAAGTAGAAATCGTTGATGCCGGTGATACCAAATTCTTAGAGGAGGATCTGGAAGATCGCTTCGACTTTATCGAAGAGAACGACAGAATCTTCGACAAGAAAGTAGTTACCAATGCTGGTGAAAGCACCAAGATGAAGCCAGGTCAGATCATCACGCTGCGTGAGCTGAGAGAAGAGAACTCTATCCTCCGCAGAAGCGATAAGCAACTGGTAGAAGTAAGAGATGCCAAGCCTGCAACCGCTACACCGGTTCTGTTGGGTATCACCAAAGCTTCTCTGGGTGTTCAAAGCTGGATCTCTGCTGCGTCCTTCCAGGAAACCACTAAGGTATTGAGTCAGGCCGCTATCCAGGGCAAGACAGATTCTATGCTGGGTCTGAAAGAGAACGTGATCACTGGTCACCTGATTCCTGCCGGTTCCGGACAAAAAGAGTTCGAGAACATGATTGTAGGAAGCAAAGAAGAATACGAAGTACTGGCTACCACCAGAGAGGCGATGAGCTTTGATGATGAAGAATAAGCCGTATTTTAAATAACGAAACATAAAAAGTAGGAAGCCTCGCTTCCTACTTTTTTACTGATAAGCTGTTATAACAGATAATTTTATTTTTTATGAAAAATGCAACACTGGGTTTTAATGTTGTTATTGCGTTGGCAGTAGCTGTTTTATTTTACTTTCAGTTTTCCGGGAAAAAAACTGCAGCCGTAAATGATGGTGCTGCAAAAGCCGCTCCTGCAGGCAGTTTCCGGATTGCTTATTTTGAGTCTGATTCCATTCAGAATAACTTCGAATACTTCAAGGAAATCAAAAGAACCCTGGAAGCAAAAGATCAGGCCAACAGCAAACAGCTGAACGAACTGAAAACCGTATTCACCAATAAATACCAGGAGTTACAGCGTTCCGCACAAAGTCTGTCTCAGGCAGAATTGGCCAACAAGCAGCAGGAACTGGAGCAAATGCAGCGTACCTACCAGGGTAAGGAGCAGATGATGGCGCAGGAAATGCAGGACGAAAGCTTTAAAAAGCTGCAGGATGTAAAGAAGAAAATTGAAACCTATCTTACCGAATACAATAAGGACAAGGGTTATGCCTTTATTTTTTCCAGTGCCCCTGAGTTCATGTACCTGAAAGACACGGCTTACAACATTACCGATGACGTGGTAAAAGGCTTGAATAAGTTGTATCCGAAGAAGCCGTAAATCACTTCATATTTATTATCTTCATTCCCGCCCCTTAAAAAAAAGGGCGGGAATTTTTTATGTCAGATACCATTACCTCTTTTAAACCAAGACTGGGATTACTGGATGCAACCATGCTGGTTGCCGGAAGTATGATTGGCTCGGGCATTTTCATTGTGAGTGCCGACATCACCCGCAATGTAGGCAGCGCAGGCTGGCTGATTGCCGTATGGCTTTTAACTGGTTTCATGACGCTTACCGCTGCGTTGAGTTATGGTGAGCTGAGCGCCATGTTTCCTAAAGCCGGCGGTCAATATGTGTACCTGAAAGAATCCTATAACCCGCTCACCGGCTTTCTTTATGGCTGGAGTTTTTTTGCAGTGATCCAGACGGGTACCATAGCAGCAGTAGGGGTGGCTTTCTGTAAGTTTGCGGCCTATTTCTTTCCCTTCCTGGAAATGAATCCGGAAGATGTGTTGTTTCTGATTGGCCCGTTCAAAATATATCCTGCACAGTTTGTTTCCATCTTCATCATTGTATTGCTCACTTATATCAATACCCGTGGGGTAGAAGGAGGCAAAATCATTCAGACCTTTTTTACGGTGGCTAAACTTCTGTCTTTGTTCGGACTCATCGTATTTGGATTTCTGCTGGCCAGGGATAGTTCTGTTTGGACGGCCAACTGGGCCGATGCCTGGAGCATGAAGAAACTGACTGCAGGCACCAATGCGGCCGGCGCTCCTGAAACCCTGATCATGCCCATACTGGGTGCCGGTGCTTTTGGGGCCATAGCCGCTTCCATGGTCGGTTCCATCTTCAGTAGTGATGCCTGGAACAATGTAACCTTTATTGCAGGGGAAATTAAAAACCCGCAGAAGAATATTGGCATGAGCCTTTTTCTGGGTACGCTGATTGTAACCCTCATTTATGTAGCGGCCAACCTGATGTACCTGAATGTACTTCCTTTGAATGAAATTGCTTTTGCGCCTTCCGACCGGGTGGCTGTGAGCGCTGCCAATGCCATTTTCGGACACAGCGGAACCTTTATCATTGCAGCCATGATCATGGTTGCCACTTTTGGCTGCAACAATGGCCTGATCCTGGCTGGCGCAAGAGTGTATTATACCATGGCACAGGATGGCCTGTTTTTTAAAAAAGCCGGTGTGCTCAATAAAAATGCGGTTCCTGAATGGGCACTCTGGGCACAATGTGTGGTGGCTTCCCTGCTGTGTTTGAGTGGTCGCTATGGTGACCTCCTCGATATGGTTTCGTTTATTGTGGTGATTTTTTATGTGCTCACCATTGCCGGTATATTTATCCTGCGTAAAAAACGTCCGGAACTGGATCGTCCTTACAAAGCCATCGGTTATCCGGTACTGCCGGCTATTTACATGCTCATGGGTATCAGCTTTTGTGTATTACTGATTATTTATAAGCCGGAGTTTACATGGCCGGGATTGATCATTACGCTGTTGGGCATACCTTTGTATTTTCTGGCAGTCAGATCATCTAAAAAATAGTGAATGAATTTTGATGAATTATTCAAAGGCTTTGCAAATACCAATGTGTTGATCGTTGGGGATGTAATGCTCGATACCTATTGGTGGGGCAATGTAGACCGGATTTCTCCAGAAGCCCCTGTGCCGGTAGTAGCGTTGAAAAACAAGGAGCTGCGGGTGGGCGGTGCCGCCAACGTAGCATTGAATACCGCCGCACTCGGCGCTCAGACCGCCATTATTTCTGTGGTAGGGAACGATAACGATGGGGAACAGCTGAAGCAGCTGATGAAAGATGCGAACATCGATACAGGTTCCATCATTGGCTCAGCAGACCGGATTACCACCAATAAAGTGCGCATCATGAGCCGCAACCAGCAGATGATGCGCCTTGATGCTGAAATGACCAGCGATATTGAAGGGAATCTGGAGCAGGAACTGATTGATGCAGTTTGTGCATATATCACCAAAAACAATACCCGCATCCTCATCCTCGAAGATTACAATAAAGGGGTATTGACCAAAAAAGTCATTGAAACCCTGGTGGCTTTCTGCAATGAAAGAGGCGTGCTTACTGCAGTTGATCCCAAACGAAAGAATTTCCTCACCTACAAAAATGTTACCCTGTTTAAGCCCAATCTGAAAGAAGTAAAAGAAGGGCTGAACCTGCTGGTTGATCAGATTAATCTGGAAACACTGGGGCAGATTCATGAAGCCCTGAAGCAGGAACTGGGTCATGAAATTTCTTTCATCACCCTTTCTGAAAAAGGGGTGTTCTATCAGCAGGGGAAAGAATCGGTGATCATTCCTACACATATCCGCAACATCGCCGATGTAAGCGGTGCCGGTGACACGGTGATTGCAGTGGCTTCGTTGGTATATGCTTCTACCAAAAACATGCGTCTGGCGGCCGAGATGGCCAATATTGCGGGTGGACTGGTTTGTGAGGAAGTAGGTACGGCGGCCATCAACAAAGGCAAACTCCTGTCTGAGTGCAAGCTGATCCTGAAGTCCATTTAGTTATTCTGAATAAAACGCGCGGATATATTCAACAGTGTCTAATGATTGGCTGAATATATTAGAATCTTTGCGCTGTCTAAAATTTTAGATTCGCATTCTAAATTTTTGGAAATGGGCAATTTTACAATCGCGATACATGGCGGTGCGGGAACCATCCTGAAAGCAGATATGACCCCGGCGTTGGAGCAGGCATACACAGAGGGTATTCAGCAGGCGCTGAATGTGAGTTATGCGGTGTTGGAACAGGGTGGCTCGGCAGTAAATGCCATTAAGGCGGCGCTGGTAATTCTGGAAGACAATGTATTGTTCAATGCCGGAAGAGGATCTGTGTTTACCAAAAAAGGGGTGCAGGAAATGGATGCTGCCATCATGGATGGAAGCGATCTTTCTGCCGGTGCAGTGGCAGGTGTACGCAGTGTGCGAAACCCGATTGAACTGGCTACGGAAGTGATGCGCAACAGCAACCACGTATTCCTCAGCGGAAAGGGAGCCAATGATTTTGCCATTAAGCAGGGTGTTAAGCTGGAGCCGGATGAATATTTTTATTCCCAGTTTCGCTACGATCAGTGGAAGGCCATCCGCGATTCGGATTCCTATTCGCTCGATCATACGAACCATCACCTCGAAGAACTCATGCGTGATAAAAAATTTGGTACGGTTGGGGCCGTAGCATGCGACCAGAACGGAAATCTGGCGGCCGCTACTTCCACCGGTGGAATGACCAATAAAAAATACGGCAGGATAGGGGACAGCCCGGTGATCGGCGCCGGAACCTATGCCAATAATAAAACCTGTGCCATCAGTTCTACCGGTCATGGGGAAATGTTTATCCGCGCTGTTGCAGCTTATGATGTAAGTTGCCTGATGGAATATAAGGGTCTGAGCCTCGAAGAAGCCATGAATGTGGTGGTAAAGGAAAAGCTGGTTGCCCTGAAGGGCGAAGGAGGCATGATTGGCGTTGATGCACATGGAAATGCTGCACTGGTATTCAATAGTGCAGGTATGTACAGAGGCGTTAAAAGCAGTCAGGGGCAGAATATGGTAGCTATCTACAGTTAGTATGAAAAAATTTGCAGTAATTACAGCCGGTGGTTCCGGTAGCAGAATGGGTAAAGAACTGCCCAAGCAATTTCTTTTGTTGGCTGGTAAGCCTGTGTTGTGGCATACCCTCCGGGCTTTTCAGGAAGCTTATCCCGATATTTTTTTTGTACTCGTAATTCCTGCTGCTCATTCGGCTGCGGGCAAAGTCATACTCAATGAATTGAATCTTACTGAGCAATCTGTATTGGTAGAAGGTGGCGCTACACGCTTTCATTCCGTTCAGAATGGTCTGCAAAAAGTAGAAGCGGGGTCCATTGTTTTTGTACACGATGGGGTTCGCTGTTTGGTAACACCCGATCTTATCCGTCGTTGCGGTGTGCAGGCAGAAGCATTGGGCAGCGCCATACCTGCGGTTGCATCTGCAGACAGTGTACGATTGGCCGATGAAGCCGGTGGTCACCTTTCGGTGGATCGGAACAGGGTAAGAATGATTCAGACACCACAGACTTTTAAAAGCGATATCATATTACCTGCTTTTCAACAGGAGTACAAAGATGGCTTTACCGATGAAGCCACTGTAGTGGAAGCCGCTGGTACACCAGTGTTCCTGATTGAAGGCGAATACAGTAATTTGAAAATTACACGTCCGGTAGATTTGCTTGTAGCAGAAACAGTGTTGCAGGAACGAAGCGGTCAATAACGCTTGTGCTTTAGCGGATCATGTCAACCACGAAAATGAAAAGGGTAACCTGTTGTACCGATACAGGTAATAGTTTTCTTCGACCGCGCCAAAATGCTGGTAAAATTGCTGTACGCCCGGAAGTGAAGATCCTTCAAAATCCAGCAACAGTGCTTCTTCAGAAAATTCCTGAATCAACTGATCCAGCAAATAATGATTGGCTTCCTGGCGCCTTCCTGTTGCAGTAGTTGTGTTCATAAGGTTATAAATCCGTTTTCCGTCTTTCAGCAACAAAGCTACTGCGGCAACCGCTCCGTGGTGCAATGCCGCTCTGGTAAAACATTGTTCCCTGGCAGCCAGTATCTGGGTGCAAAGCCGGGAGAATGCTTCGTATGCACCTGCATGAATATGCTTCGACTTGTGCGCATGGTGTTGTACAAACAGATCAATGGCCGATTGTATCGAAACCTGGTCGCTGTATTCTACTCCGCTTCTCTCCGCTTTTTTAATGTTCTGTTTCAGATCCTGTGCATAGGCACTGCTGATTTCGGGGTAGGGGCGGTTCAGGTTGAGTACATAGTTGGGCTTTGGGGTAATTCCTTTCAAAGCAGTTGCAAGCGTATTGCTGTGGTTCAGCAATACCGAACCATAGCATCGTTCCTGCCTGATCCGGTCCATGATGCACTGCCATAATTCCGGTTCCTGGCAGCGCTCAGAATCTCCGGTTAATCCCAGTTGCTGTACAAAGGGTGGTGTATACCAGTAGGTGAATCCAAGTTTGGATTTAAAGGGAAGGGGCATCACTGCTTCGTAGTTGTTCACCACCAGCCCGGTCCAGTTGGCGCAAACCGCATTCAGATAATCTGTGCAGGAATAGATCAGGCCATTCTTTGCGGAGGCTACCCGCCCGTTCCATTGAACGGCATTAATTTCTTTTGCAGGTATCAGCCTGATGGTATGCATGCGGTTTATTTTCCTTTGCCCGATAAAATAATGCGGAGCGTTTGCAACATGATGCTTACATCAAGTCCTAAAGATAACCGATTCAGGTATTCAAGGTCGTACTGCATGCGTGCGGCCATTTCCGGAACACTGGAGGCATAACCAAATTCAACCATTCCCAGAGATGTGAGTCCGGGTTTTGCCTTTAACAGGATTGCGTATTCAGGGGCTACTTGCAATAACTGATCTATATAATATTGCCGTTCTGGTCTTGGCCCTACCAGGCTCATGTTTCCGATGAGGATGTTCCAAAGTTGCGGCAGTTCATCCAGTTTCCACTTGCGCATGGTTTTGCCCCACGGAGTAATGCGTGGATCCCCGTCGCAGGATAGTGCTGGTCCGTCTTTTTCTGCATCCGGGTACATGCTTCTGAACTTGTAAATAACGAATGGAACACCGTGTTGTCCTACCCGTACCTGTGCATAAATGACCGCACCCCTGGAACTAAAGCGGGTTCTGATGGCAATGAACAGCAGTACCGGACTCAGCACTAGTAATGCAGTAAGCGATAATACAATGTCCACTAACCTTTTTATTTGCTGCATCAGAAATAAGCGGATTAAACTAAAATGCTGGTGTTGTTGATTTTCTCCAATATCTGGTGAGCTACTTCCATCGCAAGGAAGCCATCTATTTCGCTCACAGCAGTTGGTTGATTGTTTACGATTGAATCAACAAAAGATTCCAGTTCCAGTTTAATGGCATTCAGTGGTTCTATGGTTGGGGTTGCAATGGCGATTGATTTTTTGCCATTGGGGGTATCAATGTCGAACGAGAATACATTGCTGTCGTTGGGTTGTTTCAGTTTGATGATCTCTGTTTTCTTTTCGAGAAAATCAATGCCAATGTATGCATCCTTCTGGAACAAACGCATCTTCCGCATTTTTTTCATACTGATGCGGCTGCTGGTAAGGTTGGCCACGCATCCGTTATTGAATTCGATCCGTACGTTGGCAATATCCGGCGTATCGGTCATTACGGCAACGCCACTGGCGGCAATACTTTTTACATCACTTTTTACCAGGCTTAAAATGATGTCGATATCGTGAATCATCAGGTCGAGGATTACACTCACTTCAGTTCCCCTGGGGTTGAACTGTGCCAGGCGGTGCACTTCAATAAACATGGGATTCAGGTGCATGTCTTTTACTGCCAGGTATGCGGGATTGAATCTTTCCACATGTCCTACCTGTACTTTCACATTCGCCTCACGCACCATATTCACCAGCGCTCTTCCTTCCTGTATGGTATGGGTAATCGGTTTTTCCACAAATACATGCTTGCCTTTTCTGATGGCCTGCATACAGATATCGAAATGCTGATTGGTGGGTGTGATCACGTCGATCACATCACAGGCATCCATCAGTTTGTCTTCGTCCATGTACCGTTTCAACCCGTATTTTTCTGTTACTTCCTTTGCATTCTCGTTATTGGGATCAAAAAATCCCACCAGCTTTACTCCTTCAATCTCTTTCCAGTTATTCAGGTGAAACTTACCCAGATGGCCCACCCCAAATACTCCTACTTTTAGCATAGTTCTGATATTAGTGGGTAAAGATAATTAAATCGGCCTGCGTACAGCCCCAAATTTATCACCGTTCTTTCGGCTGGCCTGTTCTGTAAGGATCAGCCATGCGGCTACCTTGCGCTGCCCCCGTCGATGGTCAGGCAAATGCCGTTTACATATGCCGCTTCGTCCGAAGCCAGGTATAAATAGCCGTAAGCTATATCAATGGGTTTGCCCCAGTGACCCGTAGGGATCAGCGGAATCATTTTCTGTTTTACTTCTTCCGGAATGCTCTCGGTCATTTTTGTTTCGATGAAGCCGGGTGCAATGCAGTTGGCGGTTATCCCAAACCTTCCTAATTCCAACGCCCATACTTTGGTCATGCCAATGATGGCCGATTTGCTGGCTACATAATTGGTTTGGCCGTAATTGCCCCGGAGTCCCACGTTGGAGGAGGCAGATACAATTCTTCCATACTGCTGTTCCTTCATGTAATGGGCTACCGTCTGCGTGCAGTTGAATACTCCTGTCAGGTTCACTGAAAGTACTTTTTCCCAGTCTTCCTCCTGCATCTTCAACAGGGTCTTGTCTCGGGTGATGCCGGCATTGTTGATCAGAATATCGATCCGACCCTTTAACTCCTTTATTTTGGCAGCGGCGGCTTCCACAGCTGCCTTGTCTGCAACAGATACCTGCATGAAATGTACGTCCAGTTGTTGTGCCCGGCATGTTTCGGCAAGGGCAGCTCCGGATTCATCGGTGTCCCAGATAAACACGGTTGCTCCTTCTTTTGCAAAGAGTTCGGCAGTTGCGGATCCGATCCCGGCAGCTCCTCCGGTAATAATGGCTGTTTTATTTGTTAACCTCATGTACTAATTTTTAAAATGCTTTACAGTCCGATCATTCTTTTCAGTCGTTTCAAAATTCCTTTCCACAATCCCCCGTCGAGCTGGATTCTTCGGTCGGTGGTCCAGACCAGTGCAGCCGGATGGGTTATATTTTTCAGCGTCCCATAACCCCGGTTGCGCAGTTTCAGCGCCAGCCATCCGTCTTCGTTGGTGCCTGGCGGATGATTGAAACCGTCAACAGCCAGACCCTGTTCTTTCCGGAAGCCCGAATTAAATCCATACACATTCATGGCTTCGTTGCGAAAGGTTTTATTGAACCAGCGGGTGCCATCGGCTATGTATTCGTACAGAAAATAAGTAAACCGGCCGGTGCTGCCTGTGGGTATAAATGCAAATCTGCCGTATACCAGTGCAATGCTGGGGTTGGATGCCAGAGGGGCTACCATCCGGTTGATCCAGTCTGCAGGATAAATGGTGTCTGCGTCTGCGTTCAGTATATAGGTTCCCTTTGCAATGCGCAGGCCTGCATTCCGGGCAAAATCCACTCCCTTTCTGGGCTCTATTACACAGGGGATGCCGGCAGTCCTCACCAGTTCTTCGGTACGGTCTTCAGAAGCATTGTTAACTACGATGATTTCAACAGACCATTGTGTTTGGTTCCGGCACAGGGAAAGCAGGGTCTGTAGTATTCCGGCTTCTTCGTTGTAAGCCGGAATTACAATAGAAACCTCCGGTTCCAGCCTGCAAAGCATCGGGTAAGCATTCCTGATGGATGCAGTGGTTTCCGGCAGATTTGGATCGGCCTGGAAGCTTTCCTGTATGTTCCGGGGTAGGGCAATAGGTCTCATGATTGAATAATGAAAACAAGGCAGGTATTCCCGCGCCGGTTAAAGTTAATCATATAGCCGGTAATCCTGTTTTTTTTGAACAATTATCCAGCCAATTAGCCGCAGTACCATGTAAATGAAATAATTTTACAAACGGATGGGGAGGGTACACTTAAATAAGTACATTTAACCGATTCTATCTTTTTTTATAAATCTATTATATGGCATTTACCAGCTCCGATGCAATCAAGATTATAGTGGTGGAAGACGAAGTTACCATGCAACTGATACTGAAGAAGTATCTGGGAGAGCAATACGAGGTGGAAATTTTTAAAGACGGGGTAGATGCGCTGGCCTTTATGCAGCAGGGCAATATGCCGGATTTGATTATCTCCGATTTAAATACGCCTGTGATGGGCGGACTGGGTCTGACTCAGCAATTAAAAGCCAGTGATTTTTTCAACAGCATACCGATTGTGATTTTATCGGGCGAAGAAAGTTCTGAAATGATCATCAAGTGCCTGGAAGCCGGCGCAGATGATTACCTGGTAAAACCCTTTAATCCCAAAGAACTGGAAGCAAGACTCAGGGTGGTCTTAAGACGAATCCGCAAATCATAATCCAATGGATGTCCCCCTTTCTCCAACCGATCAATTTATTGCCCTTATTGGATGCGATGAGCAGGTAACCGAAGTGTTTACATCTGCAAAACTGGGTAATCGCAAGGTTCGCTCTTTCCTGCATGCCATCGACCTGTTCAACAACTGGGAAAAGGGAGGCGGCACACTGGTGGCCATAGTGTCGCAGAGCGAAGTGTTGGGACCCGCGGGCATTGCCTTGCTGGAAACCTTGCGCAATAAAAAGCATATCCAGGTTCCTTTTTTCCTGGTAAGTCAGCAGCTGAGTGAGAGTACCGCCAAACTGGCCCTGAAATCGGGTATATCCGATGTGTTCAAACTACCACTGAAAAAAGAGAACATCGAGATTCGCCTGAACCTGATCATTGATAAATGGAAGGAATTGAAATCGCCCAACGACCAGGTGGTGGACTTTCATAAATACAAAACGCCGCTCATTAAACGGATATTCGATATCTTTTTTGCCGGCATGGCCCTGCTATTGCTTTCTCCGCTCTTGCTGGTGATCTGCATTTTGCTGAAACTGGAATCCAAAGGCCCGATTTTCTATTATGCATTGCGGGTGGGCTCCGGTTACAGAACCTTTAAGTTTTATAAGTTCCGCTCCATGTATGTGAATGCAGACCAGCGGCTGAAAGAATTGAAACACCTGAATCAGTATGCGCCGGCGGCGGCAACCGATACCGTAGAGCCGCAACAGGAACAATACCTCTGCGATGAATGTAAGGCAGCAGGTACCCAGTGCAGGTTCCCCATGTATTCCGATAAGGTTCGCTGGTGCGAGAAGCAATACAACGATACCAAGAAGTCCAAAGCCGGTTCGGCTTTCTTTAAACTGAAAGACGATCCGCGCATTACCAAAGTGGGCAAGTTCATCCGCAATACCAGTATCGATGAACTGCCTCAGTTGTGGAATGTGATCATCGGCGATATGAGTATTGTGGGCAATCGTCCGCTGCCTTTGTATGAAGCGGAGAAACTGACCACCGATAAATATGCAATGCGGTTCATGGCTCCGGCCGGGATTACCGGGCTCTGGCAGGTAGAAAAGAGGGGGAAAGGAGAGATGTCGGAAGAAGAAAGACTCATGCTCGACAATGAATATGCGGCTAATCACAGTTTCTGGTACGATATCAAGTTGATCCTCAAAACAATTCCCGCTTTGTTCCAGTCAGAAACTGTATAATCGCGCAACGTTTTATCTTTAAATTTATTATCTTTAAATTGCGTGACAATCATTGGTTTAGCCCGGAAGTTGTTTTTTAAGCCGCCCGATGTTTGTACGAGACCCATTAACCAACCATATGTTTTTGAATAGTCCGATACTCCATCTTTTTCAGTTTGTCCGAAAAGGGTTACTGGTTAAGGTAGTTTGTTTTTTTCTACTTGTTTCGGGTAGTTTGGCAGTATCGGCACAGGAGTCTATGATTCCTGAACTGTCTTATCCTTTTCTGGAAAAGCTGATTTTTACCGCCCGCGAAAATTATCCGCGAATGAAAGCCAACCAGCACAGGATTCGTTTTGCAGAACTGAATCTGAAAAAAACAAAGCTTTCCTGGTTCGATTTCTTCACACTATCTGCTTTTTACAGCCCCAGTACTTCCGTTACGTTAACCAATGCCACCCTTACTGGTGTGCAGATTGGGTTATTTATTAATTTTTCCAACATTATACAAAAGCCAACGGTGATTAAACAGAGCCGGGAAGAAGTGGCCATTGCCAAATACACGTATGATGAGTTTGGACTTTCTGTAGAAAATATGGTGAAAGAGCGTTATTTCAAGTACATGCAGTACCTGACGGTGCTGAAACTCAGAAGCCAGGCAATAATTGATGCGGAAGCCTTGTATAAGCAAATGAAATTCAAGTTTGAGAGAGGAGAGGAAACATTTGAAAACTACAGCAAGTCGCTGATTCAGTTGGTAGACAACAAACAACGGCTTGTGGAAACAGAAGGTATGTTGCTGATTTCCAAAAGCAACCTGGAAGAAATGATCGGAAAAAAATTAGAAGAGGTTAAGTAATGGAATTAGGAAAGTTTTTAAAACTTGTATACAAAAAGAAATACGTACTCGTAATTGTACCTCTGGTTACGGTAGTGATCACGTATTTTCTGGTTCGAAAGCTTCCGGATACCTATCAGTCTTCTTCGCGCATTTCTACCGGACTGGTAGATCAGTCGCAGCAAATTCTTTCCAGTTCAGACATGTCGCAGGAGTCTAAGATTGCACAGCAGTTCAGCAACCTGGTACAGCAGTTCAGATTGAAAAGAATGTTCGATCAGGTTTCTTACGAGTTGATTCTCCACGATCTCACCAGCGATAAACCTTTCCGTCCGGCCAGTAAACTGCTGAAAGAAATTGGCCCCAATGCCAGAGCGCATGCGGTAGAAGTATACTCCCGCTTATTAAAAGAAAAGAAGCCGCTCTCTTTATGGGATAAGGACCAGTATGGATTGAACCAGGTACTGATCTCTATGGGATACGACGAGCAGACCCTGCAGAAAAAGATCCTGATTTACAGGGTCAACAACAGTGACTTTATTGATGTGGAGTTTGAATCGGAGGATCCTTTTCTCTCTGCCTTTGCCGTAAATACCCTGTGCAAGGAATTTCTCGACTACTATACTTCTTACATCAAGGCCAATCAGCTGCGTGCAGTGAACTACCTCGATACGCTGATGAAGCAGAAGTACGATTCCATGAATGCAAAAATGCGCGCACTGCGTAATTATAAAATCAAGAACCGGGTACTTAACCTGAACGAACAGGCCAAGAGTCTCTACGGACAGATTTCCGATTTTGAAACCTACCTGGAAATTGCCAAAAAAGATGTGGAGGCCAATGAGGGCGCTATTAAAGCCATCGATGCCAAGTTTGATGTAAAAGACCGTCGTTACCTGGAAAGTACCGTTGTAGCCATCAACCAGTCGCTCATGAATACCCGGGAACAACTCAGGCAGGCTACGCTGAATGTAATCAAGAGCAATTATTCTGCCCGTGCCGTAGCAAAACAGGATTCCCTCCGGCACAAGCTGGAAGAGGAAATACTGGTATCCACTGACCGGCATCTGGTGAGCCCGCTTGCCAATAAGCAACAGCTGATTCAGCAGCGCTTAACCCTGGAAGTTTCGCTGAACCAGGCCCGCAACAGCATTCAGTCGCTCGAAACAGAACTGGAAAGGCTGAACAGAAAATTCGATTTGCTGGTACCGCATGAAGCCCTTATTCAAAACTATGAGGGCGCCGTAGATGTGGCCGGAAAAGAATACCTGGAAATCCTGAACAAGTTCAACAGAACCACCATGGAATCGAATGTGGGTGTTCAGCTGCGCCAGGTAGAAATGGCTATGCCGGGTCCGCCACAGCCTTCCAAGAAATTATTGCTGGTTCTGCTCAGCGGCGTTGTGAGCTTTATCTTTTGCATGCTGGCATTGTTCATCATTTTCTATCTGGATCAATCCATACACAGCGCTCAGGACCTGGCCAATCAAACCGGATTCCCGGTGTTGTCTTTCCTGCCACTGATCAATACTTCCCTGCTCGATCTTACCAATTTGACGAAGGGTGATGAAGTAAACAGGAATACGATTGCTTTTAAAAACCTGCTGCGATCGCTGCGGTTCGAAGTAGAAAGATCCATGGGCAAAGACAAATTACTGGCGCTGACCAGTCTGCATCATGGCGAGGGTAAAACCATGCTCTCGCTGGGATTGGCCTATGCTTTTTCTATGGTGAACAAGAAAGCGCTGGTGATCGACGGTAACTTTGATGAACCCACTATTTCTGAAATAAGCGGTGCAACGTTCTTTCTCGAAGACTATCTGAAAAACAGGGTATCCGTTGCTGAGTTTACCCGGGAAGGAAAAATCAGTATACTGGGTAACCGGGGCGGAGATACCTCTTTGTTTGAGTTCTGTGATGAAAGTATTGTGGTGCCTAAACTGAATTACCTTAAGGAGATGTTCGATATCATCATTGTAGAAATTCCTTCAATGGATCGTTTGAACAAATCGAGGGAATGGGTGGTGGTTGCCGATAAGGTACTGGGCATTTATGCATCCGGAGATGCCATCAGGTCTTCTGCAAAACCGCATATCCGCTTTCTTGAAAGCATTGGCAATAAGTTTGTCGGATGGGCACTTAATAAAGTGCAGTTCAATCGATTGGAGCGTGTTCCCAAATAACCCCGTGCTTATGGCAAGCGTAGATGTAGTTGCGTTTTTATGGATTTTATTTCAATTGCTGATTGGATACAACCTGGTGTTGCCGGTTTTTTTGCTGTTGATTTACCTGGTTAAGGGCAGCAGGAAAGGAAAGCCGGCGGTTACAGGAGCGCAGGAAGCCGATTATGCCATCATTGTAACTGCCTATGAACAAACACAGCTCCTGCACGGGGTGGTGAAATCTCTGCTGCAATTGCGGTATAGCAATTACCTGATTTACATTGTAGCCGATAAATGCGATGTTGCCGGTCTGGTGTTCAACGATGAGCGTGTAATTGTGCTCAGACCAGAGCAGACCCTGGCCAGCAATACCCGTTCTCATTTTTACGCCATCAACCGGTTTAAAAGAGCTCATGAGCGACTGGTCATCATCGACAGCGACAACCTCACTGATCCTGATTTTTTATTGCGCCTCAACGAATACTTCGACCAGGGATTTGAAGCCGTACAGGGATTGCGCGCGGCCAAGAACCTCGATACCATGTATGCCTGCCTGGACGGAGCAAGAGATATTTATTATCACTTCTACGATGGCAAAGTATTGTTTTCCATCGGGTCCTCTGCCACACTTTCCGGTTCGGGAATGGCGTTCACGGTGCAGTTGTACAAAGACTGCCTGGGGCACCTTGATATTACCGGGGCCGGCTTCGATAAAATATTACAACGTCAGATCGTTGAAAGGGGATACCGGATTGCATTTGCAGAAAAAGCTGTTGTGTACGACGAAAAAACCTCTCAGTCCGATCAACTGGTGAACCAGCGTGCCAGGTGGATCAATACCTGGTTCCGTTATTTTTCTTTCGGCTTCGGACTGATTGGAAAAGGGTTGTTTCGTTTCAATTTCAATCAGGTGCTTTTTGGACTGATTCTCCTGCGTCCGCCCTTGTTCATATTTCTTTTGCTGTCGGTAGTTTGTTTGTTCCTGAACGTGCTGGTCAATCCTTTGGTTGCATTTTTCTGGCTAACGGGTTTGCTGGTGTTTGTTGCCGGCTTTATGATTTCCCTGTGGATGAATCATACGGATCCCAGGATCTATCGGTCACTCTGGGGTATCCCTAAATTCATCTTCTACCAGGTACTCTCGTTGCTTCGGGTAAAAAATGCCAACCAGCGTTCTGTAGCTACCAAACATTTTCATGCCGATAAAGTAGACTAGGCGGATTATCTTTATACAAACAAAAGGAAGCATTGCGGACCGATTCCACCATACCCAAAAGAACCAAAGAAGAGCAGGAGGCTTATGACCGGCTCAGGCTGGAAAAAATGACCAGCAGGGTGGCGATCATTATTGCTTTTATCAGTGTGTATTATTTCTTTATTAAACTGCTTTTTTTGTAATGGAGGAACCATTTCATATACCAGTGGGCAGTGAAAAAACACCCGGGAAATTTTTTTCCAGAGAGTGGTTAGCCGACTCCCTGCATCCGGTTAAGTCGGATGGCCTGCTGATGTATCTGGTGATGCTCTGCGCTTCTTTGTTTTTTGCTTACCTGATTACCCGGTTCGGTTTCATTCCCGGTGTATTGATCCTGGCGGTTCTGATCGGCTTGCCGGTGGTATACGGATTAATTGTCTATCCTCGTTTTGGCGTCCTGGTTTTTCTCAGCAGCGCCTACTTTATTATGTTCATCGATCGGATGGGTGTGGATTTTCCGCTGGGTACCCTGATGGATTTTATGGAACTCTTGTTCATTATAGGTTTTTTTATACACCAGCGAACAGAGAAAAACTGGAAAATATTCAAAGGGCCGTTGAGCATCATGATCCTGATCTGGATACTCTACAATGTATTGGAAGTACTGAATCCTTCTGCTGAATCGCGCCTGGCCTGGTTGTATACTGTTCGTTCTGTAGCATTCATTATGCTGATGTTTTTTGTGTTTCTGTACAATATCCGCACGCGGGAGTTTATTCGCATTGTTTTGAAACTCTGGCTGCTGTTTTCGCTGATCGGTGCGCTTTATGGATTGAAACAGGAATTCTTTGGGTTCAACGGACCGGAAGAAGCCTACCTGCATTCGGATCCGAATATTGAACAGTTATTGTTCATTGGTGGCACCTGGAGAAAATTTTCCATCTTTACCGATCCGGTTTCTTTCTCTTATAATATGGTGATCAGTGCCCTGCTCTGCATTGGGTTGATCACGGGACCGCTCAAAACATGGAAGAAAGTAGTACTCGGAGGCATAGCGGCCATTTGTTTATACTCCATGCTCTATTCCGGTACCCGGGGTGCCTTTGTATTGCCGCCGTTTGCACTGGCTGTAATGGCAATACTTCGCTTTAATAAACGCGTTTTTTTGGTAGGGGCAATTGCAGCAGTATTACTAGCTATTCTGGTATTCATGCCTACATCGAGCCAGTCTGTTCAACGATTCCAGAGTGCTTTCCGACCCTCGGAGGATGCCTCTTTTAATGTGAGGAAGTACAATCAGAAAAGAATCCAGCCCTATATACTCAGTCATCCGATCGGAGGAGGATTGGGTGCAACAGGTGCATGGGGGCAGCGCTTTGCTCCCTATTCCTTCCTGGCAAGTTTTCCGCCCGACAGTGGTTATGTTCGGGTAGCTGTGGAACTGGGTTGGGTAGGTCTCCTGATTTTCTGTACACTGATGTTCATGATTCTGCGAACGGGGATCCTTCATTTTTATGCCATTCGCGATCCGGAGCTGAAGTCGTATTGTTTGTCAATGGTGTTGATTGTATTTGCTTTAAATTTAGGGAACTATCCGCAGGAGGCGCTGGTACAGTTTCCTACGAATGTTTATTTCTATCTGGTTACGGCATTGATTGTGATCACCAAGCGAATTGATGATGAAGACAGACAGTTGACTGAACCGGTAAAACAAGTGCTATGATACAAGGCAGAGATATTGTAGTGGTTGGTCAGCAACCCTGGGATGTAGCCATTGGCAGCAATTGTAAAAACATTGCATTGGAGTTCAGTAAGCACAATCGGGTGCTTTATGTGAATTCCCCGCTGGACCGAATTACTGCTTTGCGGAATGCCAAGGACCCCCAGGTGCAAAAAAGATTGCAGGTGATCCGCGGGCAGGAGAATGGTCTCGTAAATATTGCGCCCAATCTCTGGAATCTTTATCCGGACCGGATGATTGAATCCATCAACTGGATTGGCAGTCAGGCTGTTTTTGAAAAACTGAATAAGGTCAACAATAAACGATTCGCCAATAGTATTCTGCGGGCTATGCATCATTTGCAGTTCAGTAATATCATCCTGTTCAACGACAACGATATGTTCCGGTGCTTTCACCTGAAAACATTCCTGAAACCGGCAGTAAGTGTGTATTATTCCAGAGACTATATGCTGGCAGTGGATTATTGGAAAAAGCATGGCGAAAAAATGGAACCCGAGCTCATTGCACAGTCGGATGTTTGTGTGGCCAATTCTACCTACCTGGCAGATTATTGCCGCAAATACAATCCGCATGCTTATTATGTAGGACAGGGCTGTGAACTGGAGATGTTCAGCAATTACAACAACCCTGTGCTGCCTGAGGATATGCAGCTGATCAAAGGACCTGTGATCGGCTACATGGGCGCTTTGCTGGGACTTCGGCTGGATCTGAATGTATTAGTCCATATTGCAACCGCCAGACCCGACTGGAGTATTGTACTGGTAGGGCGGGAAGATGATGCATTTCGTTCCAGCAAACTGCATAACATGACGAATGTTCATTTTCTGGGATCCAAACCTCCCTCAGTTTTACCACAATACATTCATGCATTTGATGTATGCCTGAATCCGCAGGTGATCAGTGAGGTAACGATCGGGAATTATCCCAGAAAAATAGACGAGTACCTGGCAATGGGAAAACCAGTAGTGGCTACCAGAACGCCGTTTATGGAAGCGGTATTCAGTGAATATACCTATCTGGGAACAACCGGTGAGGAGTATGTACAGCTGATCGAAAAGGCCTTGCATGAAAACGCTCCCGAAAAAGAATCGGCCCGTAAAACATTTGCTGCATCCCATACCTGGGAAAACAGTGTGGAAGCAATTTATAAGGCTATACTTAGCGTATCTTTACATACCTGATAAAACTGTCGTATGATCGCCGCAATAATGGCTAAACTAAGGAACAAGCATTTCATGTCGCTGGCAGGAAATGTGGCCATGGCGGGTCTGGCAATGCTTACCATTGCATTGCTCTACAGGTCGCTGAGCCTGGAGGCGATCGGTTACTGGTTTTTTTACCAAACCCTGTTCATGCTGATAGATACATTCAGAACGGGTTTTCTGCAAGTAGCGCTGATCAAATTCTATACCGGCACGGAACCCCGCAGGTCCTCGGAAGTATTGGGCTCCGTATGGTTTCTGGCCATGCTGATCACCGGTGTAATAATAGGAATAAACCTGTTGCTGGTACCGTTCATGGGTTCTTTCACCAATACAGGCTTATGCATTACCATTCAATGGTTTGGGCTTACTTTTCTGGCTACATTGCCTTCTTCCATTGCATCCTGGATTCAACAGTCGGATCAGCGGTTCGACCGCCTGCTGATATTGCGCGTGATCAATCAGGGCACCTTTATCATCAGCGTTGTTTTGCTGATTTTTTTTAAAGCCATCGATCTGCAGACGATCATGTTAATGAATTTTATATCCAATTCGCTGGTAAGCATTGTAACCATGCTGCTAGGTTGGACTCGGTTCAAAACTTTTTTTTCCAGAACCAGCGACTGCATCAAAGAAGTATATCATTTCGGAAAGTACAGTGTGGGTACCACCATCAGCGCTAACCTGCTTCGCAGTTCGGATATCTTTATCATCACCTATTTGCTGGGGCCTGCGGCAGTGGCTGTTTACAATATTCCGGTCCGTTTGATGGAGCTGATCGAAATTCCGATCCGCAGTACCGTGGCTACCGGTATGTCTTCACTGGCTAAGGCGTTTAATAAAAATAACCTGAAAGAAGTAGGATATATTCTGCAGAAGTATGCAGGAACACTTACTGTGGCATTCATTCCTGTTGCCATCGGCGCCATACTGCTGGCAGACATTGGCGTTGGAATACTGGGAGGAGGAAAGTATGTAGATACCGAGGCCGCCAATGTTTACCGGATGATGATGTTCCTGGCCATATTTTATCCCATTGATCGTTTCATTGGTGTGAGCCTCGACATTATCCATCAGCCCCAGGCCAACCTGGTGAAAGTGATTATGATGGTGATTGCAAATATTGCCGGTGACTTTATAGGTATAGCCCTGCTGGGTAATATTTATGGCGTAGCCCTGGGTACCCTGCTTCCGTTGTGCGTGGGCGTATTTTACGGATACTACCGGCTCAATAAACATGTTCCGTTCAAACTCTCCGGTGTATTTGTATTTGGGTACATTCAAAACAGAAACCTCTATCGGAAATACATCCTGAAAAAATAGATAACGTGAAACTGGTACACCTGATCATGGCACACAACCAGCCTCCTGTAGCGGAACTGGCAAGATTGGTTCGCAAATTGCGCCATCCCGATGCCGTGCTGTATATTCATTACGACCTAAAATTTGATCTTACTCCCGTACAGGATTTTTTTGCAGGCGATACCGATATTTTTTTTGTAAAGAACAGAGTGAAAGTTGGTTGGGCTACCTACAGCATGATCGAAGCTACTGCGAACAGTTTTCGCGAAATCATGCAGGACTTTCCACAACTGGATTACCTGAACCTGCTCAGTGGACAGGATTACCCGCTTCGTCCGGTGGAACAGTTTCATGCCTATCTGGAACAGCATCCGGGCAAGGCTTTTATGCATACACTGGATGTAAGAACAGAATGGAAAGAGGCCATTTCACGCGTTACACAGTACCATCTCGACAGCCTGGATATTCCCGGTAAATATTTTATTCAGGGCTGGATGAATCGCATACTTCCGGAGCGCCGGATGCCAGGCAATATGATTCCGGTAGGCCGGTCGCAATGGTTTACCATTGCGGGCAAGCATGTACGCTATATACTGGAAACACTGGAGCAGAACAAAGCCCTGGTTCGTTTCTTTAAATTGTCCTGGGCTCCAGACGAAATGCTGTTTCAGACCATTCTGTATAATTCTGCATACAGAAAAGATATGGTCAACGATAATCTTCGGTACATCGACTGGTCGGAAGGAAACAAGAATCCCAAACTGCTCACCAGCGAAGATCTTAGCCCCATGCTCCAATCGGGTAAATTCTTCGCACGGAAATTCAGCGCAGCCAAAGATGCTGCTGTATTGGATATGCTCGACCGGCAATTGGAAGCGGAAGCGCAATAGTGATTCCCTGAATTATTTTCTTCTTTGAACAAAGGCCCTGATAAAGAAAAAGATCCCGATGAAAATGATCATCAGCGCAAACAGATCCATGACGGTAAACCCGTCGAATTCATTGAAATAAAAAAGGGTGGCAATTTCAAATTCCGGTGAAGCCGGTGTGGTTACCAAAACAAATCCTACGGTGATGAAGAGGATGCCTGCTATGGACATGGCCATGAAATAAGCCCAGTTTGCGGCTTTCTGAGGAACAGCTTTAAGGTCAAATGAATTTCTAGTGTTGAGCAGTTTTTGCATATCCTGCAGAATGGCGGTGTCGTTGGAATGAGCTTCTGAAGCAGTGCTATGACTTGTATCACCAGCCTTCACCCGAAGCGTATCAAAAAAACGCTGCTCCATTTCAAGCGCCTTCGACTTGCTGACGGGTGCCTTGCTCAACTCGGATATGAATTGGTTGAAATGGTAATCCAGTTCCTTATTTTTTTCTGCCCCCGGACTCATATTCAATGGATTTTTTTCTTTCTCCGCTAATTTAGATAAATTACATAAGATTTAAGCAAAACAAGCAATGAAGGTGGTTTCCATTATTACAGTCAATTTCAATCACAGCTACCTTACAGACGATCTGCTTGTTTCCATTCAGCAAAAAAACAGCTATCCGGCCATCGAAATCATTGTAGTAGACAATGCCAGTAAAGAGAATCCTGTACCTGAATGGGGAAAAAAATACCCTCATGTAAAATTCATTCGCTCTGAGCAGAACCTGGGTTTTGCCGGTGGCAATAACCTTGGGGTAGAAGCGGCTACAGGCGATTATCTTTTCTTTGTAAACAACGATACCATATTTACGGAAAATCTGGTGCAGACATTGGTGCAAACGCTGGAGGGGCATCCGCAGGTAGGTATGGTTTCTCCTAAAATATTGTATTACGATCACCCGGATATGCTGCAGTACGCCGGATATACCGACATCAATTATTTCACTGCCCGGAATGCCTGCATCGGACAATTTGAAACCGACCATGGCCAGTACGATCAATTGGAAGGGCCTACCGGTTTTGCACATGGTGCTGCCATGATGGTAAAACGGGAAGCGATCAATCGGGCGGGAAGGATGGCAGAAAATTTTTTTCTGTATTACGAAGAGTTGGACTGGTGCAGCAGAATTAAACGTGCAGGGTTCGAAGTATGGGTAAATATGAAAGCGGGTATCTATCACAGGGAATCCATCTCTGTAGGAAAACAGAGCGCCCTGAAAGAATATTTCATGAACAGAAACAGAATTCTGTATATCCGCAGAAATGCCCCCTGGTGGAAGGCCCTCGTGTTTTATGTTTATTTTCTGCTGGTGGTTACGCTCAGGAATATGGCCACCTACCTGAAGCAGGGGAACAGGCATTTTATTCCGCAACTGTGGAGGGCCATCTGGTGGAATATAACCAATAGCGTGAACAGTCCTGAACTTGGATTCAGGCCCTAAATGAATTGTATGGAAATACTGTTTTGGATTTGTTTGTTCATTATTCTGTATACCTACATCGGGTATGGTTTATTGCTTTGGGTGATTCTAAAAATCAAGCGATTGCTGAAAGGAAAAAAGCAGGAAATCTATCCGGAGTTCACACCGGAGGTGACCGTGATTGTTGCCGCTTATAATGAAGCATATTGTATAGAAGAAAAAATACAGAATACACTGGCGCTGACCTACCCGGCAGACCGGATCAGTTATATTTTTGTTACCGATGGTTCCACCGATGATACCCCCCGTATTGTAGCCGGGTATCCGCAGATACGGGGTATGCATAAGGAGGGGCGCAGCGGAAAAATTGCTGCTGTGCACCGTGCTATGCAGGAAGTTCAATCGGAGATCGTGGTGTTTACCGATGCCAACACCATGCTGAATAACGAAGCGCTGCTGAAGATCTGCCGCCACTACAGCAATCCGGAAGTAGGAGCGGTTGCAGGAGAAAAGCGCGTTCAGATCGAGGCCACTTCAGATGCAACTGCCGGAGAAGGTTTTTACTGGAAATATGAATCCAAACTGAAACAGTGGGATTCGGAACTTTATTCGGTAGTGGGAGCAGCAGGGGAGTTATTCAGCATCCGTACCGCGTTGTACCAGCCTGTGGAACCGGATACCATCCTGGACGACTTTATGATCTCGATGCATATTGCGTTGAAGGGATACCGGATTGTTTACGAGCCGGAAGCATATGCTTCTGAAAAAGCCTCCGCCGATACGGGAGAGGAGTTGAAAAGAAAAATCCGGATAGCGGCCGGTGGTATTCAGTCTACTGTCCGGCTGAAAGAACTGTTGCTTCCCTTTAAACGACCACTCCTCAGTTTTGAATACATCAGCCACCGGATTCTGCGCTGGGTGGTTACACCTTACCTGATGATCGGGGTGTTATTGCTGAACATATGGCTGGTGGCTGCTGGCGAAGGCGACCTGATCTATGCATTCCTGCTGTTGGGGCAACTGGCGTTTTATGGTGCCGCCCTGATGGGATGGCTGCTGGAAAAACGACAGCTGAAAGTAAAGCTGTTCTTTATTCCCTATTATTTTTGTTTGATGAATTATGCAGTAATTGCGGGGCTGAACCGGTATCTGTTTACGGAGCAGACGGTACTCTGGGAAAAAGCGAAGCGGAAATAGCCGCGTATATACCGGTGTACAGCCGTGTTATACCTAAATTATTATGTGCGGTTTCAATGATTATTAATAACTTTATTCTAATTATAACCCCTTGATCCAATTCTTACTGAAATGATGAAGAAGGTCTTATGCGTTGATGATGACAGTATTTCGCTGACTATTTCGAAGCTGTTGCTGAAAAGAACAGGATTCGCAGAGTCGGTGGATACCGCCGTGGATGGTAGTGATGCGCTGGAGTATTTTGGAGAATTATTCAACAGCAGTAATGATCCCCAGGGTGATGCCCCTGAACTGATTATCCTCGACATTAATATGCCAGTCATGAATGGCTGGGAATTTCTGGAAGCTTATGTAGCCCAGTTTGCGGCAAGACTCCCGAAAACCAAGGTGGTGATTCTTTCTTCCACCATTGATCCGGAAGATTTCTCCAGAGCCAAAAAATACGAGGTGGTAGCACGCTTTGAGAGTAAGCCGCTTAGTGTAGAAAATCTGACTGAGCTCAGGGAAGAGTTTGAGGCCAATAAGTATTAGTTTTCTCTCCTCTACTACAAAAAGTATTTATTTTTCGGCAAGACTGCTAAAAACTAATATTTAAAGCAGAATTGCTTATAGTGATTGCGCATTTTTCGATGAGTTGGTCCATGCGAATCGGATAGTTTTAAATTATTCTACAAGCTGTAGAAATAGTTTAAAATCCAGACGCAGCATGAGTGTCCAATATCCTATTGAAACGCCGCATTCCGTGGCAATATTAAGTGTGTGTGTGGGTAGCCTTCCGGGTTCCTGGCCGCTTTTTGCAGAAGGCGTTCGGCGAAACCCTGGCTATACGTTCATTGTATATACCAATGAGCTTCCTGAAGATTTGGAATCACTTCCGGATAATCTCCTGCTGAAGAAAATTCAGCTCGCTGGTTTTCGGAAACTGGTATACAAAAAGCTGGGTATTAAACTGGTAGCCCATTCAACGGAAAAAATACTCGATTACAAACCTTTATTTGGATATCTTTTTGAAGAGAGCCTCCGGACTTACACGCATTGGGGACATTGTGACCTGAATATTGTGCCTGGAAATTTGTCTGTATTTATCACTGACAGAATGCTGAATCAGTACGATAAAATCCTGAGCAGAGGACATCTGAGTATTTATAAGAATATTCCTCTGATCAACCGGGCTTTTCTGCATTCTTTCAGGATCAACTACAAAGAAATTCTTACCAATCCGGTGTATTGCAAGTTCGACGAATGGCATGGTATCGGCATTCTGTTTCATGAGCTTCGCCTCAAAGTGTATCATGAGGAGATGGCAGCGGATATTTATCCGAATTCCTTCAGCCTGCGATGCATGATCAGCCAGAATTTCTCCAGCCAGTTGTTTGTAATGTGGCGTGGCCGGGTTTACCAGTTGTGGGAATCAGATGGTGAAGTACAAAAAAAGGAGTTGGTTTATATTCACTTTCAGCAGAAACGGTTCAATATACGCCTGAATAACACCGCTGCTTTTCCGGAGCTGATTGTGTTTACACAACAAGGTGCGTATGAGGTAGATGAAGCTTTGATCCACAGCACCGCCATCTTTGAATATGCCTCAGGTGACTATACTTATCGCCTTAACCGTTATACAGAAAAGTTGCGGATGCGCTTACAGCCTGCGTTATCGCTTGCAGTAAATACCCGTTTGGGCAACCTGTTGGGAATCCGTTTGGGGTATCAGTAAATTTTAGCGGGGGATTGCTTTTAATTGAAAAAGGCATGAGCTGGTACGCAGGAACAAGCGTACAAAGCTAGTGCTTTTTTTCATGCTATTTCAATGAGAAGAATCAGGTCAAAACCTGTTGCAGATCATATGAGGCCATAAGTCTCGCCAATACCTTCGCCGAAATTTATTTTGACCATGAAAAAAATCATTGTACTGGCATTTATGGCAGGGTTAGTTACTACTGCAAATGCACAAAAGAAAGGACTGGAAGGTGTATGGTTTGTAACATCCCAGTTTGGTTATCAGCAAACAAAATCTGGTGATCAGAAAAGTACCAACCTGACCATTTTGCCGATTGTAGGAAAATTCGTATCTCCTTCAGTAGCCGTTGGCGGCGCAGTAGGTTATGTAAATGTGAAATCAAAGAATGCAACAACTACTGCAGCCAATACAGATTTGCTGGTTATTCAGCCATTGGTAAGAAAATACTGGAACGTAGCTGGTAAACTCTATTTCTTTGGACAACTGGCCGCTCCCATCATTACCGGAAAAGAAAAGCAGAGTGAGCTGAAAGTAAGCCAGTTCGGACTGTCTGCATCTGGCGGATTTGATGTAATCCTGACCAAAAATTTCAGCGTAGAATTCTCCTACAACCTGGCGAACTTCTCCGTAACCACACTGACTCCTAAAACAGGCAATAAAACCACTGTAACAGACTTCTCTCTGGCGCATGTAGCCAATGTAGAATCTGCCTACAACACAGCGTTGGGTGGAAGCAATCCTTCCTTAACAACCCCATTGGCATTTGGATTTAAGTTTCTCTTTTAATAGTGCTATTCTAACAATGGAAGGCCGCTCATCTGAGCGGCTTTTTTTTATTTCAATGGGTAGAATTTAACATGTACCTCCCTGTTATTTGTTGTAACTTAACAGTGAAATAATTTTCCACTTTAAAAAATTGCGTCATGAAAAAGTATTGGAAAAAAGAGGAGAATACAGCTGAACAAAATGCGGTTCCTGATAGTTTAAAATATGCGCCGGAAGAGGATATTTATAACAGGGAAAAGAAGGAACAGTACAATGATCATTTGCAGGCCGATCAGCACCCGTTGCACAAGTCTAATCATTTGCCCGAAGACGATCTGGATTTGCCTGGAGGAGAATTGGATGATGAGTTGGAGGTTCTGGGCGAAGAAGACGAAGAAAATAATTATTACAGTTTGGGAGGCGATAACCACCACAACCTGGATGAAAATGAATAGCAAGTAGATGGAGTTAGGGATAATGACTTTTGCCGATATGGAGCCCGAAAAGGTTTCAGGAAGCGGTGCAAATGCGCAGCAGCGCATCAACAATCTGATGGAGGAAATTGTGCTGGCCGATCAGTTGGGGCTGGATGTGATTGGAATTGGTGAGCACCACCGGCCTGATTATGCAGTGTCTGCTCCTGCAGTTGTTTTAGGCGCCGCCGCCGTGATGACCAAAAATATCCGGCTTACCAGTGCAGTTACGGTTTTGAGCTCAGATGATCCGGTTCGGGTGTTTCAGCAATTTGCGGAAGTGGATCTGTTGTCGGGAGGAAGGGCTGAAATCATGGCCGGCAGGGGCTCGTTTATTGAGTCTTTTCCGCTTTTTGGATACGATCTGCAGGATTACGACGAGCTGTTTACGGAGAAACTGGATTTATTGCTTGCTTTGCGCAATCAGGAAACCATTTCCTGGAAAGGCCGGCACCGTGCATCAATTGATCACCTCGGAGTATATCCCCGTCCTGTACAAACACAGATGCCTGTATGGCTGGCAGCTGGGGGCACCCCGGCATCTGCCGTTCGTGCGGCCCAACTGAATTTACCCCTGATGCTGGCCATCATTGGAGGTATGCCCGAACAGTTTGTGCCATTTATTCAGTTATACAAGCAGGCAGCACAAAGAGCCGGAAGAACAGCGGATCAGCTGCAAGTGGGGATCAATAATCACGTATTTGTTGGGGAGGACTCCCAAAAGGCGGCAGATGATTTCTTTCCTTATTATGCTACTATGATGGACCGTGTAGGAAAAGGAAGGGGATGGCCTTCGCTTACACGACAGCAATTTGATTTCTCCCGTACGCCCAAGGGCGCATTGATGGTAGGTAGTGTACAACAGGTAATTGATAAAATTTTATACGAGCACGAGTTGTTTGGTTTTACCCGTTTCCTGGCTCAGGCCAGCATTGGTCCGGTACCGCATGCTCTGACCATGAAATCCATAGAACTTTTTGGCACCAAAGTTGTTCCTGCCGTACGTAAGGCGCTGGCTGTTTAATTATTTCAAAATCAACATTGTGAAAAATCCTGCATTATTGCTGATGGTTCTGTTGTGCTCACTGCAGGTTGCAGGGCAGGATTCCTTGCAAATACACCGGAAAATACCAATCGAAGCCCAACGGTGGTACCAGCTTACCAATGCATCCTCCGGATTGCAGCAATTGTTCGACGGTAATCTCACGGCCAATGTGCAAACAGGCTACGGAAAAATCATTGAGCCATATGAGGCCTATTATCCAATGCTCCCCGGTGAATACCTCCTGATAGACAGCATTCGTATGTTCGACTGGCAGGGCAACAGCACAGTACCCATGGAGCTGTATATCATCGATAGCAACTGGAGTAGAAAACGCATTGCCAGTTTTACCGGTAGCCTGTACAATGAATGGGTGGGGCCCTATCCAGACAGAACACCAATCATCCGGCTGGATACAGCACTCCGCAATATCAGATACCTCATGATCAGAACAGGCGATCTTTTTCCTACTGAGCTGGAATTTTATGGATATTACAAAGCGCCGGCAACTGTTGCACCAAAAGTTCGTCAAAAGATTTCACTGGGAAATTATTTTGGTGTGAACGCGTATGAGTGGGATTTTTCGGATGGGGCTACCGATTCATATAAAATAGATGCAGGCAGGTATGCGGCAGTAAAAAATTTCACGGCAGTAAGACATTATATGGACTGGCAGAAGTTGGAGAATTCAGCTGGAAGCTACACCTACAGCCCTACCCGGATGGGCGGGTGGAACTACGATACCATTTATCAGCAATGTAAAAAAGACGGCATTACGGTGTTGGCCTGTTTAAAAACCATACCTGACTGGATGCAGGCCAGTTATCCTGAAAATCTGCGGGATGCAGAAAATACGCCGGTGAACTACGGAGCGGATTTAACCGACCCTGCATCCTATACAAATCAGGCCAGAGTAGCTTTTCAATATATTGCCCGTTATGGAAATAATCCGGCAGTAAATCCTGCGTTACTGAGTGTGAACAATACACCCAGGTGGAGCGGTGATCCGGTGAACACCGTTCGAATTGGGCTGGGGTTGATACAATACATCGAGTGCGACAATGAACGCGACAAGTGGTGGAAGGGGAGAAAGGGATACCAGACCGGAAGAGAATATGCGGCCAACCTGTCTGCTTTTTACGACGGCCATAAAAATAGTTTGGGTGCAGGCGTGGGCGTTAAGAATGCAGATACATCCGTGAAAGTGGTTATGGCCGGAACAGCCCTGGCCAATACTGATTATTTCCGCGGCATGATCGACTGGTGTAAGGAGTACAGAGGATATAGGGCGGATGGCTCTGTGAATATCTGCTGGGATGTGATCAATTATCATATCTACACACTCGATACAGCCAAACAGCGCGGCGTAGCACCGGAGAAAACAGCCACCAGCGGCAAGGCCGATTCACTGGCAACTGCTTTTCTTCAGGCAGCTCATCAGTACCTAAACGATATGCCGGTATGGATCACAGAAACCGGATACGATGTGCATCCGCAAAGCCCCGGAAAAGCAATAGCGATCGGAAACAAAACTGCGCTCGAAACACAGGGCGACTGGATTCTGCGTACCGCATTGATGTATGCGAGAACCGGAATCAACAAGGTGTTCTTTTATCAGTTACGCGATGATGCGCCCACTTATGGAGGACTCTATGCCACCAGCGGATTGATCAATGAAAACGGTACACGCCGGCCGGCAGCGGATTATATCCGGCAGGTCAATCAGCAATTCGGATATTACAACTATACTAAAACATTGAGTACCGATCCACAGGTAGATCAGTATGCCTACAACGACACTACCCTGATGTATGTTTTATACATTCCCGATGAAACAGGAAGAACCGGAACGTATACCCTGAACCTGGGAACGGCCGACTCTGCCTATATCTATACGCCCGGCATCGGGTCGGATACCCTGGTACTGACTCAGCAAAAAACCAATGTAGGGAAAATTTCCCTGACCCTTACAGAAACGCCGGTGTTTGTTACGGGCAAGGGGATCCGCAGCGATACCAGTGTATTGCCACCACCCGGAACACCCGGAAATATCCGGCTTTATCCTAACCCGGCCACCAGTACCATTACCCTCAGTGGGTTAACACCCGGCGTAACAACCAAGATTCGATTGTACAGTGTAGATGGCAGAATTATTCAATCCGCAGAAAGCAGTGCAGCTCAACATATACTGTATATTTCCACCCTTCCCCCTGAGCTCTATTTTGTACAGGTGCAATCCGGTGCTCTCCGTGCTGTCCTGGCCTTTATTAAGGGAAAATGACAAATAATTTGCCCGGATGGATAAAACCCGTAGCTTTGTTAGTTAATACTAACTAACCTATTTTAGGAAATGCACGGCAATATGCAACAGTTTACAGTCAGACAAATAGAGATCATGGAAGCGGCTACCAACCGAATTTCCCAATTTGGTATACAGAACCTGACCATCAAAACCCTGGCAGAAGACATTGGTGTTTCTGAACCCGCCCTGTACCGCCATTTCAGCAGCAAGAATGAAATACTGCAGTGTATACTGGAGTATTTTAAAATGGAAATGAAAAATCGGATTCAAGGCATTGTTCATAAACCGGACAGCTCCGCCCGTGATGAAATCAGGGCCATTTTTGATTCTCAGCTGCAGGCCTTTGTTCGCAAACCGGCAGTGATCAGTGTCATTTTTGCCGAAGGTATTTTTCATTTTGATGAGGGCCTCACCAGACAGGTATCTGAAATCATGGAAATCATGCAGGGGTATATTAAAGCAAATATTGTAAGGGGGCAGGCAAATGGCGAATACAGCCGACTTGTTGGGGTGTCTGTACTCACCACCATCATCATAGGTGGGATGCGAATGACGGTACTGAAGTGGAAGCTTTCCGGATATGCTTCCAATTTAGTGAAAGAAGGAAAGACCGTACTGGAAGGAATTTTAAAAATGATCTATAAAGTATAATCAGGATTTAAGCAGACAAAAAATTTATCAATTTATGTTAGTGAATACTCGTAAACCTTTTGTCCCTTTGTTGCTTTTGTTGCTGCTGATTTCTGCAACCGCAGCTGCACAGGAAATATGGACCCTGAAGCAATGTTTGGATACGGCGTTGTTGCACAACCGGAATCTGCAGATCAACCGGAATGTCATTTTGCAAAGTCAGGAAAAGGAACAGGAGATCCGGGCAGGCCGGAACCCCAAAGTGAATGCCAGTGCAGATTATAAATATTTTATCGACCTGCCTTACCAGCTGATGCCGGCTACTGCACTTAATCCACAGGCTACCCCGGGGCAGTTCAAAGAGTTGCAGTTTGGCGTTCCACACAACATCAATGCATCGGTGCAGGTGGCCATGCCTCTGTATCAGCCCCAACTAAATGGCGCCATTCAAAATGCTGCAATTGCCCGGGAGCTTTCCGGATTACAATACAGAAGATCGGAAGAGCAGGTAATGGTTGATGTAACCAACCTGTACTACAATGCGCAGATTCTTCGGAATCAACTTGGCTTTCTTGAACGCAACCTGGATAATACCCGTCAGCTTCTGAAGAATATGCAACTGTTGCAGGAACAACTCATGGCAAGGGGAACAGATGTAAACAAAGTGAAGTTGCAGGCAGAGCAATTGGTTACCAGGCAGGAGCTGGTGAAGAATCAATATGAGTCTGTTTTGAATCGGTTGAGATTGAATATGGGGGTTGATCCCGAACGTAATATGTCTGTAGTGGAGCAAATCCGGATTCAGGCAGCAGGTGATTATCCGGTTCATCCAACCCTGGAGTTCCAGCTGGTGAAAACCCAGCAGAAATTATTGAACAACGAATTGAAAACAATTCAGCAGTCGGGTTACCTGCCTTCGCTGAACCTGGTGGGTGCTTACGGTGCCATGGGTTTCGGTTACGACAAAAGCCCCAATTCATTCCTGAAGTTTTTTCGGACCGGTTTTGCAGGTCTGCAGATATCGTATCCAATTTTCAATGGTACGGTTACCAAACGCAAGCTGAGCCAGAAACAATTGGAGCTGAAGAACAATGAACTGCAGGCTGCATTCATTTCGGATAAAAATAAAGTGGAGATTGTAAACTGGGAGAAACAAAGAACGACTGCCTTAAAAGCTGTTGACAATACCGTTCGTCAAATGCAGCTGGCTGCAACTATTTATGCGCAAACCCTGCTACAGCAAAAAGAAGGAACGGCAAGCCTGACCGATGTATTGCTGTCGGACAATGCCCTGCGCGAATCACAACAGAACTACCTCGCTGCCGTAGTGGATTATCTGAAAGCAGATGTGGCCCTGAAGCAATTAACCGGAAATTTTTAACCTAACTTTTATATACAGCCAAAATATACCATCATGAACTGGAAAAAAATAATGTTGATCGTTGCTGCACTTGCTTTAGTGGCAATACTTGCCATCCGGCTATCCGGTAACAAGAAAAAAGCTGCTGCAAAACTGTATCAATACAATAAGGAAAAGCCCGTAACAGTAGGGGTAGATACCATTCGCATGATAAATGCTACGGACGAAGGGGCGTATACCGGAACCTTTGAACCCAATAGGGAAACCAGGATCAGTGCAGATATACAGGGACGGATTGTATCGTTGTTGGCAGATGTGGGCGATGAAGTGAAACCCGGACAGGCATTGATTCAGTTAGACAATTCCCTGTTGAAACTGCAGCTGCAATCGGTAAATGTGCAGGTAGAAGGTCTGGAAACAGACGTGAAGCGTTTCACCATTTTAACCCGTGCAGATGCCATTCAGGGGGTGCAGCTCGAGAAAGCGCAACTGGGATTAAAAGCGGCAAAAGTACAGCAGGCCAGCTTGCTGGAACAGATTTCGAAAACAACTATCCCGGCGCCGTTTGCAGGGGTGGTAACTGCAAAACTTTCGGAAGCAGGTGCCTTTGCTGCACCCGGAATGCCCTTGTTGCAAATTATCGATATCAACCAGTTGAAATTTACCATACAGGTACCTGAAGCGGATCTCCTGAAATTTCAGCTGCACCAGCAATTTTCGATTACTCCGGATGTTGATCCCGACAGAACGCTTACCGGAAAGCTGACGATGATCGGCAGCAAATCCAATCCGGGAAATAGTTTTCCGGTACAGTTTCAGGTGCGCAATACTGCACAACAGGTTATCAAAGCGGGTATGTTTGGAAAAGTGGTAGTTAGCAGGACCTCGCTTAAAAAAGAAATCAGGATACCCGCATCTGCCGTCACCGGTACTGCAGATTATGCACAGGTATACCTGGTGAAAAATGGAAAAGCCGTATTGCAACCCATCACCATTTTTCGGCAGGTACAAAATAGAGCAGTGGTTACATCAGGGTTACAAGAAGGAGATGTTATTGTAGTAAGCGGGTTGGTGAATTTGTTTGATGGAGCCTTTGTTGTTATACCATAAAATCAGTGAACATGAATCTTACTAAAATATCCATAGAGCGTCCGTCGCTGATTGTTGTACTCTTCAGCCTGTTTTTTCTGTTGGGTTTAATTGGCTATAAAAACCTGAGCTACGAATTAATGCCCGACTTTAACCAGCCGGTGATTGTGATTAAAACGGTTTATCCCGGAGCAGAGCCCGCAGAAGTGGAAACTTCGGTTTCCAGAAAAGTGGAAGATGCACTCTCTAATCTGGAGGGTGTGGACTACCTGGTAACCAAATCATTGCCCAATGCTTCTGTAATTATTGCCAACCTGAAATATGGAACCAATGTAGACAATGCCATGCAGGATGCGCAGCGGTACATTGATAATATCAAAGCACAGTTGCCGCAGGATGTGCAAAGTCCGGTGATGAGTAAAGTATCTCCCAACGACCTGCCCATCATGACGGTTAGCGCCAGCAGTAATCTGCCTGCCCCGTTGTTTTATCAGAAAATGAAAGACGAATACCTGCCGCAGATTCAACAAATTAAAGGTGTTGCTGAAATTACCGTATTGGGAGCAGAGGAAAGGGAGATCCAGGTTAAAGTGGATCAGGAGAAACTTCGCCTGTATAAATTATCACTTTCTCAGGTAGTGGAAGCCATCAATCGCGCAGGAATAGATTTACCTGCCGGAAAAGTGGAGAACAGCAGCGAGCGGAATTCAGTTCGCCTGGTAGGTAAATTCAGCAGCATAGATCAGATTGGAAATGTACAGGTAGCCATGCCAGTTCCCGGAAGTCCTGTGTACGTAAAAGATATTGCAACAGTGGCGGATGGTGTGAAAGAGCAGGGTTCTGTGAGCAGGTACAATGGGAAAGCAGGATTGGGGCTCTTAATAAAAAAACAGGGTGATGCCAATGCAGTGGAAGTATCCAAAGCCATTCGCGAAAAGTTCGCTTTCATTGAAAGGCAGGTTCCTGGAGTGAGTTTTGTAATTACACAGGACAGTACCGATAATACCATTGATGCGGTGAATTCTGTTGTATTCGATTTATTTCTGGCGGTGTTCCTGGTTTCGCTGGTGATGCTGCTTTTTTTGAGAAGTTTCCGTAATTCCCTGATCGTGGCTATTGCCATTCCAACTTCTCTGATCACCGCTTTCGGTGCCATGTGGTTGCTCGGATATACATTAAATTTAATGACCCTGCTTGCCATGTCGCTGGTGATTGGGGTGTTGGTGGATGATGCCACTGTGGTGCTGGAAAATATTCAGCGTCATTTAGACATGGGTAAAGAAAAGCGAAAGGCTTCGCTCGAAGGCAGAATGGAAATTGGTTACTCGGCCATTTCCATTACGCTGGTAGATGTAGTAGTCTTTGTGCCCATTTTGTTCCTGCAGGTGTTTGTGGCAGACATGCTGCAACAGTTTGCTGTAGTAGTGGTGGTTACCGTGCTTACCAGTTTGCTGGTTGGCTTTACCCTTACGCCCTGGTTGTCTTCCAGGATAGGTAAAAAAGAAGACCTGAAACCCACTCATTTCTTCAATCGGTTTTTATTATGGTTTGAGTACCGCTTACAAGAATTGATAGAATGGTATGGCAGAAGGCTGCAGTGGGTACTGACCCATAAACTGATTTTTACAGCGATGGTTTTGTTGCTTTTTGTTTTTACAGCTGCGGTGATGAAACAGGGAATCATTGGTAAGGAGCTGATTGCTACCGGAGATCAGGGTAAGTTTCAATTGGCAATGGAATTTGATAAAAGCACAACCCTTCAGCAGAACAACCTTACTTCGGAACGGATTGAACAATACATCCTGCAACAACCAGAAGTGAGTACCTTGTTCAGCAACGTGGGCGGTCCGGGTACCGGTATCGGGAGCTTGGGTGTGGGGGCTGCTAATAAAACGGAATTGACCGTACAGCTCAAACCCAATCAGGCAAACGGCAGTTTTGAAACAGAGGCTTTCATGCGGAGGTTGCGGGATAACCTGCAGCAGCAATATTCCGGCATCAATTTTTCGATCATGGCCCTGGGACTGGTTCCCCGAACAGCGCCAATCGAAATTACCCTGAGTGGCAGTGATCTGCAAACGGTTATGCTGGCAGCAGACAGCCTCAAGGCAGTAATAGAAAAAATACCAGGAGCGGACAATGTTAAACGTTCTGTAGAAACGGGAAGCCCTGAACTGAAAGTGATACCCGACAAAGATAAAATGCAACGCCTGGGCCTGAATACAGCATACGTGGGGATGAACCTTCGGACTGCATTCTCCGGAAATGATGATGCCAGCTTAACCGAGCAGGGAACGGAATATCCGGTTCGGATCTGGCTGGATCAGTTCAACCGAAGGAACTATGATGATGTAAAACAGCTGACCATTGTGAATCCAATGGGTATTGCTGTGGATGTAGCACAGTTTGCTGCAATTGAAAAAGACAATGCACCCTCTTTGCTGGAGCGGAAAGACCGTCAGCCGGCCATAACCCTTACCGCTGATGCGCTGGGCAGACCCTCCGGAACCGTGGCAGATGATGTGGTGGCTTATCTCAAAAAACATCCCCTGCCCGATGGAATAGAAATGACCTGGGGCAGCGATATCAAAAGACAGAACGACAGCTTTGGCGCATTGGGCTCGGTGTTGCTGATTTCCTTTATCCTCATTTACCTGATCATGGTAGCGCTGTACAACAGCTATGTTTATCCTTTTGTGGCATTGTTCGCCATACCGGTAGCAGCAATCGGCGCTTTCCTTGCATTGAATCTTTCCATGAGCAACCTCAGTTTATTTGCCTTGCTGGGGCTGATTATGCTCATGGGGCTGGTGACCAAAAACTCCATCCTGATTGTGGATTTTACCAATCAGTTAAAGGCAGCCGGAAAACCCTGGCGGGAAGCTATTGTGGAAGCAGGAAAGGACCGGATGCGCCCAATTTTAATGACCACCCTTTCTATGGCCATTGGTATGTTGCCCATTGCCCTGGGAACGGGTACCGCAGCAGCCTGGAAAAACGGGTTGGCCTGGGTGATCATCGGTGGATTGCTTTCTTCGCTGGTACTGACTGTATTCCTGGTGCCGATGGTGTATTACCTGGTGGACCGATTGAAAGAGCGGTGGGCAGCGGAAAGGGCTTGAAACGTTCGTTAAAGATTGTTAAAATCCATAAAAAGTTAAACAATTTTTCATGAAGTCTGTTAGCAGTGGACTCCAATTTTCCAGGGAAACCAAAAAGGAAAATAAATCAACTATGGCTCAATCCCATTACCGCTCCGCCGGTGAAGTTTTTCGCGCTTTTTTGCGGATGCTCAACCTAGACCGGAAAGACATCAGCGCAGTTTATGTATTTGCCATACTGGCCGGTCTGGTACAGTTGTCTCTGCCGCTGGGTATACAGACCATCATCGGTTTTGTTATGGCAGGTTCCCTTTCTACTTCCATCATGATATTAATTGTACTGGTGGTTGCAGGAACCTTTCTGAGTGGCTTATTACAGGTAAGGCAGTTGCAACTAATCGAAAAGCTGAAACAGAAAATTTTTCTGCGATATGCCCTGGAGTTCAGCAACAGGCTACCGCACCTGAATGTGGAACGGCTCGATCAATTTCATTTGCCCGAAATGGTCAACCGCTTTTTTGAAATACCTTCTTTGCAGAAGGGGATCGAAAAAGTATTGCTCGATATTCCTACGGCGGTGATACAGATTTTATTCGGACTGCTTTTACTGTCATTTTACCATCCCGTATTTATTGCATTTGGTGCCATCCTGCTCACCTGCATTTTGCTGATTCTGCGGTTCACTTCGCAACGTGGATTCAGTGCTTCGCTCGAAGCCAGCGATTACAAGTATCGTGTTGCGGCCTGGCTGGAAGAAATGGCCCGAATGATTAAATCTTTCAAGTATGCACGCAACAGTTCTATTCATATTCAAAAAACCGATGAACTGATTGGCGGATACCTCCAGGCACGCACCGGTTATTTTAAAATTTTGCTTACACAGGCCTGGAGTTTCATTAGCTTCAAAACCCTGATCACTGCGGCTATGTTGCTGGTAGGCGCTACGCTGCTGGTAGACCAGCAGATCAATATTGGCCAGTTTATTGCGGCCGATATCGTGATCATCTCCATTATTGCATCGGTTGAAAAACTGATCGGTAACCTCGACAGGGTTTACGATAGTTTTACTTCCATCGAAAAAATGAATCTGGTAACAGAAGCTTTCACAGAAAAAGAAGGTCACCTGGATCTGGCCGATACCCAACAAGGCGTTCGCATTGACTTTGAAGCAGTTGATTTTGGATATCCTAATTCCGAGCTGGTATTAAACAAAGCCAACCTTAGCATTAATCCGGGAGAACTGGTATTGGTGAGTGGTGCTTCCGGTTCGGGAAAGTCGAGCCTGTTGCGTCTCCTGACCGGCGCTTACCGGAGCTTTGAAGGGAAAGTACTGATCGATGGGTTGCCGATAGGTAATTACAGGCTTTCTTCGCTGCGTTCTCAAACCGGCGTTCTGCTGAACCAGCAGGATATTTTTCAGGGAACTCTCTTCGATAATATTACCATGGGCGACTCGAGCATTACGGCTGCAAGCATTCTGCCACTGGCCGCCAAAACTGGGTTGATCCATTTTATACAATCCAATAAAGATGGCTTTGAAACCATGCTGGATCCATTGGGAAAACGATTGCCCCAAAGCATCCGTCAGCACATCCTGCTCACCCGTGCTTTATTGGGAAAGAGCAGGCTCCTCTTGCTGGAAGAGCCTTTTCAACACCTCAATCCAACGCAAAAAACAGCCATGCTGGAATACCTGCGTAAAGAAACCAATAGTACCGTGATTATTATTTGCGCCAATGAACAGGACACATTGGTGTATGATCAGGTACTTGAATTAGAAAATGGTCAGATTAAAAACCGGAATTAATCATGGAGAACTATATCAACAGCAATATAGAACAACGTGCAGCAGAAGGCCGGCTTACCTCATTTGGCAAAGTGTATCATGTTTACAGATCCAGTCAGATCAAAAAATGGTTGTGGGGTATCCTTGGTTTAACGCTGGTGGTGCTGTGTTTACCCTGGACACAGAATATTCGTGCAAAGGGATCGGTGACTACCCTGCGTCAGGAACAAAGACCTCAGGAATTGAATACCATCATAGCCGGCCGGGTATTGAAGTGGTATGTAAAGGAGGGTGATTATGTAAAGGAGGGTGATACCCTGCTGCAACTGGGAGAGGTGAAGATCGAATACCTCGACCCGCAATTGCTGAGCAGAACGCAGGAACAAATTGCCGCCAAACAGCGCAGTATAGATAATTATCAAAGTAAAGCGGCAACAGCCGAAACCCAGGTGGCAGCCTTGTTGCAGGGAAAGGAACTTAAACTGCGATCGTTAGATAACAAATTGGTGCAACAGCAACTTAAGATCATTAGTGATAGTACAGATCTCGTGGCAGTGAACAATGAACTGGCTGTTTATAAAAGACAGATTGACGCAGCGAGGCTGATGTACGACAGCGGATCAATTTCTCTTACCGAACTGGAGAAGCGGAGAGTGAATTATCAGAACGCGCAGGCCAAGCAAATCAGTGCTGCCAACAAGTGGCAACAGGCCAAACAGGAATTACTGAACCTGCAGATCGAAAAGAACAGTGTGGAGCAGGATTACAGAGATAAGATATCAAAGGCTTCGGGAGAAAAATTCAGCGCATTGTCCAGTGCTGCAGGTTCTGCTTCGGAACTGTCTAAGTTGCAGAATCTTTATGCCAGTTACGACGCCAGGAATCAGCTGTATTATATTCGTGCACCGCAAAGCGGGCAGGTGATACAGGCCAAAAAAGCTGGTATCGGAGAAATGGTGAAGGAAGGAGAGATGATTGTACAGATTGTTCCCGATCAAATTCAGTATGCAGTAGAAATGTTTGTGGATCCTATGGATCTGCCACTGATATCCGTAGGACAAAAAGTTCGTTTTGTGTTTGATGGATTTCCAGTGATTTTATTCAGTGGGTGGCCACAAACCAGTTATGGAACCTTTGGCGGAAAAGTAGCCATGGTAGAAACAGATGTGAGCAAGAATGGAAAGTTCAGGGTGTTGGTAACAGAAGACGGTAACGATAAACCCTGGCCTCGTCAATTGCGGATTGGCGGAGGTGCCAGCGGAATTGCTCTTCTGAAAGATGTACGTATTTATTATGAATTGTGGCGGAACATCAATGGCTTCCCACCGGAATATTATCAACCCTATCCATCCAATCAATCAACCAATGGAAAGAAATAAGTTTCTTTTTACTGTAGCGATGCTGGTAACGGTCATACCCCTTACCGCCCAGGAAGGCAGACAGGTGTTTGGTCCTGAAGCTGTGATAGATATGGTGCGCAGAAATCATCCTGTTGCAAAGCAGGCAGCCTTGCTGGTGAACAAGGCCGATGCAGAACTTTTGTTGGCCCGCGGTGCTTTTGATCCTGCGTTTGAGCTGGATGCCAGCAGAAAAACATTCGACGGAAAGAATTATTACTACTACAGCAATCCGCAATTACAGATACCAACTGCCGCTGCAGTTACCCTGAAAGCAGGAACTGAAAGCAACGGAGGAGACCTGCTTTCTCCGGAGGTTACCCGTGGAAGGTCCAGTTATCTGGGACTGGAACTGCCACTCGGAAACGGTTTGTTGCTGGATAAACGAAGGGCAGCATTGCAGCAGGCTAAAATCCTGCAGAACCAGAGTGAGCAGGAGCGAAAAAATGTATTGAACAATCTGTTACTGGATGCCTATACTGCCTATTGGCAATGGGCAGGAGCACATCAGTTGTATACGATCTATAGTGGATTTTTAGCTAATGCCCAACAACGGCAAAACCTGGTCCGTAATGCGTATATACATGGAGACCGTTCCGTGATGGATACTGTGGAATCTTACACGCAATTGCAGCAATACCGATTACAGCAGACCGAAGCAAAACAGAAGCTGAACAATGCAGCCATATCCCTGTCGTATTTTTTGTGGCAGGACGATACCACTGCATATCAGTTGCCTGAGCATTATGTGCCGGATACAACCCGTTTTAACGCCAGAGAAGAAGACCAGGTGTTGGAGGAGAATATGGCCATAATATTAGCGCAGCATCCGCTGTTAAAATCTGCAGAATACAAAATCAGCAGCATGGAAACCGAGAAGCGGCTCAAGTTGCAGGGACTCCTTCCATATGTGAGCCTGAAAGCCAATGTGCTGAGCAAAGAATATGGATTTGTAAAAGGCCTGGATGCTGCCTATTTACAAAACAATTACAAATGGGGGGTAAGTGTACAGTTGCCCCTTTTTCTTCGGCAGGGCAGAGGTGAATATAAAAAAGCACAGATCAAACTAAAAGAAACACAGTTGGAGCTCAGTGCTAAACGCTGGCAACTGGAAAATAAAATCCGTTATTACCAGAATGAACGATCCCGGCTGTTAGAGCAATGGGAGCTCACCCGTAGTCTGCAAAACAATTACCGCCAATTGCTGCGCAATGAGGAACTGAAATTCATACAGGGTGAAAGCAGTCTGTTTCTGGTGAACAGCCGTGAAACCAAACTGCTGGAGATACTGCAAAAGCAAACTCAGTTGCGAATTAAATATCTCACTGCCGGATACGAACTTCGCTGGGCAGGCGGGATGTTGGATTGATGAGGGCCTGATTTTGTTGTCCTTAATTTGTTGGCTGAAAATGGAAAAAATAGCCTAATTCTGTTACAAATTAAAAGGGTTCTTCGAAATCACTCAAACTTCCATATGAAAAGAATAGTCTTTTTTTTACTCCTGATCGTTTGTGTTGCATCTGTGCCACCTCGCAAAAAAACAGTGGTGGTATGGCAGCCTTCTCACCAGACCAATACCGGTAAAAACTTCAGCGAAGCAGCTGTATGTAATGGCATTGCAGAAGCTGCGATGGCTACAGTTCCCAAAATGAAGGAACACAAAGTATGGAGTCTGGGCAGAACCGATGTGCATACGGCAGACGTTGGCAGCAATACGGTGGTTGCACATACATCGGCGGTAGTGGATGGAAAAATTTCAGGCTATGCCTGGGAAATACTGCAATCCAATAAAAAGCAACCGGATATATTCATAGCCGTGCACAACAATGGCGGTACCCGACGTCATGCAGTTTGGGGATACATTCATTACGGCGATGCATATGAAGCCGAGAACCGCGACCTGGCTGCCACTTTAATTGCCTCTATTGCTGCTGCCACCACCCTCGAAAACCGTGGCGTGCTGCTGGATAGTACCACTGGAAGAAACGATTACCGTTGTGCAAGTACCGGAAAATTATCTTTCTTTAGTTTGGATGAACATGTAAACACAGCCCCGATACGGGTATTGCTCGAAATTGGCGACAACGAAATGAGCTACGATTTTCTCCGAGATCCAGCCAACCAGCAAAAGATTGGTGAAGCAATCAAGCAAGGTCTTTCGCAGTGGCTGGAGAAGCGGGGTAAATAATTATGAAAAGATTCGTAGTATTAGTGACTTTTTGTTAGGGATTTGAATAGCAAAACAAATGAAAATAAGCACACTCATATTCTCCCTTTTCATCTTGGCGGGTTGCGGTTCAACTGGTAGGTTGGGGAAGACCCAAACGGACATTCAATTATTAAAAGAATGGGCTTTTTGTACCTGCATGAACGAAGGGATGAAGCTGTATTTTCAACAGGATACGCTAGATGTAAGCCTGCAACAGGTAAATGTAGCCTTGGAAACAAGAAAGATTACTACAAAGCGTATTCTTCCCAAAATGAATGAAAATGTGCAACATGCTGTTCAGCAAATGGTGCCAGTCAGTGGGCCTTATGTGCATGAGTCGGTAGCTGGTATGAACAATTATATACAAGGCTGTCTTGCTTATTATAATTCCAGACGACTTGATTCTTTGTTAAAATCCTTTAAGAAGAAAGATTATGCTGCGTTCTAAATGAAGATTCCTTGAAGGCGGAATAGACTGTTCCCAAACAAAAAAGCCTGCAAGATGTACATCCTGCAGGCTTTTTTTATTTGTTCAGTGTGCGGACCGGACGGAATAAATTCATACCTATTTAAGCTAACCTACCTAAAACTATACTTACAGTAAGTGATTGATTTTGAATAATTTATAACATTTACTCATTTTCAGACTAATTATCTTTACAAGGCGCAACATCACTTAATTCGACTAAAAATTCAACTAAATATGTTGTTACCTATCAAACTAATATGCAATGCATCAAAAGCTAGGCGAAATGGCACTAGCCTGATTTTCATACAGTATTGTATGAACGCTGAGAATAAAACTCTGCTTAATACTGAAATAGCCATTCCTGCAAATTATTGGCATAAGAAGTATATGCGAGTGTTGGAAAGTATGCCTATTAAATTTGGAATAGCAGAACAAATAAACAAAGAATTACAAAGACAAGTCCGATTGGCAGAAGACATTATAAGTTTTGCACTATACAAAAAAATATCAAATCCTGTAAAATTTGTGAAAAATACATTTTCTCCAAATTTTGAACATGGCCAGCTAGAAAAAACATACGCTAAAGCCGCCAGTAAAAATCCTAAAATCAATCTGGATTTCTTTTTCCAAATGGACGACTATATTAGATCTAAAGAAGGAACAGTAGCAGATGGAACAATGGATGTATTTAAAAATCTCAAAAAAATTATGCACTCCTTCGAAACCTTCCGAAATAAGAAAATATGTTTTAACCAAATAAATTTCAGCTTCTACGAGGAACTTGTCCAGTATCTTACATTTGAGCATACTCATTATCGAAGAAAAGAAGTCAAAAAGGGATTTAAAGCAAATACTATTGGGAAAACAATTAAACAACTTATTATTTTCTTAAAAAACAGAAAGCTGAAAAGAATTATCAATGAACTCGATCTTTCAGGATTTAAAATATTCGAAGAGGAAGCAGATGCGATCTACTTAACTACAAGTGAAATAAAGTCAATCTATAATCTGGATTTGTCCCAACAAGATTATCTGAAAAAATATAGGGATCTGTTTATCTTTGGATGTCTTACAGGACTGCGTTTTTCGGATTTTTCAGTCATCAGTTCAGACGATGTTCGTGATGGAATGTTATATAAGAAACAAGGCAAAACAAAACACTGGGTCGTAATCCCCTTAAGAAAAGAAGCAATCCATATTTATACATATGGCTTTAACAAAATTTTCCCTGAGGTAAGTAATCCAGAGTTTAATAAATACATTAAAGAGGTTGGCAAACTTGCTGGATTAACCCAACCAATAAAGCATTCATATAAAAAGGGAAATCGCGAAATAGTAGAAACTAAAGCTAAATTTGAATGGATCACATCTCATACTTGCCGTAGATCTTTTTGTACTAATGAGTTTATGGCCGAAACCCCTGTAGAACTAATAATGAAAATTTCTGGGCATAAAAGTCTAAAAGATTTTTATAGATATATAAAGATTGCGCCAGAACAAGCCGGGCAAAGAATGAAGGAACTATGGCAAAACCGTGGCGAGTTAGTGTAAGTTGAAATAGTCAATACTTAATCTGACAGTTGGGATTAATTTCAAGGTGCTTAAACTTTATTAATTAACCCCTTTAAACTGTCAGACATAAAAAGTAATGACAAATTAATCTGACCCTCACCCAATAATCAGACACGGTAAATTAGAGATCCGGGCTCCCTTTTTGGTACATTTCAACCATCTCCTGAGGTGTCATTCCGTTTAATGAACTATGCGGTCTGAAGTGGTTGTATTCATGTCGCCAGTCTTCTA